>JASGIE010000058.1:0-165639 GCA_049841055.1 Paludibaculum sp. | reverse complement strand
CATATTGCTAAGGTTAATAGGGAAACACGATAGAATCCGTACACTCACCGCTTTGAGTGGACCCTGCGCCCGAATTCACCACCTGGGCCCCTAGGGCGACCGCCGCCGCTTCGCCTATCAGGTCCGTTTCGAGTGCTCGGACCGCTCGACGAGCAACGGCTCTTCTCTCTGCCGCAGGCGGTTCCGCATGAGGCTCATCGAAATCCCCGAGCTCCGCCGCCTTCCGGTTCCGGCAAGTCCACCTTTGCCCCGCGGCCCACTTCCAGTCCACGATGTCCGATTTCTTCCGCGAGACTTTGAGACGACGAGAACAACCAGGCCGTCCGCCGACGCCTTCGACACGCTCTATTACGTCCTCGCAGCGGCTCGCCGCATGCTCCACCGTCGTAGATGATGACTAACGTCCGCCCCGACGACCGCAACGCTTTCCTGGCTTCGAGCACGCTCGCCGCTACCACTGCATAGCCGTAGCCCTCGTCCTTCATACGCCCGAGCGCGTCTGTCTCGACCGCAATAGCAGCCGCATCCGCGACTTCGGCGCCCATGTCGTTCGCCGCCAGATCAGCGACCTCAAACGCGGACTCCGCGGCCTCGATCGCGGAAAGGGACGTGACGCACAGCATTCCTGGCCAAAGGATCTTGAGATCCGCCGGACTCCGCTGTGGAACAACCTAAAAGCAGGAAAAAAACTCATCGGAGCAATATCACTTGCTCGAACCGCGAGCCCTGCTCCAGCAACTCGGCTGGCAGCCCAATTCTCTGGAAACGACCGAAGCACCCTGGGGCGCGGAATCCTGGAGCCATCCCGCGGGCCTGGAGCGCGATCTCGGCGACCTCGTCGATCGCGGCCCCTTCATTGCCGACTCCCTCCGCATTCCGCAACATGTGCGCCGCAGGCCACGCCCTCGTCCTGGTAGCTCTACGACATGAAACTCATGCGCTGGCTGCAGGGCGAAAACTGTAGATCCGCCACGGGCTGGAACAGTCCATGGCCGCCCGAAGACCGCGCCAAACTCGTCACCTTTCTCAATCCGGCCCCGCATCCACTACGTCCTCGATCAGGGCCGTCTCGTCCACGCCGGCCTGCGCGAGGAAATCGTGGCTCCGGCGCGGTGCGCGGGTTTCTGCCTGTTCGGCGAGACCACCGGCGAAACCGATGAGTTCGGCCTGCCCGTCCGCTACAACTGGGCCGCGCGGCAAAGCCAAGGTTGTCTACGGCCACACACCGGTCCCCGAACCCGAGTGGCTCAACAACACGATCAATAATGCTGTCATGGCGGCCGGCTGACCGCCCTCCTACCCGGAACGGGAACGTCTCACCGGACGTCTACCTGCCGCCCACCACGTCTCCGGCCGAACCCCACCTTGGGACTACCTCGAATACCCCTAAACCTACAACCTTCGACTACTTCCGGCGGAACGAAAGTCCAGCACGTCGTGTGCGAGGAAAAACACATGCGCTCGCGCGCCGTGGTCGTCGTCTGCCGCGACGCACCCTCCGCCCGCGAACGCTTCGGAGCGGCCGATGGCCGCCAGGGCGCCTGCTACACCCGCACCGGCCGGCCCTTCTTCCCGGAACCGGCCGAAGAGGCTGAACTCATCGCGCGAATCCAGGCAGCCCTCACAACGGCGGGCTTCTGGGGACGAATTCAATTCCACCTGGTTCTGCCTCGACTGCGAACTCATGCCGTGGTCGGCCAAGGCCCGCGATCTTCTACAGCGTCAATACGCGCCCGTCGGCGCCGCCGGTGTCGCCTCCCTGGAAACCGTGGTCGAGGCTCTGCGCTGCAGTTCCGCCGCGGCTCATCTCGTCGGAGCCCTACCAGCGCCGACTGCGCCGCGTCCGCCAGTATCGCGACGCCTACCGCCGCTATCCTGCTGGCCCGTTCAATCACTCGCCGACTACCGCCTGGCGCCCTTCCACCTCCTGGCCTCGGAAGGCGCGGTCCATTCCACCAAGACGCATCGCTGGGCACATGGAAACCCTCCACCGGCCGGCCGCCGCCGATCCCGGGGTTCCTCGTGGCCACACCTTTCCTCGAATCCTCCACCTTAACAATGAAGCGGCGATCGCCGAAGCCACGAAACGGTGGGAGACCCTCACCGCGAAAGGTGGCGAAGGCATGGTCGTCAAACCCCTGGACTACATCGCCAAGGGCCCCAAAGGCGTCATCCAACCCGCCATCAAATGCCGTGGACGCGAGTACCTCCGCATCATTTACGGACCCGAATACACAGCCGAAGACCAACTCCCCCGCCTCCGGGCGCGCAGCCTCAGCGGCAAACGCTCCCTGGCCCTGCGTGAATTCGCCTTGGGTCTGGAAGCGCTCCAGCGATTCACCGCCCGAGAACCCCTCCGCCGGGTCCACGAATGCTCTTCGGAGTCCTCGCCCTCGAATCCGAACCAGCTCGACCCGCGGCTCTGACGGCCCCGCCGCCTCTCGTCGGTGTCCGTTTTCTTTCAGCCCCCTAGTGCCGCAACTTGACGTGCACGACATGGTGCTCATGCGGTTCCTTCGTCGTGTGTACCAGCACACCGCCCATCAGCGGCTGCCACACCTCCGACAGAATGTAGCCTCCATTCACCTTGTCGAACACAATGTGCGCGTCGCTGGCACTCTGGTGCTCCGGCGGTGCCAGCCAACACAGAATGGCCTCCATCGACTCGGCGCCCTTCAGCTTTGGATCACCGAGAATCGCCACGAATTCCCTTCATCCCGGTGGATGTCGAACTCATAGGTGCCCGCGGGCAGAAAGTCTTCGATCCGGCCTGGAACGCAAAGGGAATCTCCGCCTTCAACATATCGGCGCCGAAGGCGCACGGCATAGCGCACGACAACAGCGCCACCCCCAGCAACGGTGCGCTGAATCTCTGCCAACCACGGTTCTTCATTTCATTACCTCCTGCCAACGGCCTCGCTTCCAGCGCGGTCACCAATAAAGACGGTGCTCAGCCACTCACGGGCAACTCGCTTCCATCGCGGTAGTCCAGCCCTCCAGGGCAGGTAGCACCCCATCCCGTACATATGCCGGTCCTCCCACCCAAATGAGCGCTTACTTTCCTCTTGCCCGGCCGCCGTATTTGATCTACTCTGTAAACCTACGCCCGACTACCTGGGTGAGTTCGAGCAGATCGTCCTTCTGGCCATCCTTCGCCTCGACGGCTCCGCCTACGGCGGATGGGGACGCCCGTAGGCGGAGCCGTCGAGGCGAAGGATGGCCAGAAGGACGATCTGCTCGAACTCACCCAGGTAGTCGGGCATTAGGTCTACAGAGTAGATCAAATACGGCGGCCGGGCAAGAGGAAAGTAAGCGCTCATTTGGGTGGGAGGACCGGCATATAGTACGGGATGGGGTGCTACCTGCCCTGGAGGGCTGGATCTACCCGATGGAAGCGAGTTGCCCGTGAGTGGCTGAGCACCGTCTTTATTGGTGACCGCGCTGGAAGCGAGGCCGTTGGCAGGAGGTAATGAAATGAAGAACCGTGGTTGGCAGATATTCAGCGCACCGTTGCTGGGGGTGGCGCTGTTGTCGTGCGCTATGCCGTGCGCCTTTGGCGCCGATATGTTGAAGGCGGAGATTCCCTTTGCGTTCCAGGCCGGATCGAAGACTCTGCCCGCGGGCACCTATGAGTTCGACATCCACCGGGATGAAGGGAATGTGGCGATTCTCGGTGATCCAAAGCTGAAGGGCGCCGAGTCGATGGAGGCCATTCTGTGTTGGCTGGCACCGCCGGAGCACCAGAGTGCCAGCGACGCGCACATTGTGTTCGACAAGGTGAATGGAGGCTACATTCTGTCGGAGGTGTGGCAGCCGCTGATGGGCGGTGTGCTGGTACACACGACGAAGGAACCGCATGAGCACCATGTCGTGCACGTCAAGTTGCGGCACTGAGGGGGCTGAGCAGACGGACCCCGCCGAGAGGCGGCGGGGCCGTCAGAGCCGCGGGTCGACTGGTTCGGGATCCCAGGGCGAGGACTCCGAAGACGCATTCGTGGACCCGGCGGAGGGGTTCTCGGGCGGTGAATCGCTGGAGCGCTTCCAGACCCAAGGCGAATTCACGCAGGGCCAGGGAGCGTTTGCCGCTGAGGCTGCGCGCCCGGAGGCGGGGGAGCTGGTCTTCGGCTGTGTATTCGGGTCCGTAAATGATGCGGAGGTACTCGCGTCCACGGCATTTGATGGCGGGTTGGATGACGCCTTTGGGGCCCTTGGCGATGTAGTCCAGGGGTTTGACGACCATGCCTTCGCCACCTTTCGCGGTGAGGGTCTCCCACCATTTCGTGGCTTCGGCGATGGCCGCTTCGTTGTTCAGGTCGAGTTCGAGGAAAGGTGTGGCCACGAGGAACCCGGGATCGGCGGCGGCCAGCCGGTGGAGGGTTTCCATGTGCCAGCGATGCGTTCTGGTGGAATGGACCGCGCCTTCCGAGGCCAGGAGGTGGAAGGGCGCCAGGCGGTAGTTGGCGAGTGATTGAACGGGCCAGCAGTAGCGGCGGTAGGCGTCGCGATACTGGCGGACGCGGCGCAGTCGGCGCTGGTAGGGCTCGACGAGATGAGCCGCGGCGGGACTGCGGCGCAGAGCCTCGACCACGGTTTCCAGGGAGGCGACACCGGCGGCGCCGACGGGCGCGTATTGACGCTGTAGAAGATCGCGGGCCTTGGCCGACCACGGCATGAGTTCGCAGTCGAGGCAGAACCAGGTGGAATTGAATTCGTCCCAGAAGCCCGCCGTTGTGAGGGCTGCCTGGATTCGCGCGATGAGTTCAGCCTCTTCGGCCGGTTCCGGGAAGAAGGGCCGGCCGGTGCGGGTGTAGCAGGCGCCCTGGCGGCCGTCGGCGGCTCCGAAGCGTTCGCGGGCGGAGGGTGCGTCGCGGCAGACGACGACCACGGCGCGCGAGCCCATGTGTTTTTCCTCGCACACGACGTGCTGGACTTCGTTCCGCCGGAAGTAGTCGAAGGCCTGGGTTGGGTATTCGAGGTAGTCCGGCAGGGTGGAGGTTTCGGCCGGAGACATGGTGGGCGGCAGGTAGATGATCCAGCGGGGCTCGGTGGCGAAGCGGCTCATGACCTCCAGAGCGGCGATGGAGTTCTCCTCGCGAATGGTGATGGCCCGTTGAAGCGAGGTTTCGACGACGCGTTTGCCGGTGACGTCCTCGAGGTCGAGCACATCGTCCAAATGCTGCTGGATGGTGCGCGGCTGGGTGACCGCGTGACCGATGGGCCGGGCCGGTACGGCGTATTGCGAGGCGGAAGGTTGGGTGACGAGTTCCCGTTCCGGGTAGCGGAGGGCGGTCAGCCGGCCGCCATAGACGGCGCCGGTATCGATATTGATCGTGTTGTTGAGCCACTCGGGTTCGGGGACCGGTGTGTGGCCGTAGACGACCTTGGCTTTGCCGCGATACTCGGCGGCCCAGTTGTAGCGGACGGGCAGGCCGAACTCATCGGTTTCGCCGGTGGTCTCGCCGAACAGGCAGAATTCGCGCACCGCGCCGGAGCCACGACCATGCATTTCCTCGCGCAGGCCGGCGTGGGCGACGACGAGACGGCCCTGATCGAGGACGTAGTGGCTGACGAGGCCGTTGAGAAAGGTGACGAGTTTGGCGCGGTCTTCGGGCGGCCAGGACTCGAGCTCGGCGATGGACTGTTCCAGCCCGTGGCGGATCTGCACGTTTTTGCCCTGCAGCCAGCGCATGAGTTTCATGTCGTGGTTGCCGGGGACGCAGAGGGCGTGGCCTGCGGCGCACATGTTGCGGACGATGCGGAGGGAGTCGGCAATGAAGGGGCCGCGATCGACGAGGTCGCCGAGGAAGATCGCCTTGCGGCCCGCGGGATGGCTCCAGGATTCCGCGCCCCAGGGTGCTTCGGTCGTTTCCAGAGAATTGGGCTGCCAGCCGAGTTGCTGGAGCAGGGCTCGCAGTTCGGCGGCGCAGCCGTGGATGTCTCCGATGATGTCGAACGGGCCGGTTTCCTGCTTACGGTTGTTCCACAGCGGAGTCCGGCGGATCTCGATCTCTTCGCCGGGTTCGATGGTGTGCACGTAGCGGAACCCTTCGCGATCGAGGCCGCGGAGTCCGCGTTTGAGGTCGCTGATCTGGCGGCGAACGACATGGGCGCCGAAGTCGCGATCAGGCCGGCTGCTATTGCGGTCGAGACAGACGCGCTCGGGCGTATGAAGGACGAGGGCTACGGCTATGCAGTGGTAGCGGCGAGCGTGCTCGACCAGACGTTTGCGGTCGTCGGGGCGGACATTAGTGGCATCTACGACGGTGAGGAGGCCTCGGGCGAGCCGCTTGCCGAGGACGTAATAGAGCGTGTCGAAGGCGTCGGCGGAGCAGGCCTGGTTGTTCTCGTCGTTGCTCACCAGACCGCGGAAGAAATCGGACGAGAGGATTTCGGTGGACTGGAAGTGGCCGCGGGCAAAGGTGGACTTGCCGGAACCGGAGGCTCCGATGAGGGTGACGAGGGCGAGCTCGGGGATTTCGATGAGCCTCATGCGGAAACCGCCTGCGGCAGAGAGAAGAGGGCCAATTGCGAGGGTGCGCCGTGTTGCTCGTCGAGCGGTCCGACGGGCTCGAAACGGACCTGATAGGCGAAGCGGGCGGCGGTCGCCTGGGCCCAGGTGGTGAATTCGGCGCGGGTCCACTCAAAGCGGTGATCGCCGTGGCGGAGCTTTCCTTCGGGCAGGGTAGGGAACAAAGCGTTGTACTCGCGGTTGGGGGTGGTGATGAGGACGTGCTGCGGCCGTGCGAATTCGAAGACGACGCGTTCGAGGGCGGCGAGGCGCGGCGGGTCGAGGTGTTCGATGACCTCGACGAGCGCGGCGGCGTCGAAGCCGGCGAGGCGGTTGTCCCGGTAGAGGACGGAGCCTTGAAAGATCTGGATGCGTTTGCGCTGGCGTTCGGACATGCGGTCGAGGCGCAGGCGGGCGGAGGCGATTTCGAGCGAGCGGTGGCTGACGTCCATGCCGGCGATGCGCTCGATGGTGCGGTCCGCCAGGAGGCGGCGGAGGAGTTTGCCCTCGCCGCAGCCGAGGTCGAGGATGGAGCGGGCGCCCAGTTCCTTGAGGCGGGCGGCGACCTGGTTGAGGCGTTGGGTGTGGAGCGTCATGGGGCGCTCCAGATCCTTTTCGGCGAGGGCCGATTGTTCGGTGCTGGTTTCACCGGCTTCCACCGTGGCGGACTCGTCATCGAGCAGCCGGGCAAAGGCCTCGCTCATGAGGGTGGCCTTGCGGCGGAGGTAGCGCTGGACAATCAACTGGCGGCGCGGGTGGCGGCCGAGCCAGCCTTCGCCGTGCCGGAGGAGTTTGTCCACCTCGGCGTCGCCGATGTAGTAGTGCTTGTGGTCGTCCAGGACGGGCAGCAGGACGTAGAGGTGTGAGAGCGCGTCGTGGACGGTGACCAGGCCCTGGAGGTTGAGGGAGACATAGCGGCTGTCGCCCCACTCGGGGAAGTGCGGGTCGAGCGGGAGGGTGGCGGTGGCGACGGTGTAGCCCAGAGGCTCAAAGAGCTGATGGATCAGGTCCTGATCGCCACGGGCTCGGAGGACGGCCACCGAGATTTCGAGGGGCAGAGGCTGGGCGACGAGCGCCGGGCGCTGCTTGCACGTGCCGGAGAGGGCGGTGCCGAAGACTCGGCTGATGGCGACGGTGAGGAAAGAAGACGAGACGTACGGCCGGTCGTTCACATAGTCTTCGAGTTGCTGGGCGCCCCGGACGAGCTGGACGGGGTCCAGTTCCAGGAGAAGGTTGGCGGTGCAGCGACGGGGCTCGGCGTCGGTGTAGAAGACGTGTGCTTTGCCGAAGGAGAGATCGGCCGAGTGTAAATTCGACGGGTTTTTGTGGAGGAGATAGCCGAGATCGGTGGCTGATTCCGCTGTGCTCGTGATGCTGATTAACACGCAGTTCGATTATCGGATGAATGGGTGGGGGAATTGTGGTGGTGGACTCGGGCGGGATCGGGGGATCCCGCGCGGACCCGGGGGTCCGCCGTCCCAATGATTGCGGATTTCTTGAGGATTGAGGAAGTGTGTTGATTCCGCTTGAACTATTCCCAGCGGAGGGCGATTTGGGGATCGACGCGGCTAGCTCGGCGGGCTGGGAGGTAGCAGGCGGCCAGGGCTACCAGGAGCATGGCTGCGGAGATTGCCACGTATAGGGCCGGGTCGCCCGGGTTCACTTCGAAGAACCAGCGCCTGGATGACCGGGCGGAGGATTGTGGCGGCCAGCAGGCCCAGGATCAGGCCTGCGGTGCTGAGCAGGAGGGCGCGGCGGAGGATCATGCGCTGGACCGTGTACGTGCCGGCGCCCAGGGCCATGCGGATGCCGATTTCGCGGGTGCGCTGGGCTACGGACCATGAGATCACGCCATAGATGCCGAGGAGCGCCAGAAGGAGGGCCAGGCTCGCGAAGGCGGTGAGCAGGGCCATTGTCGTGCGGCGTGCGGTGGAGGTGTCCTGGACGATTTGCGGCATCGAGAGGATATCGGACACGGGAATGGCGGGGTCGATGGCGCGGATAGTCTGGCGGACGGTATTGGCCAGCGCCTCCGGCTGGATGGTGGTGCGCACGATGAGGTAGTTGGCGGCGAGGCTGGGGAAGTAGAAATCGTTGGTCGGCTCGGAGTCGAGGCCGAACTGGCGGACGTCACCGGCGACTCCGACGATGGTGGAGTAGCTGGGTTTGGGACCCCACGGACCAGTGATGAACTTGCGGCCGACAGGATCCTCGCCCGGCCAGAAGCGCCTGGCCGTGGTCTCGTTGATGATCACGACGGAATCGTTCACGTCCCGCTCTGTGAATTCGCGCCCGGCCTTGATGGGAATGCCCAGGGTTTGGAAATAACCGGGGCTGACGATGCGCAGTTCCGCGGCGGGCAGGCTGTCGGGGTGGATGAGCGGGCTGCCTGGGACGTTGAAGCGCATGGAGTAGGCGCGATTGGCGACGAGCGGCAGGGTGTTGGCGGCGGCGACGGCCTGGATGCCCGGCTCCGCCTGGAGTTTCTCCTGGAGGCGATGGTAGAGTTCCGCCGGCTTGCGTGAGGGCGGGATGGAGACGCGCATGGTGAGCAGGCCTTGCGGGCGGAAGCCCGGATCGACATGCATGAGCCGCAGGAACGACTTCACCAGAATGCCGGAGCCGGCGACGAGGACCAGCGCCAGGGCAAACTCGACGACCACGAGGGCGCTGTGGGTGGTCGCGGTACGGCCGGCGGTGGAGGAACCGGGACGGATGGTGGTGTTGAGGTCGGTGCGGGCGGCATGCAGGGCGGGCGCGAGTCCGAAGATGACGCCGGTGAAGAGCGTGACCGCGACGGAGAATGCGATGACCGGGGCGTTGAGCTGGGTGGACTCCGGCGCGAAGAGGGCGATGGCCCAGGCGGCGAGCAGGAGACCCGCGGCTCCACCGGCCAGGGCGAGCACCAGGCTTTCGGTGAGCATCTGGCGGATCATGCGCCAGGCTCCGGCTCCCAGGGCGGCCCGCACGGACATTTCCTGGGTGCGGCGGCCGGCGCGGGCGAGCAGGAGGCTGGCTACGTTGGCGCAGGCGATCAGAAGGACAAGGACTACGGCCCCGAGAAGGAGGAGGAGTGCGGGCCGCTGCTTCGCGGTGAGGTCGTCCTGGAGGCCGATGACGAGGGAGCCGAAGCCGCGGCTGGTGGTGGGGTGTTCGGCGGTGAGGAGGCGGCAGATGGCGGTGAAGCGCTGGTCGACCTGGGCAGTGGTGACGCCCGGTTGGAGGCGGCCGATGAAGCCCAGGGAGTGGCGTACGGGGTTGGTGAGCTCGTCGGCCAGTAGCGGACCTTTGGGCAGCCAGAGATCCGCCCAGTCAGGGAACTGATAGGCGGAAGGCATGACGCCGACGACAGTGTAGTCCTGTTCGTTCAGGCGGAAAGCGCGGCCGATGATTCTGGGATCCGCGTTGAACCGGGTCTGCCAGAGACGGTGGCTGAGCAGCACGGAATTGACGGGCTCGTTCGCGTTGAAGCCGCGGCCGAGGGCCGGCGAGACGCCGAGCGTGGGCAGCAGATTCTCGGAGATGAAGGTGGCATGGACCTCGGCGGCGTCACCGCCGGGCGGCATCATCTGCAGATCCTTGGGGACCTGGCGATACCAGGCGGATTGGACGAAGAGGCTGGATTCGCGCTGGAGGCTGTCGAGTTCCAGAGGGGAGATGCCGAGTTGGGGGTACTGAGGCAGGTAGGTGTCCCACACGGCGGCGAGGCGCGCGGGGTCGTGGAAGGGCAGGGGCTTGAGCAGGGTGGCATGCACCACGCTGAAGATCGCCGTGTTGGCGCCGATGCCGAGGGCGAGCGTAAGTACGACAACGGCGGTGAAGCCCGGCGCGCGGCCGAGCGTGCGGAGCGCGTAGCGAAGGTCCTGCAAAAGATCGCCCATGGGTGCCTCCCAATGTTCTGAGTGGACGGAGCAGCTTCGATTTCGTTACGGCAGGCTGAACACGACGAGGGTGTTGTCGAGCTTGCCGAGGCTGGATTCGTGGCCTCCGGCGGCGACGGCGACGAATTGCTTCCCGCCGGTCTGGTAGGTCATCGGGACGGCCCGGGAGCTGGCCGGGAGCTGGCCGCGCCAGAGTTCCCTGCCGGTCTCGATGTCGTAGGCCTTGAGGAAGGGGTCGAGGGTGGCTCCGAGGAAGACAAGTCCTCCGGCGGTGGCGATGGGTCCACCGAGAATGATGGAGCCGAATTTCGCGGCGACGGATTCGGGCATGCCGGGGAAGGCGCCGACCGGGACCTGCCACTTCAGGGCTCCGGTGGAGGCGTCGATGGCGGCCAGGGTCCCCCATGGCGGAGGCGTGCAGGGGACACCGCTGGGCGCGCGCAGCAGGACCCGCGACATGGCGTAGGGGGCGCCCTTCTGTTCCGTGATCTCGGCTCCGATGCGGTTGGTGCTGCGGGCCTGCTTGAAGTCGGCGGCCGGAATGAGCTTGATGACGGCAGCGAGGTTGTTGACGGGGACGATGAGGGTGTTGTGATCGCGGTCCCAGGCGAGCCCGCCCCACTGCATGCCGCCGATGTTGCCGGGAATGATGAGGGAGCCCTGGAGGCTGGGCGGCGTGAAGATGCCTTCGTTGCGGAGGGCGGCGATCTGGTCGCGGCACCAGGTTTTGTCGGTCTCGGTCAGGCCGAACGCCTCTTCGGCGGGCAGGCTCTGGCGGGTCCAGGGCTTGGGCATGAGGGGTACGGGCTGGGTGGGCGACGCCTGTTCACCGGGGATGTCGCTGGCGGGGACTTTGCGTTCCTCGACGTCGAAGAGGGGGGCTCCGGTGGTGCGGTCGAGCAGGAAGAGGTGGCCGGTCTTGGAGCCGAAGGCGACGGCCGGGATGCTCTGGCTGCGGCGCTGAAAGGTGAAGAGGGTGGGCTGGTTGGCGACGTCGTAGTCCCAGATGTCGTGATGCACGGTCTGGAAGCCCCAGACGCGTTTGCCGGTGGTGGCGTCGAGGGCGACGACGGAGTTGGCGTCACGGTTGTCGCCGGGGCGGAGGCCGCCGTAGTAGTCGGGGCTGGAACTGCCGGTAGGAATGAAGACGAGGTTGCGCTTGGGATCGGTGGAGAGGATCGACCAGGCGTTGGCGGCTCCGGTGTTGGTGGTGTCGATGGGGTGCCAGGTCCACTTGAGGGCGCCGGTGCGGGCGTCGAAGGCCCGGACCTCGCCGGAGACGCTTTTGGCGCGGTGGTTGTCGGCGATGGCGGAGCCGACGATGACCAGACCGTTGATGACTGCGGGCGGGGAGGTCTCTTCGTATTCGCCTTTGTACTCGGGGCCGCGTTTGAGTCCGGTTTCGAGATCGATGACGCCTTTGGCGGCGAAGTCCGCGCAGGGAGTGCCGGTGGCGGCGTCGAGAGCGGTGAGGCGGGCGTCGATGCTGGCGAAGAAGATGCGCTGGCGGCAGGGGGCTCCGGCTTTGGCCTTGGGATCGGCCCAGTAGGTGACGCCGCGGTTGGCGAAGTCGCCGTAGTTGCCGGGGATGAGCTTGGCATCGTACGACCACTTCTGCTTGCCGGTGGCGGCGTCAAGAGCGTAGACATGGCCGTAGGGCGTGCCGATGTACATGGTGCCGTCGATGACGATGGGGGTGGCTTCGAAGGCGGGCGGTCTGCCCTGGCCCGGCGGCGTGAGGGGCTCTCCCGTGGAGAAGGTCCAGGCGACCTTGAGGGTGGCCACGTTGCCGCGATGGATTTGTTTGAGCGGAGAGTATTTCGATCCGCCCTCGTCGCCGCCGTAGACCGGCCAGTTGGTGTCGCCGGCGGAGAGAGTAGAGCACACAAGGAGGGCGGCCCAGCGCCAGTGGGGGGACATGAAGGCAGTGTCGCAGGTCTGTTCGAGGGGCTCAACCGCGGAGGAAGAGAGCTTTGGTGGCCTGGATCCCTTCCCAGCCTGTGATGAGGAGCGCTCCGGCGGCCCAGAGGTAATGGCCGATGAGGGGTTGGATCTTCTCATTGCGAAAGAAGATCCACGTGAGAGCCAGGCAAACGGCTACGGCGTAGAGCGCGAGGCGACGGGCGCCACGCGCCGAGCCGGTGAGGCGAGCGCCCAGGTAGAGCAGGATGAATACGTTCAGGAGTCCGCTGCCAAACGCCAGCAGATCCATCTCGGCCGGTTCGGAGATGCTGAACAGAGTGACTTGAGCACAAACCCAGCCCTCCAAATCCGTGCCTGAGACGCGGACGGCGGGCAGGAAGAAGCTGGCCAGGAACAGAGCCGAGCCGAGTATCAGAAGGACCGTAGAGGCCTTTGGGGGGTCGCCGTCTATCTCTTCTATGCCCGGTTGCTCTGGCATGGCTGTCGGCCTGACTAGAGCGCCAGCTTGCCTTCGTACATCATGTCCTTCAGCTTGAACTTGCGCTTTATGGACAACTCGCCGAGTTTGGTGGCGAACTCGACTTCCTTGTCTTCGAGTTCAATGAGATGAGTGCGCGGGAAGCTGAAGCTGAAGGCGAATGAATTGGTCTGGGAGACCTGGACCACCAGGGGCTGCACCTTGTCGTGGGCCTTCCAGCTTAATGTCGTGGCTTCCTTGATCTCGGCTTCCACTTTGGGGGTGAGCTGGCGGGGGCGCTCGGCCGGGGCTTCGCCCTTGCGCGGCGGGCCGGAGACGTTGATGACGTAGAACTGATCTTCCTTGTCGAGGAACGCCTTGGCCTGGGGCGAGGTCGACGCTTCGGCGCCCATTCTTGTGTAGACGAAGGCCAGTTTCATGGGCATAGCGCTCATCCAGCGGACCGTGTAGATGACGCTGGGGGCGGCCACGGGGCCGTCGTTCGTCACGCCGCGGCCTCCGCCGCCGGCGCCGGATTCCATGGAGGAAGCGCCGCCGCCATCCGCGGAGGGCATGGTGACGCCGCCACCGCCACCGCCGCGGCCGCCACGGCCCCGACCGCCGCCCCCGCCGTTGTTGGGCATGCTGGATCCGACTGTGACGGAGACCGGCTTGGCCCAGGGGGAGTCGGAGAGGATGTGCTGGAGCTCCTTCGCGCTCCACTCCGCGGGCTTCTTGGCGACCCAGGGCTCCTCCGCCCACACCGGTAGGGGCAGAGCGGCTGAGCCGAGTAGATAGAGCGCGTCACGGCGATTCCAGCCGGGCATACAGGACCTCCTGAGTACGATTCACTCAGAAGCATACACCACGATTGGCCGTCTGACCAGAGGAGCAGAGGATCTGATTGTCTCCCAGCGGTCTATTCCGTGGGCGTCGACTTGGCGGGCGCGTAGGCCCAGAAGTCCTGCTGGACGCGATCCTGCAGGTCGCCGAGGATCGACCCTACGCGTGTGTGCGATTCGTCCCTGACGATGAAGCCGACGTGGTTCTGCTTGTCCATGCGCCAGACGATTTCGGGGTACTGATAGGCCGAAGTGTCGGGGTGTTCCTGTCTGGCGAGGGAGACGAGCAGTCCGGCGTAGTCGTTGCGGGCGGCGGGCACCTTGTATTCGCGTTTGCCGCCGGCGACTTCAATGCGGGCCCATTCGGCCCAGAGGTTAATGCCGGTGGCGGCTTCGACGAGTTCGGCGATGTGGGCGCCGCCGACGCGGGCGGCGGTTTCCAGGAAGTACACCTTGCCGTCGAGCTTGCCGATGATGTACTCGGTGTGGGAGACGCCGCGGACCAGACCGAGGGCCTTCAGCAGGTGCTGGTTGAGCTCGATGAGTTCCTTTTCCTGCTCGCTGCCGCGTTCCAGCAGGCGGGTGGTGAAGATGCCGCCGCCCTGGGCGACATCGAGGGGTGGGCGTCCGTAGCCGCTGGCCACGGCGAAGAGGATCTCGCGGTCGTTCACGATGGAATCGACGTGGAAGATGTCGCCGGGGACGTAGCGTTCCAGCAGGTAGTTGGGCGCATTGTCGCCGAGTTCGTGGATGAGCGACCAGAGTTCGTCGGCGGTTTCCACCTTGCGGATCCCGATGGAGCCGGCGAAGCTGCGCGGCTTGAGGACCCAGGGAGCGGGGGTACGCTCGACGAAGCGGCGGATGCGCTCGTGGTTCAGGATGTGGACGAACTCGGGCACGGCGATGGCGGCTTCGTTGGCGCACATGCGCATGGCGAGTTTGTCGCGGAAGCGGCGGACGGTGGTTTCGCCCATGCCGGGGATGCGGAGGTGCTCGCGCAGGGAGGCAGCGAGCTCGAGGTCGAAGTCGTCGAGGGGGACGATGCGGTCGAGATACTCGGTGCGGGCGAGGTAGGCGACGGCCTTGAAGGTGTCTTCCCGGTTCCACACCTTGTTGTCGTCGGGCATGTAGAACACTTCGTCCACGGCGTCGCGCGGCCACTGGTCTTTCAGGCTGAGAGAGGTGAGCAGCAGCACGCGGGCACCTTCAGCCTTGGCTTTGTAAAGGAAGGCATGGCCCTTCTGGTAGCTGGCGATGGCCAGGATCGTGGGTGGACGCATGGAGACTACTCGACCGGGACTTTCGTGCCCTTGGCTTCGGGCTGGGAGAGATTCTCGATGCGAGCGTCGATAAGCGCGCGGATGCCCTTCAGGAATTCGATGCGCGCTGTGTCGAAGTGTTGTTTGGCGCCGGCGGGCGGGCCCATCTTGCGCAGGAGATCACTCATGGCAGGTCCGGCGCCGCCGCAGAAGCAGCTGCCGCAATTGGCCGAACTGGTCTTGTCATCGATCATTGGCGCTCCTCCATCCTGACACTCAGGATGCCACCATCCAGCTTCGCGCGCACGGGGGTGAGGGCCATCATGGAGGCGGGCAGCCCGATGTGGCGGCGGATGGTTCCGATTTCGACGACGAGTTCGTCGCCTTTTTTGAAGAGGCCGACCTCGCCTTTCTCCGTGAACGGGACGCGGAGGTGGACCTGGTAATACCCCTCGTGCTTGGTGAAGTCGTAGGGGCGCTCGGTGCGGGTGACGGCGGCCGGATCCGACTGATCGGCGTAGAGAACACGGGCCAGCTCCGTGATGCGCGGCAGGCCCACGATCTCGTAGGGGAACAGGGGGATCTGAGCCACGGGTACAGGCGCGAAGTACGTCTCCACTTCGCCGAGGAAGTGCTGCTGGGAGGCGCGCCACTCCTGGAAATAGACGTCGGTGATGGCGGGAGGCAGGACGCGATCGACCACGACCTGGTCCACTGTGAGGCCGTGCAGGGAGAAGTAGACGAAGGCGCGCTGGGTTTCGCGGACCACCATCTTCTCGACGTTGGTGACGAGGCGCACGCTGGTGATGGAAGGATCTTCCATCAGGGTGTCGATGCCCTCGATCTTGTTGAAGAGTTCCTTGACGTTGGCGAAGTAGGAGTCCGGTGGAAGCTCGACGGGCGAGACGCGATTGGCCAGCGGGCGGACGGCCCGCAGGATGCCGCGCTGCAGTGGGAAGATGTGCTTCATGTACCAGTCGAGAGTCGTCGGCATGGAGACGAAGCGCAGGCTTTCGGCGGTGGGGGCGCAGTCGAGCACGACGACGTCGTAACGCGCCTCGCGGCGGTACTGGTTGACGTACATCATGGCGCTGAGCTCTTCCATGCCGGGGAAGATCGCCATCTCTTCGGCCTCGACGTCGTTGAGTCCGGAGGTGCGCAGAACGCCGGTGATGTAGCCGGCGATCTCGGCCCAGTGCCGCTTGATCTCCTTCTGGATGTTGACCTCGTGGATGGAGAGGTTGGGGGCGATCTCCAGGGGTTCCGAAGTCTTCGCCTGGAAGAGGCCCGATTCCATGTCGAAAGCGTCGGCCAATGAGTGGGCCGGATCGACGCTCATGACCAGGGTGCGATAGCCCAATTCCGCCAGGCGCACTCCGGTGGCGGCGGCGACACTGGTTTTGCCGACGCCTCCTTTGCCGCTGTAAAGAAGAATCCGCATCTTCCTCCTATGATGCGCCCGGCAGGCGCAAAGTGCGATGTTCGATGCCGGATGCCGGGCGGGGGTGGTGGATTACCATGGACATTCATGGAGCGTCGCCAATGGTTTCAGCTCATGGCCGTACTTTCGGCCGCCCAAACCGTCCCCGCGCAGCCGCCTGAGCGCCCACCGGCGCCCAAGTTCACGCGGGACCAGGTGACGGCCGCGCTGAAGCTGCTGGGGCTCGAGTTCCGCGATGCCGAAGTGGATGCGATGCTGCCGGGGTTGGGGCGCGCGGCGCTGGACTACGAACGGCTGCGCAAGATCAACGTGCCGCTGGATACGGAGCCGGGGTTCAGTTTCCATCCCGGTTTGCCGGGCAAGCAGCCGAAGGGCGGGGTCTCGCGATTCGTTCCGCTGGCGAAGCCCGCTCCGGTGAAGAAGACGTGGTCGTCGGTGGAGGAACTGGCCTTCGCCCCGGTGACCGAACTGTCGGCCTTGTTGCGCGCGCGGCTGGTGAGTTCGACCGATTTGACCAGGATGTACCTGGACCGTCTGAAGCGGTTCGGGCCGAAGCTGCTGTGCGTCATCACGCTGACGGAAGAGCTGGCGCTGCAGCAGGCGAAGGGGGCCGACGCGGAGATCCGTGCGGGCCGGTATAAGGGCCCGCTGCACGGGGTTCCCTACGGGCTGAAGGACCTGTTCGCCACGAAGGGCATCAGGACGACCTGGGGCGCCGAGCCGTTCCAGGACCAGGTGCCGGATTACGATTGCACCGTATATACACGGCTGAAAAAGGCCGGGGCGGTGCTGGTGGGTAAACTCTCGATGGGTGCGTTGGCGCAGGGCGGCTTGTGGTTTGGCGGGATGACGAAGACGCCCTGGAACCTGGAGATGACGTCGAGCGGATCGTCGGCGGGATCGGCTGCCGCCACCGGGGCCGGGCTGGTGGGTTTCGCGATTGGAACCGAGACTCGCGGGTCGATCGTGTCGCCCAGCATCCGCTGCGGCACGGTGGGTCTGCGGCCGACTTATGGACGAGTGCCTCGGACCGGCGCGATGGGTCTGAGTTGGACCATGGACAAGGTGGGGCCGATCTGCCGTTCGGTGGAGGATTGCGCGCTGGTGCTGAATGCGATGTACGGGCCGGACGGGCATGATCGCACGGTGACTGCTGCGCCGTTTCATTGGGAGCCGCGGCTGCCGATGAGCCGGCTGCGGATCGGTATCGCGCAGAAGTCGTTCGACCAGATGGCGGCCGGCGAGTCGAAGGACGTTTATCTGAAGGCGATCGAGGATTTGAAGCAGGCCGGGGTGAAGATGACGCCGGTGGAAGTGCCGGATTCGATGGCCGGCGCTCTGGGGTTGATTCTGACCGCCGAGGCGGCGACGGCCTTCGATGACATCACACGGGATGGCAAAGTGAGGCAGTTGAAGGGACAGGCCCCGGGGGATTGGCCGAATACGTTCCGCACCGCGCGGCTGATTCCGGCTGTGGAGTATTTGAGAGCGCAGCGGGCGAGGACGCTGCTGATGGAGCAGATGGAGAAGTTCTTCGCGGATTGGGATGTGGTGGTGTGCCCGCCGTTCTCGAGCCTGGGCTCGACGAATCTGACGGGGCATCCGCAGGTGGTGGTCCCGTGCGGGTTTGTGAAGGGCATGCCGCAAGGGTTGAGCTTCCTGGGCCGCTTGTGGGAAGAGGGGGCGCCGTTGCGAGTGGCCCTGGCCTACGAGCAGGCGACGAAGTGGCACCTGCAGAAGCCGCCACTGGCCTGAGCAACAGGACAACGATGCCTTTACTGTCGATTATTGTGCCCGTCTATAACGAGGAAGAGTTCCTCGGGGCTTTGCTGGGACGGGTTTTGGCGGCGCCGCTGCCGGAGGGATTGAACCGGGAAGTGGTGGTGGTGGATGACGGCTCCGATGACGGGTCGTGGGAGATCGCGACGCGGTTCGCGCACGACTATCCGGGCCGGGTGCTGGCGTTCCGGCACGAACAGAACCGGGGCAAGGGCGCGGCCGTCAGAACCGGGCTGGAACATGTCAGCGGCGATTACACGGTGATCCAGGATGCGGATCTGGAGTACGATCCGTGGGAGTACGGCCGGCTTTTGTCCCCGCTGCTGGATGGGAAAGCCGATGTGGTCTATGGCACACGCTTCGCCGTCGGAACGGAGCGGCGGGTGCTGTATTTCTGGCACTCGCTGGCGAACTGGTTCCTGACGAGTACGGTGAACCTGTTTAGTGACTTGAACCTGACGGATGTCTGGACCTGCTACAAGGTGTTCCGGACGTCGTTGATCCGCAGCATCCCACTGCGCAGCGACGGGTTCGGGTTCGAACCCGAAGTGACCATCAAGCTGTCGCAGCGGCAGGTGCATATTTACGAGACTCCGATCAGTTATCACGGGCGCACTTACGAGGAAGGCAAGAAGATCGGCAAGCTGGACGCGGTGATCGCGCTGCTGACCGTGCTGCGGTTTGCGTTCCTGCGGGATATCTACAAGGAGTCGGGTCCGGAGATTCTGGACACGCTCTCGGGCGCGATGCGGTTCAACCGCTGGATGGCGGATACGATCCGGCCCTATGTGGGTCAGAGAGTGCTGGAAATCGGGGCGGGTATCGGGAATCTGTCGAGATGTTTGGCGCCGAGACGGGAACTGTACCTGGCTTCGGATATCGACGAGGAGCACCTGGCCCGGCTCAGGTCGCGTTTGTCGCACCGGCCGAATTTTCGCGCGGTGACCTGCAATCTGAGTCAGCCGCGTGATTTTGACGAACTGGAGAATCTGGTGGACACGATTGTCTGCCTGAACGTGCTGGAGCATGTGGAGGACGACCGGACGGGTCTGCTGAACATGCACCGGGCACTGATGCCCGAGGGCCGGGCGATTGTGCTGGTGCCCGAAGGCATGTCGGTGTACGGGGAACTGGATCGGGTGCTGGGGCACTTCCGGCGTTACTCGGAGGCCGAGTTGCGGGAGAAGGTGCTGGCCGCGGGATTTGAGATCGAGACGCTGTTCGGGTTCAACCGTCCGACGCGGCCGGGGTGGTGGCTGAACGGAAGGATCCTGCGGAAACGGAGCTTCTCCCGGTTTCAGCTTGCGATTTTCGACCGGCTGGTGTGGCTGTGGAAGCGAATTGACGCTTGGCTGCCGTGGTCGCCCACCTCGCTGATTGTGGTGGCGCGGAAGCCGCGGTAAAGCGCGGCCCCGGCGTCTACATCAGATAGTCTTTGAGCTTGTCGAGGATGCTCTTCTCCTCGGGTTCGTTCTCGGCGGGCAGCGTTTCGCGGAGTTGCTCCAGCAGTTTGCGCTGTTCGCGGGTGATTTTGCGGGGTGTGCGGACTTCGACGTGAACGATGAGGTCGCCGCGGCCTCCGCCGTTGACGTAGGGGACGCCCTTGCCGCGCAGACGGAGTGTTTCGCCGCTTTGGAGCCCTTCCGGCACCTTCATGCTCTCCAGCCCCTCGAAGGTCAGGACGTGGATCTCCGTGCCGAGTGCCGCCTGTGCGATGTTGACGGGCACAATGCAGTGGAGGTCGTACTCTTTGCGCTCGAAGACGGGATGGGCCTTTACGGTGAGGAAGACGTACAGATCGCCGGACGGGCCGCCGTTTGCTCCGGGCTGGCCTTCGCCGCTGACCCGCATCTTCATGCCGGTGTCGACGCCGGCCGGGATCTTGACCTTCAACTTCTTGGAGGTCTGGATGTAGGCTTCGCCCTTGCACTGCCGGCAGGGCCTGCGCAGGATCTTGCCGGAACCGCCGCATTGGCCGCAGCCTTTGCGGATGGACAGGAAGCCCTGCTGATAGAAGACTTCGCCCCGGCCGCGGCAGACGCTGCAGGTTGTCCAGCCGTCCTCGCTCTCGGCGCCGGTGCCTTTGCAGGACTGGCAGGGTTCCAGGCGGGGCACCTGGATTTCCGCTTCCAGGCCGCGGATGGAGTCTTCGAACGAGATTTCGAGGTCGTAGCGGACGTCGTCGCCGCGCTGGGCGCGATTGCGGCGGCGGCCACCGCCTCCGCCAAAGAGGTCGCCAAAGCCGAAGAAATCGCCGAAGATATCGGCGAAGTCGGAGAAGGCGTCGGGATTGAAGCCCTGTTGGCCGGCTCCGCTGACGCCCTGGTGGCCGTAGGTATCGTACGTACGCTTCTTGTCTGGATCGCTGAGGACGCTATAGGCCTCGGCGGCTTCCTTAAACTTTTCTTCCGCCTCGCCGTTGCCGGGATTGCGGTCAGGGTGGTACTTCAGCGCGAGTTTCCGATAGGCGCTTTTCAGCTCCTGATCGCTGGCACTTCGCTCGATGCCTAGAATCTCGTAGTAATCGCGCTTACTCACGTTCAACCCTTCACCGCGACTTTCACCATGGCCGCTCGCAGCAGGCGGTTCTTGAATGTGTAACCCCGCTGGTATTCGGCGACGACCGTGTCCACCTCGACGTCAGGCGATTCACAGCGGTCGATGGCGAAGTGGATGTTCGGGTCGAACGGCTTGCCTTCGGCCTCGATGGGTTCCATGCCCAGTTTGCGCATGGCCTCGGTCATTCGCTGGTAGATCAGGGCGATGCCGCGCGCGTACTCGGAGTCGGCCACCTCAGCCTTCTGCGCACGTTCGAAGTCATCGAGAATGGGCAGCAGCGCTTTGAGGGCGTCGTAGGAGCCGTACTCGATGGCTTCGGCTTTTTCCCGTTCGGTCCGCTTCCGGAAATTGTCGAATTCCGCCGCCAGCCGCAGCAGGCGGGCGTTCAATTCGGCCTTTTCCTTTTCCAGTTGATCGCGCTGGGCGGCGAGGGCCTCGAGCTGGCCGGAGGCTTCGCTAATGGCTGCCACATCCTCGCCTTCGAGTGTAGGCAGAGCCTCGGCGTTGGTCGTGTCTTTCTCCATCTTTTCTTCCAAGTTTCAGGGTAACAGGCGTTTACTTCTATTGTGGCAGAGTTTTCAGAACCAGCCCGATTTGGGTGACCGCAGACAGGACGCGGGGATAGTTCATTCGCATCGGTCCGAGAACGGCCATTTTCGTCTGCAGGCCGCCCGGCATCTCCACCGAGATTCCGATCAGAGAGAAGTCGCGCATGGCCGGGTGCGCATCGCCGAGTCCAATCTGCACCTGGATGCCGGCGCTGCTGTCGGCCAGGAACTGGTCGAGCAGTTCCATGAGCCGTTTCTTCTCCTCCAGGGCGCGGAACAGGTCCCGAAGTCTCTCCTTGGTGAGGTGCAGGTCGATGCCGACGAGATTGGAGGCGCCTTCGAGATAGATCTGAGGCACCACGCCCACCTGCAACAGGCCCTGCGAGTAGAGGACCGTGAGCTTGCGGAGCAGGGAATCGTAGGTGGCGCGCTCTTCCAGCAGGCGGCGGCCCAGCTCGCGGCGGATATCCTGCAGGCTCCAGCCGCCGAACTCCACGTTGACATAGTTGCGGATGGAGCTGAGTTCGTCCGCGGAAACCGGTTCCGTCAGGTGCGCCACCTGATTGCGCACAAAGCCATCGCTGGTGACGACCACCATCAGCACTCGAAACTCCGAGAGGGGAACAAGTTCCAGGTGATCGAGGCACTGGCTGATGGCGGGGATGGCGGCGACGATGCCGACGTTCCGGGTGAGTTCCGTCAGCAGGTGGGAGCTGTGCTCGGCGCGTTCCTCCAGGCTGTTCCGCTGGCCGAGTTCCTCGCGGAGCCGGTCGAGGTTCGTTCCCGGGACGCGGGAGGCGGCGATGCCTTGTGCGAAGTGCTTGAAAGCCTTGGGCGTGGGGACGCGTCCGGCGGAGGTGTGAGGCTGATCGAGGTAGCCCAGATCCGCCAGGTCCGCCATGATGTTGCGGATGGTGGCCGCGCTCAGGTTGTCTTTCCGCAGACGCGCAATGCTGCGGGACGCAACTGGCTCTCCGGTCTCGATGTACATCTGCACGATGGAGTGCAGCACTTCGATTGTTCGAGGAGACAACATACCCCTATCACCAGATTATAATCACGACTGTGCTGACGCGAAGGGCCTTTGCGGCGGGAATCGCCCCCGCGCTGATCACCCGGGGCCAGTCGACGAGGCGGCCCAACCTGCTGTTTCTGATGGCGGACGACCATGCCGCCTATGTCATGGGCTGCGACGGAAACCGCCAGGCGCTCACCCCGAACCTGGACCAATTGGCCTCGGAGGGAGCACGATTCGCCGCCCACTACTGTAATTCTCCCGTATGTACGCCCTCGCGGCAATCTCTGTTGACCGGGCAGATGCCGCACTCGGCCGGCGTGACCGTGTTGAGCACACCGTTAGCCACGGATAAGCCTACCCTGGCCAAACAGTTACGCACGGCCGGCTACCGGACGGCGGTGTTCGGCAAGATGCACTTCAACCGGACGGCGGAGCCTGGTTTGCACGGCTTTGATGTGGTCTGGACCGAAGATGTGATCCAGCGGGAGTGGCAGAAGGTGGTTCAACCTGCACCGTTGCCGGAGGGGATCCGGACGAAGACTCTGCCGTGGCGGCCATTCCAGACTCCGGCTCGCGAATGGCTGAATGCGGCGAAGTTGCCGTACCCACGAAGAGACGCCGAGATGAAGGGAACTTTCATCGTGAATCAGGCGATGAAGTACCTGGAAGAGAACGCGAATCAGCAGTTTGCCTGCTGGGTGAGCCTGATGGAGCCTCACTCGCCCTTCGACTTTCCGATGGAAGATGCCGGCCTGATGGATCCGCGGCAGTTTGCCGTACCCAAGGTGGGCGCGCGGGATGGCGGCCAGATTCCGATGATCTTCCGCGATCTGACGGATGCGGAGAAGCAGGGGATTGCGGCGGCTTACTATACATCAGCTCACTTTCTGGACCGGAACCTGGGCCGGGTTCTGAGGAAGCTGAAGGAGTTGCGGCTGGACGAGAACACGCTGGTGGTCTACACGGCGGATCACGGGTACGACCTGGGACAGCATGGCCGGTTTGAGAAACATTGCGGGTACGACCCGGCGCTGAGGGTGCCCCTGATTCTGCGGCATCCTGGACGGATCAAACCCAGGGTGGTGAAGGAGTTCACCGAGCATCTCGATCTGGGACCGGCGTTGCTGGAACATCTGGACGCGCCGCCGCTGCCGGTACAGCACGGGCAGTCGCTGAACAAGGGCCGGAAGATGGTGGTCAGCGAGTACCTGGAGAATGAGGAAGTTTTCTTACGGACCGAGCGCTGGAAGATGATCTACGGCAGTGGGCGGCGGGCCCGGACGGACGGCTATGTGACGGACAATCCGACTCCGGGGCGGAGCACCCGGCTGTTCGACCTCGCCGCGGATCCGGGTGAGTTTCAGGACGTGTCCGGCGTGCATCCGAAACAGGCCGAATTGCTGAAGAGGGCGGCCCTGGAGCGGTTCCGGACGACGCATCCGGACGCGGGCCGGGAGCCGTCACGGGGCGGTGTGGACGAGTTGCTGGATTTCTACCTGGCGCCGCGGGATGCTAAGCCTGCACCACCGCGGCCTGTTTGAACATGGCCTCGGTCTCCGGTTTCAGCAGAACCCAGAAGCCGTAGAGCGAGACCCCGGTGCCGAACGGGAAATGGAGCAGATTGATGGCGGCAAGGACCAAGCCCAGGATTCGGGCCCACGGGCGGACGTAGTAGAGTCCAAAGCCCAGGATGAGGCAAGGCAGAGACATCACGAGAATCAGGGTGATGATGATGGTGGAGATCAACTGGATGAGTCCGACCGGAATGGCGTTGGCCTCGTCGACGACCGAAGCCAGGAAGAGATGTAGGAATGAGGCTCCGGCGAAAGTGAACAGCGCGGCAAGTACCCCGATGCCGCCCAACACGATGTTGAACCACGCGAGTATCCTGACGTGAGTTGCTAAGGGCAATGCGGATCCTCCTGGGAGACTTCACTGACCATCTTACGACCGGAGCGCCTGTAGAGTTCCCCCAATGTATGCCCTAAAACGGCGGGATAAATGTAGCAGCAGGTTGGAGTACCGGCCGGGATGGATGGGGAGGTAGGAGATCCGGACCATTCCGTTAAGGACAATTCTGAAAGAACAGAATGACGTCCTTTGATGTAAAATGTTGAAGTTGCGAGTAATTGCTGAATCGTCCAGACCGTGCCGTCCGCAGATGCAACGTGTGTATCGTCCGCATCGGCGTGTTCCGATGAGTCGCAACGGTAATCGCGGTTAACGGGAGCGGGCGTAAACCTATGGATTTAATTGGTTCGCTAGCACTTTTCCTGGCCCCCTCGAAGGTAGATCGCTGGACCCGGGCACTGACAGACAATACGTTCTCGGGGATCCATCAACTCGGCTGGTTCGACTGGCTGCTGCTGGTGCCGTACTTCGTGCTTCTCACGATTCTGGCGATCTATGGCGCGCACCGTTACGCCGTTGTCCGGAGCTATCTAAAGTACAAGCATCGTGTTCCTCAGGTGCCGGAGACGCGGTTTGCGAGCCTGCCGCGGGTGACGGTACAGTTGCCGCTCTTCAATGAGCGGAACGTCGTCGACCAGTTGCTGGAATCCGTCCTGAAGCTGCGCTACCCGAAAGAGTTGTTGGAGATTCAGGTCCTGGACGATTCCACCGACGACACGCATCCTTACACGGAAGCGCTGGTGGCGCGGTTGAAGGCGCAGGGACACCCAATCGAGTACATCCATCGGACCGACCGGACCGGGTTCAAGGCCGGCGCGTTGCAGGCCGGCATGGCCCAGGCGCAGGGCGAGTTCATGGCGGTGTTCGACGCCGACTTCATCCCGCCGGAAGACTTTCTGGAGAAGACGATTCACTTCTTCGCAGACCCCAAGATCGGTGTGGTGCAGACTCGTTGGACCTATCTGAATCGCGATTTCAGCCTGCTGACGGAAGTACAGGCGCTGATGCTGGACGGCCACTTCGCTCTGGAGCACGTGGCGCGCTTTGGCCAGGGTCTGTTCTTCAACTTCAACGGAACGGCTGGGATCCTGCGCCGGGCGATGATCGACGATGCCGGCGGCTGGCAGCACGACACCCTGACCGAGGATTCCGACCTGAGCTACCGGGCCCAGTTAAACGGCTGGCGGTTCATCTACTTGCCCTGGATCGAGTGCCCCAGCGAACTGCCTGTGGATACGTATGGGTTCCAGGTTCAGCAGCAGCGCTGGGCGAAGGGTTTGACCCAGGTGGCGCTGAAGCTGCTGCCCGCCATCTTCCGGGCCAAGATCGGCTGGCGCGAGAAGGCCGAGGCGTGGTTCCACCTGACTCCCAACCTGAGCTATCCGTTAATGGTGATCGTTTCGGCGCTGATGCTGCCGGTAATGATTGTGCGGTTCTATATCGGGTGGGGCCAGATGGTCCTGATCGACATGCCGTTGATCGTGTGCTCGTTCTGGTCCGTGGTCACCTTCTATCTTTTGGCTGATATGTACTGAGTGTACCCGAACAACTGGAAGCGTGCGATCTTTATTCTCCCCTTCCTGCTGGCCATGGGCGTCGCGCTGACGATCTCGAACACGAAGGCAGTGATCGAGGCGCTGATGGGCAAGCAGTCTGCGTTTGTGCGGACACCCAAGTATGCCCCGAAGGCTGCGGGCGCGCAGGGGGCAACGGCCTACAAGAGAAAGTCCGGGTGGTTGCCGTTTGCGGAAATCGGCATGGGCTGCTTCTTCCTTTTCATGGCTTTGTATTGCATTGAAGTCATGAACTTCTTCGCTCTTCCATTCCTGATGATCTTCGTGAGCGGGTACTTCTGGGCCGGATTCTCCACGCTGTGGCAGGAGCATCAGGCGCGGCTGCGCTACGAGCGCGATTCGGCCAAGGTGGAAGTCGAAGCTGTAAGTTAGCGCAAATCCTGATCTTGGCGACTGATCGAGACCGGCGCCTGAAGTGTGCCGCGAAGCCGGGGCGGCACCGATACGTATGGCGGGCCCGGAAGGTTTCTTTTTTCGTCAGATCAATTTTTTCGATAGCGTGACACCGGCCTTCTCGCTTACAATCACAGAACATCAGGCAGTAAACCGAGAACCGATCCTCCCGTCACGGTTCTCCTCGCACCTCCCTCTTCGCGGTACGTCGCTCCGTAGCGATACAAGCGCTCTCAAGTACTGAGCCCACCAAACTCAATCAGTTCCATTCCGGGTTTGAATGCGCCCGGGATCCGAGTTACGTGACTTCAGGGGAGATACCACCACATGCAGTTCAATAAGTCTCTGGTAATGAGCGCATTACGGGGAATGCGAACATTGCCGCTACTGGCGGCATTGCTTGCAACCACTATCAACGTTCAGGGGCAGTCGATCTATGGCAGTTTGCGGGGGCTGATCGCCGACAGTTCAGGGGGGACGATCGCCAACGCGAAGGTGACCATTATCGATGAGGGGACAAACCAGTCCCGGTCGGTGATTTCGAACACCAGTGGCGAATACAGCTTTGCGTCGGTGACCCCGGCGACATACAAACTGGTGGCGGAAGCGCCTGGTTTCAAGAAGTTTGAACGGACGGGCATTGCGATTGCGACCCAGCAGGCAGTGGGCCTGGACGTAAAGATGGAAGTTGGTGACGGTGACCGAGAGTGTGCATGGTGACGGAAGAGGTTCCGCTGCTTGAAACCGCCAACCGCGTCGCAGCGGGCAATGGTGGACCGGCAGAAGCTGATGACCTGCCGAACCTGGGTCGGAATCCATTCATGATGTCCAAGCTCACCGCCAACGTGGTGCAGATTGGCAACCCCCTCTACAACCGCATGCAAGATCAGACCGGTTCTTCCCAGATTTCTATTAACGGGCGGTCCGGTACGCGGCAATAACTATCTGATTGACGGTGTGCCGATTACGGACTTCTCGAATCGCGCCATCATCATTCCGTCGCTGGAAGCGGTATCGGAGAATGAAGGTGCAGTACGCGACACCTACGACGCCGAGATGGGCCGTACCGGTGGCGGCGTATTCAATACGCTACTGAAGTCCGGTTCGAATCAAGTGCACGGGTCGCTGATCGGCTACATGCGTCCACGACCGAACTGAGCTGGCGAACACTTTCTTCAATAACCGCAACAAGATCGGGATCACGGACCAGATCTATTGGGCAATTATGGCGGATCGTTCTTGGCGCTCCGATGTTCATTCCCAAGGTTTACAACGGCAGAACAAGACCTTCTTCTGGCTGGGCTTCGAAGGCTACCGCGACACCCAGGCCGCCAGCCGCGAAGCAGTACACGCCGACGGCGCTGGAGCGCATCGGCGATTTTTCGCAGACCAAGAATAGCGCGGGTGGCCTGCTGACCGATTTACGATCCGCTGACGACGCTCGCCGATGGTTCGCGGACAGCATTCGCGGGCAACATGATTCCGCTGAGCCGGCAGGACACGGTAGGCAAGAACATCGCCAACACCTACATGCTGCCGAACAAGTCGTCGGGCGGGAGTTATTACGGCCAAAACAACCTGGCCGGCGCGGGCCCGCTGGCCTCGAAGGCCGACCAGTTGTTCGGAAAGTTCGATCAGCAGCTCACCACCTGGTGGCGGGCGAGTCTTAGCTACATGCGGTACAACTCGGCCGAACCCGGCGAGAATCCGTATCCGACGATCTCGTCGCCGGACCAGTGGCTGCTGCGGCGGTATGTTGACGCCACGGCCGTGAACACCACGATTACGCCGTCCCCCACCTGGGTGGTGACGGTTCGCTACGGCTTTAACCGTTTCCCGAACATCGGCACGCAGAAGTCGCAGAATTCAACCTGGCCACGCTGGGCTTCAGCAACGCGTTCATCAAGGACGTGCCTTCGCCGACCTTCCCGAACGTGACGATGCAGAACGCCTATTCGCTGGGCACGAACAACAACTTCAACTACGTGCACCATTCGAAGAACTTCAGCACGTCGGCGGCGAAGTACATGGGCCGCCACAGCCTGAAGTTTGGATATGACTTCCGCCGCCTGCATGACGACGGTGCTGGACTTCGGCAACAGCGCCGGAGCCTTCACCTTCGCCAACACGTTTACGAGGGCGAACTCCAACTCCTCAACCAGTGCTTCGGGCGCCGATATGGCCGATATGCTGCTGGGCGCGCCGACGGGCGCCACGGGCTTCATCCCGACGAAGCTGTACCAGTATGTCGACTACCAGGCTCTCTATCTGCATGACGACTTCCGGGTCAACACCAAGCTGACCCTCAACATCGGTCTGCGGTGGGAGCGGGAAACCGGCCTGAAGGAAGTCAACAACAACCTGATCACCGGGTTCGATGCCAACGCGACCAACCCGATCACGACGACCTCCGGCGTGCCGACCAAGGGGCGTGTTCCTGTTCGCCGGGCAACCGGCGGCGAACTCGACCACCGGGAATCCGAACCTGAGCAAGTGTCTCCGCGTATCGGTCTGGCTTACTCAGTGGACATTCGAAGACTCGTGATCCGTGCCGGCTATGGCATGTTCTGGGCTCCGAACTTTGCGTGGGCTCGCCGTACAACAGTGAGGGCATCACTGCTACGACGGCTCCTTCGGCTTCGAATGACGGCAACAAGACTCCGCTGATTTCGCCTGTCGAACCCCTTCCCGAACGGTCTCGACAAGCCGGTGGGCAACACTCTGGGCGGTCTGACCGGAATCGGCAAATCGATGACGATCTTCTCCCCGACGGCGACTTCGCCCCGGGTGCAGCAGTTCTCGTTCGACATCCAGCGTGAGCTGGGCAGCGGCTGGGTGGCCTCCATCGGCTACTCGGGTTCCCGTTCGGCTCCACCTGACCTGGACGACGGCGCAGAGAACTATCAACCAGCTGGATCCGAAGTACTCTCAGCATGGGCTCCGCTCTGAACGCGGCCGTGCCGAATCCTTACTACCAGAAGGGCGGCGTCGCAGCGAATCGCCGGATCGCGACGGTGGCGGCGAAACCAGTTGCTGCGTCCTTTCCCGCAGTTCGCTTCGGTGAACTACACGAACAACGACAACAACTCCGCTCAGTTTGACTCCATGGTCATCCGGGCCCAGAAGAGCATGTCCAAGGGCCTGACGCTGAGGTGACGGCGTACACCTGGGCAAAGAACTTCGATATGGGCGGCGGCGGCCCCGGCAACAACCTGAACTCGGGCAACGGCGGTCCGCAGGACGTGTACTCGATGGCCGGTGAATACGGCCTGGCGTACTCCAGTTCTCCGCACCGCTGGACGAATGCCATCACCTACGAATTGCCGTTCGGCAAGGGCAAGGCGATGTTGTCCAGTGTTTCCCGCGCAATGGACTACGTGGTTGGCGGCTGGTCCATCAACGCGATCTCGACCTTCCAGACCGGTTATCCGCTGATGATCTACATGAACAACAACGGCAACTCGGGACTGGGTGCTTCCCGCCAGCGTCCGAACGCGACCGGGGTTTCTCCGGAAGTATCCGGCAGCTTCGGCCAGCGGATCGACGGCTGGATCAACAAGGCGGCGTTCACGGATGCGGCTCCGTTCACGTTGGGCAACGTCTCGCGGACGATTGCGATGCGTGGTCCGGGCCAGGCCAACTGGGACATTTCGGTATTCAAGACGGCGCAGATCTTCGAGAGTCTGAAAGTACAGTTCCGCGCCGAAGCGCTCAATGCAATGAACACGCCTCTGTTCCGCGGGCCCAATACGGCCTGGGGCAGCGGTTCGTTCGGCACCATCACTTCGCAGGGCAACTTCCCTCGCATGCTTCAGTTGGGCATGCGCGTGTATTTCTAACCATTAACCGCGAGCGGCGGGACCAGGGTCCGGCCGCTTGCAATTGAAAGTCTGTCTGGGGGCCATTCAATGACTAACCTTCTCTCGCACGAACAGAAAGTCGAACTGATCAAGCGCGGATTCAGCCGGCGCAGCATGGGCCGTCTCGGCCTCCTGCTGGGCGCCGGTCCTCGCTGCCCTTCTACAACGAGCCGGCGCTCGCCCAGCTCTCCAACATCGGCCGGATCGCGCCCGATGCCGTGAAGATCAACGCCAACGAGAATCCCCTTGGGCCCGTGTCCGGAAGCAGCCGAGGCCATCTACAGCGTCGTCCAGAAGGGCGGCCGTTACCTCTACGAAGAGACCTTCGATTTTCCTAAGACTCTGGCTGACCAGGAAGGGCGTGAAGCCGAACTACGTGATGCCGTTCGCCGGGTTCCAGTGACTCCTCTGCACCGCGCGGTCCTCGCCTTCACCTCACCCACCAAGCCGCTTGTCATGGGCGATCCCGGCTACGAAGCAGGCGAACGTGCCGCCGCGTTCATCGGAGCAAAAGTGATCAAAGTGCCGCTGACCAAGACCTATGCGCACGACGTGAAGGCGATGGTTGCGGCAGCCCCGAATGCCGGTCTGATCTACATCTGCAACCCGAACAACCCCACCGGCACGATTACTTCGAAGAAGCCGACATCGAATGGCTGGTGCCAACAAGCCGGCAGGCAGCATTCTGCTGCTTGACGAAGCTTACATCCACCTTCAGCGGCGACGCGTTCGGGACGGATCTGGTGGCGGCCGACAAGGACGTCATCGTTCTGCGTACCTTCTCGAAGCTGTACGGCATGGCTGGGCCTCCGCGCCGGCGCGGCGATCGGCCGTCCGGACCTGTTGTCCAAGATGCAGCACTACGGCGCGGGCGCGCTCCCGGTCACCGGTATGATCGGCGCTCACGCCAGCCTGAAGGTGAAGACTCTGGTGCCCGAGCGCCGTAAGATCATCGCCGACATCCGCAATGACACGTTCGACTGGATGACGAAGAAGAACTACAGCTTCGTGCCTTCGGTCAGCAACAAGTTCATGGTGGACGTGAAGCGGCCCGGCCAGGAAGTGGTGAAGGCGATGGCGGCGGAGAAGGTCTACATCGGCCGTGTCTGGAAGGCGTGGCCCACCTACGTGCGCGTTTCGGTCGGGACCAAGGAAGAGATGGCCAAGTTCAAGGTGGCGTTCGAAAAAGTAATGGCTTAAGCCATGCAACTACCCAAACTCCGCTATACGTGGAAAACGATGGCGGGCGATCTGAGCGGCGGCTTCATTGCCGCCCTCATCGCGCTGCCGTATGGACTGGCGATGGCAGCCCTCATGGGGCTGCCTCCCGTCCTTGGAGTCTTTACGTCGCTACTGACGTCACCGATCACCGCGATTCTCGGCAGGAATCCGGTGCTGATTGGTGGAACGTCTTCAGTCACAGTCCCCTTCATTGCCGAGGCCGTGCGACTGCACGGATTGGGCGGCGCCGCCAAAGTAAGCCTAGTCGCTTCCGTATTCATGATGGCCTTTTCTCTTATGAGGCTTGGGCGGTACGTCTCGATGGTCCCTCACTCCGTGGTCACAGGGTTTTCCTGCGGCATCGGAGGAATGATGGTGGTTTCCCAGCTGTTTACAATTACCGGAATTAAGGGTTCCGGCAGCGGCTCGATGGTGGAGATTCTGGTGGTCATCGCACAGCGATTGACGGAAGCGCGGTTTCAACCTTTGTTGCTATCGCTTCTCGTAATCGGGGTGTGTGTGATGATTGCCAAGCTCTGGCCAAGACTGCCTGCGCCGCTGATTGGGGTCGGGGTGGCCCTGGTGGCGGCGAAGGTGCTTGCATTCCGCGAGGCCCAGGTGGGCGTTCTCTCGCTGGAATTGCCGCCGTTTGCCGGGTTCGCGTGGGCGCCGAAAGATGTCTTTTCGGTTCTGCCCACCGGGTTTGCACTGGCGTTCGTATCGAGCGTCAACATCCTGATCACGTCGCGCGTCGTGGAGCACTTCCGCGGCCGGCATATCAAGATGAAGAAGGTGGATGCGGATGTCGAGTTGGGCGCCTACGGCATTTCGAATGTGATCGCCGGAATGTTCGGGGCGCCGATGAGCGTCGGGATCCCTGCCCGCAGCCTGGCCAGCATCCGCTGCGGCGGCACGACGCGGATGTCGAATATCTTCCATGCGGCCGTGCTGGCGGCGGTGATCGGATTTGGCTCGGGCATTCTGGCGCAGATTCCGCTGGCTGCTTTGGCTGGTGTCACTGCCTGGATGGGCTTCTGCCTGCTCGACTGGTCAGCCTGGCGTCGTATTCCTCGCATGAAGGCGGTGGATGCGGCGGCGTTCCTGACGACTGCGCTGCTGGTGCTGTGTGTCAACGCAGTGGCGGCGGTCGCGGTCGGCTGCTCGTTCTACGGAGTGGAATACCTCTGGAAGAAATGGAAGCTGGCCGGGGGAGATGCCCCGTTGGGGGAATTGCAGGCCGAGGCCGGCAAGCCGCGCGGCTGAGGCGACCGTAGCTGCGAAAGCGGCCTAGCGGGTATCCCTGTGCCTGAGGGCGTGTGCACCCAGCGTGTCGAAGTCGATGCGGTCGGCGATGAGCTGGGCGCCGGTGAGGGAGCGTTTGGAAACACCTTCCTTGGTGTGTCCCTTGGTGTTCCCGGCAATGTGGTAAATCTCATGGGCCAGTACGCGAGCCATCGCGCGGCCCATGAGGGTATTGCCCTGGGCGATCTGTCCGCCGTGCATCGCGCTGCGGGCGGCCACTCGCACTTTGTCGCACAGGACTTCGCTGAAGGGGAGCACTTCGCCGTCGGTCGTGTGGGTGAAGGCCAGGGGGCCGCGTTCGTCCAACAACACCGGTTCGGTCTGCATCCGGCAGTTGCCGCGGAACTTGACCAGCACGAGATCAGAGACTTCGGTGCCTTCCTTCATCTCTTCCCGCAGGCGCCATTCCACCTGAATGGAGGACTTCTGCAGGAGGGTATTCAACTCCCGGCGCATCTCCACGAGAGATTCGGCCGGCGGTTGATTTTCATACTGTACGACTAGGGTAAGTGGGGCGTTGAGGGACGGGAGGCCTTCGAATCCCCAGGCGAGGCTGGTCGTCAATCCGACGGTGATGAGGCAAAGCACATTCAGGAAGCGCACAGGGCAACCTTCTGGATTGGCCACACTCTCGGGAGCCAACCCATCTACAGTATATTCAAGATTCCAGCCGGTGCAAGCGCCCGATCCGGACTATTTACTCTGATATCGAACGGCGCCCGTCTGGACTTTACAGTCCAAGTCAGGTTTTTGGTTCGGATGGGCGGCTGGCGCGCCTCTTCGTAACTGATTGAGGAAGAACGGCTTGCTGTGGTGAGCCCGGCTACCAGAGATGGAGCAGCTTCCACCAGGCGAAACCGGCCGTGCCCCACACCACAAGATGGCAGAGTGAGATCACAAAGCCGATTCGCCACCAATCTTTCATCGAAACGTAGCCCTGCGCGAAGAACATGGGCGCCGGAGTGGTGCCGTAATTGGTGAGCCCGGCGCTGAGATTGAGGAAGCAGGCGAGGCTGAAAACCACCAGACCGAGCGGGGCTCCACTGTGCGCCAGCAGGACGAGGAAGGGTGCGTACATAGCCAGCATGTGGGCGGTGATGCTGGCGAAGAAGTAGTGGGAGTAGTAGAAGATCACCACCGCGATGACGAGCAGTGGGAACCAGTGCAACCCCTCGAAACGGGCCCCTACTGCCTTCGCGAACGTTTCTGTTACACCGTTCTCATTGAGAGCCTTGCCCAGCCGGAGCAGCCCTCCATACCAGAGGAAGATGTCCCAGGCGGCATGTTCGCTGATGATGTGGTCCCAGGTGAGAACGCCCGTGACCAGCAGGACGATGCTGCCTAACAGGGCGGCGACAGTGATGTCGATGCCGGTCCAACTGGACGAGACCCAGGCTCCGCAGACGCCGGCAAAGACCAGGGCGAGAAGCTTCTCCTTGCGGGAGAGGGGGCCCATCTTTTCCAGTTCGGATCGGGCAAAAGCGGCCGCTTCGGGGGTGTGGCGGACCTCCGGGGGGAACAGCTTCAGAACGACCCAGGGGACGAGCGCCAGCGATAGCAGGCCGGGTACAAGGCCAGCGACGAGCCAGCCGCCCCAAGTCACGCGGTAGCCGAGATTCCCGGCCATCTGGGCCGCCAGGGGATTGCTGGCCTGGCCGGTATAGAACATGGCGGCCGTGACGCAGATCGCCTGGTAGACGCCGGCCATCAGGAACGCCCCGACGCGATCGGCCGTGGCTCCTGGAGTGGAGCCGTAGAGTTCCGCGATCGACCGGACAATGGGCAGGATGACACCGCCGGAGCGGGCTCCGTTGGACGGAATGATGGTTGCCAGCACCATATCGGAGAGCGACAGGGCATAAGAGACGCCCAGGGTGCTGTGCCCGAAGAGGCGGACAAAGCCGAGCGCGATGCGGCGAGCCAGGCCCGTGTTGATGAGCGCACGGGAAATGAAGAAGGCGGCCTGGACGAGCCAGACAGTGGAGTCGGCGTAGCCCCCCAGCGCGTCGGAGAGCTTCATCGTGGTCAACAGCGGGGTGAGCGTAATGGCGAGCAGAACGAGCCCGCCTCCGGGGATCGGCCGGATGATGAGGCCGGCGACCGTGGCGAAGAACAATCCCGTGAGCCGCCAGGCCGAGGGCGTGAGTCCGGCTGGACGGGGCAGCATCTCTGTCAGGATCAGGTAAATGGCGATGAGGACGGCGAAACCCCACAGGGTGCGGCGCCAGTCCTGCTCTGGCGCGGCCACTAAGCCGTGCTCCGTGAGAGAGCCTCAGGAGCGATGCGGTCTGCGTGCAACAGGGGCCGGAGCATAGCTCACACTATATCCAGTTTTGGGTGGATCACTGGCTGACGTACACCGCGCTGGAGAGGCGGACGGTCAGGGAAATGTCCTGGACGGCGGGATCGATGCGGACGCGCATGGGACGGCTGCCCGTGCGCCGTTCGGTGACGGTGAGCTGGGCGCGAGGAACGATGCCGAGGTTCTTGAGCTCGCGCAGCACGTCGGGGCGGCGGTCGGAAACGCTGGTCACGACGCCGGCGCCGCCGGCGGGCAGTTCCGACAGGCAGACTTCGCGCCGTTCCGGAAGGCTGCCGTCCTTGCGGGGAATGCCGTGGCCGTGGGGGTCGATGAGCGGGTCACCCAGTTTGGCGGCGATGCGTTCTTCCATACGCTCCGAGATGAAATGCTCCAGGCGTTCCGCTTCGGCATGAACCTCGTCCCAGGGGTAATCCAGAATGTCGTGGAGAAAGAGCTCGATCAGGCGGTGATGCCGGATCACTTCCAGGGCTCTGCGCTTGCCTGCCGGTGTGAGGCGGGCGCCGCGGTGTTTTTCATACTCGACGAGAGGGGTCTCCTGACCGGACAACTTCTGCAGCATTCCGGTGATGGAGGCCGGCCGAACCTGAAGATATTCCGCCAGCGCGTTGCCGGTGACGCGGTCTTCCTGCGGGCCTCCGATGGTGAGGATGGCCTTCAGGTAATCGTCGGTCGATTCGCTGTTCGCGCGTGTCGTGCTCTTCTTTGCCACTCAACCTAAACCTAGCCCATGGTGCCGGAGAGCCGCAACCTGTCCGATGACGGAGTAAACAAGGCCATTCGCCGATGGAAATGGAGCGGCTGCGGGATTCGCTTGCCAAATGGGCGGAGTCGTCCTAGAATGCAATTTAGGTATACCTAAATTCTGGGTACGGGGAAAATTCAACACTGCATGCGCCACCACTACCGTTGGTCCTGGCCGATCTATTTCTATGCCTGTTCGCACCTCTTTGCGCAGAGCACCGCATCGGTGGCGGGCACCGTTCAGGATCAGACGGGCGCGCCTGTTTCCGGTGCGCACATCGTGGTGAGGAGTCCGCTGACGAACTTCGAGCGAAGCTCGGTGTCGGACGCGGACGGGGCATTCCAGGTCACGAACATTCCTGCCAGAAATTATGAAGTGAACGTCCAGGCGCCCGGGTTCCGGCCGTTCGAGACGACAGTGGCGCTGACGGCGCGCATCACGGCCGAATTGCAGGTGAAGCTGGAACTGGCGGCAAACGAGACGCACGTGAGCGTGACGGCGAACGATCGAGCGCTGCTCGTGAACGCGGAGGAGACGGGGACTCGCGCGCAACTGAGCGAAACCGACATCGGAAAGATGGCGCTGCAGGTCGGCAACCGGGGACTCGAGGCGGTGGTGGTGAGTTTCCCGGGATTCGCGCAGAATGCGAACGGGGCGATCCATCCGCGCGGCGCGCACAACCAGATGTCGTTCATCATCGACGGAATGCCGATTACCGATCAGCTCACCGGCGCCTTCGCCAACTCCGTGGATCCGAACATCGTCCAGAATGTGGAGCTGTTCACGGGCAACATTCCGGCGGAGTTCGGGAACAAGGTTTCCGCGGTCGTGAATGTGACCAGCAAGACGGGGCTGGGTTCGGGCCGCCTGCTGGGGGGCTCTGTTGCCTTGAGCGGGGCGGGCTTCGACACGCTGTCGCAGGTATCCCAGGTAGCGGGGGAGAAGGGGCGTGTGGGCTTCACCTTGTCTCTGAATACGATGAAGTCGAACCGCTATCTGGATCAGGTCTCCCTGGACAATTTCCACAATGGCGGCAACTCGCAGCGTGCGTTTTCCCGGATTGACTTTCAGGCCGGCGCGCACGACGTGCTGCGATTGAATCTGCTGGCCGGTCGCTCCTCCTTCGAATTGGCGAACCTGCGATCGCAGCAGGCACGGGGCATGGACGAGCGCCAGGAGTTGCGGGATGTGTCGGCGGCGCTGGGCTGGGTGCACACCTTTAACGCCAACACGCTGTGGAGCAGCAATTCCTCCTATAGGACGACCGTCGCTCAATTGTTTCCGAGCGCCGGAGACTTCCCGGTGACGGCGGCGCAGGCGCGGCATCTGTCGACGGTCACTCTGCTGAACCAACTGGGCATCGTGCGCGGAAGACACAACGTCCGCTTCGGCGTCGATGTGCAGCATTTCCCGGTGAGCGAGAATTTCTCATTCGGCATCACGGATCCGGCGTTCAACGCGCCGGGGGCGCCTGACTTCCTGCCGAACCTGCTGGCCTTCGACCTCAGCCGTGGAGGACGCCTGTTCCAGTTCTCCAAGCGGGCTTCCGGGTCGCTCTACACCAGTTACCTTCAGGATGAGATCAGTCTGGGCAATCTTCACGTCTCCGCCGGGTTGCGCTTCGACAACTACCGGTTTCTTGTACATGGCAGCCAGTTTCAGCCCAGGCTGGGTGTTTCCTACAACTTTCGCAAGACCGGGACTGTCGTGCGGGCGTCCTACAACCGCCTGTACCAGACTCCGCCTAATGAGAACCTGCTGATTTCGAACTCCAACGAATCGAGTGTGCTGGTGGCGCCCGATATCCGCGAGACGGTGGGGAGTGCCGTGGTGCTGATCCGGCCGGAGCGTCAAAACCTTTACGAAATGGGTCTGCAGCAGGCGGTAGGGCGCCGCGTGAGTCTGAACGCGTCGTTCTACCACAAGGACGCGAAAGACCAGCAGGACAACAACAGCTTTTTCAATACGCCCATCATCTTCCCCATGCAGTTGAAGTCGATCCGGGTCAACTCGGTGGAAGGGCGAATGGTGGTGACTCCGGTCAGAGGCTTCTCGGGCTCGCTGAGCGTGACGCATGCCCGGGCGATCTCGACGCCTCCGTTCACGGGTGGACTCTACATCGGCAACGGAGACGTGGCGCTGTTGAATTCCGGGCCATTCGTGATCGATCACGATCAGGTGCTGAGTCTGCAGACGATCGTGAACTATACCGGCCGGAAGGGGTTCTATGCCACATGCTCACTGCGCTATGACAGCGGCCTAGTAACGGCCGCGGCGGATCCGGCCGTGGTGCGGGCCGATCCTGACTACGCGGACCTTCTGCCCTTGGTCAACCTCACATCCGCTCCACCTCGTACAAGGCCGCGAGCCGTGACCGATCTCGTGCTGGGTTACCAGCACCTGCGTGGTGAGAAGCGCCAGTGGGAGGCCTCCGTGCAGATCTCGAACATCAGCAATGAGCGGGCACTGTATAACTTCCAGTCCGCCTTCGTGGGAACCCGCCTGGTGCAGCCCAGGACGGCGGGTGTCCGGCTTTCGTGGTTCTTCTGACAGGCCGGGACATTTCCATGTATGTATAAAGAGTGAACACGCTCCGATTGCTGGCTCTGGCCGATGACCTGACGGGTGCATTGGAAGCAGGCGCGCGCTTCCGCGATTCCGCCGTATTGCTGAAGCCGCAGCCGGGCCGGCATGAGAGCGTACTCGTGTTGGATACCGAATCGCGCCATCTGGCGCCCGATGTGGCGGCATTCCGGCTGCTGGGCGCCATGGAGGGTGAGGTGTCGGACATCCTTTACAAGAAGACCGATTCCACCCTGCGCGGCAATATCGGTGCGGAGTTCAAGGCGCTGCTGGGCGCCTACCCTGAGTCAGTCATCTGCTATGTGCCTGCCTATCCTGAACTGGGGCGTACAGTGCGTGGGGGAGTTCTGCTGGTGGATGGAGTGCCGGTGCATCAGACCAGTTTTGCGCGCGACCCCCTGAATCCAGTCACCGAAAGCCACGTGTGGAAAGTGCTGGCCGCGCAGGGTTGCGATCTAGAACGGGTGCGCATCTTCGATGGGGAAACGCCCGCGGATGTGCAGGCGGCGGCGGACGAAGCGCTCTCCGGAGGCCGGCCTGTGGTGGCTGCCGGGCCGGCGGCGTTGGCCGGAGCCCTGGCCGTGGGTCTGGGCCTCGCGCGGACCAGACCGCGGAACTGGCCTGTGGTGAGTGACTGTGTCGTCATCAATGGCAGCGCGCATCCCGCCTCGGCGGCCCAGGTCCAGATGGCCCAGGAGCAGGGAATCCCGTGGGCCTTCGACCGGGTGGCTGGCTCTCACGACACACTGATCATCTTCGGCGGTGACACGGCCCGCGGCGTACTGCACCGGTTGGACGACCCAGTGCTTTATCCGCTAGGCGAGATCCTGCCCGGCGTGGCTGTGTCGCTGTTCGAGCATGAGGGGCGGCAGCGCGTGCTGGTCAGCAAGGCCGGTGGCTATGGCGAGCCGGACCTGTTGCTGCGTTTGCACGAGCGGCTCTGCCAGACTGAGAAGGAACCATGGAACTGCTCGGCATAACCATGGGCGACTCCAGCGGAGTCGGCCCGGAGATTCTCCTGAATGCGTTTCAACGAGGAGAGATCGAGTGCCCGTTCGTCGCCTACGGCGACACCGCGGCTCTGGAACGCTACAACACGCACGGTGTGGAGATGCGTTCCATCGCACGTCCGGAGGATTACCGGCCGGGCGTTCTGAACGTAGTGAGCCTGGGGCTGATGAGTGGTGCCGACGTGACGCCAGGGGTGATCAACGCGAAGTCGGGCCACGCGGCGCGGGAGTATGTCGTTGCGGCGACGAAGGCGGCACTGGCTGGTCAGATCGCGGCCATGGTCACGCTGCCGATGAACAAGGAAGCGACCCAGTTGACAGATCCGGGCTTCACCGGCCACACCGAGCTGATTGGCGCACTTTGCGGCGTGGAGGATGTCACTATCATGCTGGCGTCCGATCAGTTGATTGTGACGCATGTGAGTACGCACTGTTCGCTTGCGGACGCTATCGCGCGCGCCAGGTATGAGCGGATCTGTACGATCATCCGGATGACGAGCGAGGCGGTACTGCGACTGAAGCCGGGCGCAAGGATCGCGGTTGCCGGCTTGAACCCGCACGCCGGGGAGAACGGACTATTCGGCGAGGAAGAGATCCGGGAGATCCGGCCCGCCGTCGAGTGGGCGCAGGCGCAAGGCATGCCGGTGGATGGGCCGTTTCCCCCGGATACGGTGTTCTTCCTGGCCGTGCGCAAGAAGCGCTATGACGCGATCGTGTGCATGTATCACGACCAGGGGCACATCCCGCTGAAACTGCTCGATTTTGAAGCGGGCGTGAATGTGGCGCTGGGGCTGCCCATCATCCGGACTTCCGTCGATCATGGCACGGCGTTCGACATTGCGGGGCAGGGCATCGCGTCCACGGTGAGCCTGTTGCGCGCCATCGAGTTCGCACAGCGGTTGATCAGAACTTGAGAAAACATTGCTTGCGCCAGAGTGCCCAGGCGATGAAGTAGAGGATCAGAACATTCGCCAGGGCGTAGAGCAGGCTCGCGTTGATGGGCGAAGCTACTGCTAGACAGACGTTCTGGTGGAACCAGGCACCGGCGCCGCTGCGGGCGGCGATTTTGGCGAGCGCGCCGCTCAGCAGAAACATCAGGATCGCATTGGAGCCGAAGATCTCGAAAGGCCGGAACCACCTGCCCAGCCCGCGTACGTCGCTGATGTAGTACCAGCACGCGAAGACACAGGAAGCGAGCCCTGCCATCAGGACCGAATAGGAGGTGGTCCAAAGGTTCTTGTTGAAGGGCATCCAGAGAGTGAGCAGGTAAGCGAGCGCAAGCAGCCCGGCGCCCAGGCCGAACAGGCGGCGCAGTCGCGGCAATGGATCCGGAAAGCGCCGGAGCAAATGGCCCGTCAGGATCCCGAAGAAGACCGTTCCAATGGCGGGTAGGGTACTGACGATCCCCTCCGGATCCCAGACTTTCGTGACCCGCCACATATGGCCGCTCAGAAACTGTGTATCGACGTAGCGGGCGAAATTGCACTCCTTCGTGAGTGAGCCGGGGCCGCACTCCGGCGTGGGGTAAAGCGTCATGAGTCCCCAGTAGAGGACGTTGAGGCCGATGAGCCACGCGATCTGGCCGCGGACCTTCGTAAACAGGAAGACTGCGCCGGCGATCAGGTAGCAGACGGCGATGCGCTGCAGGACGCCAGGAATGCGGATGGTGGCAAAGTTGATGTTCGGGAAGGGCCCCATCAGGAAACCGAGCAGAAAGATGATGATGGCCCGCTGAATGGTGTGACGGAGCAGGGCTGCGCGGTCGGCGCCCTGTTCCATCCGGCGGGCGGTGGACAGCGTCATGGCCACGCCCACAATCCAGAGGAAAAACGGGAAGACGGTGTCGGTGAATGTCCATCCGTGCCATTCGGCATGCTCCAGCGGGGCGTAGGTGGGGCCGGGGCCGGGGTTGTTGACCAGAATCATCGAGGCAATGGTTGCGCCCCGGAATAGATCGAGTGCCTGGAGTCTTGCTCTCGGGGCGGTGGTCATATCAGTGAGACGCTACCATATTGTGCATGACTGACGCGGTGGGGCTGCTGGTGTGCGGCGAGAATCACTTCATCGTGAGAGGGCCGCGGCCGACCCTGGAGGAAGCGCTGGCTCTTGCCCGGCGCTGGTCGCTGATCACCATCGGCAGCGGTGTCGTGGCGACCAGGGAGAGCCTTCCCTGGCGTGTGTCGACTCGCGAGTTTCGGGAAGAATTGAGCTGGGTAGTACGGGCGGATGACAGTCCACCGTCGGCAGCCGTAGCCCAGTTGATGCGGGAACTGGAACAGCGCGGAGTCGAGATCCAGGTGCCCAATCGCGCTAGCCTAAGGACAGAATCGTGACCGACATCCACTCCTATTCGAATCCCACGGAATCCCGTGTGCGCCACGTCGAGCTCGACCTGGCCGTCTCTTTCACAGAGAAGAAGCTGCGCGGCGCGGCGACGCTGACGGTGGACCCGGCCGGCAAGACACTGGTGCTGGATACGCGAGACCTCAACATCCTGCGTGTGAACGGCTCGTCGTCAGGCTTTACACTTGGGGCGCGGGACAAGTTCCTTGGTGCGCCGTTGACGATTTCGCTGGCTCCAGGTGTTCGAAGCGTGGTGGTCGAGTACGAAACCACCCCCGAGGCTTCAGGGCTGCAATGGCTGGAGCCGGCGCAAACCGCGGGCAAGAAGCACCCGTTCCTGTTCTCCCAGTCACAGGCAATCCATGCGAGGTCGTGGATCCCGATTCAGGATTCACCAGGAGTGCGTGTGACGTATTCGGCGCGGATCCATGCCCCGGTACCGCTGACGCCGTTGATGTCGGCGCGGACCGTGCGGCCCGGCCACTTCCACCTGCCCGAGCCGATCCCTCCCTATCTCATCGCAATCGCGGTGGGCGATCTGCAGTTCCAGGCGATCGGCCAGCGGTGCGGCGTCTGGGCTGAGCCTTCGGTGCTGAAAGGCGCGGCCTGGGAATTCGCCGACATGGAAAAGATGGTCGCGACCGCGGAGAGCCTGTACGGTCCCTACCGCTGGGGCCGTTATGACCTGTTGGTGCTGCCTCCATCGTTCCCGTTCGGCGGTATGGAGAATCCGTGTCTGACCTTCGCCACGCCAACGGTGATTGCAGGCGACCGGTCTCTGGTCTCGCTGGTATCGCATGAGTTGGCGCATTCGTGGTCTGGCAATCTGGTGACGAATGCGACGTGGTCGGACTTCTGGCTGAACGAAGGGTTCACCACTTATATCGAGCGGCGCATCCAGGAGGCTCTCTATGGGCGGCGCCAATCCGAGATGGAGTTTGCCATCGAGGTGGGCGAGCTCAAGGAAGAGATGAAAGATCTCCCCCCGGCCGATCAGCATCTGGCTGTCGACTTGAAGGGGCGCGATCCCGATGATGGCATGACGCAAGTGCCGTACGGGAAAGGGGCGCTGTTGTTGCGGAGGCTGGAGGAGAAGTACGGCCGGGAGAAGTTTGACGCCTGGATCCGTTCCTATTTCGATCACTTCGCGTTCCAGTCGATCACGACGGATCAATTCCTCTCCTATCTGCATCAGTCGTTCCCTAACGAAAACCTGGATGCCTGGATCCATCAACCGGGGTTGCCTCCAGACGCGCCGAAGATCAGCTTTGACTTCGAGACAAAACCGCGCAAGGCCTGGGTGACGGCGGAGTGGCTGCACTGGCTGCGATCACTTCCGGAGAATCTGAGCGCCGCCGAGATGGCCGAACTCGACCGGCAGTGGGATTTCACCCACGCGGGCAACAGCGAGGTGGCGGCCCAGTGGTTGCTCATGGCAGTCCGCGCGAAGTATGAGCCGGCCTACCCCCGGTTGCAGGAGTTCCTGGTGCAGGTCGGCCGCCGTAAGTTCGTGAAGCCGTTGTTCGATGCGCTGGTGAAATCTGCCGACGGCAAGGCGCGGGCGCAGGCCATCTACAGGCAGGCGCGACCTGGATACCACCCGATCACGCAGGCGACGGTAGACCCGATCGTGAAATAGGCGTAGTCCAGACTGGACGACTCTTAGCGGAACACCACCAGGTTGCTCAGGGCGATCTTTGATCCTTTGGATCCTGTGTACGGCTCGCCTTTCACGACCAGTTTCAACGTGTGCTTGCCCGGCTTAAGCGAGAAGTTGTGGAAGACGCTTTCGCCGCCCTTGCTGGCGTCTTCGTCAGGGTAGACGTCGACGGTGGAGGCGAGTTTGCCATCCAGGTAGACATCGGCGAGGCCGCCGTCTGGGAGATAGAGACCTACCAGGATGACTCCGCGGCCTTCGAAGGCGATCTCGGCGGAGGCGCCCTTTGCCGAGGATACGCGCGATCCTGTGTTGCGGCTCGATTCGTCGGCCCACTGGCCGCTCCAGGTCCAGCGTGCGTCATTGATGGCGACGCGCTCCGCCGGTGAGCCGTAGTCGTCCCAGACTTCCAGTTTTGGAGCCTTGGCGGCTTGCATCGGAACGAAGAGCTTGTCGCCGTCTACCTTGCCCCCGGCGCGCTTCACCACTGCCAGGGCGCGGTTGTATGTGCTGTCCACGATGGTCTCGAAGGTGAAGTCGGTGTACTGGAACTTACGGTTGGCCAGCGGCGGGATTCCGCTCTTCCACACATCGGGAATGCGATTCCAACCCAGCATCGTGCCCAGCACGCCAGCGGCGGAGGAGGGGTTGCAGTCGGAGTCCTGCCCGGCGCGCGTCGAGATCTGGATGGTCTTCGTCATGTCGCCATCACCGTAGAGCAGGCCCAGGGCGATATACGCGCCGTTGATCTTGGCATCGATGTTGAAGGGTTTCAGCGCGCCTTCCGGGCAGGGTTCGCGCTTGTTCCACTTCTCCTCGATGAGGTGCCACGCCTTTTCCCAGTCGCCCGGATTCTGCTTGTGCCAGGTCATCAGGTCTGAAATGAGTTGGCCATAGGGACTCTTGGCGGGGATGCAGGCTAGGCCGGCTTCCACCACCTTGTGAGGATCGGACTCGAAGAATGCGGCGGCGTACATGCAGCCTACGAACATTCCCCCGTAGATGCCGTCGCCGTAGTTCATCACGCGCCCGGCGCGCCAGGCGATATCGTTGGCGACCTGCGGGAGGCCCGGTGTCATCAGACCAATGAAATCGGCCTCAATCTGGAAGTCGATGTCGTTGGCGTGGGCGTTGTACTTCGGAGTGCCTGTCAGCGTTGCCGGCACGCCGCGTTTGAGGGCGCGCCGGGCGGCCAGATTCGCATGCCACAGGTTGTAGCGGGCGTTTCTGAACATGGCTCCGAAGTCGTCGGTGGTGGCGTCCAGTCCCTTGTTGTCCAGGACCTTAGCGAAGGTCATGTCGACGTACAGATCATCCTGGTTGAGTGCATTGTCGACTTTCGACGGCTTCCACTCAGGCAGCTTGTCCATCGGGATGATCTTTTCGTTGAAGCGGAACTCGGTGGGAGCACCATAGCTGACACCGAACATCTGTCCCGCCCAGCCGCCGCGGATGCGGTCCTTCAGGTCGGAAAGCGAGATGGCTCTGTTTTTCGCAGGCTGAGCGGAGCACAGCGAAATCGACAAGACAAAGAGTGCACTGAACCGGTTCATAGCTTCTCCGTCCCAAACAGTATCATCCGGGTTCCAGCGGCGTCAAAGCAGAGCGCACGAGAACCCGTGCCGTATTTTCAATTCGAATTGTGACGCCGGTCACAGACCGGAAATGGCTGCCCGGCGGAAACTGGCATCAGGAGACAGACCGATGAATCAAACCGCTGTTGCCGGCACCGTGGGAGACTGGACCGCACGCAATTTCCGTTGCGTCGTGGTTGTGGAGAAGTATGGCATCGACTTTCACGAAGAAGCTGAGGTACCTCTCGAAGAAGCATGCCGGCAGCGCGGGCTGAATGTGGAAGCCGTTCTGGCGGAATTGCAGAAGGCAGCGGCGCCGCGGCAGGCGGTTGCCGGCGACTGGGCGACCATCCCTCTACGCGAGCTGACGAAGCATATCAATGCCCGGCATCACGAGTACCTGAAGCTGGAATTGCCCCGCTTGCGGCAGCGGCTGGATCGCATGGCGACACGCCACGGCGAGCGCGACGGGGCCCTGTTGAGCCGCCTGCATGCCGTTTACTGTGAACTCCAGGCTGAATTGGAACTGCACCTCCACAAGGAGGAGATGATCCTCTTTCCCGTCATCATCCGCTACGAGTCCGCCGCCGAATTAGGGCATCCCGTCGGCGCGCCCCCATTCGGAACCGTTCGCAATCCCATCCAGATGATGTTGCGCGAACACGATGGCGCCACCGAGGCGTTGCAACAGATGCGGTCCATCACCCGCGACTACGTTCCCGCCGCATACGCCTGCGCCAACTTCCGGGCCGTGTTCGCTTCCCTCGAAGAGTTGGAATCCGATCTTCTGGAGCACATCCGCCTGGAGAATGAATTCCTGTTCCCCCGCGCCGCCGAGCTGGAAAAGGCACTATTGGGGTGAGCCTCAAGTCACGGGGCCGGGGTTAAAGAGGGCCGGGGCGTTGTTTAGTTGCCACGTCTCGGCCCATGTCTTTTTCCGGCCGCTGGCGACATCCAGGATCAGGTCGAACAACTCCTGGCCCACCGTCTGGATGGAGGCGTCCCCCGTCGCAATGCGGCCTGCATTCACGTCGATCAGGTCGGGCCAGCGCTCGGCCAGGGCCGTTCGGGATGAGACCTTGATCACCGGCGCCATCGCGAGGCCGTAGGGCGTTCCCTCCCCTGTCGTGAAGACGTGCATGTTCATGCCGGCCGCGAGTTGTAGCGTGCCGCAGATGAAATCGCTGGCCGGCGTGGCGGCAAAGACAAGCCCCTTGGTGGTCACACGCTCTCCTGGGCCGGAAACGCCGCTCAGGGCGCTGGTGCCGGCCTTTGCCACGGAGCCCAGAGCCTTCTCGACGATGTTGGCCAACCCTCCACGCTTATTGCCTGGCGTGGGGTTGGCGCTGCGGTCGGCCGACCCGCGTTCCAGATACTCGTCATACCAGGCCATCTCGCGAATCAGGGCATCGGCTACCTCTTCGGTGGCCGCGCGCGGTGTGAGCAGGTGAACCGCGTCCCGTACTTCAGTCACCTCCGAGAACATCACCGTCGCGCCGGCCCGCACCAGCAGGTCCGCCGCATGGCCGACGGCCGGATTGGCGGTAACACCGGAGAAAGCATCGCTGCCGCCGCATTGCAGCCCGACACTGAGTTGTGAGGCGGCGCAAGGGACTCTTCGCCGCCGGTTCAGTTGCTCCAGCCGTCTCTCGGCGAAGCGCAGGATTTCCGAGATCATGTCCTGGAAGCCGTGCTGATCCTGAAGTCGCACGACGAACGGGTCGTCGTTCTGCAACACGGGCAGTCCTGGGGAGGCAGGGAAGAGCTTCGCCGGCTGCAACTTCTCGCAGCCCAGGCTCACGATGAGCGGCGATTCACCCAGATTGGGGTTCAGGGCGAGATTACGAATCGTGCGGATGGGGACGGCTGCCCCGGGGGCCTGGATCGCGACTCCACAGCCGTAGGTGTGTGTGATGGCGACCACGTCGTCCACGTTAGGGTAGCGCGGCAGCAGTTCCTGCTTGATGCGTTTGACCGCGTAATCGACGGTGGGCGCCACGCATTGCACAGTCGTGGTGATGCCAAGGATATTGCGGGTACCCACCGATCCGTCTGGATTGGGATACCCGTCGAAGGTAACGCCTTGCAGCGGAGGAAGGGCTGGTGGCACGGCGGTGGCCCTCGGCAGAAGGTGCAGGGCCGGGGCCGCCGGCAGGCCGAGGATCTCCTCGCGAACCCACGACCCGCGGGCGATGTCGCGGCCGGCCAGCCCGATCACTTCCCCATAACGAATCACCGGTTCACCCGCCGCAATCTCCATCAACGCCACTTTGTGCGCCTGCGGAATGAACTCCGTTAGGGTCAATCCGCTGTCGAATGTTGTACCGGCCGGCAGCCCCTCTGGATTCACGATGATGGCGACGTTGTCGCGCGCATGGACTCGTACGTAGAGGGGCTGCATCGGCGTGGTTCCTTACTCTGGTTTCCTCACCTGGCACTGCGCCATGTCCTCGATCATGTTGACGATGGCGGAGTGGTCCAGGTCTCCCCGGCCATTATTCATCGAGGCGACGAGCATCTGCTGAACCATGCTCGTGAAGGGTAGGGCCACCTTCATCGATTCAGCGGCCAGCAGCGCATTGCGCAGATCCTTCTGGTGGAGGCGGATGCGGAAGCCGGGTTTGAAGTTGCGGCCAATGACCATCGGGGCCTTGGCGTTCAGCACCGTACTGCCCGCCAGTCCGCCCTTCACGGCATTGAACACGACTTCCGGATCCAGGCCTGCCTTGGTAGCCAGCACCAGCGCTTCGCCCATTGCGGCGATGTTGCAGGCGACCATGATCTGATTCGCCAGCTTGGTGACGTTTCCGGCGCCGACGGGGCCAGTCAGCGTCGCACTGGAGCCCAGCGACTTCAGCACCGGCAGAGCCTTGTCGAAGGTCGTCTGGCTGCCGCCAACCATGATCGCCAGAGTCGCGTCGATGGCTTTGGGTTCGCCGCCGCTCACTGGGGCATCCAGAAACTCGACACCTTTCTCGGCGCAGGCGGAGCCCACTTTCTGCGCTGTCACGGGGTTGATGGAACTCATGTCCACGATGATGGACCCTGGGGCCGCGCCCTCCAGCACCCCGCCAGGGCTCAGCACCGCGGCTTCGACGTCCGGCCCATCGGGCAGCATGGTAATGGTCAGTTCCGAACGTGCGGCAGCCTCGGCGGCGGAGGACGCGGCCTCCGCGCCAGCCTGGGTGAGCTCTTCGACAGATGCAGTGACGATGTCGTACACGGTCAGTTTGTGGCCGGCCTTCAGAAGATTCTTGGCCATGGGCTTGCCCATGATGCCGAGTCCGACAAATCCGATATTCATTGTGGTGTGTTTGCCTCGCTTCGAACAGAGTATCGGAACCGGGCATCCTGCGGTGGGCTGCAGACCGGCGCTTCCCATACGATGAGCCTCCCACGGGGTATAACCATAAGAGCGATGCAGACAAAACAACTTGGAAACAGCGATCTACACATCACCCCGCTCGGCGTTGGAGCCTGGGCCATGGGCGGCGGCGGCTGGGCGTTTGCCTGGGGACCGCAGGACGACAGCGAGTCGATTGCAGCCATCCGGGCCGCGCTGGACGCCGGCATCAATTGGATCGACACCGCGGCGGTGTATGGCCTGGGCCACTCCGAGGAAGTGGTGGCGAAGGCGCTGGAAGGCCGGACTCACAAGCCCTATGTGTTCACCAAGTGCGAGCGCTGCTGGGATGAGAACCGCCAGATCTACAAGAGCCTCAAGGGTGACTCCATTCGGAAGGAATGCGAGGCTTCCCTGCGTCGCCTGAAGCTCGACGTCATCGACCTGTATCAGATCCATTGGCCGGAGCCCGACGAGGATATTGAAGAGGGCTGGGAGACCATGGTGCGCCTGAAAGAGGAAGGCAAGGTCCGCTGGGTGGGAGTTTCGAACTTCAACGCCGCGCAAATGAAGCGGATCCAGAAGTTCGGGCCCATCACCTCGCTCCAGCCGCCCTACTCCATCCCCTCGCCTGACATCGAAGCGGCGGCCATGCCGTTCTGCGCCGAGAACAACATCGGCATCATCGTCTACTCGCCCATGAAGTCCGGCCTGCTTACTGGCAAGATGACACGCGAGCGCATCCAGAATCTGCCATCGGATGACTTCCGCAAGAATGCCCTCAGCTTCAAAGAGCCGCACCTGACCCGAAACCTGGCGCTGGTGGAACTCATCCGGGAGATCGGCAACCGGCACGGGCGTACGCCCGGAGAAGTGGCGATTGCCTGGACTCTCCGGCGTCCGGAGATCACGGCGGCCATTGTTGGGTTGCGTTCGCCAGCGCAGTTGGAAGGAGTGATCGGCGCGGCCAATTTCCGGCTGTCTGCTGAAGAGGTTGCCGAGATCACGGCATTCATGGCTGCCAATCCGGTCTAGCGGCCGGTTTTCGGCTTCTGCAGCCACACGTAGCAGTGATTGCCCAGGCGCGCTGCGTGTGGCGTCTTCATCAGCCAGGGATCCAGGTAGCGTAGCGGCCACAGCAGCAGTCCGAGGACGCCGTGCGCCAGGATGCGCCACCAGCGCCAGGGCAGCAGCATCTTCGCGAACTCCATGGTGAAGATAATCCAGGTTGCGGCGGGTCCCGTGCGCCATCCGGTCTTCACCACAAGGAGTCCCCCAGCCATCGAGGCCAGGCCGTCCGGCGTGAAGCGCCTATAATCCTTCGGATACTCGTGAAACGGGTGGCAGAATGGCGTCACAACATGGGCAAAGCCGCCAGGCGCCAGCACCCGCTCGATCTCGCGCATCACGCGCTGCGGCGTATATACGTGCTCCAGCACGGCATCGCATTCCACACGCTGGAAGAGATCATCCGGGAAAGGCAACTCGTGGGCGTCAGCCAGGATATCGACGCCGGGCGTCGCCAGGATGTCGAGGTTCACATAGCCGGGAACATGACGGCGCGCGCCGCCGATATACAGATTCCAGCGGCCCAGCGGAGCGTCGATCCGCTGTTCGTCGGGATTGTGCAGGTAGGGGTCGGGTAGCTTCACCGCAGCGCGTTCGTGATTTCCAGGCCCCGCTCGTAGAGCATCGCAGTCTCGCTGCTGCAGCCGACGAACAACATGCCCATCTTCTTCCACCGCTGGGCCAGGGCGAGATTCCGGGCCTGAGCGCCGGGCGCTACTCCATGTGCAATGCAGCTCTCGACGATCTTCTCCACCGTGGCGAGCATCTTCGGATGCTCAAACTCACCAGGGACACCCAGGCTGATGGTGAGGTCCACCGGCCCGATCATCACCGCGTCCACATTGGCGACGGAAAGCAGTTCGTCACGCGCTTCGAACGCTTTGACCGTTTCGATCTGCAGCACCACCATCTGTTCCCGGTTCAGGTGCTCCATCATCTGCGGGATGGTCACTGGCTCGAAGTCGAAGGACATGGTCGTCAAGCCCATTCCACGCATCCCGACAGGGGGGAACTTGGTCCAGCTGACGGCCTTTTCGAGCAGGGCCGGGTCTTCCACTCTTGGAAAGATCACCCCCTCGGCGCCGCAGTCCAGGGCGCGGGCGACCAGCGAATACTGGAGGTCCGCGACGCGGACGATCGGGCTGAGGCCGACCTTGACCGCGATGCGGCAGAGGTCCTGTAGCGTCTCCTGGTCGAAGCCGCCGTGCTCCCCGTCCAGGAAGGCCCAATCGAAGCCGGCTGCGGCCAGGATGCGAGCCACATCCTGGGAGCGCAGTTGAGCGAAAGCCGTCCCGAGTTGGAGCCTGCCCTCGCGCAGAGCCTGTTTGACGGAGTTGGTTTTCATACGGTCAACAACAGATGGTCCGGACAGCCGCGGTGGACATTCTCGTAGAGGCTGTCGATGAGGTCAAAACCATGCCGTGCCAGGAAAGGCAGCAGGGAGAACAGCCGCTCCTGCAGATGTCGTTCCGGGAACACCAGGCCGCTGAGATGGGCGGCGCCCTCGGTCACCTGCAGATTGCGGCGCATCGCTTCGCGAGAGGTCTTGCGGCGGTTCTTTTCGAGCTGATAGAGGATCTTGGCCCGGCTTTTCACCATGGCTGCTCCCAGCGTCGGATCGAAGGTGTGCAGTTCCCGCTCCAGGCGGTCCAGCGAGCTGCGAACCTCGCTCGAGACATCCTCAAACGTTGCGCCGAGGGATTCGGGGATCAAACGCCCCGCGATGCGCTCCTTCAACGAATCCGACCCGTGGAAACAGTCCGTCAGCGTGATGTGATATTTCTCCATCAGCGTGTGCGCGCGCTCGTCCAACAGCGTGAATCCGCTCCTCGGGACGGCCATCGGCATACGGCCCAATAGAGTCTGGTACAACACCTGCGACTGCGCGAGGTAAGCGAGTTCCGCCGGACCGCCGATATAGGCTGCCGTGGGCAGGAGGTAGTCCTGCATCACCGGCCGCAGCAACGCATTCGGCGACAGCGAAGCGGAATCGGAGGGGACCTCCTCCGGGCCAAGCTTCAGCCGCCGGCCGCCTTCCAACTTGAAGAAAAGAGACGTGTCCTTGTCGACCAGAACCTGCGAGTGGTAGCCGGCGGCTTCCAGATCTCTACCTCGCGCCATCAGGGCCTGAGTCAGTTCGCCGCGCCGTTCCAGCGCCGCATGAAGCATTGGCGCCGCAACTTCCCGCAGGCCTGGTTCGAGGGGATCCAGGAAGACCAGGCCATGGCCGGCCAGCAGGCGCTGGATCAGGATCCGGAAGGCCTCGCCGAAGGTGCGGCCCGGTTTGTAGGCGTCATCGACCAGTTCCATCACTTCGTCGGCGTAGAGAAAGCCGCGAAGCGTCTCGCGCAACTGGTCGACGGGCGCGGAAGTAATCGGGATGGAGCCCACGGGCTGACCCGGTTGGCCCGCACCGCTGGCTTCCAGCCGGGCGGCGCGCTGACGCGGGTCGAACATCCAGGCGTGCTGGATCTCCTGAAAATCGTGATCCTCGGTGGCCAGCCAGAAGACAGGAACTGCCCGCACTCCCGAATCAGTCAACTGCCGGGCTAGTTTGGCGGCGGTCAGCGCTTTGTAAACCGTGTAGGCCGGGCCGGAAAACAGCCCCACCTGCTGTCCGGTGACAATGGCCACCGTATCCGGAAGTTCCAACTGGGCCAGCGACGCCGACTCACCGTTGATCTTTCGCAAGGCCGCGACGACCTTCTGCCGGCGCTCGTCGGGGATAGCGGCCGCAATCGCCGCACGGCGCACAGATTCCGGGTCATGCGGGTTGTGCGCGTAGAACTTGGCTACCCGCTCGAAGCGGTACAGATAGTCAGCGAAAAGCGCGCTGGTACCCGGCAGTTCGGTATGCGGAATGCAGGTGCTTCTCATGCCTTGCTCCAACCCAGACTAGCAAATCCGATCATTGCGTCTCCTCACAACCGTGCCATTCGCGCTTCGGCCGCCCGTGCACGAGCGGCTAAACTGTAGATGATGCTTACCGACCAGGAATTCCAGCAGAGGGTCGATCAGACCCTGGAAACCGTCTTTGCCAAACTGGCCGGAGCCAGCGACGATTACGACTTCGACGTGGACATGAACAACGGCGCGCTCACCGTCGAGTTCGACGAACCCCGGGAGCGGTTTGTGGTCAGCCCGAACAGCCCCGTGAAGCAGATTTGGGTGTCGGCTCACGTCCAGAGCTACAAATTCGACTGGAAGCCCGAGGCTGGTACGTTTGTTCTCCTCGATTCCGGCCAAACCCTGGAAGACCTGATGGTTTCCGCCATCCAGAAGCGGATTCCGGACTTTCATCTCTAGTGGCCGGCGTTTACATATCCTGGCCCTTCTGCGCACAAAAGTGCACCTACTGCAATTTCGCCTCCGGGGTCTTCCCGCGTGAGTTGGAACAACAGTATTTGGATGCACTGACCCGCGAAATCAGCTCCACAATCTGGGGGTGGAAGCCGCAAACTGTCTATCTGGGCGGTGGGACCCCTGCCTCCATGGATCCCCAGGCATTGGATAGGCTTCTGGCTCTCATTCCGGGCGCCGCGTGGGCGGAAGCGACCATCGAGGCCGCGCCTGGCGCCATTTCGCGACATCAGGCGCAGTCCTGGATCCGTTCCGGCCTCAATCGCGTGAGTCTCGGCGTCCAATCTTTCGTCGAAACCGAACTGAGGCGCACGGGCCGAAAACACACTGCCGCTCAAGTGGCGGAGGATGTGGCCATGTTGCGATCCGAGGGGTTCTCCGAGATCAATATCGACCTCATCGCGGGTCTGCCCGGCCAGACTGCCCGCGGCTGGGCTGCCTCGCTCGATTATGTGGAAAGCCTGGATGTTCCGCATGTTTCCGTCTACATGCTGGAGGTGGACGAGGATTCGCGGCTGGGCAAGGAGCTGTTGCTGGGCGGCGTGCGGTATGGGGCCATGGACGTCCCCGGCGAGCAGCAGATAGTTGAATGTTACGAACAGGCGGTGGATCGCCTGGCGGAGATGGGGTTGCAGCGCTACGAGATCTCCAATTTCGCGCGCCCCGGGTCCGAATCGCTGCATAATCTGAAGTACTGGCAACTTGAGCCTTATCTGGGATTTGGCGCGGATGCCCACTCGTTCGACGGCCGCCTGCGCTGGCAGAACGTGGAATCGCCGGCCCAGTATGCGAATGCCCCGGAGCCCCGCTTGAGTTCCGTGGAGGCGATTCTCGCCGAAGAGCGGTTCTTCGTTGGTTTGCGCCTGATGAAAGGCATCCAACCCACCCCGGAAGAGTGGGCGGAGCACCGTGTAGTCATCGAGCAGTTTGTGATTGACGGCCTGCTGGCCATCGACGGGCAGACCCTGCGGTTGACCCCGCGTGGAATTCTGCTCTCCAACGAAGTGTTTGAGGAATTCATTCATGCCTGAGACCTTGATCGATTTGAGATCAGATACGGTGACGCGCCCCACGCCGGAGATGCGCCGCGCCATGGCGGAAGCCGAGGTGGGCGACGACGTCTACCGCGAAGATCCCACCATCAACCTGCTGGAAGCCCGCGCGGCCGAGATCTTCGGCAAGGAAGCCGCCCTGTTTGTGCCCACCGGGACAATGGGCAATACCATCGGCGTCAAGTGCCTGACAACACACGGGCAGGAGGTGATCTGCGACGCGCGCGGCCACCTGCTGAACTACGAGCTTTCGATGACATCGTGGTTCTCCGGCTGCCAGATCCGGCCCATTCACACCGAAGACGGCATCCTCACCTGGGACGCCATCCAGAGGGAGATCCGGCCTCTGGGTCCTCACGCGGCGGATACCGGCTGCATCGAGCTCGAGAACACACACAATATGGCTGGCGGCACGGTTTATCCGCAGGCCGTCATTGACGATATCTGCGATCATGCCCACGAGCGCGGCATCGCGGTCCACATGGACGGCGCGCGCATCTTCAACGCGGCGGCCGCGTCAGGTATTCCTGTCAGGCAGATGTGCGCCAAGGTCGATACAGTCCAGTTCTGTCTGTCGAAGGGCCTCGGCGCACCGGCCGGATCCATGATCGTCGGGACAGAGGCGCAAATGAAACGTGCCCGGCTCTACCGCAAACGGTTGGGCGGCGGCATGCGCCAAGTGGGGATCCTCGGGGCGGCCGGGCTCATCGCCCTGGAAACCATGCCGCACCGGTTGTCGATGGACCATGAGAATGCGCGCTCTCTCGCCACAGGATTGGCGAGCATCCCGGGGATTCAGGTAACCACTCCTGTGCCGGCCACGAATATCGTCATCTTCAATGTTTCCGATACAGGCAAGACCAGCACGGAGATCAGCGCCGCACTGAAACTGCGCGGTGTGCTGATTAACGGCATCAATCCGACGACCATGCGGGCGGTCACTCATTACGACGTCACGGCCGGCCAATGCACACAGGCGCTGGCCGCCCTCACCGAGGCTCTCTCCTAGTTCCGATGATCCGGCGAAAACCGTCAGGCGGAATTACTGCCCGCCTGGCGGGAAGAATTGCCTGTTTGCTCCAAGAAGTTCCCTCGCACTGCCAGTCGATACGCTCAAGTAGCTGAAAAGAAGTACGCTTTCAGTCTGGCTAGCGGCTTGCTTCTACTCCTTGCGTAAGGAGAACAGCACAATGGCAAGCAAGAATCTGGCAGTCATGGCCACCTACGTGTCCCTCAATGATGCGGAAAACGCCCTGAATCTCCTGCGCCGCGCCGGGTTTCGAGGAACGGATCATTCGCTCCTGCTCTCCATCAACGAGGGCACGAAGGATCTGGTCCACGTGAAGAGCAGCAAGGCTCCCGAAGGCGCGGTCGCGGGTTTCGCCGCCGGTGCGTTCATCGGCGCGGTCATCGCCTGGCTTCTGGCCGGCGGCTCCATCCATGTGCCCTATCTCGACCCGTATCTCGCAGCCGATCCGATTCTGCTTGTCCTGGCCGGCATGAGCATCGGCGCCGTGATCGGCGGTCTGGTGGGCGCTGCGGCTGGTTGGTCATCCCCGAATACGAAACCCGGCGCTGCAACGGCCGCCGGCGGCGCGGAACGATCCTGCTTTCCGTGCACTGCGACAACAAGCAGTGGAAGAATCAGGCCGTCTTCTGCCGCGTACTTCCCGGCGCCGACGATATCGGATGCGTGCGGGAATCCTCCGGCGATTTCGCGACCACCGACAAGCCCATGCCGCGCAATGTCGAACACGAATCAATCGTCTAAGAATCAATAAGATATCTGCGTATCCGGGCGCGCCGGGCCAAAACAGGCACACCTTCGCGCCCGGGCGCCCCAACGGGGTGCGGTTCCTTTGCTACGATGAGTTTTCTCCCACAGGAGGAACTCTTTCTCATGTCCGTCAACATTCAGACCCGCGAAGTGAACGGCGTTACGGTGATGGCCTGCTCCGGGACCATCACACTGGGAGAATCCACCAGCCTGTTCCGCAACACATTGCGCGAATTGCTTCAGAAGGGAACCCGGAAGCTGCTGTTGGATCTCGGCGGGGTGACGTACCTCGATTCGACCGGCATCGGTGAACTCGTGGGGGCTTACACTTCCGCCCGGAACGTGTCCGCCCAGATCAAGCTGGCCCGGTTGCCCGAGAAGATCTACAACCTCCTGCAGATCACCAAGCTCATCACCGTCTTCGAGATCTTCGAGGACGAAGCCGAAGCCGTTAAGAGCTTCAAGTAGAGCCTTCTCCGTCCCCACATCCGCGCCTCCAGCTCAGGCTGGACTTCCACCATACAGTGATGTATGGTACTCACAATGCTCATACACGGCAGCCCTGACCTGGGTGTCAGGAGAATGCGTGCCGCAAACTCCGCCTCACCGGGACCATTGAGCCCAACTGACTGGCTCAAGCATGGCCTGTCCGCCCTGGCGGCCCGCGGCCCGCGTGCCTTGCGCGCCGATGTCCTGGCCAGGGAACTCGGTGTGTCGCGCGGATCCTTCTACTGGCATTTCCAGTCGCTGGACGATTTCCACGCCCAACTTCTGTCCTTCTGGACTCACGTCGCGGTCGACAGGATGATCGATCAGCACGAGCGCGCCGCCGCCTCCCCTCAAGCCCGCCTCAAGGCAATCGTCCTGCATGCGTTCACGACGGATCTGCGGTTCGAACGTGCCATGCGCGCCTGGTCGCTGGAAGCGGAACGCGTCGCGGCCGCCCTGGCCGAGATCGACGCCCGCCGCACCACCTATCTCAGTCGCCTTTTGCGCGCCGCCGGTCTCGGCCAGAAGAGCGCGGCCGCCCGGGCCCGTCTCATGTACACGGCCTTCGTCGGCTTCGTCGTGCGGCCCGCGCCGGCGGAAACCGACGGCGAACAACTCGCGAATTCCATTCTCTCCACGCTGTTGAAAAGGACTCCCACATCATGAAGCCAATCCGCCAGGTCGCGGTGCTCGGCGCCGGAACGATGGGTGCGCGCATTGCCGCGCACTTCGCCAACGCGCGCATTCCCGCACTCCTGCTCGACCTGACCACCGCCCTCGCCGCGAAGGGGATTGAAGCCGCGCGTAAGCAGTCGCCCGCTGCGTTCTACACGGAACAGGGGGTAGCGCTGGTGACGCCGGGCAGTTTCGACGAAAACCTCTCGCAACTCGGCGGCGTGGATTGGGTGATTGAAGCGGTAACTGAAAACCTTGAGGTCAAGCGTTCACTTTGGGCCCGGGCTCTTGAACACGCGGCCGTGGATGCGATTCTCGCCACGAATACTTCCGGGATTCCCCTGCGCTCCATCTGCGAGGGCTGGCCGGAGGAGCGGCGTCGCAACTTCCTGGGCACTCACTTCTTCAACCCGCCCCGCTACCTGCACCTGATGGAGTTGATCCCCGGTCCGGCCACTGACCTTCAGCTTCTGCGCGATGTCGGCTCCTTTGCCGACCGTGTACTTGGCAAAGGAGCGGTGGTCTGCAAGGACACGCCCAACTTCATCGCCAACCGCATCGGCTCATTCTTCGGGGCCACGATCTATCAGCTCATGTTGAAGCTGGATCTCACCATCGAGGAAGTGGATGCGCTTACCGGCCCGGTGATCGGACTGCCGAAGTCCGCCTCTTTTCGACTGCTGGACATCGTGGGATTGGATGTCTGGAACCTGGTTTCGAAGAACCTCTACGATCTGGTTCCGGACGATCCATGGCGCGACCGTTTCCTCCCCCAACCGTTCCTGGAAGAGCTGCTGAAACGGGGCTGGCTTGGAGACAAAACGGGCCAGGGTTTCTATCAGCGGCGAGGTCCCAAGAAAGAAATCTGGGCGATCGATTGGAAGACATTCGAGTACCACCCGGCCGCCAAGGTCAAGCTGCCCGCGCTCGAAAACGCGAAGCTGATCGAGGATCTCCCCACACGCCTGCGTACGCTGTACGCAGACACCTCGAAAGCGGGGGAGTTCTACCGGGGGTTGTTCGGCGACGTTTACGCCTATGCGTCGGCCATGTTGCCGCGGATCGCACATTCGGCCGACGACATCGATCACGCCATGCAATGGGGCTATGCACATTCCGTCGGACCCTTTGCTGTCGCGCGCATTCTGGCGTTGCAGCCGCCCCCACCCGAAGCCGTGGAAACGCCATGCCCTGCCATGGTTGTGCTTCAGCGTCAGACTGTCGTGCAGGCCAACCCCGGAGCATCTCTCCGCGATCTCGGCGATGGCTGTCTTTGCCTCGAGTTTCATTCCAAAATGAACTCCCTGGGCGATGACGCGATCTCGCTGCTCTACTCAGGGCTGAAGCGTCTGGAGGGCGATTTCGATGCGCTCGTGATCGCCAATCAGGGCGAGAATTTCAGCGTCGGCGCCAATCTCATGATGGTGCTGCTGGCGGCGCAGGAACAGGAGTGGGAGGAACTCAACGCCGCCATTCACCGCTTCCAGCAGGCCAGCATGGCAATCAAGTATGCCGCGAAGCCGGTGGTGGTGGCCCCGCACCAGCGCGCGCTGGGCGGTGGGTGCGAACTGGTTCTGCACGCGCCTCGGGTCCAGAGCTCGGCTGAACTGTACATGGGACTGGTGGAGGTCGGGGTTGGCGTGATCCCCGGCGCCGGCGGCTGCAAGGAACTCATCACCCGCCTCAAGGACCCGCGCAAGGTCTTCGAATTGATCGGTATGGCGAAGGTCTCCGCGTCGGCCGAAAATGCGAAGGAACTCGGGCTGCTGGACAAATCCGCGGGCGTGACCATGAACCCGCGCAGACTCATCGGCGACGCCAAGTTGGCGGCGCTTTCCATGGTCTCTTCCTACCGGCCCGGGACGCCGCGTAACGACATCAGAGTCGGCGGCGACCCGGCGTTCGCCGCGTTGCGCATTGGCGCCTGGCTCATGCGTCAGGCCGAATACATTAGCGATCACGACATGCTGATCGCGGAGAAACTGGGGCGCGTGCTGACCGGCGGGGAGTCGCCGGGCGAACGGCTCGTCTCGGAACAGCACCTGCTGGACCTGGAACGCGAAGCGTTCCTTAGCCTATGCGGCACTGTCAAAACACAGGAACGCATTGCCTTCATGCTCAAGAACGGGAAGCCGCTCAGGAACTAGGACCCCTCATGACCACGCCTGTCATCATTGACTGCCTCCGAACGCCGGCCGGCAAGGCGCCCAAGGGAGCCTTGCGCATGATGCGCCCCGACGATATGGCCGCGGCGGTCTTCCGCGCGCTGGCTTCCAAGTACCCGCAGGTGACGCCCGAAAGCGTCGACGATGTCATTCTCGGCTGCGCCATGCCGGAAGGCGAGCAGGGCATGAACGTGGCCCGCATCGCCGCACTGGCCGCGGGACTGCCTGTCACCGTCCCTGCCGTCACCATCAACCGCTTCTGTTCGTCCGGTCTGCAATCCATCGCAATGGCTGCGGAAAGGATCGCGGCCGGCGGCGCCGATACCATCCTGGCTGGCGGCGCCGAGTCGATGAGCATGGTGCCCATGGGCGGTTACAAGTTCGCGCCCAATCCAAAGCTCGCGATGGAGTGGCCCGAGATCTACATCTCCATGGGACTCACCGCGGAAAACCTGCAGCGCCAGTACAACGTCAGCCGCGAAGACCAGGATTCCTTCGCATTCCGCTCGCATCAGAATGCGTTGCGGGCACAACAGGAAGGCCGGTTCGACGACGAACTCGTGCCTCTGAACGCGCTGGCCCGGGACGAAGGGCCGCGCGCCGATACCTCCCTGGAGGCGCTGGCGAAGCTCAAACCGGTCTTCCATGCCAGTGGCACCGTCACGGCGGGCAATGCTTCGCAGACCTCCGATGGAGCGGCCGCTGCTCTGGTCATGTCGGAGAGCCGGGCTCGCGAACTAGGACTCAAACCCATGGCGCGGTTTGTCTCGTTCGCGGTGGCGGGCTGTGCGCCCGAAGTCATGGGCATCGGCCCTGTGTATGCGATCCCAAAGGCCCTGAAGCGGGCGGGCTTGCGCCTTGACGACATCGATGTGATTGAATTGAACGAAGCATTCGCGGTACAGGCCCTGGCGGTGATGCGGGAAGCGGGCCTGAACCCGGATCGGGTCAATGTGAATGGCGGGGCCGTCGCACTGGGCCATCCCCTGGGCTGCACCGGTGCGAAGCTGACGGCTACCATCCTGCGCGAAATGAAACGCCGTGGCGCTCGCTACGGCATGGTGACTATGTGTATCGGGGGCGGCCAAGGCGCCGCGGGCATTCTGGAGAACATGCAATGAGCACCATCGCACCAACCACGCCCATGCTGAAAGGCGGCGAGTTTCTCATCCGCTCAGCGGACTCCCGGGAGGTTTTCACGCCTGAGGATTTCACTGAGGAACATCGGGCCATCGCCAGGACCACCGACGAATTCTGGACCAGGGAGGTGGTGCCGAATCTCGAGGCGATCCAGCACCAGGATCACGAGGCGGCCGCGCGCGTCCTCAAGAAATCGGCCGAACTCGGCCTGACCGCCGTCGTTGTGCCCGAATCGTACGGCGGCATGGAGATGGATCTCATCTCGGCCATGATCGTTGCCGAGGGACTGGCCCGAGACGGTTCCTATGCGGGCTGGCACGGGGCCCATGCCGGCATCGGCACACTGCCACTTCTGCTGTTCGGGACTGACGAGCAGAAGCAGCAATACCTGCCCAAACTCACTTCCGGCGAGTGGATTGGTGCTTACGCGCTCACCGAACCTCACGCGGGTTCCGATGCGCTGGCCGCCAAGACTCGAGCCGACCTCTCGGCCGACGGCACGCACTACGTGCTGAACGGCTCGAAGATGTGGATTACAAACGCCGGCAAGGCCGATTTGTTCACCGTCTTCGCGAAGGTGAACGGCGAACAGTTCACCGCCTTTCTGGTGGAGCGGAATGTCGCCGGCCTCACCGTCGGTCAGGAAGAGAAGAAGATGGGCATCAAGGGCTCATCCACCTGCGCGGTCTACTTCGACAATGTCCGCGTGCCGGCGTCGAATTTGCTGGGCGAGATCGGCCGCGGGCACATCATCGCTTTCAACATCCTGAATCTTGGCCGGCTGAAGCTGGGCCCCTTTGCCGTCGGAGGGTCAAAGAACGTCATCCAGTCGTGCATCAAATACGCCAAGGAGCGCAATGCCTTCGGCGGGCCTATCGCGCGCTTCGGGGTGATTCAGTACAAGCTGGCCGAGATGATGATCCGCACCTTCGCCGCGGAGACAATCAGCTACCGCGTCGCTGGGGAAGTCGAAAGGTACGGCGACGTCCTCAAGGGCGCTGAAGAGTTCGCCATTGAATGCAGTTATGTGAAGGTCTTTGCCTCTGAAGTCCTGGACTATGTTGTGGACGAGGGAGTCCAGATCCACGGAGGTTACGGCTACCATCAGGACTACATGGTGGAGCGTGCTTACCGCGACTCCCGCATCAATCGAATCTTCGAAGGCACGAACGAGATCAACCGGTTGCTGGCCACGGGCATGCTGTTGAAACGCGCCATGCGCGGTCAACTGCCTCTCGTCGCGGCCGTCAAGCAGGTGCAGGATGAACTGTTGTCGCCTTCACTGTCCGCCGCGGCGCCCGACCTTGTTTCGAACGCGCGGAAGATCACGCTCATAGCGCTCGGCATTGCTTTCCAACGTTTCCGGGAGAAGCTCGATGAGCAGCAGGAAGTCGTCGCGGCATTGACGGATTGCGCCATGAACACCTTTGCCATGGAGAGCGTCGCCCTGCGCTGCGAGCGGCTGCAGAATACCTCCAAGGCGTCCTTTGCCGCCGATGTCCGCGACGTGTTTCTACGCGATGCCTTGAATACCGTCGAGGACAGCGCCCGGATGGTGCTGTCGGCCTCTTCGGAAGGCGACACACTGCGTACCAATATGGCCGTGCTGCGCCGCTTCGCCAAGTACGAGCCGGTGGATTCCGTGACGGCGCGCCGCCGGCTGGCTACGCGAATGCTGGAGACCGGCCGGTACCTGTTCTAATGCGCCTCGTGATCCTGGTGGGCCTGCCTGCTTCCGGCAAGTCCACCTGGGCGCAAAACAACCACCTGCCCGTTCTGTCTTCCGATGCAGTGAGGGAGATGCTCACCGGGGACATCACACACCAGGGCGCAAACCGGCTCATTTTCCGGACACTTCGTCAGTTGGCCGGCGCCCGGCACGAAGCCGGCATGACGGTCACCTGCATCGATTCCACCGCGCTCACCCTCTGGGAGCGCCGCTGCTGGGTTCGTTTCGCACAGCTTCACGACTGCGTCGTCGAGGCCGTCTATTTCAACACCCCGCTGGAAGAGTGTAAACGGCGCAACGCCGCCCGAGACCGTGTCGTGCCCGAACTTGTGATGGATCTCATGGCCGCCCGTCTCCAGCGGCCCGACCCCGGTGAAGGATTCGCCAGGGTTACCGTGATTCGCCCGGAGCCGTAGCTTCTTCCAGTTTCTCTGCATGATCAGCCAGATCGCCGCGGGCACCAGCCCCAGGCAGCCGCTGATGAAGGCAACCGTTCGCACGGAGAGGCCCAGATCCACCGCCTGCGATGCCAGGAAGCTCATGCAACTCATGACCAGGAACAACCCGCTGAAGTCCGCCGAAAAGACGCGTCCACGATAGCGGTCTTCCGTCATCCCCTGCAGCATTGTCGTGGAGAACACCCAGGCAATGGACGTTCCCGCATGGCCCAGCGCCACGGCCGCGCAAGCCAGTGCCAAGGTTGGCGCGAAACTCAGCAGACAGTAGGAGGCCGCCGCAATTAGGAACGCGAACAGGATGCCCGATCTCATCCTGCTCTCATTGTTTCGCGCCCAATAGCCCGACGAAAATGACCCAATCAGCGATCCGATCCCTCTGGCCCCCAACAGCAGGCTCATGCTCAGGGTGCCTCCACGAACCAGGTCGGCGCCCTGGCCATGGATCGGAAAGACACGCTCTCCATAGATCGGCAGGATCACCCAGTGCGCGCCCAGCAGCCCCATGCCTGCTTTAACCATCAGCGTCGCCGTCAACCGCCGGTCGCGCTGGATATACCGGACGCCCTCCATCACTGGAGTGAAGTCGATCATGTCCTTGAGGCAGAACGGGGGAAGGTGCGCGGCGTGGGTCTCTTTCAGCTTCATGGCCGCAAGCAATAGAGCCGAAACCACGAACGACAAGGCATTCACCAGGAAAAGTACATCGCGGCCGAACTTGTACGCAATCAATCCGCCCAGCCCGCTGCCGATGGCGAAATTGATGGCCCAGGTCGTGGAAGATAGGGCATTGGCGACCATCACCTCGCCTTCATCTCTTGCGATATTCGGGACGATGGCGCTGCGGCCCGGCTCGAACAGCGCCCACATGATGGTCTCCAGGAAGAGGAGAATCCAAACCAGCCACACCATGCTGGCCGACTTCACGAAGACCATTGCCAGCACGATGAAGAACCGGCAGCAGTCGGCAAAGATCATGATGGTCCGCCGGTTCAGACGGTCGTTGAGTACGCCCGCCGTGGGCGCCATCAAGACCTGGGGCAACAGTTGCAGGACCACCGCGAAGCCCACTGACTTTGCTTCCCCGGTGAGCTCCAGCAGCAGGCTGTAGATGGCGACAGCGTACAGCCAGTCGCCCATCTCGCTCACCACCTGGGCGAACCACAGCAAGCGGAAGTTGCGGTTCTCCCGCAGAATCCGGCCATAGGCCGCGAGCGAGTACGATCTGGCCCCGGCCGCGCTCATCGCCGCGCTAGTCCGTGTAGATACCCATGCGCTCTTTCACCAGGCGCACGGTATCGTTCGCGACCGGCGCCACGCGCTCGGCCGCCTCTCGCAGGACACCCTTGAGATAGTTCGGGTCGGCGGTGATCTCCTTGTATCGCTGCTGGATCGGCTCCAGGCCGGCCACCACCGCTTCGGCCACCGCCTTCTTCAGGTCCCCGTAGCGCAGCCCGGCGAAGTGATTCTTCATCTGGTCGTCGGTCCAGCCCGAAAATGCCTGGTGAATGGTCAGCAGGTTGGCCACGCCGGGGCCCATGGTGTCGAAATCCACCCCGGTGCCGGAATCCGTGGTTGCCCGCATGATCTTCTTTTTGATCTGCGACGGTTCATCCAGCAACGCTATCGCGTGCCCGGAGCCCGTCTCCGACTTACTCATTTTCTTCGTCGGATCGTCGAGCCCCATGATACGCGCGCCCACCATCGGCAGCTTCGTCTCGGGCATCGCGAACGTCTCGCCGTATTGCGAGTTGAAGCGCTGCGCCAGGTCGCGCGTCAGTTCCAGGTGCTGGCTCTGATCGTCGCCCACCGGTACTGCGTTCGCCTTGTAGAGCAGAATGTCGGCCGCCATCAGCACCGGATACTGCAACAGCCCGTCGCTGATGCTCTCCTGCTTGGCCGCCTTGTCTTTGAACTGGGTCATCCGTTCCAGCCAGCCCAGCGGTGTCACACAGGTGAGCAGCCAGCACAGTTCTGCGTGTGCGGCGACTGTCGATTGGACGACAACGGAGGAAATCTTCGGATCGATGCCGGCCGCCAGGAAGATCGCGGCGGTCTGCTCAATCTTCCGGCGCAACTCCGCGGGGTCCTGATAGAGCGTGATCGCATGCAGATCCACGATGCAGAACACGCATTCGTAATCGTGCTGCATGCGGACCCAGTTCTTCAGGGCGCCCAGATAGTTTCCGATGTGAAGGCTTCCAGTGGGCTGGATTCCGGACAGGACTCGTGGTTTCATGCTGAACTGATAGAGAAGAGTAATTTTTATCGTAAGGGATGCGCATGGCTGAAGTGAAGATCGAGAAGTGGGTTTACGGCGGATCGGGCCTTGGCCGGACGGAGGGCCAGGTGACGCTGGTCCCGTTCGTAATGCCCGGCGAACAGGTGCGCGTCGAGCCTGTCAAGCAAAAGACAGGCATGGTGGAAGGCCGCGCGGCCGAATGGATTGAACGCAGTGAGGCCCGCATTGAGCCCGCCTGCCCGTACTTCGAGAAATGCGGCGGGTGCCATTACCAGATGGCGCCGTATGACATGCAGGTTGCTCAAAAGGCGGAGATTCTGCGCGAAGTCCTGCGCCGCGTCGGCAAGATTGAAGCTCCGGAGAAGATCGAAACCATCAGCGCCGAGCCGTGGGGCTACCGCAATCGGAGCCAGTTCCACTTCGGGGTCCAGCACACGCTGGGGTTCAAAGCCGCGGGCAGCGACCGCGTCGTCGACGTCGACAAATGTCCCATCTCGGCGCCGCCCATCAATGATGCCCTGAAGAAGCTGCGCGCGCTGCGCCGCGATAAGCACTTTCCTCGTTTCCTCAAGGAGATAGAGCTCTTCACCAACGGCGAAAAGACCATGGTCAACGTGCTCTCGACCGACGGTGGCCGGGGCGTCGCCAAGGGCTTCTTCGAATGGCTGGGCACCCATATCCCCGGCGCCTCCGAAGGATCATTGGAGTATGCCGCCGCCGGTGAGAAATTCCGCGTCAGCCACAAGTCCTTCTTCCAGGTGAACCGGTTTCTGGCCGACGACATGGTGAAATGCGCCCTGGAAGGTGCTGAGGGCGGCACCGCCCTGGATCTCTACGCCGGCGTCGGCCTGTTCACCCTGCCGCTGGCCCGCCGTTTTGAGAAGGTCACCGGCGTGGAGAGCGACGGTTCCGCCGTTCGCGATCTCGAGTTCAACGCGGAACGCGCCGGCATCAAGGCCAAAGCCATTCGTTTGCAATCCGAGCAGTACCTGGAAAGCCTCACCGCGACACCCGACTTCGTCCTCGCCGATCCGCCCCGCAGCGGTCTCGGCAAGGCTGTCGTCAAGCATCTCGTCCGGTTGCTGCCTCCGCGTCTATGCCTGGTGACCTGTGATCCCGCCACCCTGGCGCGCGATGCGGCCGTTCTGGTCGGCGCCGGCTATCGGTTCGAGAAGATGACGATGATCGATCTCTTCCCGCAGACCTATCACATTGAAACCATCGTCCAGATGGTTCGATAGTCCGAACTCGATGGAATCGGCCGCGCGGCACAACGCCCACGCGGCCGTTCCTTTCCTAGAGTTCGAGCTTCCCTCCAACGACCATCTCCGACAGCTTGAACTTCCGCTTTACCAACATCGGTCCGACGCTGGTGGTGAACTCCACCTCTTTGTCGTCCAGGCTGATGGGGTCCTGCTTGGAGAATAAGAAGTAGATCACCCGGGGCCCGTCGCCGTTCGGCATCAGCACCTCTTCCGGATGCAGGGGATCATGCCCCTTCCGGTTGAGCTGCGTCTGCGCCTTGAGGCGGGCCTTCATCTGCTCCGGATCGGGGCCGCGCCGCTGTCCGCCTTCCTGGAACTGCTGCGGCTCCATGCCCGGCCTCCGGCCGCCGCGCATGCCTCCGCCCATCATCGGCAGCCCTTCCACGGCAATGACATAATTCTTGCTGGGTTCGCTCAGGGTCGCCTTGGCGGACCCCGCTTTGTCCGGTTCGGTGGTGGACTTCAGTTGAACCATCGCCTGCCGGACGGGCAGGGAACTCTGCCACCGGACCACCGCGGACATGGAGGCCACGCCTCCTCCGCCTATCCCGCCTCCCGGTCCACCCATGCCTCCTCCACCTCCGGGACCGCCCATGCCGCCACCGCCTGGACCGCCCATTCCACCTCCGCCGCCCATGCCTCCGCCTCCACCGCCGGGGCCACCCATTCCACCCCCTCCGGGACCACCCATGCCGCCGCCGCCAGGCCGGCCCATCCCGCCTTCTCCGCTGTCACCCACGCCGCCCCCAAAGGTCACGTTTGCATTGCGGGCCCACGGTGAATCCGTCAGCACGCGCCGGGCTTCCTTTTCCGTCCACTCCGTGTACGGTTTCTTCTCCCAGAAGTCAGCCGCAAACAAAAGTGCGGCCCCCGTGAGGAGGCCGCCGGTCACTGTTACGATGTTCAGTCCTTGCATGGTAATACCCTCTACTGCAATTAGAACGAAAGACGGAGCTGAAGGTCGATCCGGCGATTCCCGGCGCCGCCTCCACCACCCATGCCTCCCGGACCGAACCCGCCACCGAGCGAATTCGATTCGCCGAACAGCGGAGAGCTGAGATTGCCGATGGGCAATCCGTAGTTCACATGGTTGAAGAGATTGCGCGCGGACGCCGAGGCCGTCAGACTGAAGCGCTTGCCCGACGAAGAGTCAAACATGCCGCCCGGACCGCCCGGACCTCCGCCGCCCCGCATGCCGCCGCCACCACCACCGCGCATGCCGCCGCCACCGCCGCCCATCGGACCCATGCCGCCGCGCATCGGGCCATCCCCACCGGTCTGCGTGGTCGTGCCCGACGTCCGTTCACCAAAGCCCCAGGTCCGGCTCGCCCGAAGATTCACGGTGAACTGGGCCGGCCCGCGTCCATAGTTGCGGGGAATCAGAACATCGTTCTGCCCAGGGGTCAGGTTGAATACACCGAATGCCGTACTCACAATATTGGCGCCCGTGGCTCCCGCGGCGGCGAAAGAGGGACGGTCGTTGAAGATCGTATCCCCATTGTTGTCGCGGCCCGTCGTGATGTTGAAGGGCATACCCGAGCTGGCCATGATGAATGGGTTGAACGAGATGCCCCATTTGGCGCGGATCGAGCCGCCCAGCATCATGCGGTGCCGTACGTCGTACGCCGCATTGCCGTATTCCGAGGCCAGGTTGTACTGGTTCACCGGGAACGAACCGACGCCGTCCGTGTCGCTCTTCGCCTGTCCCAGCACGTAGAACCCGAACAGAGTGACATGACGGTTGAACCGCGAGGTGACGTTGACCATCAACTGCTTCTGGGTCAGGAGGCCCGTCGATTCGTACTGATAGACGTTGCCGATCTCGCCCAGCGGGAAAGTTCCGTCCGCCAGCGGAGCATTGACGTTCCGCGTACGCAGCATGTGTACGCCGCGTGAGTAGATGAAGTTGGTCGAAACCGACGTGTTCTTCGGCAACTGCCGGTCTACGCCGAAAATCGTCTGCGCGATATAAGGTGCTCGGATGTCATTCACCAGAGTGCGGCGCGTGGGGTCGACCAGGTTGGAAGCGAGCGTCGCGAGATCCGGAACCACCGGATAGAAGTCCGGATTCGTGACAAGGTACTGCTGTTGCGTCGTGCCGTTGAAGCGCAGAGCCTGAAGTGTCAGGTTGTCCGCAATCCGGTCGTAGAACATCCCAAAGCCGGTCCGGACCACGGTCTTTGTCTGCGCCGGAGTCTTGCCCAGCCCATAGGCAATGCTGATGCGCGGAGCCAGATCCTTGTAGTCACTGATATTCGACTGCGTTTCGTAGCGCAGGCCGTAGCTGAGATTCAGGTTCGGCCGCAACCGCCAGGTGTCTTCCGCGAAAAGGCCGACGTCGGTCTGCGCAACATTGGTGAGAGGAGCGCCGCCCGTCAGCGTGAACTGGCTCGCGCCGCCACCCAGAGCCCGAATCGTGGCAGACGGCAGCCCCAGCGATTGGAAGTACAGCGTGCGGCGGTAGCGCTCCAGTGAAGTGACCTGCACCATCGTCGGCTGGCCGTCAGCACCATTCACAATATTGTTCGAGCTGTCCAGCAGCGGAGCCAGTCCGCCGGCGAACGTGTAGGATCCGTTGAAATTGGAATCCGAGGTGTCGCCGATGCGGTCGTACCGGAGACGGCCGCCCAGCTTGATCATGTGCGCCCCGTGCGTGATGGACGTGATGTTCTGCCACTCGAAGCGGTTCTCGCGGCTGCCGGAATCCCTGATCAGCGCGCCGCCGCTGTTGAACGACTCGAGCACATTCAGGGCCGGCGTGCTGTTGTCGCCCATCATGAGCGAATTGCTGCGGTTGTATTGAAACCGGGTCTCGTTCACCGCATGCGTGCCGAGAATCGCGGTTTCTGTCATTTGCAGGATGTGGTCGCTGCTCTCCGAGTTCGTGGCCCGGGAAGGCAGCGTGAACTGCCCCAGTCCCTGATTCTGATTGTTGTTGCGCGCCTCACTGTAGCGCACCACCAGCGTATTGTTCTGGCTCAACTGGTAATCGATGCGCGGGTTGATCGACCAGTGGCGCAGCGGGGTCACGACGGTCTGTGGAAGGGCGTCTCCAGTAGATTGGTGTCGAGCACTGTGGCCGAGATCACCGCGTTCTCGTCGATCTCCCGGCGGTCGATGTCGATGAACCACGACGCCTTCTTGGAGAGCGGGCCGCCGAGATTCAGCCCGTAATGCCGCATGTTGTACGGCGCGCGGCTGGTGGAGAACGGATTCCGCGAGTTCAGGTTCTCGTTGCCGAAGTTAAAGAACGCCTGTCCTCTCAGCTTGTCCGTTCCCGGCTTGGTCAAAATCTCAATGCGCCCGAAGCCCAGGCGGTCATACTCCGCCGAGAACGGATTCTGGTTGACGCGCACTTCGCGGATCGAGGATTTCGGCGGCAGTTTGCCCCCGCTGAATCCATCTACATAAATGTCACCGCCGTTCGGTCCGGCCGAAGGGCCGGCGAGCGCCTGGAGGTCCGAGGCCAAGTCGTCAGGATCGTCCGACAGCACATCCAGGTCCTCCCCGCGCAGGACAATCGCTCCGGCGACGCTCGATGTCTCAACCGACACCGCGGTGTAGTCGGCTACCGTGACAGACTGCGTCTCCGACGCGATCACCAGCTGACTCTTCAGCGAAATCGGTTTGCCGCCTTCCAGGCTGAGGTTGCGCACCTCCAGCGGAGTGAAGCCCGTTGCCGCGATTCGCAGTTTGTACTTGCCCGGTGGCAGCGGTTCAAACTCGTAGACACCCATCTCATTGGTAGTCAGGGTCTTGGTAAACCCTTTGCCCCCGGAAAGGGTCACCTGAGCGCCAGGAACGAACGAGCCCGACGGATCATCCACTTCCCCCTTGACCACCGTCATGCTTTGCGCGGCCGCCGCCAGGGCGAGCGCCATCGCAAGCACGAAGGCTGTAAACACACGACGAGCGTAGTTGTTGTTCATGCAAAAATCCTTGGGAAAAACGAAACTGGTTTACTGCCCAGGCATCGACATCTCGGTGCTCCAGTTACCGAGAGCCTGGTTCACTTGTGCCGCTGAAGCACGCAGCAGGAAGTCGACGCCTGCCACCATCGAGATCGCATTCGGGGCTGCGCCGCCCCCTGCCTTCGCTACCGAAACGATCACCGCATCGCCCGGCTTCACGTCAGCCAGACTGGCCGCCGGCAGCCTGTCGAACATCTGCCCGAAATCCGGGGTGCGGCCGCCCATTGAGCCACCCGGACCACCTGGTCCGCCCGGCCCGCGGCCACCGCCTGCCTGCATTCCCGCGCCAGGCGCGCCTTGGCCGCCGCCGTTCATTCCGCCCGGCCTCATCATCCCGCCGCCACCGCCGCCGAAATTCGGCATCCGCCGGATGCTCGTATCGGCCGTCAGATGGATCACCACCGGCTTCTTCGTTTGGACATCCTTCATTGTCATCTCGCCGGTTTCCGCCTTCACGGAGACCACCTCTCCGCCCATCGTCCGGAACGAACCGGAAATGATCTGTTCCGCGGCAATCTTCGAGGCCGCCTCATCCTTATTGCCCAGCACGCGAATCTGGTCGCCCGCTTCGATCGCATCAATCGGAGCCACCTGCGAATCCGCGAACTTGATTGAGCCATTCGCATACCGCCGCAGCACGGCTGTCGCCGGCACGCTCACCGTCCAATCTTTGGCGTTGGCGCCGGTTCCAGTAGTAATCTGCAACTCTCCGCCGGCTGCGTTCACGGTTTTCACCATGCCGCGCACGCCGCGCGTCTTCCACTCCGCCTGCTCCTTGGCGCTCTTCTCCGCCAGCGACGACTTGCTCATCACGACCAACGTCGTCACCGTCAGCTTCTCCTCCGCCATCGTGCCGCGCGCAATCACACGGTCTCCGGCCGAGACGCCTGAAAACTCCATCGGAGCGGCTTTGCTCAAGTCCTTCTCGCCGGGCTCCACGCGCATCAGCCGGCAGTTGTCGGCGATCTGAGCTGTTACTACCTTCCCGGCATCCGTCTGAATGGCCAACTGCCGGTCCGTGGCGGTCACCGCTTTTACTGCGCCGACGACCCGCTCCTGCTGTTGGGCGACAAGCAGGCTCGCGGCGGCCAGTATCAGAGTAAAGAATCTTTGAATCATTCCAGAAAGCCTGCTCCCTTACGAGACGGCTATTGATTAAGTCGCGCTTTCCTCGCCTCATGGTTACGACTTCCAGGCATTGCGAAGGTAAAGAAGTGTGAAGCCATGCCCGTGTCAAGGCGGCGAAAGGGGGTCGATTCAACATCTCGACCAATTCTGTAAGCTGCCTGGAATGAGATAAATAAGGGGATAGTCAGAAGGCCGGGCCACATCGGAAGAGAGGTCCCCGCGGTGTGTTACATCTCCGGACGGCCATGTCCAAAGACAGGCAATTTGGGGATAGTTTTTAATCGGAACAATACGACGATTAACGGACGAAAAAAGCGGTCTTGTCCAGCTTCGGATCCACCGCAACGTCAAAGAAGCCGATCATCATCTCTTCCCACGATTGCTCGCCGTAGCTCACTTCCTTCGCCGGGTCCGGATTGTACGGATTCGCGGCGGAGTTGTCATACCAACCGGTCACCCTCAGGTGGGTTCCCTTTCGCAGCGGACGAGGTTGCTCCAGCACGTAGCTCAATTGCCATTGAAAGGAATACGGGGCCACTTTCAGCAGCGTCTCCGCGTGGCCGCCTTCCGAGGTAATTTCGTACTCGAACGCCTTGCCCCGCAGATGCATGTGTGGAAACAGGCTCAGCAGCAGGGCATCGTTCGGAAGGGTCCCGCCGGCCGATACCCGGTAGTTCGCTTCGCCAGGCGGGATGTGGAACTCCGCATTGCCGATCTGCAACGTCAACACCCGCTTCGCCGGCGGCTTCGAACTGAAGACCATGCCGACACTGGTCTGGTCCAGTTCCGCTTTTCCGTTCGGTGTGTAGTGGAACTGCAGCACCAGCTCCGAGCCCGCCGGCAGCCACTTTGCCATACCCGAAGGCAGCTTGGAACGGTGCCTGCCCCGGAGTGTAGATCGCCAGGATGTCGCTCGTCGTCACACCCTGCGCCCGGAATGCCTGGTTCCGCGGAGCATCCTTCATCCAGGCCGACCCCGGCTCCCGGATGTAAGCCACGATATGATGCACCGCCGATCGCGCGCCGGGACGGATCTCCGCCGCCGTCACCCAGTGATCTTCCATCGTTCGCAGCGGCAGAATGACGAACTGGTAGTCCACCGTTCCCTTCGCGGGCACCTCGAACGGCCGTTGCGCGGCCACCACCAGATCGGGCGACCGGATGTTCCAGCCCTCTGTCCAGTGCACCGGCGGGGGCGCTTCCCGGGAGGAACCTCGGGGTGCGCCGGCTTCCGCCCAGGCCGAGATCGTTTTGATCTCCTCCGCCGTCAAGGAGGGATTGTTGTGGAACGGCCCGCCATCGCTGGCGAACCATGGCGGCATCTTCTTCAGTTCCACCGCCTGCCGCATCGCCTTCGCCCAGGGCCTGGCCTGTTGGTAGGTGAGCAGCGGCATCGGGCCAATCTCACCGGGCCGGTGGCACGACTGGCACCGGCGCTGCAGGATGGGCTCTACGTCCTGGTGAAACGTGACTGTGGCGAGAAGCAGGAGTGCCGCGATCACGACAACTGATACCGCAATAGGTTGAGTGCTGTCTGCACGGCCATCTTCCGCACACGATTCCGGCCGCTGAAGAACCGGAACATCTTCGCCTCCACTCCGGCAGGCGAGGCCAGGCCGATCCAAACGACCCCCGGTTCAATGCCCGGCGTTTGGGATTCGGGTCCTGCTTCGCCCGTTATCGAGAGCGCATAGGTGGCGCCCAACCGGTCCCTCGTGGAATCGGCCATGGCCTTGGCGACGACCTCGCTCACCGCTCCGTGTTCGTCCAGCGTCTTCTGGTCCAGGCCCAGCAGCCGAGCCTTCATCTCCGGCGCATACACCTGAAAGCCGCCCAGGAACCAGGCCGAGGAGCCCGGCACATCCGTGATCCGCGCACCCAGCATCCCGCCGGTGCACGACTCCGCCACCGCCACCGTCTCCTTGCGGTCGCGCAGCATGTGCCCCACCACCGTCTCGAGCGGATCTCCGTTCTGGGAATAAACCCGCGTGCCCAGCGTCTCCAGGATCTTCACACCCAGCTCTTCCGCCAGAGCGTCTGCTGCCTCCGCGGATTCGCAGCGGGCCCGCAAATGAATCTGCACATCCCCTTCCGCCGCCAGGATCGTGGTCACCGGGTTGAGATAGGGCTTGTAGATCGGCGCGATCAGGGCATCGAGATCCGACTCGCCCATGCCGGCCACCCGGAAGAAACGCTTCCTGATCGCCATCTGCGGCAGCCGTGAGGCCAGCCGCGGCAGGCAGATGTCGCCGAACATCGGCATCATCTCGCGGGGCGGTCCCGGCAACAGCATCAGCATTCCGCCCGGCAGATCGATCCAGAGCCCCGGAGCCGTCCCATTCGGGTTGCTTAGCTTCTCGGCGCCTTCCACCAGAAACGCCTGGCGTTTGTTGATGTCCGCCATTTTGCGGCCCGCGCGCGCGAACCGCGCTTCGATCTCGTCGCAGATCTCCTGCGAAAACAGAAGCCGCCGGTGCAGAGCCTGGGCCACCGCCTCGCGCGTCACATCATCTTCCGTCGGGCCCAGCCCACCGGTGAGAATCAGCAGCGGCACCCGCTTCAACGCCTCGGCAATCGCCGTCGACAACCGGTCGCGGTCATCCCCCAGGATGGCCTTCTGCGTCACCTCGACGCCCAATTCGTTCAATTGAGCAGTGAGCCAGAGCGAGTTCGTGTCCGAGCGCTCGGGGGTGAGCAGTTCACTGCCGACTGCGATGATTTCAGCGTTCATGAAGATGCATTCGGACTATGGCAGCGGCCGGCCCTGGACCCCAGCGGGGATGCGGTACAGCGCACCGGTTGTGGTGACCATCAGATCACCGCCCGGCGCGAACGCGCAACCAACGATGTTCGGCCCGGACACAAACAGCGACGCCTCACGGCTCGGGGTGATGCGGACAATGCCCTTCCGCCCTTCCAGCGACGCCGCGACATACAGATTGTCGTCAATGTCGAAGGCCATGCCTTGCGGCCTGCCCAGCCCCCGGTAGAACGTCTCCACCTCTCCGGCCGGCGAAATGCGGTGGACTGCGTCGAAGCTGGACGTCGTGGGCCCAGTCACGTACAGGTAGCCTTCCGCCCCAAATGCCAGGTGGTACGCCGAGATCGAGGCCTCCAGCGTCGCATAAACATAGATCTGGCGCGACGGGCTGATCTTGAAGATCGTGCCGGACCGGTCGCCGACGTACAGGTTCTCCTTGCCGTCAAACGCAATACCCGTTGCGACACCCATGCCCTCGACATAGACGCCCATCTCGCCGCTGCGCGTAGCCTGATACACCACGCCGTCAAAGCGGGACGAAATCAGCAGCCTGCCTTCTGTATCGAAGGCCAGGCCCGTGGCGTTCAGGAGATCCGTCAGAAAAGGGGTGATCACGCCCGCCGTATCCACGCGGTAGACGGCAACCGGCGTCTTCTGGCCCCGGGAACCACTGAACGTGGCGTATACGTTGCCTTCCTGGTCCACGGCCGGATTGGCCACCGGATGCAGGCTCTCCGCGATCTGCTTTCCAATCGCCACCGGCGCCGGCGCGCTATCCAGTTCACCGTTGCTGACGATGACTTCCCCACGTCCCGCCGCCTCGGGGACCCGGGCCACCACCAGTGAATTCGAGCCAACAATCAGGGGTGCCGCCACTCCGCCTATCGCCACCGATGGGCGGGGTGCGGCCAGAAACGATCGGCCGCGGATCTGAAAGTCACCGCCGGCAATTGCTGCCTGGGGCGTGACCGATTCGATAATGGGACGCTCAATGGCGCTGTTCTTGAATGACATCCGAGACGAATTCAGCTTCCATCTAAAATTGAACCACGAATCGCAGCGCGAGAAGCACCGCCGCGCCGTACACCCCGGCCGCCAGGTCGTCCGCTACAATCCCCGTGCCCTCCGGCAGCGATTCCAGCTTGCGCACCGGCCATGGCTTCGTGATGTCGAACAGCCGGAACAACAAGAGGGCTGCGGCTATGTGCGGCAGGTCCAGCACGGAAGCCCCGGCCAGCGTGATCCACTGCCCCAGGACCTCGTCCACCACCACGATCTGCGGGTCCTTCATGTGCCGGATCTCCGCCGTCCGGCTGGACGCCCAAATGCCAATCGGTGTCAGCACGACGGCCAGAACGGCGAAGTGCCAGGGCTGGACCGGGAGCCACGCAATCATGGGCCAGGCTACCAGCAGGGCTCCGATGGACCCAGCCGTACCCGGCCCCTTCGGCCAGTATCCGCAGCCAAACCACGTCGCGATGGCCAGCGCCACCTTATTCATCGTCTTCGTCTTCTGACTTCTGGGTGCTCTCCACCGCAGGTCCGGGGATCCGGTACTCTTCCGCCGACCACATGCCCAGGTCGATCAACCGGCAGCGCTCGCTGCAAAACGGCATCTCCGGGTCACCGGGTTTCACTTCTTTCTTACAGATTGGACATTTCATAAATCGATGGGAGGGCGCTCGTAGGCCGGAGCCGATGGTCCGCGGCGGGGCCTTCGAGCCCGCCTCTTCTGGTGACCTGAACTGTCTTCCACCGGCGGCCCGATACAGGCCCCGGCAACCCCTCAGTATATGGCAACCGTCGACTCCGGCCCCTACGGCCGCGCGTTCAGTTTCCGTTGCAGGCAGATTCGGAGCAGGCCGGAACCCGGAGCCGGTTCACGGAACAGCCGGACCTATTGATGCTGGTGCTGATGCCCCGCGTTGGTGGAGATGATCGGAAACGGGTTCAACACGGCGGCCGGTTCCTGCGGAGGGTCATCGATCAGGTCGCCCACGAGATCGTAATCGTGCGCCTGGGTGACGCGCATCATCCGGAACTGCCCCGGCCGCGGCTCCACGTCGCCCACATCGCTCAGGTAGCAGACACCGTCGATATCCGGAGCCTGGGTCGCCAGGCGAGCCTGCCACAACAGGTCGCTCTCCTCTGACCGGCCCTCGATCAGCACCGGCACTTCCTGGCCCACCAGCCCGCGGTTGATCTTCCGCGAGATCTTTCTCTGCAGCGACATCAGCTTCCGCTTGCGGTTGTAGATCGTCCGCCCGTCCACCTTCCCATCCAGGTGGTAGCTCTTGCTGGTCTCCTCGTCGGAGTAGGTGAAGACCCCCAGCCGGTCGAAGCGCGCTTCTTCCACGAACTGGCACAGCTCTTCGAAGTCCTTCTCCGTCTCACCCGGAAACCCGACAATCATCGAGGTCCGGATCGACACGCCAGGGATCCGCTTGCGGATCTTTTCCAGCGTCTTCAGGAAGATCTCGCCGGAAGCCCCGCGCTTCATATTCTTCAGTACACTCGCCGACGCATGCTGCAGCGGCATGTCGATGTACTTCACCAGCGATTCGTGCTCAGCAATCGTGTCCAGCAGCTTGTTCGTGATCCGGTTCGGGTAGCAATAGAGGAAACGAACCCACTTCTGGTGCGCCGTCTCGATCTCCCCCAGCCGGCCCAGCAACAGCGCCAATCCATCCTTGATGCCCAGGTCGTCGCCGTAGGCGGTCGTATCCTGGCCGATCAGGTTGATCTCGCGTACCCCTTGCGCAAACAGCCGCTGGGCCTCCACGATCACCGACTCAAACCGCCGGCTGCGGAACGAACCCCGGAACTGTGGGATCACGCAAAAGGTGCAGGGGTGGTCGCAGCCTTCATTGATTTTGATGTACGCGTAGTGCCGCGGTGTCGCGAGAATCCTGGGTGTCAGGTCGTGGTACAGGTACGGTTCGAACGGATTCGCCTGTTTTTCACCCGTCTCGCAGACCGAGACGATGGCGTCCAGCTCATTCGTGCCTACCACCGCATCTACATCCGGAATCTCCTGCCGGATGTCGGAACCATACCGCTCCACCAGGCACCCGGCCACAATCAGCCGCTTCGCGCGGCCGGTCCGCTTGAACTCAGCCATCTCCAGAATCGTATCCACCGACTCCTGTTTGGCTGGTCCGATAAACGAGCAAGTATTCACAACGATGGCGTCGGCGTCCTCGGGCGAGCTGGTGAGCTCGTGGCCGCGGGCGTTCAACTGGCCCATCATGACTTCGGTGTCCACAAGATTCTTGGGACAACCCAGGCTGACAAATCCGATTTTCAAGGGTGTTTCCAGAGAAGAACTGGCGTGAACTTCCAGTTTATCACGCGCTCACTCCGCTTCCACCATCCGCATCACGCCCTTGATGTACCCCATCGCGAACGCCATCCCGGCATGCCACGGCGCCGCGCAGTTCATCTGGGGTGTGTGATCGGCGATAATCACCCCGTCAAAGCCGTTCTTTTTGTAGATCCTCAGACACCGCGCTACGTCCACATCTCCTTCATCGATAAAGACTTCGTGATACTTGGGTACCTTGCCGCGGACGTTGCGCATATGCACGTAGGCAATCTTTCCCTGGGCGCTGTACTGGTCAATGGCCTCGTATAGATCGCCGTCCGTCATTTCCGCGATGGTCCCCTGGCAGAACTCCAGCGCGTTGTAGTGGCTCGGCACGATATCCAGTAGTTTCTGGTAGAGATGGGGCTGGTTCACCAGCCGCGCCGTGCCCCGGATCGACGGCATCGGTGGGTCATCCGGATGCGCCGCCAGCCGAACCCCGGCCTCCTCCGCGACGGGCACCACCGCCTTCAGGAAATCCGCCAGCCGGCCCCAAAGCTGTTCGGTGCTGACGGTGCCCACCGTTCCAGGCGCCGCTTCCGGATCGTAGATCATGTTCCAGACCTGCCCGTTCGGGATCGGCCGCTCCGCCGGGCCATCCGGCCCCAGGAAGCCCACAGACGGAGCCCCGCCGCGGGCGTACGGACCTTCCACATGACCCCAGACGCCGGCAATGCTGAAGTTGTAGCCCATCACCGGGATTCCAGCCTTGCCCATGTTTCGGATAATCGTTTTGATATCTTCGAGTTGCTGCTGCTTCCGGGGACCGTCCAACAGGATGTCGTACCAGTGCGACGGGTCGAAGTTCTCGATCGCCGCCAGTTCCAGACCTTCGACGTTGACCGCCCGCTTCAGCTCGGCTAACTCCTCATAGGTCCATAACTTGCCACGATTGTCGCTCACGCCCCAGCACTTGTCGCTGTCGGTCTCCGGGATCCTCGGGCCGTGGCTGAAGTAGTCCACCCAATGCGCCACAATGTGCGTCGCTCCGGCCTGTTTCGCGAACCGGAAGTTGTCCGGCGTCAACATGTGTCGATAGAGCCCGAGTCCGAGTTTCATAACCGTTCCTTAGTGTATAGCCGCCTCGTGCCACACTGGCAAGCAGGAAGGGGCGGCTCGACACCTTGAGAAACTCGGCTGACGGCTTGTGCGAATCCTGCACGTGGGTGCGCCCGATCAGGAACGATCGCGGCAGCGTCTTTCTCCTTTGCCGCCGTTCCTTGACGGATCCGTCCTATCCGAAATACCCTCGGCTCCCCGTACTCCGTTGCCTGGGCTATGAGCCGGCTCCTCCGCCCGCAGCCCCTACAGAGAAGTGAAGGAAGAGTCGATAAACTCAGTGTTGTCCGGCAGTTCCCAACAGCCAACATGAAGATTCGAGTCCACAACCGCACCAAAGACACCCTGGTGGCCGACGCCGCCGACGTGGCCAATACGAGCGAATCCCGTAAGGAAGGCCTCCTCAAGCGGACCGGACTCACCCCGGGCGAAGGTCTCTGGATCACCCCCTGCGAAGCCGTTCACTGCTTCTTCATGAAGTTCACCATCGACATCGTCTTCCTGAACAAAGCCAAGCAGGTAGTGAAGGTGAGCCCCTCGGTCAAACCCTGGCGCATTGCCGGTTCCCTCCGCGCCCATTCCGTCCTCGAACTGCCGGAAGGCCAGATTCAGGCCACGGGCACCGCCAAAGGCGATCAGTTGGAGTTCGAGAAACTGCCGGCCTGATCCACCCCTGCTTCCTGCTGATTCACTCACTACCCGTTCAGTGAGTTCCCGGTTCCCATCCTTGCCGCCACCAGGCCGTGTCTGGCCACACCTCCCCTTTTCATAGACTTCCAGTCCCGCGCACACCCTCGAAAGGTCACTCCTGCAAGGGTTCTCCCGTTCATCGTCCCATCTTCTGATGTGTTGCCAGTGTATTTGGGAAATATTTCTTGATCGTGAGAAATTTCTATGGCTCAATGAGAATCACTCATCACTGGCGCCGATAGTCTCCGCATTACCAATTCATCGTGGGAACGAAAGGGAACGTATGACTCGACTCCTGATTTGCCTGCTTCTGTTTGGGTTATTGCACGCGGCGGAACCGACCGGCACCCTCGCGGGCAGTATTCTCGATCCTGCCGGAGCCGTCGTTCCGGCCGCCAAAGTGTCTGTCGTCAACACCCAGACAGGCCTGAAACGCGAGATGCCGAGCGGAACGGACGAGGAGTTTCGTATTCCCGCTCCTGCCGGTCGGTCCCTATAAGCTAACGGTGGAGGCCGGCGGTTTCGGCCGCTACGAGCAGACAGGGATTCAATTGGCGGCAGACCAGTCCGCGACTGTGTCCATCCGCCTGCAGCTCGGAACTGACCAGTCAATCGGTGGAAGTCGCTGAGGCGGCAGCCATGGTGGAGACCCGGTCTGGCGCCCTGAGCCAGGTGGTCAACCAGCAAAAGATCACTGAGTTGCCGCTGGACGGACGCAATGCCGCGTCCCTGGTCCTGCTGGCGCCCGGTGCGGTCGACCTTCGCGCCGGAAACTCCCGCGGCAGCGGCGATACCCCTGCAGACGATTTCGTCTCCTTCGGCGGTCTCCATATCCGCGAACGGTGGCCGCGCCGATACCGCCGACTATAGTCTGGATGGCGGCAGCAATCAGGACACCTACACCAACGTCAACAATCCCTTTCCGAATCCGGACGCCGTGGAAGAGTTCGGTGCAGACGAACAGCTTCAGCGCGGAGTATGGACGGGGCTGGGCGCGATCGTGAATGTCGTGACGAAGTCGGGCACTAACCCGTTCCACGGCAGCCTCTTCGAATTCCTGCGCAATGGCGACATGAACGCCCGCAACTTCTTTGCCAGCGAACACGACCTCCTGAAGCGCAATCAGTTCGGCGGCAGCATCGGCGGGCCCATCGTCCGCAACAAGCTCTTCTTCTTCGGCACCTATCAGGGCACTCAGCTGCGCGACGTTCAGTCGGGCCTTTCCGCCACGGTCTTCACCGCGGCGCAGCGCCAGGGCGACTTCTCCTCCCTCAGCCGCCAGATTGTCGATCCAGTGACCAAAGTGCCCTTCGCGGGCAATCGGATCCCCGTCAGCCAGTTCGATCCGGCCGCCGCCAATCTCTTGACGCATCTGCCCGTCGCGAGCTCCGCCGATGGTCTCGTCTACTACCAGTTGCCCGACAACGAGCACGAGAACCAGTTCATGGGCCGTGTCGACTACCTCGTAGGCAGCCATCGCCTGTACGCCCGTTACTTCGACAACACTTACAAGAAAAACTCGGTCTCCGATGGCGCCTATCTGTTGACCTCGAGTCGCGGTGTGGACCTGCCCACGAAGACCACGTCCTTCAACGACACGATGACCCTCGGCCCGACCCTCCTGAACAGCTTCATCGCGTCCTACACCAGGAACTCTTCTGCGGTTCTCAGCGGTGCGCCCTTCGACTATTCGACCCTGGGCGTCAAGAATGTCGCCACAACGAACCCTGCCGAACTGGTCATCGCTGTCTCAGGCTACTTCAGCATCAACACGGGACATCCCGGATCCTTCGCTCGCGACACGTTCCAATTGGCCGATAGCCTCCATTGGATCAAGGGCAAACATGAGATCGCCGTGGGCGGCGACTATCTGCGGTCGCGATTCGACGGTACGAATACTTACCGCCAGAACGGCCAGTACCGGTTCCGGGGTACGAGCTACTCCGGCAATCCGCTCACCAACACACTGCTGGGGTACACTGACCGCTTCATCCAGGGCGGAGGCGAGTATCAGACCCGGCGCGGCAACATGGGGAGTATTTTCATTCAGGACAACTACCGGGTTCGGCGGGAATCTCACGCTGAGCTTCGGCCTGCGTTGGGATCCGTTCTATCCATTCACAGAGAAGGATGGAAAAGTGGAGTGCTTCGCCCCTGGTTCGAAGTCCGCAAGGTTTCCAAACGCGCCGGACGGCTACCTCTACGCCGGGGATTCCGGCTGTCCGCAGGGCGGCTTCGATGCCCGCTGGGCGCAATTCGCGCCCCGCCTCGGGCTGTCCTATAACCCGGATGGCGGCAAGACTGTGATTCGCGCCGGGGCCGGGCTCTTACCGGCCCCCGTTCCTGGAAGCCTTCAACAACATGTCGGACAGCGCTCCGTTCAGTCCGCAGGTACAGTTGTTCCGGGTGCCGTTCTCCAACCCTTATGCCTCGGCTACCAACCCATTTCCTGCTCAGTTCGCGCCCGTTGTGCCGCCCGCGAATGTGGCCTTCGATTTGCCGATGAGCCTGGCGGTATCCTACTCGCGCGACTGGCGCCCTTCCCGGGTGATGAATTGGAACTTCACGGTGGAACGGCAGCTCACCGCCGACCTGTTGGCGCGCGTCTCCTATGTGGGCTCCCAAGGGCACGCACCTGAACTACAACACGGACATCAACGCTCCGCTGCCCAGTCCCACCGCGACCGCTGACAACGAGGACGACCGCCGGCCTTACTCGCAGTTCCTCCAGTTCACCCAGAACATCGCCGGGGCCAACTCCAGCTTCGAACGCGCTGCAACTCTCCCTGGAGAAGCGGTTCTCGCGCGGCTTCACCCTGAGTGCCAACTACACCTGGGGCAAGAGCATCGATCCCATGTCCTATGCCACCGACCTGGATGGCATCAATGTGATCAACCCCTACAACGTGAACGCTTACCGCGCTGTGTCCGAGCTTCAACGTGCCGCACCGGTTCGTCCTGAACTCGCTGTGGCAGCTTCCTTCGCCCTCCGCTGGAGTGGCCCGGCTCATTCTGGGCAACTGGCAGGCCTCGGGCATCTTCAGTTGGCAGAGCGGATTCCCGCTCAACTTCTCAACGGCCAACGACACCTCCTTCAGCCTGCCCACCGTGGGTGACGATCAGGCCCAGTTGTACGTGCAGCCCGCAATACACCAGCGGATCGCGCGGCGACCGCATCGCGAGCTGGTTCCAGACGCAGTGCTTCGGCATCCCGCGGGACAACTCGTTCGGCAATGCCGGACGCAACATCATGATCGGGCCGGGCACCGTCAATCTCGACTTCGGAGCGCACAAAGCCTTCCGCATCACGGAAAAGAGCCAGTTGCAGTTCCGCGCGAGTTCTTCAACTTCTTCAACCACCCACTGCTGGAGAATCCGGATACGACCGTCGGCGACACCAACTTTGGCCGCATCCTGGGCGCTCGCTCGCCCCGGACCGTCCAACTGGCGCTCCGGCTGACGTTCTAGGGCCAATACGTATGGCAGGCAATACACGGCGATCGTTCCTCGGGGGTGCCTTGGGTGCCCCCGCCCTGCTTGGTCAATCGAGTCAGGGCCGTGCGGAACTCCAGGCCGGCAAGCCATTCCCTGGCGCCGCTTACCGCCAATACGCCCGTTGCCTGCCGGACTATCTGCGAGGGTTGGCGGCGCAGGCCCGCAAAACGCGGGAAACCGCGCTGGGCAGGCTGACAACGCCGGCCGCCATCCGGCAGCGCCAGCACTGGGTGCGCCAGACTCTGGTGGAGTTGATCGGATCATTTCCCGAGCGCTCGAATCTGAATCCGCAAACGGTGGGTTCGTTTGAGCGCGAAGGCTACCGCGTCGAGCGGCTGGTCTACGAGAGCCGGCCCGGTTTCCACGTTCCTGCCAATCTCTATATTCCGGCGGCGGCCAAACCGCCGTTCCCCGCGGTGTTGTTCCAGTTGGGCCATTCCGGGAACGGCAAGGCCTACGACAGCTACCAGCGAGCCTGTCAGGGCCTGGTGAAGCTTGGGTTCCTTGTCCTCTCCTTCGACCCCATGGGGCAGGGCGAGCGAATCTACTACCCCGGCGGTCCCGGACAACGCACCCGACTGGAGGGCGGCGCCGATGGGGAACACACGGTACCGGGCCGGCAGATGTTGTTGACCGGCACAACCTCGACTCAAATGCAGCTGTGGGACGCGCTCCGCAGCCTGGACTACCTGGCCGCCCATCCCCTGGCGGATCCCTCGCGCCTGGCTTCCACCGGACAGTCGGGCGGCGCAACTCTGACCATGCTGCTGTGCGCCGTGGACGACCGCCTGAGAACCGCGGCCGTGTTCAGCGGCAATACGGAGAATGTGGCCTGCCGCAACTTCCTGCCGCCCGGCTCCACCGACGATGCGGAACAGGACTTCGTGGGCTCCGGCCCCCTGGGATTCGATCGCTGGGACCTGTTCTATCCCTTCGCTCCGAAACCCATGCTCATCTCCGTCAGCGACAAGGATAGTTTCGGTACATACTCACCAAACTATGTGAGTGACGGATGGGAGGAGTATCAGAATCTGGCCGCGGCGTATAGAACCCTGGGTGCGGCCGGCGCCCTGAGCTGGGCGGATACGCCGCTCCCACACGGTCTCTCCTACGACAGCCGCCTGCAGATGTACAACTGGATGCTCCGCCATCTCAAGGGAGAGGCGAAGGAGATCACTCAGGAGCCCGCTGTCGCGCCAGAGCCGGACTCCAACCTCTGGGCAACTCCGGATGCGAGTGTCGTCAGCACGTTCGGCGGCGCTACGCCGTTTAGCCTCACCCGGCAACGGGCGCGCTCGATCGTCCCCTCTCCATCGCCCGCCTCTCTCGAGAAACTGTTGCGGCTGGAGCGGCCCTTGGCTTCAGCGCCGGTTTCCCTCCGCAAGGTGCCCTCCGCGGGCGGCGTGACAATCGAAGCGCTGGAAGTTTCGTCAGTGGCCGGAGTCGTGCTGCCCGCCTGGGTATTTCATCCCAGCCGGGAAGCCGCGCAGGGTCCCGTCCTTCTCTTGCTCCATCCGGCAGGGCGGAACCGGGCCTGGCACGAAGGCGAGCTGTGTCATAGTCTGGCCCTGGCCGGCGTGACGGTCTGCGCCGCCGATGTCCGGGGTGTGGGCGACATGGCGCCGGAGTTCAGCGCCGGCGCGCCGGGGTATATGCGCGAGCACCAGGAGGAGGAAAACTATGCGTGGGGCTCGCTCATCCTCGGCCGTCCGATGTTAGGGCAGAGAACCACCGATGTGCTTGCTCTGGCCCGGGCGTTCCGAACCGGCCCGGGTGGTGCTCCGAGATCTCTTGTCCTCGCCGCCTTTGGCGCAATGACCGTCCCGGCTCTCTGTGCGGCGCGCCTCGACTCGGGTATCGGGAAGCTCTATCTCGCTGGGGGGCTTTCCACTTTCCGCGGCCTCGTCGAAACGGAAGACTACCGCCACCCCTTCGCCAACTTCGTGCCCGGAATCCTCGGCCAGACAGATTTGCCGGAACTCGTGGCGGAGTTGGTCCCCAGGAAAGTCGTCATCGGTGGGGCCGTCGATGCGGCCGGGAAACCTCACACCGCGGAGGCCGTGAGGACCATCTATGCCGCCGCGCTCCAGCGAGGCCATCTGGAGCTTCGCGCCGAACCCGGGTGGAATGCGGACACACTGGGGGCGGTCTGCCGGTGATGTGGAAATCGCATCCTATACTAAGAGGCGGCTTGGGTTGAGAGACTCGGAGGCCATGAGGGTCAGCGCAAGGAGTAAAGCGTGAAGAAGAGGCCGTCCTTTCAGGAGTTGGCGCAGAAAGCCAACGTCAGCACGGCGACAGTGTCGCGAATTGCCCGCGGGCAGGTGAACGTAGACGCAGCCATCAAGGAACGGGTGCGGCTTGCGGCGGAAGAGTTGGGCATCGATCTGGACCAGAGGCGGAACGAGAAATCCACAATAATCGCCTTCCTTCTGGCGAACCGGGACATCCTCCACAACTTTCAGGCTCGTATTCTCTTTGGTGCCGAAAACTACTGCTCGGCGCAGAGTAAGGAGCTGCTGTTTCTGACTCTTCGCTACTCCCCTACCGTGCCCTCGCGCGACCTGCATCTGCCCCGCATCCTCAACCAGCGCGCGCTGGTGCGCGCCGTGATTCTGGGCGGCACCAACTCACCCAATATGCTGGATGCGTTGCGCGAGCGTGAAATCCCTTTTTCCGTCCTGGGCAACAACGTGCTTGGCGACTGGGCGTCCAATGAGTTTGACGCTGTGTATTCCGACGACACGCAGGGCGCGTTCGATCTCACCGGCCACCTGATCTCTGAGGGGCACCGGGACATCTGGTTCATCGGCGATAACGATCTGCCCTGGTATGCGCGCTGCGCCACCGGCTATCGCGAACGAATGACAAAATCCGGGTTGGTGCCGCGATTCAGCGAGATTCACTCCGACGACCGGCAGTTGGGGTACCTGGCGATGCGGTCGATCCTCTCGCGCCGCGAGCCGGTGACGGCCGTCATCGCCGGATCGGATCAGATCGCGCGCGGGGTCTACGAAGCGCTGCAGCAGGCCGGACTGCGCATTCCGGCTGATATCAGCGTGGCCGGCTTCAACGACAGCGAGGCGGCGCTGATGGATCCACCCCTGACGAGCGTGCGAGAGTTTCCCGAGGAGTTGGGGAAGCATCTGGCGGAGTTCGTCCTGCGGAGGGTGCAGGAGCCCGACCGCGAAACGCAGCAGCTGACCATTCCCACGCGTGTTGTGGTTCGTGCCTCCACGCGGGCGATCTGGTCGGACAAGCCGGTGCCGGAGAGCAGTGGGGCCGGACTCATCTCCAATGTTTAAATCCATGAATCACGACGGCAGGCAATGAGACAGCAGATCGAGGCGGCTCCGGCGGAGCCGGTGGCAGCCGGCCCGTCCGGGCGGCGCTGGTGGATCGTGTGGGCCCTTTTCGGTTCGACGGTCCTGAACTACTTCAACCGGCAGACTCTGTCCGTGCTGGCTCCGTTGATCTCACAGCAGCTTCACCTGAGTCACAGCGACCTCTCCCGCATCTTTGCGTCCTTTCAGGTCTCCTATGCAGTGATGTGGCTGCTCGGCGGGATTGTGCTCGACATCGTGGGAACCCGTCTCGGGCTTTCACTGGCGGTGATCTGGTGGTCCCTGGTCAGCCTGGCCACCTCGTTCGCGAATTCCGTGGCTTCGTTTGGCGCGCTACGGTTCCTGTTGGGCATCGGCGAAGGGTTCAATTGGCCGGGTGCCAGCAAGACGGTCGCGGAAGTGTTTCCTCCGAGGGAGCGAGGGTTGGCCGTCGCGATCTTCGACAGCGGGTCAAGCGTCGGCGGAGCGCTGGCGGCATTCTGCATCCCTTGGATTGCCCTCAAGTTCGGTTGGCGATCGGCCTTCGCGTTCTCTGGATTCCTGGGTTTCGCCTGGCTGGCCTGGTGGCTGTTTGTCTATCCCCGCACGGCTAGGCCGCGGCAATCGGAGGCGGGCGGTGAGCAGACCTTCCTGAGGTCGATGCGTCTTTGGATTCCGACCTTGAAACGCAGGGAGACATGGGCCGTCGTCCTCGGCCGTTCTCTGACGGACCCTGTGTGGTGGTTTTATGTCTTCTGGCTGCCCCAGTATCTGAGTGACGCGCGCGGGTTCAGCCTTGAGCGGATCGCGCTGTTCGCCTGGATCCCGTTTGTTGCCGCCGACGCGGGCAACTTCGCGGCGGGCCTTGTATCCGGTTGGTTGATCCGGCGCAACATGCCGGTGTTGCGCGCCCGTAAGGTGGTCTGCGTGGTGAGTTGCCTGCCCATGCTGGCAGGGATTCCGGCCGCGTCCGTGCGCAGTCCGTTCTGGGCCCTCACCCTCATCTGCCTGGCGCTGTTCGGCTATGCGAGCTGGTCGACGATGGGTCTGACTCTGCCCTCGGATCTGTTTTCTCCGGACGTCGTGGGCTCAGTCACAGGACTCAGCGGGCTCGGCGCCGGTGCGGTCTCGACTCTCTTTACGCTCATGATCGGCGCTCTGGTCGATCGGTTTTCGTATACGCCGGCCTTTGTGGCCGCCGGCATCATGCCCCTGTTGGCCACGCTCACGATCCTTGCATTGATCCGTCCGGACCACGAGCCCGGTACGGGACATACTTCCGCATAATCATCGAACTCCAAGGAGGCTTCCAATCATGAATGCACTGACGAGAAGAGGATTTGTCGGAGCTGCCGCCGCGGCTCTCCCCTCCACGGCGCTGTCCTACTCCCGCATCCCCGGCGCGAACGACCGCATCCAGATCGGCGAAATCGGTTGCGGCCATCGGGCTTCCGGTCATCGCAAGATGCTGAAGAAGTCGCTGGCGACCGACCCGAAGTTCGACTTCCGCAGCGTCTGCGACCTGTGGTCCGTCAATCGCGAGAGGGCCGCGGACGATGCGAAGCAGTTGTTTGGTGTGCGTCCCAAAACCTATAAGTACTCCGAGGAGATGCTGGCCGATCCCGACCTCGATGCCGTCATGATCGGGACAGGCGACCACCAGCACGCCCGCATTCTGGCTGAGGTGGTGCGCGCCGGCAAGGACTGCTATTGCGAGAAGCCCATGGCGAACACCTTGGACGACGCCAAACTGGCGCGCGAGGCCGTGCTCACCAGCAAGCGCGTCGTGCAGATGGGCTCCCAGTGGCTCAGCGACCCCTACCAGCAGCAGGTGCGCGAGTTCGTACGCAGCGGCAAACTGGGCAAGATCGTCTCGGTTGACCAGAGCTGGAACTTCAGCGGGCCGCGCTGGCATGTACCGAAGAACCCCGACATTGCGGCCTTGAAGGAACAGGACACCGACTGGAAGCGGTGGCTCCTCGGCCGGACCTGGCGGCCGTTCGATCCGCGCGTCTATTTCGAGTTCCGCATCTTCAAGGATTTCTCCGGCGGGATCACCGACCAGTGGTACAGCCATGGTTCCGGGCTGGCTCACTTCTATCTCGATACATTCATTCCCGACGACACCATGGCGGCCGGCGGCATCTTCGCCTGGCATGACGTACGGGAGAACCCCGACACAATGCAGATGGCCTCGACGTTCACGGAGAAGCAGGTGCTGTACACCTACAGCACCACCTTTGGCAGCAGCTACGGCGATCACACACTCATCCGCGGCACGCGCGGGTCGCTCTATTCTCCGGGTGGAGAAGGCAGCCCGCAGTGGTGGTTCATGGAAGAGACTCGCAGTGCATGGAGCTCGAATGTCGTGTTCGATCTGCACACCGCCAAGGGGAAGCCACAACTGGTGACCATCCCGGGCAGTACCGATACTCCGCCCGTCGATCAGGACGACAACCTGAAATACCACACGGACAACTGGCTGCAATGCATGCGCAGCCGCAAGACGCCCAATGGCAGCATCGAGACCGGGTTCGCCCACGCAGTCGCCGTGGTCATGGCGAATCGCAGCTACCGTGAGGGCCGGAAGATGTACTGGGATCGGAAGAACGAACAGATCCTCGATCACCCACCGGCTGCCTGAGACCGCTGCACAGACTTTCTATGGCCAGAGAATACAGCACCATTGCCAAAAGTGTGCCCAGAGTGGAGACACGCTTTCGCAGAATCGTCACCGAGTTCCCGGTTCCGGAATCGCTACCCATCCTGGAACGGCTGCACGAATATGAACCGGCGGCCATGCGCGGACAGCCGCCGGTCGTCTGGGATCGCGCCGAGGGTTTCCAGGTCTACGATGCCTGGGGCAACCAGTGGATCGACTGGTCCTCCGGTGTCCTCATCACGAACGCGGGCCATGGGCGTCCAGAAATCGTGGACGCCGTCATCCGGCAGGCGTCGTCCCAACTGCTCACCAACTACTGTTTCCCCAGTGAAAGCCGGGCTCGCCTCGTGGAAAAGCTGGCGCTGCTACTTCCGCCACCACTGAAGAAGGTCTTTCTCTTGACGACCGGATCCGAGGCCGTGGAATGCGCCATCAAACTCTGCCGCACCTACGGACGGGCCGGCGGCCGGTGCAAGAGCACCATCGTCTCCTTCGAAAAGGCGTTTCACGGGCGCACGCTGGGCTCGCAGCAGGCAGGCGGCATTCCAGTCCTGAAGGAGTGGATCGGCCATCTCGATCCAGGGTTCGTACAGGTGCCCTTTCCCGATGGGTTTCGGACGGAGGACAGCTCCTTTGACGGGTTCATCCGGGCCCTCGCCAGGCACGGCGTACAGCCGGGCGATGTTGCCGGCGTCCTCATGGAGACTTACCAGGGCGGTTCCGCGTCCTTTGCGCCGATCGAATACATGGTGTCGCTCCGCCGGTGGTGTACCGAAAACGACGTGCTGCTCGTCTGCGATGAAGTGCAGGCTGGCTTCGGGCGCACCGGACGGCTGTGGGGCTTCGAGCATTACGGAATCGTCCCCGACCTCGCCCTGTTCGGAAAAGGCATCTCCAGTTCCTTGCCCATCTCGGCCGTCGCCGGGCGGCCGGACGTTCTCGATCTGCCTTCCGCCGGCAGCATGACCTCCACCCACACCGGGAACCCGCTTTGCTGCGCGGCTGCGCTCGCTTCCCTCGAAGTGGTTCTCCAGGAAGATCTGGTGGGCAACGCAAACAGGCTGGGTGAAATCCTGCATGCGAAACTGCAGGCGATGCGAGCCCGATTCCCTCAGATAGGAGAAGTCGCCGGGAAAGGTCTGGTCGCCGGGGTTGCCTGCGTTCATCCGGGCACGAAGGACCCGGATGGCGATCTCGCCTGGGAGGTGGTGGAGCGCTGCGTCGAGCGGGGTGTGTTGATGTTCAGTCCCGTCGGTTTCGGAGGTGCGACAGTCAAAATCTCGCCGCCTCTCGTCATCGAGGAAGCACCGCTTCTGGAGGGCCTGTCTGTACTGGAGGGCGTCTTCTCGGAACTCTCCAGTCGCCAGCATCCGTGACACGCGCGAGACTCTTCGATTCGAGTTCCGCATAGCCCTGCGGGCCGCCAAGGTCGACGAAGCCGCCACCCAACCCCAGTCCCGGAGCGTAAGCGACGGGCTAAAGCGCGTCTTCAACGGAGTCCCCATGGCCCTGTGGGCCGCAAAAGCAGAGGAAGCCGCTACGAACCCAGACCGTCAGGGAGGGGTCCTGCGTTGCGAACCGCGCACGTCAGTAAGCGGGCCACGGACAGCCCCCGAGCGCGTCCTCAACGGAGTCCCCATGGCCCTGTGGGCCGCAAAAGTGGATGAAAGCCCCATCGGGCCAGCCATATGGTAAGGCGGACCCCCTGGTCTGCGGTCGACCCCAAGGTCGACCACGCGGAGCCGCATAGTCACCCGCCGGCCCTGACTTTCAACGGAGCCGGTCGGAAGTCTTTTGGGGGCCGCTGCTGGAGCCGCCGCTGCCCCCAATGCTATATTGAGAGTCGGCCCTGCCCTCACCTCAGCCGGAGTGGCGGAACTGGCAGACGCACGGGACTCAAAATCCCGCGACCTTCACTGGTCATGTGGGTTCGACCCCCACCTCCGGCACCACCGTTCAAGCCACAGTACCCGAGGCCCTTTAGCCGCTAAAAGTCGACATCAAACGGCTTCAACAGCTCCGGCTTCGTCAGCGCCCAGTGCGTATGGACAATCTTCCACTGTCCGTTCTTCCGCCGGTAGACCTCGGTCGTATTCCAACGTACGGTTTGCCCTTTGACCTGGCTGGCGAAGTTGAACGTCAGCACGCCCATGTCGCCCGAGACGATCACCCGGGGGTTGATCATCTCCCAACTGTCCACCTGCACTTTCCCCTGCATCTTGCTGTACAGCGCGCGCAAAGCCGGCAGCCCGGACAGCCGCGTCTCGAGGAACGGGTCAAAGTAATCCACCTCCGGATCCGAAGCCTCCAGAAACCCGTCTCAGATCTCCCTTCGCCCAGCGTTCAAACGCGCCGCGCTCCACGGCCAGGATCGCCTGTTCGTCCTTCTCGGCCTGGGTCTTCGGCTGGTCTGGGACGCCCGCCTTTTCGCTCTCCGCGCAGAGAAACAGCAAGGGTAACATTGCAAATCTAGTCATACGAGAATCTCCATGCCCATTAGGACCTGCGCCGGTGCCTCACTGTGACAGCCGGTTCTCAATTTGGCGGATCCAGGGAAACGCCCGCCAGCGCCCGGCGCACGAGTTCCACCGGCGGCTCGACAAAAGGCTGGTCCTGGTACAGGTCGGCATACAGCCGGTCCGAGGCCTCAATCAGCTCGCTGCCCCGGCTGGAGGCCATTTCGCGCACCTTCCGCAGATGCCCGGTCGCGAACTGCAGCTTCTCCGGTTTCAGATAGCCGCGGTCCATGAAGCCTTTCACCTTTCTGGGGCAGCGGCACGGGTTCGACTCTTTGACGAGTCCGCACTGCCCGTCCAGAAAGGCATAAAGGTCTCTTCGTGCGCGCGCGAGGATCTGGCGGAAATTGGAGGGCGTAATGCCCATCACCTCTGAGCCGACTTTGTCGCTGACGCCGAAGATCTCGCCCAGCGTGTAGACCAGCCGCTGCCGCCCGTCCAGGCACAACAGCATCGCTGCCGTGCATGACATCTTGGCCTCTTCGACCAACACTTCCACCGGTACCGGCACCGTCCGTGGATCAGGAATCTCCGAGACCCCTGTCGCTTCCAGGTCTCCCGCGAACCAGTCGAACGAATAGTAGGGATCCGTCGCCGCCCATTTCTTCTTGAAGTTGAGGATTTGATTGGTGGCCAGGCGATACAGCCATGTGCGGAACTTACTCTCACCCCGGAACGTGTGGAGGCTCAGCACGACACGCATCAGCACTTCCTGGGTCGCGTCCTCCGCATTCTCCGGGGTGTACAGCAGTCGGACGGCGATGTTGTAGATCCAGGACTGATGGCGCGTGACCAGTTTCTCCAGCGCCAGCCGGTCACCCGTCTGAGCCTGTGCTACGAGAATACGGTCTGTATCTTCCACATAATCGTCAGAAAGGGGTCTGAATATCACTTCACCCAGACTTTAGCATGCGCCTGGGAGCGCGCCTATGGGCAGGCGCCCTCCCCGCTCTCCAGCGCTGTTTGTGTGCTATTCACCGTCCGGCGATAGCGGCAGGAACTTCGTGGTCGCTTTGGCGGTCCACCGGGCTCCGGTCGTCGGCGAGAACCCGCTCAGTTCAATGAACCGGTCCGCCTGCGACGGTTGCAGATTCGCCTTGATCGTCGCCTGAATCGACCCGTTCGCCGGCAGCTCCGCCGTCCCCAGCAGATCCTTGATGTGGTCCGTGTACACAACGCCGTCAATCTTCAGCGAACTGATCCTCACCGCGAAGCCCGCCTTCTCTTCCACCACGAGCTGGAACTCGAAGTTCGTGCCGTCCCGGCCAGGGGTGTGCGCCGTCACGGGGTTCGGCGATACCGTGGCAGTGACAACCGGCTTGTGCGAAGTGACGGTCACCGTCGCGGCCAGCGACACTGGAGTTACCGGCAGCGATGCCGCCGTCACCGGGCCCATCGTCACCGTAGCTGTCGTGTTGAACGTCCCGGGGACAGCCAGGGCAGGAGGCGCTGCGAAGAACTCCACCGTCACCGGATCGTCCGCGCTCACCGTCCCAGTCCAGACAGAAGGAGTCAGCCAGGCGGCGCCTGTGCTGATTTTGAACCCGCGCGGCGTCGCCGAGTCGGTCGTGATCACCACGGACTGCCGCGCCGGTTCCTGAGCCACACCATCCACCACGGAGAAGTTCAACTTCGCCTTGCTCACCTTTAGAGACGGGGCCGGAACTTCTTCAAGGAACTCTCTGATCAGGGGGTAGACCAGCGAAAACTTGCCATACGCTGCCGCGCCTGTGATGTCGCAATAGCTGCCGCCATCCGTCGGAATGTAGCCGTAGGACAGCACACCCACCACCTGCTGGCTCGCGTTCAGCAGCGGCGAACCCGATGAACCCTGCTGCACTCGTCCGCCCGTCTCGGAGAACTGCAGGAAGTTCTCCAATGGAAACATCGCTTCATCCAGATACATCGCGCCTTTCTGGTCGACATCCCGGATTCCAAAGGCAATGCGCTTCCAGTTGGTCGGCGGCGGGCCGGGGTGGTGGATCGCCGTCACCTTGGATCCGACGGCGGGATCCGTCGCGCTCCAGCCGAGCTGGAATGCGCCGGCCGGCGCCTTGGGAAGCTGGATCAACGTGAAATCTCCGCCGATCGCGGAGTAGCTGGACAACAGCGTGCCGCCGCTGATCTGAGCCGACGATGCTCGGTCGGGCGCTGGGCCCTCGCACTTGGAAGTCTGATAGTTCCAGTAGGTCACCATCGACCGCACTTCGGTATCGGTGCTCATGCAATGATTCGCCGTCAGGAAGAGCGGCGCAAAGGCCGAGCGCTTCGTATTCACCAGTTCACCCGTGCAGATGTACACGCCGCCGCTGTCCGCGACGAAGTCAAGATTCGCCACGGCCTTGGCCGCATTGGCGAACTCCGAATAACACGACACGTCCAACTGGCAATACATCGGGTCATCGCTCCCCGAAGCCAGGGGCCACTGATGCGATACCCGGTCGATGCGGAATGCCGGCCCATCATCCTGCCCGCCCACCCATTCCACCTGGAGCTGGGATCCTTCTGCTGGATCCGACCAGAAATCGCCATCTCCGTAAGGACCCTTACCCGTGTAGGGGCCGCCGGCGACGGTTCCATCTCCCCGCCGCAGCCACACCTCGCCCTGTCCGGCGTCAAAGTTCACGAAATGAACACGGACCTTCACAGCGCCCGCGGATTCCACCAGTAAGCGGCCATCCTGCCGGCCATCCGGCAACACGGTCCAGTCCAACTTTGCAGGATCCAGTCCGTCGACGGCCCGCACGACGCCCGATTGACGCGCAAATCCGCGCGGCTTCAGCACCTGCTCCTCGGCCGATAAACTATTCAACCGCAAGGCGCTACGCTCTGCCGGAGGCGCCGCCAAGGCGGTTGGAGCCGCCGCCTGCGCCTGGCGCGTTCCGCCGGCCTTCTGGGATACCAGCGCACCCGGCATGCTTTGCCCACACAGCAGAGCGGCCGTGCCGCATGCAACAGTCATCAGCGCAAGATGGAAAACCCGCATGTCTGTCCATCGACCAGACCAGGCCGGTGCTCCACGGACGCCGATAGAATTCCCGCCCGGATCAGGTCTTCGCCTGAGGCGCCCAGGCCGCTTCCGCCCATCGAAAGAGGCCTGGCGTTACAAGGCGGTTACTTGACCCGGGTGGCCAGAAACTCGCCTTCCAGTTTCCAGGTCTGCCCGTCCGGTTCCAGTGCCTCGCCCAACCAGTGAAAGGAATCCGGCGTGATCTCCGTGAACCGCCAGCGCGTCACGACTCCATCCGCCCGCATCCCGGTTTGGACGACATCCTGGCCACTCCACCGTCCGATCTGCTCCTGATAGTGATCGTGAACCGGATTCTTCCACGAGATCCGCCACGCCTGGATGGAGCGATCCCAAACGCGAAGCGTCGTGCCGTACATGTTGTTCAGCCGGTCTGCTGATGCCCGCTCCTCCAGACCCGGCATAATCCAGACATCCTGGACGGCCCGCCCCTCCAACGTCCAGCCGAAGTGCGCTTCGCCCGCGATCGACACCGCCACGCCCCGATAACGGACGCATGCCAGTTGCCAACTGCCAACCAGCCAGCCATACGCGTCTGCCTCCTCAGGAATCTCCGGTGACCGGCCTTGCGCATTCAAAACACTCAGAAAGTCCCGCCGTTTCTCGACTGCCATGGCCATGGATTCCTCCTAACCCCGCGACGCCGGCGGCACAATTCCTGCCAGCCGCGCGTATACCGCCAGCTGCCCGTAGTGTTCGCAGATGTGCTCCACGATCCCTTCCGCCTGCGAGGCGGCATCTACATCCAAATCTTCTTCCCGCTCTCTCAGTGCCGCCACGGCGTCCGCCGTGCTTTTCTCCAGACCGTCGATCGCCAAGGCCTTCGTCCCGTACTTCGACTTAGGCAACTCATTGGCCGACCCGTCCGCCTTCTTACCCCGCAGGGTCTCCGCCAGGTAAAGATTCCAGAACGCCACGTGCCGCAATACGTCTCCAAAGGTACGAGCCTCCGCCGCCGGCGGGATCTCGAACTTTGCTTCCGGATACTCCTTGGCCAGCGCCGCCAGCTTCTCTCCGGTCTCCGCCAACCGGCCGGTCAGCAGCGCGGCAATTGCCTGTTTTTCGGTGTTTTGGACTGTCATACTAGTGTTGTAAGGCGGCAGAGGGCCCCGAATCTTGGCGAAAATTGCGGTGAAATCCAATCCCGGTGTCGCACCACCACTCGCCCGGGTCTTGGCCCGCGGTGAGGGTTGGTCTGTCTCCGAAGTGGTCTGCACCCTCGGTCCGCGTGACCGTCCATTCGAGGAACGGCACTCGTCCGTCTCCATCGCGATTGTCGCCGCCGGCAGCTTTCTCTATCGCTCACACACGGGCCGCGAACTGCTCACCCCCGGGTCGCTCATGCTGGGCAGCGCGGAACGCAGCTTCGAGTGCAGTCACGAACACGGCACCGGCGATCGCTGCATCTCGTTCACCTATTCGCCCGATCGCTTCGACGGTCTGGGCGCGGAACCCCACTTCCGGGCGATGCGTCTGCCGCCCGTCCGCCCTCTCTCTCCGCTCATCGCCCGCGCCTCCGCCGTTCTCGCCGGAGCCCCAGGACCCTCCTGGGAAGAGCTGTCCGTCGACCTCGCGGCTCACGCCGTCCTCCTCGATCGCAGCCAACCCGGAACGCCCGGCAGTGCCGGCCCCGGCGCCACTGCGCGCGTCGCCCGCCTGCTTCGGACCATTGAGAACGACCCCGACGCTCCGCACGACCTCGCCACGCTCGCCCATGAGACGCGCCTCAGCCCGTTCCACTTCCTCAGGACATTTCAGGAGGTAGCCGGAGTCACGCCGCATCAGTTCCTGCTCCGGCAGCGATTGCGCCGCGCGGCTCTCCGCCTCAGCACCGAACCGGCCAGGGTGCTGGATATCGCCCTCGATTGCGGCTTCGGTGACGTCTCGAACTTCAATCGCAACTTTAGCTCAGAGTTCGGCATGAGCCCGCGCGCGTGGCGCAGGTTCGGCTGCTCGGTTTCTCGAACCGCCTGACATTAACAGACGCCTCGGATGCCCGCCGCCAGTCAGGGAGGCGCGTCCGGCAACGAGCCTACTTCTTCGCCGGCTCCGGCTCCGCCAGCGGCAGATCCGAGTTGTAAGTATCCGCCACCGCCTTCCACTGCCCGTTCGCCTGCTTCTTCCAGACCTCCAGCAGCTTGCCCTGGTCCTCGATGGGCTTGCCCTGCGGATCCTTCATCGAGAGCTGGTAAGTGCCCACCAGGTACACCAGTTCGCCCGATTGCGCCGCCTCCACCTTGGTCACCTTCCACGACACCTTCACGCCCGGCCCCAGCAGTGAGGCCCACGACGCCCGGATCGCCTTCTTATCGGTCGCCAGCGGGGCATTCGGCGGCAGCAGGTATGCGTCATCCGCGTAATAGGAGACCGTGCGCTCCAGGTCGTTCGCTTCCGCCGCCTTCGACCACTCCTCGTCCAACGCCTTCACCTGCGCCTCGGCCAGGGTCTTTGCTTCCTCGCCGGCCGCCGGTTTTTGACACCCGGCCATCCCCATCAGCAGAGCGAAGCCGGCGCCGGCTCCCGTCAGCCGCGCCCGGCTGAGAAACGAACACGTCATGGATTGCACCTCCCGGTCTGGCCGTACATCCTACCACGACGTGTTCGCCCGAGAGGATTCAATCGACGCTTACCGCGCTACCTCGACACCCTTCCACGGAGCCACCGCCATCTCATACTCCGTTGGGCATCCGAACCCTTCCACCTTCACCCCCAGATCCCGCAGCATGCCCAGTGCCGACAGCCGCCGGTACGTATTGAAGGTGATCACATGCGCGAACATGCCGCCAAACGTGAACGTCTCCGCCGGTTCGCACAAAGCGTCAATGAACGTGTCGTCCCATCCTCCCCTGGTTCTTACGTCGGCCAGCGCTCGCAGGAAGTCGCTATCCGCCTTCTCAAACCGCGCCAGCAGTGCCGCCGGCGTCAGGTCCTCCGCGTTCTTCTTCTCCGCCGGAAACTCACCGCCCAGCAGCGCGGCGGCCCAGACCTCTTTCGTGTACACCAGCCGCTCCAATACCGCCCGCAGGCTCTCCGGTTCCTTCTCCCACGGCAGCAGCTTCGCCGGGTGCCCCAGCCGCTTATCTAGTTGCGCATCCGTCAAGCCTGCCGCCGCCTCCAGCAGCCTCTTCCTATGCCACGTATCGGTACCCGAGAATCGATCGAATAGGTCCATTGCCAGTGCTCCTTCAGATTTGGATCCCGGCGCCCAGAAATGAAATCCGTTCGGCGCCGGCAGGTGGATCGGTTGCGCCCCCATCCGCCGGTACAGACTTGGCGAGACGCGAAACGCTTTGCGAAAAGTGCGGGTGAACGCCTCCAGCGAGCCATAACTGGCTTCCAGGGCGATCTCCGTTACCGAGAGCTTCGTCCGGCTCAACTGCCACGCCGCCCTCTCCAGCAGCAAACGCCTCCGCATCGCCTCCGGAGTCTCCTCGATCAGGGCCCGGAACAGACGATAAAACTGCGTCCTGCTGCGGAATGCGCGCCGGGGCAACTGGCCGCGAACGCTCTCTTCGTCCAGGGACCCCAGCACAACCGCGGACAGACGTTCCGCTTCGCGTTTGTCTCTCTCGGCCATCTCCGCAAGTCCCTCTCTGAGGAGAAATCTAGCATCCAGCGTACGCGCAAAACCTGATCGCCAGTCCCGTTTTTGGAACGATTTTGCGCGCGCGGGCCCTACCGCGCCGGACCCGCGGCGCGCCCGAACCACTTCTGTAGCAATAGATGCGTCGGCCACCACACCAGCACCGGCAGCCCGATCATCAGCAGCGCAAACCAGGCCGTCTCCGGCATCCACGTCTGCACCTTCGTCTCACTCGGTCCGTAAACGTAATTGATATTCACCGGAGTCAGCGGTGTCGGCAGCGGATCCCCCGGCTTCGGCATCACGAAATAGCACAGCAGCATCAGAACCCACGCCAGCGAACACCAATACACCAGAGCCTTCTTGTGATACCCAAGCCGGTGAACCAGGTAGACCAGCAGGAAGGGCAGCCACCCGTGGAACAGCGACAGGCCGCGCAGGAACAGCGAATGCCCCGCGTCGAACATGTAATCCGTCATGCCCACCACCGACAACCCCACAAAGTGGCCCGCGAAGTCCGCCACCCACACCACCTGCGGCAGCAGGATGCCCACGGTGGGGATACTCACCAGCAGTGCATTCTCCATCCACATACCTGCCAGCGCAAAGAACAGGCACATGTCGCAGAAATAGAGGAAGTTCGTCGGCCCGTAGTCGTGCCAGTACACTGGCACCAGCACGGCCACAAATGCCGTATACGCGATCTTCAGCCAGATCGGGAGTCGCGCCCGGCGCGTGGTCGACGAAGTGAGTGTGGCGGATGTCATCGGAAGCCCCAGCCCGGTCGGCAGTGCCGCTGAATGCGCCAATGATAGCAGCCCCGCGCCCCGGCAGCCGATTGTGGGGTGAGCTTTAGCTTGCAAAGGGCTTCAGCCCTTGACAGAACCTTGCCCAGCCGCAATACTAACGGCAGCGTGCGACAGGGCACCACCGGCCCGCGGCAAGGGAATCACTCCCACCTGCTTCCGATTCAGCCTGAGTGCATTGAATCTTCTTTCAGCCTGTCTCAGCGGGTCACAGGCGCTCATGAAAGGAGATTGTCATGCCCGCCTCCAGGCTGCCCGCTCGCCCCTCCCTCGAATCCCTACGCAAGCAGGCCAGAAAACTGGCACGGCTGATCGCCGCCGGCGATCCGGCCGCCATCGCCCGCGTACAGGTTCAATTGCCCGCCGCTAGCTGGCCGCGGACCCAACGCACCGCCCAGTTGGTCCTGGCGCGTGAATATGGATTCGCAGGCTGGACGGAATTGTTGAATGAGGTGAACCGCCGTCTGGGTGGAGCATTGGAAGCCGCCGCGGCGGAAGCCCGCCGCCACATCCACAACAACGACCTCGAGGCCCTCCGGCAGTTGCTGAGGGATCACCCGGCCCTCCTGTCGTGGACAACAGAGGAAGATGACGGCGGCCTCCTCGGCATGGCGACCGGATCCTACGGCGACAGCCTGGATCCCGTCAGCGAGGAGCACTTCACGCGCTTCGCTTGTGCCGAACTCCTGCTCGAGGCCGGTGCGGTGGTCGCGCCGCCGGTCTGCGATGGCCTCATCAGTGCCCGCGCGATGAAGTTGATCGATCTCTTCCGCCGCAGAGACCTCTTTCCAAAAACACTCAAGTTCTTCGCGGCGCTCGGCGATCTCGAGGGAGTTCGTACGGCTCTCGAGTCGAACCCTCCGGATCCGGATGCGGTGAACGAAGCCTTCATGTACGCCTGCCACCTCCGCCACGCCGCCGCCGCGGCACTCCTGTTGAACCAGGCCATCGCCCTCAGCCCGGAACTTGGCCGGCAGATCGACAACGGGCCGGGACGGGCCGCCCTGGTTCAGTATTTCATCGACAACAAACCTGAAGTCCACAGCGCCAGGCCCTTCGAGCCATGGAAGGACTATCTCCGCCAGCAGGTGGATCACGCGGTACGCGACGGGGATCGGACAACCTTCCTGGAAACCCTGCGGCTCGAGCCGTGGCTGCTATCCGAGGCCGCTCTGACGTCCCAGGCGCGATGGATCGAGGTGGCCATCCTGAACGACCGCGAGGCGCTACTCAACGACCTGCTGGACCTCAATCCCGCGATCCTGCACGTGAGTGTGCCCCCGCCATCGCAGGCCTTGGAATTCGCCTTCACCTACGTGAAAACCCACCTGCTCCCCCTGCTCCTTCGCATCTGGCCGCTGCCCCAGGATTTGCCCCACGCGGCCGGCCATGGAGACCTGCATCAGGTGAAGCGCTGGTTCGATGCTGAAGGCAAGCTCGCCCTGGGCCGCCTCACGGATCACTTCCCCGCGAACACCGGCCGTTACCGGGGCGACCTGCGCTCCTGGTTTGGCACGAGCGAGCCCGATGCCCACCGGATTCTCGACACCGCGCTCGCTTGGGCCGTCCTCAACAACCACTTCGAAGTGGCGGACTTTCTTCTCGCCCACGGAGCTGACATCAATTCAAACTGGTGCTCCCACGAGCCCGCCAGCCTCCTGCACGAGCTGGTCTGGTACAAAAACTACGAGGCCATGCGGTTCCTCATCGATCGCGGCATCGACATGACGATCCTCGACTACCGTTGGAACGCGACCGCCGAAGGCTGGGCGCGCCACGCCGCCCATGACGAAACGCTCGCTCAGTGGCTGCACGACGCCAGGCAGCAGCGGGAGCGTGCCCGGCAAGGCGGTCTCGACGGTCACTGAGGCGATGCTCTTCAAAATGGCCAGGACGCGACCGTCGAGTATGCGCTCGGTCCCCGCCGGAATAGTTCGGTCAGCGTCGGGATGATGCCTGCCCGGTGTCGGTGCCCCTGAGCGTGGGGCCCGACCCGGAATCCGCCGCGGCGCCAATCCTCGAAGCAGCGTTCGTGAGGTCCAGACGGGCTTGAGTGGCCAGGTTCCGGCCGGCAAGATACACTCCCAGCCCGGGTCTGAACCTCCGGACACGGGAAGTCCGGCGCCGTAGCGCGGCTCACCCAGTATTGCTATCGTGTGCAGATGCGGATCATCCACTTGATACTGGCGATGAGCGCGATTGCGGGGTTGGCAGCCGCGCAGGACTCGATGACGGATGCAGGCGCCGGATGGGCACCGGAATTTAAGATGGCCGGGCGGCAGATCCTGGCATTAGCGGAGGCAATGCCCGCCGAGAAGTACGCGTGGCGCCCAGCCGCTGGCGTTCGAAGCGTCAGCGAGGTGCTGATGCATACGGCCGCGGGGAACTACTTTTTTCTGCGCTCGATGGGCGTGAAGATCGGTGAGGATCTGCCCAAGAATGCGGAGAAGAGCGTGACGGCCAAGGCGGATGTGATGCGATGGCTGAAATCGTCGTTCGATGCGGTGGCGGAGAGCGAACCGAAGATCGATAAGCGCGCCACGGTCAAGTTCCTGGGACACGATGCGACCTGCGAAGGCGTCCTGCTGCGGGCTTTGGCCCATGCCAATGAGCACCTGGGACAAATGATCGCGTATGCACGAATGAATGGGGTCGCGCCGCCGTGGTCGAAGTGAGCTGACCGCTCTCATTGCGATACCAACGCGGCACTCCCACGTCTACTACGCTATTCGGCTCGAAGCTCATGCCCGATTCCGTCATCGGGTATGGGGAGAGAACGCGAAGGGGGTAGACAATGACGCTGAATCGACGCGAGTTCCTTCAAATGGCGGCGGGGATGGGCGCCTCGCTCGCGTGGGGCGGATCGGCGCACGCCTCAACCGCTGGTTGGCACGAGCGGCGCGACCTTTTTCCGGAGGGCGTCGCGTCCGGCGATCCCGACGCCGGCAGCGTGATCCTCTGGACCCGGCGGCCGTTCGAGTCGGCCGGGCGCCGTGTGCTCACGGTGGAGGTGGCTGAGGATGATGCGTTCCGGCGGGTCGTCGCCAAGGCGTCCGCGCCGGTTTCAGCGGAATCGGATTGGACGACGCGCGTACTGGTCGGTCATCTCAAACCCGCGCGCGTCTACTGGTATCGCTTCACCGACGGAGAGGGCAACGGCAGCCGCGTCGGCCGGACGATCACCGCCCCGCTGCCGAACGATCCCCGGCCGGTGAACTTCGCGTTTGTCAGCTGCCAGAGCCTGAATGAGGGCAAGCTCAACGGCTATCGCCGGATGATCTTTGAGGATGAGCGCGCGTCGCCCGCCGATCAGCTCGGTTTCGTCCTCCACCTCGGTGATTTCATTTACGAGGTCGTCGAATATCCCGACGAGCTGTCCAAGCGCTACGACCGCACAATCTACGAGGTCTGCCGGATTCCCGATGGCGGCCAGTCGGGCAATTTCCACTACCCGCTGACGGTCGAGGGCTATCGGGCCGTCTACAAGGGCTACCTGGCCGATCCCGACCTTCAGGACGCGCGAGCGCGTTGGCCGTTCGTCGCCATCTGGGACAATCACGAATTCTCCTGGCAGGGCCGGCAGAGCATCGTCCAGGCCGGTGGTGAGCCTCGACCGGGCCAGACGGTCAAGGTCGCCGCCAACCAGGCCTGGTTCGAATACATTCCCGCACGCGTGAAACCGCCCAGCGGATCGCTCGACGCATTCGGTGCGCTGGCGCTGCAAAATGTGCCCATCGACCAGTGGGACGACAGCGGCCTCGGGCTGGAACCCAACAATCTGAAGGCGATCCACAGCCTGATCGCCTACCGGTCGTTGCGCTACGGCCGGCACCTCGACCTGATTCTCACAGACCAGCACAGCTTCTGCGGTGACGACCCGACCGATGCGGAGGGCGTTGGCAGGATCTACGATCCGTCTTTTAACGGGATGTTCTCCGAACCGGCGATGATCGCGCTCGATGCCGGCCGCGCCTGCAACGGCGGCAAACCGCCCGCCGAACTCAGCTTTGGCGAAAGAACCATCCCTAATCCTCGAAAGAACTCAGCGCCGCGCACGCTGCTCGGGACCAGCCAGAAGAAATGGTTCATGGACCAGCTCCGCCGGTCCGCGGCCACCTGGAAGATCTGGGGCAATTCCCTGGGTACCCTCGATCTGCGGGCCGACCCGCAGAACCTTCCCGACGGCCTGACGCGGCAGAAGTGGCCGGCCGGCACCTTCGCTCAAATCGGCAGCGGAGACTATGGCAGCGCCTACCACGAGCGGGGCGAGATCTATGACCTCATCCGCGATGAGAAGATCACCGGCTTCGCCATCGTGTCGGGCGACCGTCATAGCTTCTGGGCCGGCTATGCCGCCGCCCGCCTGCCACCCGCCAGGTTCGAGCCCGTCGGACTCAGTTTCGTCGGAGCCTCGCTGGCCAGCCCTGGGGCGATGGAGTCTTTTGAGCACAGGCTGCCGCAAGGACCATCCGCTCCGCTCACTATTCCTGGCTGACCGGCCGGAGGGTAAGCCCGAATGGACCTACAACATGCTCCTCAAGCACGGTGTCCGTTCGTGCCTCGAATACGCCAGGAGCTTCGATCTGAAGCGCGCTCACGCCGTTTCCAATCCGAAACTTTCCCCACACCTGGAATTCGTCGATATGGGCGGCCACGGCTATGCGACCGTGCGGCTGAACGGCGAAGAAATGCGCACCGAGTTCGTCTGCATCCCACGCCCGATCACGCGCATCGAGCGCGCCGATGGCGGTCCGCTCCGCTATCGCGTCGTCCACACCGCCTCGCTCTGGAAACCGGGCGAGCGGCCTATGCTGCGCCAGCAGGTGGTTGAGGGCGATCCCGGGCTCTCGATCTGACAGAACTCCCGGGTGATGTTTGCGCCCATCGCTATTCTTGCGGCGGGGGCCAGGCCGGGCAGCCAGAGCAGGGCCTTGGCCGGCCGGCGCTTTCTCTCAATTCGACCGCAGCGCCACCACGGGATCGATTCGCGAAGCTCTACGCGCGGGTAGATACGCAGCCAGCGCAGCCACCCCAATCAGCAGCGCGCCAATTCCGATAAATGTGATCGGATCGCCGGGAGTCACGCCGAACAGCAGGCTTTCCAGCGCGCCCGTAAAAGCTCGCGACGCCGCCATGCCCAGCGCCAGGCCCAGCGCCGCCAATCCCAACGTACCCAGCAGAATCTGGTTCTGCAGGTCTGTCGCGGAGGCGCCCAAAGCCATGCGGATTCCAATCTCATGCACCCGCTGATTCACTGAATATGAAATCACCGCGTAAATCCCCAGGGAAGCCAGTACCAGAGCAAAGCCCGCGAATCCCGTCAGCAACAGCACCAGGAACCGGCGGGGTGACACCGCCTTGGCAACGAGATCCTGCAGGGATTTGAATTCGCTCAGGGGCAGATTCGCATCAACGGGTTTGAGCGCCTCTCGAATCGTCGGCGCCAGTTGGTCTGGAGGGATCACTGTCCTCACAACCAGGTTCATTGCGGAATAGTCGCTGGTTTGCCGCATACCTTGATACATCTCCGGTCCGCTTGCTTCTTCCAGGGCACTATGACGGACGTCGGCGACCACGCCGACCACCACGCCCAGCACCTTGTCGCCTCGATAGGTCGTGATCGTTTGGCCCAGTGGACTCTCGCCACGGAAAGCGGTTCGAGCCATCGTTTCGTTGATGATAACCACCGGCTGGCTCGCCGCGCGATCTCCTTCCGTAAACAATCGCCCCGCCTTCAGTGGAATGCCCGCTGCTTCGAAGTATCCGTCCGTGACGACACGGATGTATGGCTCCGGATGGTGTTCCTTCTCATAGAAGTGTCCTTTCACTGAGACCGACCATCCGCGATCGCCACCAAACGGCAGAACGTCGGCCAGGCCGGCTGCCCGCACAGTCGGAAGCGAGCGCGTGCGCCGCAGCACCTCATCGATATAGGAGTTCTGCTGTGCGGCACCGGAAAATCGAAAACTGGGATCGACCCTCATCGCGGCGGCCCGCTCCGGTTGAAACCCGAGCTCCACATCGAGCACGCCGAGGAAACTCCGCATCAGCAACCCCGCGCCCACCAGTAGGGTGCAGGCGAAGGCGATCTCGGAAACCACCAGGGCATTGCGAACCCACACATGTTTCTGACCGCCCCGCGAACCGCGGCTGCCGTCTTTCAACACCGCCCCCACAGCGAACGAGGGAACTCGCAGGGCCGGCAGCAGACCAAAAAGTATGCCGGTCAGAACCGCGGCAATGAGTGTGAATGCAAGTGCTTCCGCATCCAGTCGCACACTGGTCAGCAGGGGAATGTTGAATGTGTCCAGGCGGGTGATCGCGCGGGTGCCCGCCGCCGCAAGAATCAGACCGAACACAGCGCCGCAGCAGGAAAGCGCCACACTTTCGGTCAGCATCTGCCGCAACAATCGGACACGTCCCGCGCCTAACGCCGTGCGCAAAGCCATCTCGTTCTGCCGCGTCCCCAGCCGCGCCAGTTGCAGATTCGAAAGATTCGCGCACACCATCAACATCACTACGCCGACTGCGCAGGCCAGCACGATCAGCGCCGGCTTCACTCGTCCGTTCACATGCTGGGTCAGTGGACTGACTCTCGGCGTGACCGGGTTCCGTTCGGGTGCGGGATGCTCTCGGTCGAGCTGTTTCCCCAGCACCGTAAACTCCGCCTGCGCGCCCTGCACCGTGGCGCCCGGCCGCAGCCTTCCGATTCCCTGCGTCGTATTTCCGAATGCGCTCGTCTCGGCAGTCAGGGGCCATGGAACAAAGACGTCCACCGGAGTGCCGGGCGCGAAGATGCTGCCGAAATCGAAGGATGCCGGCAGCACACCCACCACCATCACCGGCTTGTTGTTCAGTGTCAGGGGCCGTCCCACCACATCGGGTTCCGAGGCAAACCGCCTCACCCAAAAACCATGGCTCAGCAGCACGGCAGGCGGGCTGGAGGCTTTCTGCTCGCATTCCTCGGCGGTAAACGATCTGCCGATCATCGGCTGGACACCCAGCAACGGAAAGAAGTTCTGAGTGACGCGGGCGCTGGTCAGGCGCTCGTGCCCGGCGGTTCCTGACAATTCAATCGCGCCGGCGCCGACTCCACCGAACCCCGCCAGATCACTCAGCGACTTGTTTCGTTCGCGCAGATCCAGAAAATGGTTCACCTGGATACTCCAATCCTGGTTCGCAAGCCAGATCAGCCGATCAGGATCCTGGAACGGCAGGGGCCGCAGCAGCACTGCGTTCACCACGCTGAAGACAGTCGAACTGGCGCCGATACCAAGACCCGCAATCAGAATCACAAAGGTGGTGAACCCGGCATCGCGCCGCATGCCGCGAAACGAATACTTCAGATCCTGCATTGCATCGTGGAACCATCCTGCAATCCAGGTGCCGCGAGCTTCTTCTGATCTCTGCGTCATGTTGCCAAACCTCCTCCGGGCCGCCGCGCGAGCTTCGTCTCCAGACATGCCCGATGCGGCCAGGTCTTCAGCCATCGACTCGATGTGAAACTCCATCTCCGCCCACAGCATCCGCTGCCGTTCGCGGCGCTCCAGCCAATACCGGAAACGCCGCCGGAATCGCTTCCACCAGGAATCGGCTTGCATTTTCATAAGGCGAACCCCATGCGTACGAACATTTCCAGAGTCCCAGTCAGGAAAACTGTCGTCAGCGTCTCGCTTCCCATAGACAGTCTGATTATAGGACGACGGGATTTCGACGCTGATAGCAAGGATCAGAAGTTTTTTTCCTCAGACAGTCTGAGGGACGGCGCTGCCGGATTGGGAGACGTTCCACACCTGCGCCATGCGTTGTTGGCCTGCGTCCACCTGCCTTCACCGCCGGCCCCGAACAGCCCACCGGCGCCCGCCTAGTCTTCTTTTGTCCGGCCGCGCAGCTTCTTCGTAAACGATCGTTGCGCCTTCTCGGTGAGCCGCCGGACCTTCGAGCCCAGCGTGGGCCGGCTCGGGCGGCGCATCTTTGGCACAACCTGAGCGCGGGCGATCAACTCGTCAAGGCGCGCCCGGGCTTCGGCTCGATTGGCCTCCTGCGTCCTGTGCACGCGGCTCACGATGATGATCATCCCGTCCTGCGTGGCTCGATGGCCCGCTAACGCCAACAGCCGCTGCCGGACGTCGGCAGGCAGGGAGGGAGACCGGCCGGCATCGAAGCGCAATTCGACGGCGGTAGACACCTTGTTGACGTTCTGGCCGCCAGGGCCGGAAGCGCGAACAAAGGTCATTGTCAGTTCGGAGTCTGGAATGACTATCGGCAAGGCTATCTCCAGAGTAGCCCGTGAGGCAGACCAGGGTGCGTAGACAACCGGCACGCCCGCCGGGCTCAAAGTGCAACAAACCGGGCTCCCTTTGGCTCTCCCGGCCATCGCACCCCTGCCGCGCAACAGTTTACTTGACCCGGCCAATATTCGTGTCTACGATATGTGGCAGAGCAATATATGGCAACCAAATCAATCGATGCCGAGTGGAAGAAAGGCAGCGCGGAGCTCCTGATTCTGTCCCTGCTGGAGGCCACGCCCCGGCACGGCTACGAAATCAGCAAGCTCATCGAGCATCGATCCGAAGGGGGCATCCGGTTCCATGCGGCTTCGTTGTATCCATTGCTCTACCGCCTGGAAAAGCGCGGCTGGATCCAGGGCCGCTGGGTCGAGAAGAGCGGGCAGCGCCGCCGCCGGTACTACCAGTTGACCCCCAGCGGCGTGAAAGTGCTGGCCGCTCAGCGCGAGGGCTGGCAGGCGTTTGTCGAGGCCATCGGCAGAATCACAGGAGTCGAAAATGCCTGACTGGGGGCGGTTGGTTCGTGAACAGTTGGCCAGCCTGCATCTGCAGCCCGAACGCGAGGAAGAGATTGTCGAGGAGCTTGCCCAGCACGCCGAGGATCGCTACCAGGAGCTTCGGAATGACGGACAGGAGGAAGCCGAGGCCATACGCACCACGCTGGAAGAGCTAAGTGACCGGAAAATGTTGACGGCCGGACTTCGCGATGTGGAGCGTCCCGAGGACCCCAGCCGGGTTCTACCGGGTCAAGGCCTCTGGCGCGACGTGCGCTATGGCTTCCGCAGCCTGCGCATCAACCTGGGCTTCACTTTGGTCGTGATCGCGGTATTGGGCATCGGCATTGGTGCGAATGTCGCCATGTTCACGGTGGTGGACGCCGCGTTTCTCCGGCCCTTGCGCCTGCCCGCGCCCGATCGGTTGATGCAACTCCAGGAGACGCCGCCCTCGGGCGGCAGCATGCCGGTGGCCTACCCGAACTTCGTGGACTGGCGGAAGCGGAGCCATTCGTTCGAGTCGCTGGCGATTGGCGGTTCTTTCCAGGAGGCAGTTCGGCTCAGCGGCGGATACGAGCGGATTCGAGTCGGCTATGTGTCTTCGGATTTCCACCGGACCTACGGCGTTCCACCGGCTCTTGGCCGGGACTTCACGGAGAGTGACGACCGGGCCGGCGCGGCTCCGGCCCTGCTCCTGTCTCACCGCTTCTGGCGGACCCGGTTCGCCGGCGATCCCGGTGTGATCGGCCGCACCCTCACCATCGACGACCAGGTTTGGACCATCGTGGGCGTCTCCGGTTCGTTTCAATGGCATCGCTCGGCGGACGTGTTCGTGCCCATCTCCTTCGGCCTGACCAAATGGGGCCTGAACATGCGCGAGAATCACAGCTCCACCGGTGTCATCGCGCGCTTGAAGCCGGGCGTCAGCGTGGCACAGGCGCGGACAGAGATGCAGCACATCGCCGCTCAACTGGCGAAGGAGTATCCGGGCGCCAACGGGGGCAATAGCGCCAGCGTCGTTCCGCTACGGGAATATATGAGCGGCGGCATCCGGCAACCCGCGCTGCTCATGTTCGGAGCCGTGGGCCTGCTCCTCCTCATCGCGTGTGCGAATGTGGCCGGGTTGCTGTTGGCGCGCTCCGCCGTGCGGCAGCGCGAGATCGCCATCCGCACCGCCTTGGGGGCAAATCGTGTCGAACTGATCCGGCAACTGCTCACGGAGAGTATGCTGCTCGCTCTCGGCAGTGCCGTCATGGGGTTGCTGGTGGCGCGCCTGAGCTTCGAGTGGCTGCTCACGGTGTTTCCGGCGGCGGAGAACCTGGGCGGCATCGGCTTGGATCTGCGAGTGCTGGCCTTCTCCGTGCTGGCGGCGGGACTCACTGCGGTTCTGTTCGGCCTGATGCCGGCGATCCAATCCACCCGTTTGAATGTGGCCCAGGCGATTCGGAACGGCGGACGGGCTGCGCGCGGCGGTTCGGTGCGCGGCCGGACGCGCAGGCTGCTCGTGGTCGGACAGGTCGCAGTGGCGGTGATGCTCTCCATCGGCGCCGGCCTGCTGGTGCGCAGTCTGCTCGCGGCATTCCAGGCGGACCCCGGCTTCCGGCCGGAGCACGTCGTGAGCATCTCCCTTCAGCCGCCGGATCGAAAAACCGCCGACCTGTCCGACAATGCCCGCCTCTTGCGGGAAGTCGCGGAACGTCTCGCTGCGACGCCCGGCGTCCTCGCCGTGGGGGCCATCGATCAGATGCCCTTCAAAAACGTCGATTCCTACGGAGACTTCTTTCGCGACGACCGCCCGTTGCCCGCGCCCGGCGCGGTGCCCAATGCGATGAAGGCCTCCGCGACGGCCGGGTATTTTGCCGCGATGGGCATTCCCTTGCTCAAGGGGCGGCTGTTTTCGCCTGCGGATGGTCAGCTTCCTTCCCTGCCGCGCGACCTGCCCAGGATCCTGGACTATCTGCGCTCGGTGGAGATGCCGGCTGTGGTCAACGAATCGATGGCGCGCCGCTACTGGCCGGGCGAGGATCCCATCGGCAAGACCTTCCGGTTCGGGCCGCCGGCGATGAAAGGACCACGAGTCAGAATCATCGGCGTGGTCGGCGATTCGAGGCAATACGGCCTGGACCAACAGGTTGAGCCCCAGTATTACTTCTCAGCGCACCAGTTCCCCATCATCAGCGCCTCCATTGTCGTCCGTGCTCTGCGCGACCCGGCGGAGGTCGGATCCCTGGTCCGGGCGATCGTGAGCGAGAATCAGCCGGATGCGATGGTCACGCAGGTGGAGACGATGGAGACCCTGATGGACCGAAGCCTGTCGGGAAGACGGAACAACGTTCTGCTCCTGGGCCTGTTCTCGGCGATCGCATTGTTGCTCGCGGCATTCGGCCTGTACGCGACCATGGCCTATACCGTGGCCCAGCGCACCCAGGAGATGGGTCTCCGCATGGCGCTAGGCGCGGCGGCAGCCGACGTCCGCGGCCTGGTGGTCCGCGAGGGACTCCAGTTGGCGAGCGTGGGCGTAGCCATCGGGCTATTGGCGGCCATGGGGGGCGCCCGGGTCCTGTCGAGCATGTTGTACGGGGTGACAACCACCGACGTGATGACCTATGCCGCCTCGGCGATCCTGATGGTAGCAATCACGTTGCTGGCCAGCTACGTCCCCGCCTGGCGCGCCAGCCGCGTGGATCCCATGACGGCCCTGCGCTGTGAGTGACGCGGGCCGGTCCATCCAATCGAGAACTCTACAGGCGCCGGCCGGACTCAAGCGAGTAGCGATCGGTCGCCCCTGCTCCGCGCAGATTGTCGCTGGGCCAGCGAGGTCATAGCCTGGCCAGGCCCACCGCGATTCGCCGGCAACTGCTTTCGCAGAGTTCGCAGTAGCAATAGGTGCCAGACTCGGTGAACTGGCGCCAGAGGGCGAGTGCCCCACTCCCTTACCGCTGAAGTGGCAGCTTCCCAAGCGGACCGTCGAGGCCGTAATCAACAGATTCTAAGCCACTTGCAGAATCTGTGACTCCAATTGGCCTCCAGTTGATGTGGAGTCAAGTACGCCGCTAACACACTGATTTAGTTGTACTTGCGTGACGTGACGGTCAGCGAAGCAGGCTGGACGTCAATACGTACCCACCACCATGTGGGGCTCAGAACTTCGAGAGAATAAGTTTCGGTGGGCGTCGTGAGGACTGCCGCACCTACTCATGGCATTCTGGATCCACGAGTGGCTCAACGCTTTGAAAACATTGAGCAAGACGAAGGCCAGATGCGAGTATGCCGGCGAACTACCACTCTCGTCCTGCTACTCCATGATCACGGTCGAAACGCCGCCAACTCGTGGCAAAGGCGACGTGCAGCCAGCCCAGCTGGCAGTCGCTGAATCTCAACGCTGCCTCGGCACTGCTCACGTTCATTTTGAGGAGTGCTCCTTGGGTCAACGTCGGACGGGGCACGCAGATGGTCAGCACTATGCACTATACTGTTCAGCATGAAGTTTGCATTAAGCGAGAACTTCATGCTATACAATACAGCATGGCCCTGGATGGTAGTCCTCTGCCTGCCTCGCGTGAGCGGCTGTCCGCCGTGCTTCGGGCCGCCAGGGAAGTGGTATCGGTTGATACCGTCGTAAAGACGCTCGGGGTCGATCGGCGTCGAGCGGCTCAGTTGTTGGCGCGCTGGCGCAAGCAGGGATGGCTCCGGCGGATTGGGCACGGACTGTATGTCCCAGTGCCGCTCGATTTGTCGAGCAGCGAGCAAATCATTGGTGACCCCTGGGTCCTCGTCCCGACACTGTTTGGGCACAGCTACGTCGGAGGTTGGACAGCCGCGCACCATTGGGAACTCACCGAACAGCTCTTCAATGAAACCGTCGTGTTCACCACTCGACGAGTCATCGAGAAGCGCGTGACCGCACAGGGAGCGGTCTTCGCGCTCCACAACGTGCATGCCAGACGACTCTTTGGATTGAAAACGCTCTGGCGAGGATCGGAAAAGGTCGCCATCTCGGATGCTGCGCGCACGCTCGTAGATATGATCGCTGCCCCTAAAGTCGGCGGCGGTATCGATCATGTCGCTGATTGCCTGGCTGCGTACATCAGCGGCAAGACTGGCGACCGCGATTTGTTAATCCACTATGCCGAGCGGTTTGAGAATGGGGCGATATTCAAGCGCCTGGGGTTCTTGGCCGAATCCCGACTTCATGACTCCCAGTTGGCGACTGCCTGTCGCAAGCGGCTGACTGAGGGGTACACTCGCCTTGATCCCACGCTTTCTTCCCCGAAACTCGTTACCGCCTGGCGCCTCTGGGTCCCAGATCGCTGGAAAGACGCAATTGCATGATCGACAAGCGTGAAATCCTCGAAGCGGCATCAGCGCTGCAGCTCTTGCCAAGCATTGTCGAGAAAGACTATGTACTCGGCTGGGTGCTCGCGGGCATCAACGCCCATGAAGCGACATCGGAGCGTTGGGTCTTCAAGGGTGGCACCTGTCTGAAGAAATGCTACTTCGAAACGTATCGATTTTCGGAGGATCTGGACTTCACGCTACGCGATAACAGCCACGTGAACGAGGAATTCTTGCGGCCGGTCCTCGAGGACATTGTTGCCTGGGTGACGGAGGAATCCGGGCTGACCATCCCCGTCGATCAGATCGACGTCGACATCTACAAGAACCCGCGTGGACACGTATCGTGCCAGGCAAAGATCGCGTATCGTGGACCGGTTTCTCCGACGACGGGAGGTTGGCCAAAGATCAAGTTTGATCTGACGGCTGATGAACGGCTTGTGCTGCCTGCCGTTCGCCGCGAGATATTTCATCCTTACACTGACCGTCCCGAGCATGGACTCTGGGTAAACTGCTACGCCTATGAAGAAGCCTTCGGGGAGAAACTGCGGGCGCTGGGGGAACGGACCCGACCCAGAGATCTGTATGATGTCGTAAACCTCTACCGGCACACAGACACCCGACCGTCAGCTTCAGTGCTTCGTGATGTGCTCAAGCAGAAGTGCGCGTACAAGGCCATCCCCATGCCGACCGTTGAGACACTCGCACCCCATCACGACGCGCTCGCGGGCATGTGGGAGGACATGCTGGGGCACCAACTCCCCGTGCTGCCGCCGCTCGACGGCTTCTGGGACATGCTGCCCGAAATCTTCGATTGGATCGAGCACGGAACCGAGATCCCCGAACGGACACAGATTCAACTGGGCGTTGGCGAAGCCACCGTTCGCGCTCGTGTACTGCCGATGGGTGTACCGGTCCGCGCGCGCTCAACGCTTGAAATCATCCGCTTTGCGGCGGCGAACCACTTGTGCGTCGACCTTGCGTACGACGGGAAAGTGCGCCGCATCGAGGCGTACTCGTTGCGGGAGACCGCCGAAGGGAATTTCGTGCTGTACGCTGTCCGCAGCGATTCCGGCGAACATCGTTCCTACCGGGTGGACCGGATGCAGGGCGCAACAGTGACCGCGCAGGCGTTCGTACCACGCTACCTTGTGGAATTGACCTCGACCGGACCGCTTACGGTTGCACCGTCTACGGCCGGCTCGACCAGCGCGAGCACGCGGCGCTCAGGGACCACCAAGAGGCAAGGACCGACCTACGTTTATCGCTGCACCTATTGTCAGCGGACATTCGACAGGACAACAATGGACGGCTCACTCAAGCCGCACAAGCACCCTCGCGGCTATCCATGCCCTGGACGGATCGGAGTCTACGTCAGGACAAGGTACCCCGGATGACAGACGCCGCTCCAACTTCGACCACCACCGTCGCGCAAATCAGGACACAACCTCCACGGCATCGCGTTCGGCCAGGAGCCTTGCACCACGTATGAACGACAGCGGCTCAGGCACGCTTCCTTCGAATCACCCGAGCAGGAAAACTCACGGCTCCGGGAGGAGAATGCCCGGCTACGGCGGTTGCTCGAAACACACGGGATCCCGATTCCGCAGGCAGTTCCCGAGAAGCCGGCCCCGGCGATAGCGGAGACCGAGCCACCGGTGGACCGGGAAGAGCGAGCTCGCAAGAGAATCGCCCTGTTCCGGAGTCTGTTTCGCGGCCGGGAGGATGTGTTCGCGCGACGCTGGGAGAATCCCAAGGGCGAATCGGGGTACTCGCCTGCCGCGGTCAAAGACTGGAAGGCCATCAACAAGAGCCGCCCAGAGGATCGCAAGAAAGTCGATCAGCAGACCCGCAAGTTCCTCCCGTTGACCGATGCCATCATCGAGAGCCACCTTTTGGGGAAGGAAACCGTGGGTGTCTACGCACTCCTGGCGGACGAATCGGTGCTGGTTCCTCGCGGCAGACTTCGACAAGAAGACCTGGGAGTACGACTCGCTGGCCTTCTTGGAGACCTGTCGAGAACTGAGTGTGCCGGCCGCCTTGGAGCGTTCGCGGTCCGGCAAAGGCGGACACGTCTGGATCTTCTTCGACCGTGCGCTGCCAGCAATCACGGCGCGCAAGCTGGGCTGCTTGCTTCTGACGAGGACCATGGAGCGGCGACACCAAGTGGGTCTCGATTCCTACGACCGGTTCTTTCCCAATCAAGACACGATGCCCAAGGGTGGGTTTGGAAATCTTATCGCGCTCCCCTTGCAGTTCGTACCCCGCAAGGCGGGAAACAGCGTGTTCATTGATGCCAACTTCGAACCGTACCCCGATCAATGGGAGTTCCTTTCGACCGTGCAGCGGATGTCGGCCGACACCGCCGAAGAGTTAGTTGCACAGGCCCAGCGCAGAGGGGACCTGATCGGAGTACGGATGAGCACCACCGACGACGAAGAGGAGCAGGATCCGTGGACGCTGCCGCCCTCGCGAAAACGGCAGGAGCAGCTGATCGAGGGGCCGCTGCCGAAGTGTGTTCAGGTTGTTCGCGCGAATCTCGTATACGTGGAAAAGAAGGACCTGCCCCCGGCCATGCTCAACCGGTTGGTTCGCCTCGCGGCATTTCAAAATCCGGAATTCTACAAAGCGCAGGCCATGCGGCTCTCGACATACGACAAGCCGCGGGTGATCGCATGCGGACAGGACTTCCCCCAGCACATCGCCGTTCCGCGCGGCTGCTTGACGGAGACAATTGCGCTCCTCACCGCACACAAGATACGGCCCGAAGTACGAGATGAACGGTACCCAGGGGCGACGATTGACGTTGAATTCAAGGGACAGCTGCGGGAGTTACAGGAGGACGCCGTCAACCAAACCGTCAATCACGATGAAGGCATTCTCTGTGCCCCGACGGCTTTCGGCAAGACCGCCGTGGCCGCATGGTTGATCGCGAAACGCAAGGTCAACACACTCATCCTGGTACACCGGCAGCAACTGCTCGACCAGTGGATCGAGCGCCTCGGCATGTTCCTGAACATGCCGGCAAAATCGATCGGACACATCGGCGGTGGGAAGCCGGACCGCACAGGATGCGTGGACGTCGCTGTCATCCAAAGCCTCTACAGAAAGGACGAGGTGAAGGACTTTGTGGCGGAGTACGGCCAAGTGATCGTGGATGAATGTCACCACATATCCGCATTCACCTTCGAGCAAGTGATGAGACAGGTCAAGGCGAAGTACGTGGTGGGTCTCACCGCAACGCCAACGCGCAAGGATGGACACCACCCGATCATCCGAATGCAGTGTGGGCCAGTGCGGTTTCACTTGAGTGCCCGCACCCTGAGCGAAACAACGCCCTTCGAACACAAGGTGATTCCTCGCCATACTGAGTTCCGGATGCCAACCGACGTCAGCGAGGTTACGATCCAGGACATCTATACTGCGCTTGTGGATGACGCCGGCCGCAACGAGATGATCGCCAATGACGTCGAACGCGCGATTGAATCGGGACGGTGTCCGCTCCTGCTCACCGGCCGCACTGAGCACCTGCAATACTTCGCGACGAGACTCGCAGGGGCGGCCAAGCATCTCTTCATCCTCAAAGGTGGCATGGGAAAGAAGCAACGCCGCACAACGGCAAGTGCCTTGGCCGCAGTACCCGATGACGAATCGAGGATGATCCTGGCCACCGGAAGCTACATCGGCGAAGGATTCGACGATGCCCGCCTCGACACGCTCTTCCTGGCCATGCCGATATCGTGGAAAGGCACGCTACAGCAATACGTGGGACGCCTCCACCGTCTCCACGACGGCAAACGAATCGTGCAGGCCTACGACTACGTGGACCACTACGTCCCGATGCTGAACAGAATGTACGAACGACGACTGAAGGGCTATGCTGCAATCGGGTATGTCATCGAGTAACGGACCGATCGCACTCGCCAAGAATCGCGGGCAAACCTGGGACGCCAGTGACTCAGTTGTGACTCCATTCGCGAGGGTGTCTCGCGCAATAACGGAAACTCCTGGGAATACCCGGATCGCTAATATCGCCGGCTGTTGCTGTACTTGAAGAAGTTGTGGCGCTGTTCTCGAACCGCGTCCGTCGAAGAGCGATCAGGCACGACAGAGCCGGCGCTCATCATGGCCAATTGGCTACGCAGGCGTTCGTTCTCTTTCTCAAGTTGTGCGATTCGCTTCCTTAGGGTACTCACGTTGGCATCATCGTCCGCTTCGCCTGATGGGTCAACTTTCCGTTGCATCTTCTTTGCTGCCGACTTGGGTTTGGTGGCGACAACGGGTTTCCCACGCGCGTCTGCGTCCCTTTGCGCAAGCATGCGTGTTTTCATCTCCGCACAACGACGATCCAGTTCCTCTTTGCGCATGGATAGATTGTAAGTCAGCTCAGGTGCGCTCCGAATCAACACTTCGAAATCCACTTTGTCCCATCCGACGATCTGCGTGACACCGCTCGGTCCGCTGCCGAACGGCTCGATGGCCGCGATGCCGGCCTCCTCGCAACTCACAGGGATGTGAATAATCGCCGGATTCTTCCCAGCCCTAAACACTCGCACGGTGCCGGTCCAGAGGGTCCGGTCGGATCGGCTACTCGGAAGTTGGAGTCACAAGGCAGCATGGACTGAAGACGATAGTGGTCTCCCACGATCAACCACCATTCGAATGGTGCGTGCTCGTGGACCTCGCTTGGGTTGTGACTCCGTTGTGACTCCATTCACGGGGGTTTGGTGGGCAAATGCGGAAACGGCGTGCACTTCGGTACCTCCCCGGTAACTCGGTAGCGCTCAATAGACGAAGTTGGAGCGTTTTCCCAAGCTGAACGTCGGGATTAGTGTCGCGTCTCCCGCTCTATAGCTTATTTGGAATCATTCACTTAGCGTTCTCTAGCTTGTCATGTGGACGTATGGTGACTCCGCAAGACTCCATTCGCGGTTTCTAGTTCAACTACCCACTCCAGCACGAGCCCACAGCAGAACAGATCGCTGCCGTTTGCCAGCGGACAGAAAGGGCGTCAGCCTGGCCGGTCCCACCGCGATTCGCAAGCACCAGCCCTCCAACTGCGCAGATTGCCCCACCGATCCTCTCGGTTTTAGGCAAGGTCGCACCGGCAATCAGCCTGATCATCCACCACAGGCCCCCAATCGCCACCAGTCACTCGTCCATACCGCTCAGACTTGCCCCAGATCACGCAAAGCATACCCATAAGTCATTGTTCAGTGGCGACCCGCAATCACCACTCCGGTACAGCTTTCAGACCGTCCTCCACCGTCCGACTAACCCCGGAATTCAGCCCCCGCCTCAACCCGGTCACACGCTTTCAAAATAAAGTCAAAAGCCACTAACCTCTAAATCGTCTGTAACTTACGGCCGTCCCCCCAGCCGCCCAATGACGCCTGATTTGGATCTCGTCCTCTATAATCCCCGCCAAGGAGATGTATGGGACGAAGAATTGGATTGGATCAGGTTCTAACGGACGAAGCGCTCGCCGCTCGGCCCGTGACGCTCGTGGCCGAGGCCACGAGCGAGGTCGCGGCCGTGCCGCACGCCAGGCCCTCGGGAGAACACCGCCCAGACGGCGAACGCCAGGGAACCACCGCCACCCCCAGGCAACCCATCTCCGAGCGCCGCCTCGCCGCCAACCGCGCCAACGCCCAAAAATCGACCGGCCCCCGTACCGCCGAAGGCAAGCTCCGCGTGGCCCGGAACGCCTGCCGCCACAACCTCTATTCGAAACTCCATCATCTCCCCGAGGAGATCGCGGCCCTCCTTTACCGCAAGGCCTTAGAGGAAACAGCGGACATCGCCGACCCGCGCTTCCGCGCCCTCTTCGTCCACCGCCTCATGCTCCGAGGCCACGAACGCCGCCTCCTCCAACTCGAAGGCAAACTCTGGGCCGAAGCCCTCCGTGTGAACCACGGGATCATCCCCTACGCCTCGCTCTGGATCCGCGAAAACCACGCCGAAGTCGTCCAGGCCCTCGGCCGTTACCACGCCTGGATATGCGTCCGCATCCGGGCCATCCAGAAGTCGATCTTCCCCTACGTCATCGGAGACGTAGAGAATCAGACAGGCATCCCCGTCCGAACCCAGGCCCTGCTCGCCTCCGCCGCCGGCTCCAGTCGGCCCATCATGCTGGCAACCACGGCCGGCACACACTTCAGCTCGGACAACCAGTTCACATCCACAGGTTCCTGGAACGCCAGCCTATCCGGCCAACCGGACGAGACCCTCTCAGCCCAGCCAGCCATCTCCACCCATCGAAATCTCCCTCCGGCCGGCGGAATCTCATCCCTATTCACAGCCCGGCGTGGCTTCCGCCCAGTCCGCCCCGTCCCAGCTCCGCAGGCCGTGAAAGCGATCCGTCCGCCCACGGTCCCGGGCCTCAGCCTCCGTTTCCTAAACCGGTCCCGCAAGCAAAACTCTTCCACCAACCCAGAGTCCCCCACAACGAACCACGACCGTCAGGGAGTGGTCACCACGCCCCTGCGAACCGCGACTGGAAAGGAGCGGGCCACAGAGGCCCAATCCACTCTCCCCGAGCGATCAAACCCAACGCCGCCACATACTCCCGTCCTCCGCCAGGAACCAATCCACCGCGCGACCCGAACACCAGTCCCGGAGCCAAAGCGACGGGCTAACGGGGAGTCCTTGATGGAACCGACCCAACCCACCAAATCCACTCTCCAAGAACAAACAAACCCAACTCCGCACACCCCACTCAGCCTCCCCCTGCCCTTCTCGTAACGAAGCCAATCCCACCACAACCATAGGCCAATCCCTCAACCCACACAGCCCTCGAAAACACCACCGGATCACCCCAATCGCGTCTCCGGCCCCGCTCTTTGACATCCAAACCGCATCCCCCCATAGGCGCCACCCGCACGGGTGGCGGCGCCCCAACCGTCGGGCCCGCCACCCCGGGGCAACCCAGCGTGTTGCGCCCGGCACCCCCACCGTTCCGCTATCCTAATCGCAAGTCCTTCGCACCGCGACGTGCCGTCGTTTCTGGAGCCACTTTGAAAACCACCTATACGGCCGCCGACGCGGCCTATCTGGAACAACGCCAACTCCGCCGCCACGCGCGCGTCCTCCATCTCTGGGCGCTCGGCGTCGGCGCCGTCATCTCCGGCGACTTCTTTGGCTGGAACTTCGGCCTCGCCGCCGGCGGCTTCGGCGGCATGCTCATCGCCGTGCTCATCGTCACTCTGATGTACTCCGGCCTCTGCTTCTCCATCGCCGAGATGTCTCCAGCCCTCCCCCACACCGGCGGAGCCTACTCCTTCGCCCGCACCGCCATGGGTCCCTGGGGCGGCTACATCACCGGACTCGCCGAGAACATGGAATACATCCTCACCCCCGCCGTCATCGTCGTCGGCATCGGCGGCTACCTCGGCGCCATCTTCGGCACCCCGCGCGAATACGCGCCCCTCTGGTGGCTCGCCTGCTACGCCGTCTTCGTCGCCCTCAACGTCTGGGGCGTCGAGCTCTCCTTCCGCTTCTCCGTCGTCATCACCCTCGCCGCCCTGGCCGTCCTCCTCGTCTTCTGGATCGGAGCCCTCCCCCACTTCGACCTCGCCCACTGGTCCGGTGTCTGGTTCCCTGCCGGCGGCGCCGGTGTCTTATCCGCTATGCCGTTCGCGCTCTGGTTCTACCTTGCCATCGAGCAACTCCCGCTGGCGGCTGAGGAGAGCCACGACCCCAAACGCGACATGCCTCGCGGACTCCTCTGGGGTCTCGCCACCCTCGTCCTCTGCGCTTTCCTCACCCTTTTCCTCAGCGCCGGCATCGCCCCCGGAGCCAAGGCCGTCGGCGCCTCCAGCGAGCCTCTCTTCCTCGGCTTCCAGACCATCTTCGGCCGCGGCGCCGGCACCCGGGTCCTCTCCCTCGTCGCCTGCACCGGCCTCATCGCCAGCTTCCACACCATCATCTTTGCCTACGGACGCCAGATCTACTCGCTCTCCCGCGCCGGCTACTTCCCCCGCTGGCTCTCCGTCACCCACGGCCAGCGCCGCACTCCGCATCGCGCCCTCGTCGCCGGAGCCGCCCTCGGCTTCTGCGCCGCCCTGGCCATCCACCTCACACCGCAGAACAGCCCGGTCGGCGCCATCCTCCTCAACATGGCCGTCTTCGGAGCCGTCCTCGCCTACATCCTCCAGATGGTCTCGTTCCTCATGCTTCGCGCCAAGTTCCCACTGCTCGAGCGCCCCTACCTGAGCCCCCTCGGCCGCTTCGGCGCCATCCTTGCCATGCTCATCGCCGCCGTCACGCTGCTGGCCCTGTTCTTCAATTCGGAGTACAACAAAGGCGTGTGGGGCGCCGCCGTCTGGTTCTTCCTGGGCATCCTCTACTTCTGGCTGCATGCCCGCCATCGCCTGATCCTGGCCCCGGAAGAGGAATTCGCGGCACAAGCCGGAGAGGAAGCATGAACCTGAGGGAACTGCTGGCCAAGGCCTCGCCGCTCCGCTCCGGCGACCAACTGGCCGGTCTCGCTGCCGAAACCGCGGAACAGCGCGTCCGTGCCCAGATGCAACTCGCCGAGGTCCCCCTCCAGCGCTTCCTGAACGAGCCGGTCATCCCCTACGAGTCCGACGAGGTCACCCGCCTCATCGTCGACACGCACGACGCCGCGGCCTTCGCCCCCATCGCCCACCTCACAGTCGGCGGGTTCCGCGACTGGCTTCTCTCTGAGGCTGCCGATGGGCAGACCCTTGCTGCCCTCTCGCCCGGCCTCACGCCCGAGATGGTCGCCGCCGTCTCCAAGATCATGCGGCTGCAGGACCTCGTCAGCGTCGCCGCCCGCCGCCGTGTCGTCACCCGCTTCCGCACCACCCTGGGCCTGCCCGGTCGCCTGGCCACCCGCCTCCAGCCGAACCACCCGACTGACGATCCCAAAGGCATCGCCGCCAGCGTGCTCGATGGCCTCTCTTACGGCAACGGCGACGCTGTCATCGGCATCAATCCGGCCACCGACAATGTCACCGTCGTCCACAATCTCCTGCGCCTGCTCGACGACATGCGCCAGGCCTACGCCATCCCCACTCAGAACTGTGTCCTGGCCCACGTCACAACGCAACTCCAGGCCCTCCAGCGCGGAGCCCCCATTGACCTCGTCTTCCAGTCCATCGCCGGCACCGAGGCGGCCAATACCAGCTTCGGCGTAAACCTGGCTCTTCTCGACGAAGCCTGGCAGGCCGCTCGCGAGCTCCGGCGCGGCGAAAACGTCATGTACTTCGAAACAGGGCAGGGCAGCGCCCTCTCCGCCAACGCCCACCATGGCGTCGATCAGCTCACCTGCGAGGCCCGTGCCTACGCCGTCGCCCGCCGCTATGAACCCCTCCTCGTCAATACCGTCGTCGGCTTCATCGGCCCCGAATACCTCTACGACGGCAAACAGATCCTACGCGCCGGACTCGAAGACCACTTCTGCGGCAAACTACTCGGCCTGCCCATGGGCTGCGACATCTGCTACACCAATCACGCCGAAGCCGACCAGGACGACATGGACGCGCTCCTCACTATGCTCGGCGTCGCCGGCGTCAACTACATCATGGGCGTACCCGGCGCCGACGACATCATGCTCCACTACCAGAGCACCAGCTTCCACGACGCGCTCTACCTGCGCTCCACGCTGGGCCTGAAACCGGCGCCCGAGTTCGAAGCCTGGCTCGACTCCCAGCCCAGCCTCACACCAAACCAATGGCTATTGACCTGAGAGCCTTCACCAACGCGCGCGTCGCTCTGGGCCGGTCTGGTCACAGCCTGCCCACCGCGGAACTCCTGCGTTTCCAGCTCGATCATGCCCGCGCCCGTGACGCCGTCCACCAGGCTCTGGACCCGCGCCTTCTGCCGCCACATGTCCTGTTACACAGCGCCGCGCCCGACCGCGCCATCTACCTGCGCCGCCCCGATCTCGGCCGCCGTCTCAGTGACGACTCCGCCGCCTCACTCGTGCCCTGCGACTACGATGCCGCTCTCATCGTGGCCGATGGACTCTCTGCCACGGCCGTCGAACGCCATGCCCCGCCTCTGCTTGCCGCCCTCTTGCCCAAGCTGGAGGGCTGGCGTCTCCCGCCGCTGCATGTTGTTCTCCAGGGCCGGGTTGCCATCGGCGACGAAATCGGCCAGCGCCTCGGCGCCTCGCTCGTGGTCCTCCTCATCGGGGAGCGCCCCGGACTCACCTCGCCCGACAGCCTCGGTCTCTATCTCACCTGGGCCCCTCAGCCCGGCCGCACCGACGCCGAGCGCAACTGCATTTCCAATGTCCGGCCCGAAGGGCTCGACTACGCCCTCGCCGCCCGCAAGCTCCACTTCCTCATGCAGGAAGCCCGCGCCCGCCGTCTCTCGGGCGTCGCCCTCAAGGAGGACGCCCTCCTCTTGTGACACGGAGGCGCGACTCTGATAGATTCCCCCTGGAGTCATTTTTCTCTCATGGATCGCAGGCAATTCTTGACCATCTCGGCAATTACCGCGGCAACGGCCGCGGCCGCCGACGGATCGAAGCTCGGTGTATGGAAGACGTTGGGCAAGCTGGGTGAAGAGGACGGGGCCACCCCGGTCGATGGCGCGAAATGGTACTCCGCCGAAAGCGTCGGGGACGGCATGGCCTTCGAGTTCAAGCCCGGCACGCTGTTGCGCCAACGCTGCCTCGCCGCCGACATGCTGCTGGATGGCCGCGAACTCGCCGTGTTTCAGATCACCCTCGGGGAAGGACCCAAGGGCCGCGAACTCACCTTCCGCTTCGGCGCCCTGAACCAGTGCTCCTTCCGCATGCGTCTCAACCTGGCCCTGGTCGACCAGAGCCAGTGGATGTCCGATCGCGACGGCGCCTTCCTCAAGCCCACCTTCGGCGGCGATCGCGTCGACCTCGCAAAGGTCGACCGTCTCACTTTCACGATCCTCCGCAAGGGACCGAAGCCGGTCCGTTGGTGCATGACCGACCTGCGCATCCTGCCTACCCTCGTGCCCAAGCTCACGGAACCGGTGATGCCCAAAGGCGTGCTGATCGACGAGTTCGGGCAAAGCGCGCTGCTGGAGTGGCCGGCCAAAACCCGCACGGCCGAGGAGCTGAAGGCCCGCATTAAGGGCCAGTTCGACGCCGCGCCCGGGCAGGCCTGGCCCGAAGGGTTCTCCAAATGGGGTGGCTGGAAGGCCCGCAAACTCACTGAGCCCACGGGCTGGTTCCGCACCAACCAGCAGGACGGACGCTGGTGGCTGGTCGACCCCGACGGCTATGCCTTCTGGTCCGCCGGCATCGACTGCGTCCGAGTCGATGTTGACGCCCGCGTCGACGGGATCCAGGCTGCCCTCAAATGGCTGCCCGAACTGCCTGAATACTCGGACGCCGTTCGCAGCGGCGATCGGCAGCGTCCCGGCTCCAAGTCCGTCAACTACCTCGCCGCCAACATGATCCGTGCACTCGGCCGCGAGGGCTGGCGCGAAAAATGGGCCCGCGCCACCCTGGCCGAGCTCAAGCGGCTGCGCTTCAACACCGTCGGCAACTGGAGCGACTGGGAGCATGCCGCCAAAGCCTCGTTCCCCTACGTTCGGCCCATGAGCTTCCGCGGTACCCGCTGCGGCATGGTCTATCGCGACTTCCCCGACGTCTTCCACACCGCCTTTGAACAGGACGCGGCCGACTACGCCGCCGACCTCAAGAGCACCGCCAACGATCCGGCCCTCATCGGCTACTTTCTCATGAACGAGCCCACCTGGGCCTTCTCCTCCGAACTGCCAGCCGTGGGCATGCTCTACAACGCCAGCATCTGCGCTACGCGCGAAGAACTGGTCCGCTTCCTCCGCAAAAAGTACGACGGCGACGCGGCCCTCTCCAAGGCCTGGAACACCACCGCCACCTTCGACAAGGTGGCCCAGGGCAAGTGGCAGGGTGTGCTGCCGCCGGAGTCCCTGCCCGACCTCCGCGAGTTCAGCGCCGTCATGGTCGAGCGCTACTTCCAGACCATCTCAAAGGCCTGCAAACAGGTTGACCCGAACCACCTGAACCTCGGCATGCGCTGGCAGGGCGTGCCCGAAGACTGGGCCGTGCCCGGCATGAAGTCATTCGACGTCTTCAGCATGAACTGTTATCAGGAGAAGGTCCCCGCTGACACGGTGAACAAGATCCACAGTCTGGTGAAGATGCCCGTGATGGTGGGCGAATGGCACTTCGGTGCGCTCGACGTCGGCCTGCCGGCCTCCGGCATCGGACACCTCAAAAACCAGGAAGACCGCGGCAAGGCCTACCGCTTCTACCTGGAGGATGCCGCTGCACAGCCCAACTGTGTAGGCGTCCACTGGTTCACCCTGTACGATCAAAGCGCCCTGGGGCGCTTCGATGGGGAGAACTACAACATCGGCTTCCTGGACGTCTGCAACCGCGCCTACGAGGAGTTGGGGCGGGCGGCCATCAGCAGCCATGAGCGGATGTACGCCGTCGCCGCGGGTCAGGAAAAACCCTTTGCCGACGCGCCGCGCCACCTGCCCAAACTGTTCCTTTAACCGCCCGCTGGAGAACTACTTGAGGGCTTTCTTGGCCTTCTTTACGTCGTCGTCCGCGACCTGGATCAGGACGGCGAACTTTCCGTCGCCCGTGGTCAGGGCCTGGGCGGCGCGAACGGCGATGCCGGCCGCGGCCAGTTTCGACAGTGCGTCGGCCACGCTGCCGGGCTGGTCGGCGCCCGAGACGTAGAGCGAACTCTGCTTGGCGCTGATCTCCAGTCCCAGCTTCTTCGCCGCTTTGGTGAACGCCTTCGGCTCGGTGGGCGCGATGTCCGACTGGGCCTTCTTGCCCTTCACGGGGTAGCCCCAGAAGCCCAGCATGTTGATGCCTGCATCCTTGAGGGAGGTCAGAATCTTGGCCCCTTCACCGGTCTTATTGGGAACGGTGAGGGAGAAGTAGGTGACGATCTCTGCCATGGTAAATCCTTTGAAATGAGACTTCGACGATTGTAGCGCTTTGTTTATCCCAGGCGGACCCTCGCATCGTCGTCCCCCTCCTGCGCGTCAGGCGGCACCAGGTCCCGGTACGCGTAGCTCAACAGCGGCGGGGCCACGATCGTCGTCATGACCGCCATGAAAACGGCGATCCCGTACACTCCCTGCCCAATATCACCCTTGCTCAGTCCCACCTGCGCCACCACCATCCCAACTTCGCCTCTGGGAACCATGCCGAGCCCGACCCGGGTCGCATCCTTCAAGCCCAGGCCGTATGAGCCCAATCCGCAGCCCACCGCCTTGGAGAGAACCGCCGCGACCAGGATCACCACCGCCAGACCCAGGGTGGAAGGATTAGAGAAGCTCCGCAGGTCCAGTTGCAGACCAATGGAGGCCAGGAAGAAAGGGATCATCAGCTCGCCCGCCCCCTGGACCAGCGTGTGAAGCCGGTGGGAGGCCGTCTCGGCCAAGGCCATACCCGCCAGGAACGCACCGACGATGGCGGCCACTCCGGAGTAGGTCGCCAGCAGCGCCATGATGAACAGGAAACACACCGCGATGGCAAACTCGCCTTCCTGCACACGGGCCTTCTCCATCATCTTGGGCAGCACAATGTTGACCGTCTTCGTCCCAAACTTCGCCACGGCCACGACAAAGCCTATCGAGACGACGGCCGTCGTGGCCAGGCCCAGGAAGTCGATTCCCTTGCCCTCGCCCATCGAGGAGACGACGGCAAGTACCAGCAGCCCCAGTACATCGTCAATCACCGCTGCAGCCAGGATGATCTGGGCGGTCCGATGCTTCAGTAAACCCTTGCCCGCCAGCACTTGGGCGGTGATGCCGACGCTGGTTGCCACCATGGCCGCGCCCATGAAGATCGATTCCAGATGCGGATGACCGGCGCCCAGCATGATCGCCCAGCCAAGAAGGAAAGGCAGGATCACGCCCAGCATGGCGACGATCATGGCCGTCCGCCCGGCCTGCAGCAATTCGGTTGCTTTCACCTCCAGGCCGACCTGGAAGAGGAGAAACATTACCCCCAGTTCGGCCAGCGCGTGCAGCAGATTGTCGTATTGAATCCAGCCCAGAGCGGAGGGGCCGATGAGGATCCCGGCCAGCAATCCACCCACGATGCCCGGCATCCGCAGCCTCTCCGCCAGCTCCGCCAGGAGCTTCGCAGAGCCGAAAACGATGAGCATCTGCAGCGGTAAATGCGCCGCTTCTGCCATGCCCGTGGGGACTGCGGAAGGGGTGTTCATCCACTTACTATCTTACGGTTATACGTTTTGCGCCGTGCACTCCTATCCCGCTGAAATCAGGCAATAAAAATTTTCACTGACCTTCAGAAGATTTATCTGTTAGTCAGCCCATGTGCCGCAGTGTACGATGAGAAACCAAACCCCCGTCTGGTTTCCCTGGCCGACTCCCGTACCGTTTCACCCATTGACGTCTGTTCCGATGCCGTCTGTGGGTGAGGCTGTTCGCGACGCCCCAAGTTCGAGCACCGCTAAACCGTGTCCACTCCAGCGAGTGGTACGAGAGGAGAAGTGAAATAGTGTTCAGAAAGATCCTGTTGGGCGCATCTGCCCTCGCCCTATCCACTGGCCTCGTGCTGGCGCAAGCGCCTGCGAGTGTCGATCAGAAACTAGAAGCTCTGGATGCCGCGGTAAAGTCGGCGCAGACGTCCGGAGACAACGCTTGGATGCTGGTCAGCTGTGCCCTCGTCCTGTTGATGACCGGGCCCGGACTGGCGCTCTTTTATGGCGGGCTGGTCAGAAGCAAAAACGTCCTGGGCACGATGATGCACAGCTTCATCCTGATGGCCCTGGCAACCGTGCTGTGGGCCGCGGTCGGCTACAGCCTGGCGTTTAGTGAAGGCAATGCGTTTGTCGGTGGATTCAAGTATGTGTTCCTCCACGGTGTAGGCGTCGATCCGAACCCGGATTACGCGGCCACCATTCCGCAGTTGACGTTCATGGCGTTCCAGTTGATGTTCGCCATCATTACCCCTGCGCTCATTTCCGGTGCCTATGCGGAACGCATCAAGTTCAGCGCGATGCTGGTTTATACGACCTTGTGGCTGCTGATCGTCTACTTCCCCATGGCTCACATGGTGTGGGGCAAGGGCGGCCTTCTGAACGCGTTTCTGGGCGGCAAGATACCCTGCTTCGACTTCGCCGGCGGCACGGTGGTGCACATCACTTCGGGCATCTCAGCCCTGGTGGCGGCGATCTACCTCAAACCTCGGGAAGGCTATCAGGTGGAACCCATGCGGCCTCACAGCCTGGTGCTGAGCTTCATCGGCGCCTGCCTGCTGTGGTTTGGCTGGTTCGGCTTCAACGCCGGTTCGGCGCTGGGCGCGGGCGGCCTGGCTACTTCCGCTTTCGTGGCGACTCACTTTGGCGCCGCGGCGGCGGCTATCGGCTGGCTGCTGGCTGAATGGTTCCGCTCCGGCAAGCCCTCGGTTCTCGGCGGCATCTCCGGCTGCGTGGCGGGTCTGGTCGCCATCACTCCGGCTTCCGGTTTCGTCGATCCCATGTCGGCGCTCATCATCGGCTTCATCGCCGGCGTGTTCTGCTACTTCATGGTGGTCGTCGTGAAGAACAAGTTCGGTTACGACGATTCCCTGGATGCCTTCGGCGTGCATGGCGCCGGTGGAACCCTGGGTGCCCTCCTGACGGGCGTCTTCGCCACGAACGCGGTGAACAACGCGCTGAAGGATCCCTCCGGCAAGGCTCTCCCGCTCGGTCTGGTCGACGGCAATGGTGGCCAGATCCTGAATCAGGCGATCGGCGTCGCCATCGCGCTGGTGCTGGGCGCTGTTGGCAGCTATATCTGTTTGAAGATTGCCGATTTGACGTGCGGCCTGCGCGCCACTCCTGAACAGGAAGTCGAAGGTCTCGATCTTTCGATGCACGGCGAAGAAGGCTACAATCTGGAGGCCTAGAGAGGTAAGCCATGAAGAAGATCGAAGCCATTATTCAGCCGTTCAAGCTGGAAGAAGTCAAAGAGGCGCTGAAAGGTATCGGCGTCGATGGAATGACAATCATCGAAGTGCGCGGCCACGGCCGGCAGAAGGGACATAAAGAGGTCTACCGCGGACAGGAGTATCAGGTCGATCTCCTGCCCAAGGTGAAGATCGAGCTCGTGGTCAGCGACACTCGGGTCGACGAGATTGTCGCGACGCTGGCTGCCGCTGCCCGCAGCGGCAAGATCGGCGACGGCAAGATCTTCATCCTTCCCGTGGAGAACGCAATTCGCATCCGCAATGACGATCACGGCGAAGCAGCGCTCTAACGACGAGTTCGCGCTCTGGCGGGCGCGCTTTCTTCAGGACGGGAACCCCCAGCCCGTCCTGAAGAATCGCACGGCACTTGTGGATTCACTCGTGCTGGAAGCCTTTTCTCAAGTCATCGCTCCGGTGATCCCGGAGGGATTGACTCTCCTGGCGGTGGGCGGCTATGGACGCAGGGAGCTTTTTCCATACTCTGACGTCGACCTGATGTTGGTTGCCCGCCGCGCTTTTGATACCAAGGAGGCCAAATCCGCCCTCAGCGAGTTTCTGCGCACGCTGTGGGACGCCGGGCTGCGAGTGTCGCACTCGGTTCACACCGTGGAGGAGTGCTCCGCGATCCATGAAGGCAACTTCGAACTTACCGTCTCGCTGCTCGACGAACGGATTCTCACCGGCGACCGGACCCTCTATGCGACGCTGCGCGAACGCTTCGGCAAGTTCCTCGCGGCCGACCGGCGCGATCTCACGCGCCGCATGTGCAAGATGGCCCGCGCCCGCCACGCCCGCTTTCACAATACGATCTACCGGCTGGAGCCCGACCTCAAGGAAACACCCGGCGGTCTGCGGGATCTGCAAACCATTCACTGGCTGCGCCTTCTGAAAGACCGCGACAACGGCACAGAGAACGGCGGAGATCCGCGCCCGGCTGAGTTCCTGGCGTCCGTGCGCTGCTTTCTCCATTTCCGCGCCGGCCGGGACAACAATCTCCTGAATTTCGAATCGCAGGACGAGATCTCGGCCGCCGAGTTCTCTCCCTGGCACGATCCGGCCGAGTGGATGAGAGCGTACTACCGGCACGGGTCCGCCATACTCCGCAATTGCCTGTACGAACTCGAGACCTCGGAATCGCAGGATCGCAGCCTGATGGCGAACTTCCGCGACTGGCGTTCCCGCCTGTCGAATTCGGAGTTCACCGTTTCGCGCGACCTGGTCTTCCTGCGCAACCCGCACGACCTGGAAGTCGATCCAGAACTCCCCTTGCGGATGTTCCTGTTCGTCGCGCGGCACGGTGTGCCATTGGCGCGGCAGACCGAACAGCGGCTGATCTCTCATCTGATGGTCTGGTCGCACCATTTCCACGACAAACCGCCCAAGGCGTCGTTCTGGCGGGAATTCCTCAACCTCCCTTACACTCCGGAAGCGTTGCGCGCCATGCGGGCCACCGGGTTCCTGTCCGTGATTCTGCCGGAATGGGAACGCATCGACCACCTGGTGGTGCGCGACTTCTATCACCAGTACACGGTGGATGAGCACACCATCGTCACGCTGGAAGTCCTGTCCGGTCTGGCGGAAGCCAAGGAAGGAACGGAGAAGCGCTTCGCCGAGATGATGCAGGAGTCCACGGACCAGCTCTGGCTGCTGCGCCTGGCGTTGCTGTTGCATGACATCGGTAAGGGCTCCGGCAACGACCACAGCCAGGAAGCCGTGAAGCTGGGCCGCGAGTTCCTGAACCGCATCGGGGCGTCGCAACTCGACACCGAATCCGTCCTCATCCTGATTGAAAAGCACCTGATCCTGTCCTCGGCCCTGCAGACGAAAGATTTCGCAGATCCTTCGGTGGCCTCCGCCCTGGCGCATGAGATCAAGACGGCGGAACGGTTGAGGCTGCTCACCCTCCTGACCTTCGCGGACGTCAGCGCGGTGAATGCATCCGCCATGACGCCGTGGCGCATGGAGCAGATCTGGCGGCTCTACCGGATTGTTCACCGCCATCTGACCGGCGAGTTGACCGCCGAGCCCAGCGACAACCCACGCGACGCCTACGGCGCTGTCGATCCGTTGCTGGCTGAATTCCTGGAAGGCCTGCCCAGCCGCTACCTCTGGACTCATACGAAAGAGCAGGCCAAGGCCCATTCACTTCTCTACCAGGAAGCCAAGAATTCTGGCGCCGATCTGACCGTGGAGCGGCGCGAGGGCACCTGGCATCTTTCGCTGGTCGCGGCGGACCGCCCTTTCCTGTTCGCTTCCATCGCCGGGGCTCTCTCCTCTTTCGGCCTGGATATTCTCAAGGCGGAGGCGTTCTCGAACGCGCATGGCTTTGTCGCGGATGCGTTTGTGTTTGTCGATCCGCACCGTTCGCTGGACCTCAACCCGCCGGAGCTGGAGCGTCTGCGGGCTGTCTTAAGAAAGGTGATCACCGGGGTCGTCAGGGTGGACGAACTGCTGAAGCACCGTCCGGTGAAGGCGCCGCCCAGCCGCTTGGGTGCGATCCAGCCGACGGTGGCCCTGGACAATGAAGCATCGCCTTCGGCGACTATCTTTGAGGTAGTCACGCAGGACAAGCCGGGTCTGCTGCACCTGCTGAGTTCGGCCATTTCCCGGGCGAACGGCAATATCGAAGTAGTCCTGGTGGACACCGAGGCGCACAAGGCGATCGACGTGTTCCATGTCACCAGCGGAGGAGCCAAATTGAGCGCGGAGGCCGCTGAATCGCTGCGCGACGCGTTGCTTGGCGCCTGCGGCTGAAGCCCTGGCCCTTGACACCGGCGGAACCGCTGCCCATCCTTCAGGCAAGGAGGGGATCCCGATGCCTGGAACCGTGGCCCTGGACCCCATCGTTCGCGACCTCCAGTCGCTGGACGAGGACTTGATGCGGAGTGTACGCCAGCGCGACTCCGATCGGCTGGTTGAGCTATTCTATGCCGAGGATGCGCAGCTCCAATTGGCTGGCCGTCCCTCAATTCAAGGAAAGGAAGCCATCCACGAATTCTGGGTGGCGTTATTCCGGTCGGGGCTTGTGGATGTGAAGCTGGAAGCCTCCCAGATCGAGGTGGACCGGAGTATCGCCTATGGAGTGGGGCGCTACGCGCTGACGATGGAGACCCACCCGGGTCTGCTGCATACGGAACTCGGCAAGTATCTCGTGGTATACCGCAGGCTGGCGGATGGACGCTGGCGGGCGGTGGTGGATAGCTTTTCTCCTAGCTCGTAAGTCCGCCTGTTCCGTCGGGTAGTCCGGTTTGTCTCAATCACAGTCCGCGCGGTGCGCGGCTATGGTTCAACGATGCAGTACAACACGGATAACGATGGACGGCGCGGCTTTCTTGTCCGCGCGACGCAGGCGCTGAGTGCATTGATTGGAGGGGCGCTGGGCATTCCCGCCTTCGTGTACCTCTTCACGCCGTCGAAGAGCCGGTCCGGCGGCGGCTGGGTCGATGCCGGCGACATCAGCCAGCTCAAACTCAACGCGCCGGAGGAGTTGCCATTCCGCCGCGTCAGAATGGACGGCTGGAAGATCATCACGGAGAAATCCACGGCCTGGGTCGTCAGGCTGTCGGAAAAGGAAGTGGTGGCCTATACGCCGCAGTGTACGCATCTGGGTTGTGCCTACCACTGGGAAGAAACGAAGGGACAGTTCCTGTGTCCCTGCCACACCTCAAATTTCTCCATTGACGGCAAGGTGCTGAACGGTCCGGCACCGAGGCCGCTGGACCGCTACCTGGTGAAGGTAGATGGAACCCGCCTGCTGATCGGTCCTGAGCAATCGAAGACGAAGGGAGCCTAGCGATGCGCGCCATCCTCGATTGGCTGGAAGACCGCACGGGTGCTCCTTCGGCCATACAGCATTTCCTTGACGAAGAGATTCCCGCTTCCGCCGGCTGGCACCAGGTGTTCGGCTCCGTGGCGATGTTCCTCTTCATCACCCAGGCCTTCACGGGCATCATGCTGGCGTTGAATTATGCGCCGACTCCGGGCGAGGCCTACAACAGCCTGCGCTACATCATGACGGAGTTGACCGGCGGCGCGCTGATCCGCGGGCTGCACCACTGGGGCGCATCCATGATGGTGATCATCGTGGTGCTGCACATGGCGCAGGTGTTCCTCTGGGGGGCGTACAAGAAGCCCCGCGAGGCGACGTGGATGATGGGCGTCATTCTGTTGCTGGTGACACTGGCTTTCGCCCTTACGGGCTACCTGCTGCCGTGGGACAACCGGGCATACTGGGGCACGGTGGTGACGACGCAGATCTCGGCCAGCGCGCCGGGCGCGGGTCCTTATGTACTGCGGCTGATGGGTGCGGAGAACGGCGTCGGGGTTGTGACTTTTGCCCGTTTCTACGCCGTGCATGTGCTGGTGCTGCCGCCGCTGACGATGCTGCTGATTCTGCTGCACGTCTACCTGGTTCGGCGGCATGGCGTTGCGCCGGCGCCGGGGGATGAGGTGAAGCCGAAGCAGAAGTTTTATCCGCGGCAGGTGTTCAAGGACACGGCGGCTATTTCGCTGGCCTTTATTGTCCTGTTTTCGCTGGCCGTGGTCGCGAAGGCACCTCTGGGCCGGTTGGCGGATCCGACGGATACGACCTTCATTCCGCGGCCGGAATGGTACTTCCTGTTCCTCTTCCAGTTGCTGAAGTACTGCGAGGGGCCGCTGGAGATCCTGGCGAGCGTTGTGTTGCCGACGGTCGGGGTTGGGTTGTTGTTCCTGGTGCCGTTCCTGGATCGTGCTCCGATCATCCGGGTGACGAAGCGGACCACGGCGTTCGCCATCGTGATCCTGGCCGCGATCACCTGGACCGGGCTCACGACGGCCGCGGTGCGCTCGACCCCACCGGAGGCGTTCGCGTCGGACCGGGAAGGGCCGATGGAGTGGCGTGACCTGACTCCGGAGGAACTGGCCGGCGTGTCCTATTTCAAGTCGGAAAGCTGTGGAACGTGCCATACGCTGGGGCTGCGGCAGGAGGATAAGCCGGGTCCGAACCTGGGCGCTGGTGGCGCGGGCCGCGATGCAGCCTGGATGATTGCGCACTTCAAGCAGCCGTCCTCCATGGTTCCCGGTAGCCAGATGCCGGCCGTGTCGTTGAGCGACGCTCAACTGAACGCCCTGGCGGCCTTCCTGCTGAAGCTGACGCCTCAGAACGCCGTGAAAATGCAGGACATTCCACCGTACGTGCTGGAGGGGGCGGCGCTTTACCAGAAGAATCGCTGCAATCTGTGCCATCAGGTGAATGGAGTCGGGATGAAGACCGGGCCGCCGTTGAACGGTCTGGCTCACCGCCGCGACGCAACCTGGGTGAAGGGCCACTTCCTGGATCCGCAGAAGTTCTCGAAGGATTCCATGATGCCGGCGTACCCCTTCACGGCCCAGCAGAACGAGGCGATCACCAAGTATTTGTTGTCACTTCCATAGGGTTTGGGGCCATGCCGGGTGACCGGGCACGATACAATGTAGGGATACTCGAAGTTCGTAGTCCCTAGCATGGCTCAACAAGTTCCTTTGGATTTTCTCGGCGACCTGCGCCGCACGCATACGTGTGGCGCACTCCGCGCGGCCAGCGAAGGCCAGCGCGTCGTTTTGATGGGGTGGGTCTACCGCCGGCGCGACCTGGGAGGTGTGATCTTTATCCACCTGCGCGACCGGGAAGGGGTCACCCAAGTAGTCTTCCGGGCCGAATGTGACGGCAATCTGCACGCCAAGGCTGAAATGCTGCGGTCAGAGTACGTCATCGCGGTGGAAGGCCTGGTGGAGGCCCGAACCGCGGAGAACATCAATCCCAATATCCCCACTGGCGAAGTAGAGATCGTGGCGGAGAAGATGTGGCTGCTGAACACCAGCGAGACACCTCCGTTCCCGATGGAAGAGCACGTGGACGTCAATGAAGACATGCGGTTGAAGTACCGCTATGTCGACCTGCGGCGGCCGCACATGCAGCGGAACGTGATGCTGCGCTCCAAGATCTCGCTGGAAGTGCGCAACGAGCTCTACAGCCAAGGGTTCCTCGAGATCGAAACGCCCTTCATGACGAAGTCGACGCCGGAAGGCGCGCGCGACTTCCTGGTGCCTTCGCGTATTCAGCCGGGCAATTTCTACGCGCTGCCGCAGTCGCCCCAGATCTTCAAGCAGTTGCTGATGATCAGCGGGTATGACAAGTACTTCCAGATTGTGCGTTGTTTCCGCGACGAGGACCTGAGGGCCGACCGGCAGTATGAGTTCACGCAGATCGATCTGGAGATGTCCTTCCCTCAGGAGGAACAGATCTTCCAGACGATTGAGCCGCTGCTGGAGAAGGTTTGCGCGGCGGCGGGTCATACGGTGAAGGCTCCGTTCCCGCGGATGACCTATGCCGAGGCGATGCAGGGTTACGGCATCGACAAGCCGGACCTGCGCCTGCCGCGATTTTGGCCGGTGGAAGACCTGTTCCCGGCTGACGCGGGTTTGACTCGGGAAGGGCTGCCGCTGGTGGCCATTCAGATTCCGAACACCGGCGCGCTGAGCCGCAAGGAGCGCGACGAACTGAAGGACTATGGCCGCGAGCGCGGGCTGACGGTGTACGACGATCCGAAGCGGCTGGAGCGGGATTTCCCGGGTGTCATTGAGAAGGTTCGGGAACGGACCGGCGCCGGAGAGAACGATCTGCTGCTGCTGGCCGGCTGGCGGGATGAGCCCAAGGGCCAGCGTCCGGAAGAGACGGTCTTTCAGGCGTGCGGCCAGTTGCGGCTGTTCGCCGGGCAGAAGTACAACGACCGGCACAAGCTCCTCAACCCCGAGGATTTCCGGTTCCTGTGGGTGCTCGACTTCCCGATGTTCGAATGGAACGACGAAGACGAGCGCTGGGTGGCGGCGCATCACCCCTTCACTTCGCCGAAGGATGAAGATCTGGAGAAGCTGACGACGGATCCGGCGCGCTGCCGGGCACGCAGCTACGACATCGTGTTGAACGGCGTCGAGCTGGGCAGCGGTTCGATTCGTATCCACCGGCAGGATATCCAGTCGCAGGTCTTCTCGGCGGTTGGATTCTCGCTGGAGGAGGCGCGGGTGAAGTTCGGCTACCTGCTGGACGCGCTCACCTACGGCGCTCCGCCACACGGCGGCATTGCGCTGGGCCTGGACCGGCTGGTGATGATCCTGGCGGGCGAGTCGTCGATCCGCGAGGTGATTCCGTTCCCGAAGACGGCGAAGGGCACCGACCTGATGTCGGAGGCTCCATCGACGGCGAGCGAGCGGCAGTTGCGTGAGCTGGGTATCCAGTTGCGCCGTCCGCAGGGCTGAGACTGACCGCCGCTGAGGAACGCAATTGTGAACTCAGGGATCAAGGTGATCGCCCACCGGGGCGCGCACGAACAACAACCTCAAAACTCCTTGGCCGCCTTTTCGGCGGCCATTGCGTTAGGGTGCGACTTTATCGAGATCGATCTGCGGACCGCGCCGGACGGGAAGATGCTGATCAAGCATGATCCGCTGAAGCCCGGCGAAGAGTTGCCTACGTTCGACGAGGTTCTCGACCTGGCAAAGGGCAAGATCCGCATCTACCTGGACGTGAAGCAGGCGATGCCGGCTTCGATCATTGCCAAGGTGGAGGCGCACGGGATGCGCGAGTCCATCTACACGTACGGCAGCCAGGCGCTGTTGCGCGAGTTGGTGCAACTCCGGCCAGGGTGGCCGTGCATGCCGGAATCGGTGGGTGTCGAGGTACTGCGCGACAACCTGAAGCAGTTGAAGCCGGTGGCCGTGGCGTTCAGCGATTGGGACTTCAAACCGGAACTGGTGGCGCTGGCCCGCGAGGCCGGATGCGATGTGTTTCTGGACCGGCAGGGTAAGACCGACCTGCCGGAGTTCTGGCAGGACGCCATCGACAAGGGCGTGACCGGGATTCAGACCGACCGGCCCTCGGCGCTGGTGCCGTGGCTGCGAGAAGCGAAACGCCATGCCTGAACTGCCGGACATTCAGGTCTATATCGAGGCGCTGGAGGCTCGGGTCCTGAATGAACGGTTGGAGCGGGTGGAGTTCAAGACCCCATTTTTATTGAGGACCGTGACGCCGCCGGTGAAGGCCGCCGAGGGGCAGGTGGTGCGGCGGTTGCGGCGGGTGGGCAAGCGCATCGCGTTCGGGTTTGAGAACGATATCTGGATGGTGCTGCACCTGATGATTGCCGGGCGGTTGCACTGGCAGCGCAAGGCGGGCAAGGTGCTGGCGTCGTTCGTGTTCTCCAGCGGCACGTTGAACCTCACAGAGGCGGGTACGCAGCACCGGGCGTCGCTGCATATGGCGCAGGGCGAGGAGGGCTTGCGGGCGTTGGATCCGGGCGGACTGGAGCCGCTGGAGTGCTCGCTGGCCGAGTTTGTGGCGGCGTTGCGGCGGGAGAATCACACGCTGAAACGGTCGTTGACGGATCCGCATCTGTTCAGCGGGATCGGCAACGCGTACTCCGATGAGATCCTGCAGAAGGCACGGTTGTCTCCGGTGGCGCTGTCGCAGAAGCTGAGCGACGCGGACCTGGAGCGGCTGTACGAAGCGACGAAGTCGACGCTGGTCTGGTGGACCGAGCGGCTGCGGGCTGAGGCGGGCAGCGGATTTCCCGAGAAGGTGACGGCGTTCCGGGAGGAGATGGCCGTGCACGGCAAGTTCAAAAAGCCATGCCCGGAGTGCGGGACGACGGTGCAGCGGATCCGCTATGCGTCGAATGAGACGAACTACTGCCCGCGCTGCCAGACCGGTGGACGGCTGCTGGCGGACCGGTCGTTGTCGCGGCTGCTGGGGTCCGACTGGCCGAAGTCGATCGACGACCTTCCCTGACGGTCCCTTTCCGATACATCGCGAATGTGGTCGAGCACCCGCTGGTGGATGCGGTGGATGATGGCGTCTGTCCACATGGACCAGTAGGGCTCTGGTAGGAGCCGCTGGGTGTACCAGGTGGTGCCGTGCAGACGCGTGCCGCCGTTGGGCAGGGGCTCCAGGCGGAACTGGCCCCGTTTGGAGTCGAACCAGCCGTGCAGATGGGCGGGATGGATGTCGTAGGGGGAGAGCTCGCGCATGGGTTCGGGATTGCTGGTGACACGGAAGGCGAGCAACCGGGGTTCGTCCCAGGTGGTGATGGGTTCGACGAAGGGTCCGGTGGAGAACTCGCAGTAGCGGGTGGCGCCGGGTCCGCGGCCTTCGATGCGGGCGCGGATGGGGTAAGCGATGCCGGCCTGGAAGTACCACTCGCGCGGTTGCGGAAGTTCCGGGAATTCGATGACGTGGCGCCAGACGGTTTCGGGCGGGGCCTGGATGTCGACTACGGTTTCGACGGAACGGAGGGCCGGGTGGTTGGGGAGTTGGGTTTCCACGCCGCCGAGGAGGGGGGCGAGGAGAAGGGCCGGGGCCAGGGCGTGTTTGGGGTTGCGGATGGCGTTGCCGATTGCCACGCCCAGAAGGGCGAGTGGGATCGCGATGGGGGCCTCCATCAGGAGGCAGAAGACTCCTTCGATCCGTATGGCCAACAGGATGACGGCGCAGGCAAGAAGAGAATGCAGGGCGACCGCTTTGCTCCTGCGCTCGTCATCCAGGCGATTCGCGAGGAGGGACGCCACCACGCCGATGCTCAATGGCAGAACGACGAAGAGCGCCAGAGCGTACATGGTGAACACGACGATGACTAGGGCCGAAGCCGCGACCGCAAAGAGCGTGGTTAGGGCAATGCTACGCCACATGGGTCCTCCTGGGACGGTGGGGTTTGTTCTGGTTTGCGGACGCGGCAGGGTCAGGGGACCCTGCGCGGACCTGGGGGTCCGCCGTCCAGTTGATTGGGGCAGTTTTCAGGATGCGGTGGAGAAGAGGCGCCGGAGCTGGCCTTTGAAGCGCAGGAGCTGGCGCAGGGCTCCGCCGGGCAGGCGGCGGAACTCGTCGTAGAGGGAGCTGGTTTCCTCGAAGAAGTTGAGCATCTCGCGGATGCGTTTGCGGGCTTCGCGGTCTTCCGGCGTGGTCTCGCCGGCGGCCATGGCGCACTCCTTGAGAAGGGCCAGGGTGGGGTCGATCTCGCGGCGCTTGCGCTCGTCGAGGATGACATAGAAGAGCTCCCAGACATCCTTGAGGGACTCGAAGTGGTCGCGGCGGTCGCCCAGGACGTGGACGACCTTGACGATGCCCCAGCCCTGGAGTTCGCGCAGGCTGTTGCTGACATTGGACCGGGCGACGGAGAGCAGGCGGGCGATCTCGTCCGCGGGCAGCGGCTGGGGCGAGATGTAGAGCAGGGCATGGATCTGGGCCACGGTGCGGTTGAGGCCCCAGCGGGTGCCGAGTTCGCCCCAGTGGAGGATGAAGCGTTCCGAAGTTGGGCTTAACTTTTCCATACAGAAATTTCTGTCTAAACAGAAATTACAGGAATACGGGAATCAAGTCAAGGGGTTTGCACAGGCCGCCTGTGGAGTGGAATACACTACCCAACATGGATCGCCGAATTGCGCTTGTTCCTATTGCCCTGATCCTCGCCGCGTGCGGCAACCAGCCGACGGCCGAGGACGCGAAGAAGTTTGTTGATGACGCGGAAGCGAAGCTGTTCGCCGCCACGAATGAGGCCGGCCAGGCCCAGTGGGTGCAGCAGAATTTCATTACGCAGGATACGGAGGCCCTGAACGCCAAGGCCAGTGAACGCGTCACCGCGCTGCAGGTGCAATACGCGAAAGAGGCGGCCAAGTACGACGCCGTGAAGGTGGACGATGTCCTGCGGCGCAAGCTGCTGCTGCTGAAGCTGTCGCTGACGCTGCCGGCGCCCGCGGATCCAAAGGAAGCGGCCGAGACGGCGAAGCTGGCCGCGTCGCTGGATGCGGCCTACGGCAAGGGCAAGTACTGTCCGGGCGGCGACCCGTCGAAGTGCATGACCATCGACGACATCACGAAGATCATGGCGACCAGCCGGGATCCGAAGCAGTTGCTGGATGCGTGGACGGGCTGGCATAGCATCTCTCCGCCGATGAAGAAGGACTTTGTGCGGCTGGTGGAGCTGGCGAACAAGGGCTCCAAGGAGATCGGCTTTGCCGACACCGGCGCGCTGTGGCGCTCGCAGTATGACATGCCTCCGGATGAGTTCGCGAAAGAGCTGGACCGGCTGTGGGAGCAGGTGAAGCCGCTGTACCTGCAACTGCACGCGTACACGCGTTGGAAGCTGCGGGAGAAATACGGCAAGGATGCGGTGCCCGAGAACGGGCCGATTCCGGCTCATCTGCTGGGCAACATCTGGGCACAGCAATGGAACAACGTGTATCCGCTGCTTGCTCCGAAGGACGCGGATGTCGGATACGACCTGAACGCGATTCTGAAGACGAAGAAGACGGATGCGCAGCAGATGGTGAAGTACGGCGAAGGGTTCTTCACTTCGCTGGGCTTCGCTCCGCTGCCGCCGACGTTCTGGGAGCGGTCGCTCTTTGTGCGGCCGCGGGATCGCGATGTCGTTTGCCACGCCAGCGCATGGGATGTCGACAACGACAATGATCTGCGCGTGAAGATGTGCATCGATATCACGGAAGAGGACTTTGACACCATCCACCACGAGCTGGGCCACAACTTCTACCAGCGGGCTTACAACAAGCAGCCGTTCCTGTTCCGCAACTCCGCCAACGACGGGTTCCATGAAGCGATTGGCGACACGATTGCGCTGTCGCTGACTCCGGATTACCTGATCAAGCTGGGCATGATCAACAAGGCTCCGGATGCGTCGAAGGACATCGGACTGCTGTTGCAGAAGGCGCTGGACAAGGTGGCGTTTCTGCCGTTCGGGCTGCTGATCGATCAATGGCGCTGGAAGGTGTACTCAGGGCAGGTGCCGCCGGACAAGTACAACCAGGCGTGGTGGGAGCTGAGGCAGAAGTACCAGGGTGTGGCCCCGGCGTCGGCGCGTGGGGAAGAGTTTTTCGATCCGGGCGCCAAGTATCACGTGCCGGGGAACGTGCCGTACACGCGGTATTTCCTGGCGCACATTTTGCAGTTCCAGTTCCACAAGGCGCTGAGCGAGACGGCGGGCTGCAAGGATCCGGTGAACCGCTGTTCGATATATGGCAACAAGGAAGCGGGCAAGCGGCTGGCCGAGGGTCTGGAGTTGGGCATCAGCAAGCCCTGGCCGGATGCGCTGGAGAAACTGACCGGGACCCGGCAGATGGATGGCAACGCGGTGCGGGCGTATTTCGCTCCGCTGGAGAAGTGGCTGATCGAGCAGAACAAAGGAAAGCCCGTGGGCTGGTAGCGATGAACAGAAGAACCTTCCTGGCGACTCCGGCCGTGGCGGCCGCGGCGACAACCGAGGCCGTGGCGGCCAACGACAAGATCGGCGTGGCGGTGATCGGCTGCGGCGGCATGGGCCGCAGCGATCTCACCGACTTCCAGAAGCAGCCGGAGGTGGAGATCCGGGCGCTTTGCGACGTGTACCGGCCGAATGCCGAAACCGCTGCGAAGATGCTCACCGGGAAGGCGGACATCTACAACGACTACCGGCGCATTCTGGAGCGTAAAGATGTGGATGCCGTGGTGGTGGCGACGCCGGACCACTGGCATCCTCTGATTGCGATCCAGGCGTGCGAGGCCGGGAAGGACGTGTATGTGGAGAAGCCCATTTCGCACAATGTGCGGGAAGGGCGGCTGATGGTGGAGGCGGCGCGGCGGCACAAGCGGGTGATGCAGGTGGGCATCCAGCAGAGGTCCGGGGCGCACTTCCAGCGGGCGGTGGCGGCCGTGCAGGAGGGTCGGATCGGCAAGGTCCACTTCGCGCAGTGCTGGAATCACGGATTCTCGGCATCGAATAAGGGCATGGGGCATCCGGCGGATGCGGCGGTGCCGGAGGGCCTCGATTGGGATCTGTGGCTGGGGCCGGCGCCGAAGATTCCATACAATCCGGCGCGGCGGAACTTCCGGGCGTTCTGGGATTATGCGGGTGGGGAGCTGACGAACTGGTGCGTCCACCTGATCGACGTCGTGCATTGGGCATTGAACGTGGACACGCCCCTGACCGTGATGAGTTCGGGTGGCAAGTGGTTCTATGACGACTGCCGCGACTGCGCCGACACGCAGGAGGTGGTCTGGGAGTATCCGGGCAATCTGCTGGTGCGGTACTCCACGCTGGTCCACAACAGCTTCGGACCGAACGGGCATCCTGGCAACAAGAGCTTCGGCAGCTACGGCATCATGCTGCAGGGGACCAAAGGCACGCTGTTTATCGACCGGGCGGGGTACGAGATCATCCCGCAGATGGAGATGCACTCGGAGAAGGTGACGCAGGGGTCGAGAGAAGCGTACGACGACCTGAACGGGCTGGGCCAGTTCTTTACCGGCCTGACTACGGCGGAGCGGGCGACCACGTCGTTCCAGCACCAGCCGCATGTGCGGAACTTTGTCGATTGCCTGAAGACGCGCGAGAAGCCGGTGGGCGACATCGAGATTGGGCACCACAGTACCGCGACGTGCCTGATCGGCAACATTGCGCTGCGCACGGGCGAGAAGCTGCAGTGGGACGGCGCGAAGGAGCAGTTTAAGAACAGCGCGAAGGCCAACGAGATGCTGCGGCGGGAATACCGCAAGCCGTGGACGCTGGCCGGGCTGTAGCTTACTCCTGACGCAGGACGACCACGGGTTGGATGGTGGCGGCGCGCCGGGCGGGCAGGAAGGTCGCCAGCAGGGCCGCGCTCAGCAGGAGGACCGTCATGACGAGATGGGCGGCCGGGTCCAGCGGGCTGAGTCCATAGAGGAACTCGCGCAAGGCGGAAGCGGCGGCCACGGAGACGGGCATGCCGATGAGGGAGCCCGCCACGACCACGCGGAGATTCTGGCGAAGCAGCATCAGGAGTACGTCGCGGCGTTGTGCGCCCAGCGCCATGCGGATGCCGATTTCCCGAAAGCGCTGCTGTACGACGAACGCGGTGACACCATAAATACCCACGCAGGCGAGGAGGAGGGCGAGCAGGCCGAGCCCTCCGCTGATGGACATGGCCATCTGTGCGCCGTGCAATTGGGTCTGGATGGAGTCCTCCATCAGGCGCAGGCGGGGCCGGACGGCCTGATCGAGTTGGGCGGGTAGGGCGGTGAGTTCGGAGAGTGGCGCGTTCCGGGCGTCCCGAAACCGAATGACGAGCTGGCTGCCGGTTGAGCCATTGGAGAGGGCGTAGTAGTACGGTTCGGCCGCTCTGCCGAGTTGCGTTTCCTGGGCATTGCGGCTGACTCCAATGACTTCGTAGGCGGCATCCGAGGTGAAAGTCCGGCCCACCGGATTGAGGCCGGGCCAGAAGCGCTGAGCCATGGCCTGATTGATGATGGCAACTTTGCGGCCCTGATCCTGAGTCTGGAAGGAGCGTCCCTGGGTGATGGGGATGCGCAGTGTTTCCAGGAAGCCGGCAGACACCTCGTTGAAGGTGACGACATTGAGTCCTGTCTTGCCCAACGCCTCCTGGCCTTTGACGTCGACGCTGGTGCGCATTCTGGCGTTGCCCAGTGGGGCGATGGCGGCGGAGGAGACGGAGGTGACGCCGGGCAGCGACGAGACGCGTTCCGTGAGGCGGCGGAGGAAGTCCTGGGCCCTTGGGGCGTCGTAGTCGAGGAGGCCAAGGTCGAGTGACATCAGGACGACGCCGCGGGTATCGAAGCCGGGGTCGATGAGGGCAGCGCGCTGGAGGCCGCGGACCAGGAGTCCGGTGGAGGCGAGCAGGACGAGGCTGAAGGCGACCTGCGCACCGAGCAGGGAAGTTCTCAACCACGACGGGCGGCCGGTTTTGGCGCCGGCGCCTTTCATGGTGGCATGGAGGTCGGTGCGTGTGGTGTGGAAGGCTGGCATGAGACCGCAGGCCACACTGGCGAGGATCGAGATGAAGAGTGTGTAGAGAAGCACCCGGTAATCGGGCTGAAGATCGAGGGCAAGGGGTTCGTCGGCGAGGCGGTTGAGGATGAAGCCGGGCAGCACGAAGCTCATTCCGATGCCGGCCGCGCCGCCGAGCAGCCCGAGGGAGAGGCTCTCGGTGAGCAACTGGCGAATGATGCGCAGGCGGCCGGCTCCGAGGGACAGGCGGACGCCGATTTCGTGCCGGCGGGCAGCGCCCCGGGCGAGCAGGAGATTGGCGACATTCGCACAGGCGATGAGCAGAACGAGGCTGACGGCCAGGAAGAGCAGCAGCATGCCGGGCAGAATCTTCTTCTGGCGCTCGGGTGTCACGACGATGCTTGCCCGGGTGAGGAAGATCTCGTTGGCCGGGCGGTTGAATTGTTCAGCGGCCTGACGCTGAATGGCGGTGAGTTCGTCTCGCGCCTGGGCGCGGTCCACGTTGGGGGCCAGGCGGCCGAAGACCGCCATGCAGCACTGGTCGGCGTTGGTGAGTTCGTTGCTGCGGGGCTGCAGGATCCGGAGGGCGGCCAAAGGAGTCCATAGGTCCGGGCCGACCATGTCGGTGCCTTTGAAGTTCTCCGGGAGGACGCCCAGCACGACGAACGGTTTGTAGTTGAGCGAAATGGTCCTGCCGACGATGGCGCGGTCCGAGCCGAACTGGCTCACCCAGGCCGCGTGGCTGAGGACGAGGACGGCGCGAGGATCGGCGATCTGGTCTTCCTCCCTGGTGAAAGTACGGCCCCACGCGGCGTCGATGCCGAGCACCTGGAAGTAGTCGCCGGAAACGTAGTTGATGCTGAGGCGCGAGGAGGTCCTCCGGGGTCGGTCCGCATCTGCGGACCGCCGTTGCTGAGCGCTACAAGGCCGCTCATCTGTTTCGACTGATCCCGCAGGTTCGCGAATTCCGGGTAGGACATGCCGCGGTACCGGATTTCGCCGGAAGGGGTCTTGTGCACGGTAAAAACGCCGGCGACACGTCCCGGATCGCGAACGTCCCAGGAGCGAAAGACCATTGCGTTGAAGCCCGTGAAGAGACTGGTATTGACGCCAATGCCGAGGGCGAGGGTGAGCACGGCGGTCAGAGTGAAACCGCGGTGGCGGGCGAGTCCGCGCAGGCCATAGGTGAAGTCCTGCCAGAGCGTCTCGAGATTATGCCAGAGCCAGATGCCTCTGGCGTCTTCGGTGGCAAGGGTCAGGTTGCCCATGCGGCGGCGGGCGGCGTAGCGGCCCTCCTGCTCGGTGAGGCCGGCGGCCTGAAATTCATCCTGCTTGAGCTGACGGTGGAACTCGAGTTCCTCGGCGAGATCGGTGTCGAACTGCTTGCGATGACGCAGCCATTGCAGACGTTTCCAGAGGCGGCGCATGGTTTAGACCGCCTCCATGATGCGGGCGATGGCGACGCTCATGCGATCGTAACCGGCGCGTTCCTGGGCCAGGCGGCGGCGCCCGGCGGCGGTGATGCGGTAGTAGCGGGCGCGGCGATTATTCTCAGTGACGGCCCATTCGGCTTCGGCCCATTCGTTGAGAAGCAGGCGCTGGAGGGCGGGGTAGAGGGATCCTTCGCCCACCTGGAGAACTCCTTCGGAGAGCTGCTCCAGCCGCTGGGCGATGCCGTAGCCATGCATGGCGCCGTGGGTGAGCGTCTTGAGGATGAGCATTTCGAGCGTTCCGGGCACCAGGTCCGGCGGAGGTGCGGGTTTCTTTCCCATCGATGGTCGTTCCTATCGACTGTCGATGGTAGTGTGGCGTAAAGTGCCCGGATTCGTCAAGCGGGCGAGAGGTAAACAAATCGCGACGTGGAGAGACACGAAGGGCCGGAGCTTGCGGCCCCGGCCCTTGAGAATCGGACTGGATGACGGGTTACGCTTTGACGGGCTTGTCGACGATCTTGAAGTTCTTCTCGTCGAAGTAGAGAACCTTGCCCTGACGGTAGCTCTGGACAGCCATGGTGATGACGACCTGGGCGTGGCCGGCGGTCTCGACGTTGAGGGTCGGCTTCTGGCGGCTGTGAACGCAGTCGAGGAAGTTGCCGATGTGCTCGAACATGATGTCCTTCTGGGCGATGTCGATCTTGACGACTTCCTCGCCGAACTTGGACTATAGTCGGCGCTCATGACGCGTTTTTCGGGCTTGATGGTGATGAACGGCGTGGAGGCTTCGAACATGCCATGCTCCACCATGATGATGGTGCCCTCGTGGCCGCGGATGAGACCGGGGATGTGCTGGGAGTTGGCCATCGAGCTGGTGAGCACGACGGAGAAGCCCTTCGCGTACTCGGCCATGAAGTGGAACGTATCGGGCACTTCGCGCTCATCCTTGAACTGGTAGATGCCGCCGCTACCGGAGACCTTCACCGGGAACTGGGGTTCGTTCCAGCAGATGTTCATGGGCGCCATGACGTGGAAGAACAGGTCGGTGGCGATGCCGCCGGAGTAATCCCAGTACTTGCGGAAGCGGAAGAAGCGATCGGCATCGAACGAGCGCTTGGGCGCCTTGCCGAGCCACATCTTCCAGTCGATGTAATCTTCGCCCTTACCCTCGGGGCCGGCGGCGGGATCGATCTTCCAGTTCCATTCGCCCTCGGTGGAGTTGCGATGGTAGCTGCCCTGGCTCATGATCATCTTGCCGATGCGGCCTTCTTCGATGGCCTTGCGGGCTTTCCACCACTGGTCGGCCGAGGTGGTCTGGGAGCCGACCTGCAGGACGCGGCCGGTCTCCTTGACGGTGGCCATGAGCTGCTTGACCTCGTCCACCGTGTGGCACATCGGCTTTTCGAGGTAGACGTCCTTGCCGTTGTCCATGGCGGCCAGGGCGATGGGGGCGTGCCAGTGGTCCGGGGTGGCGACGATGACTGCGTCGACGCCGGGGTCGGAGATCAGTTCGCGGTAGTCCAGCGTACCCTTGCACTTGAAGCGTTCCTTGGCGGCCGTGACGCGCTTCTCGTAGGTATCGCAGACGCCGACAATCTGGCAGGCGCCGGGCTTGACGGTCTGTGCGTACTTGTCGAACTTGTCCGCCACGTAAGCGCCACGTCCGCCGACACCGATCACAGCGACGTTGATCTTGTCGTTGGCACCGATGACGCGGGCGGGAGCCATTTTGTTCATTCCACCCGATTTCGCCATAGCCTTAGAGGCCAGCGTCAGGGCTGCCGCTCCGGCTACGAATTGCCGGCGGTTCGTATTCTCGCTTGACATGGTTTACACACCTCGTGGGGGGTTAGAATCCTTAACTATCTTATCTCCGCGCGCACGCCTACGCTCAGCCGCCCGATGCGTTATGATCTGCACACGAAGGAGATCCCTTCCGTATGGGAAGTTACTTTATGACCTGGTGGGCGTGGCTGGTGATCGGCCTGCTGCTGCTTGCTGGTGAAATTCTGACGCCTGGCGGCTTCTATCTGATTTTCTTTGGCGTCGCGGCCCTGGTGGTTGGGCTGATTAAGATGCTCGGATTTGAACTTGGTCTCGCCGTGGAAGGACTGTTATTCGTGGCCGCCTCGGTGGCTGGTTTGATGTTCTTCCGCAAGCCCCTGCTGGAGCGGTTCCGCAAACTTACCCCTGTCTCGGATGTCGACAATCTGACCAGCGAGATCGCCTCCGCCATGGAGGAGATTCCGGCGCAAGGTGTCGGCAAGGTGGAACTGCGCGGCACGTCCTGGAATGCCCGAAACGTGAGTGATTCGCCCATTCCGAAATCCACGCGCTGCCGCGTGGAGCGCGTGAATGGCCTGACACTCGAAGTGCGAAGTCTGTAGGAAAGTCCGGAGGAGTTTATGGAAATTGGTGCTTTACTCGTCGTCCTTGTCCTCATACTTCTGGTTCTCACGATCCTCGCCAAAACGGCAATCGTGGTGCCACAACAATCCGCATTTGTGGTGGAACGGCTTGGCAAATATGCGGGCACTCTGCAGGCCGGGTTTCACATTCTCACGCCCTTTGTCGATGTCATCCGTTACCGGCACTCCTTAAAAGAGCAGGCGATCGACATTCCCGAGCAGGTCTGCATCACGCGCGACAACGTGCAGGTGGCGGTGGACGGCATCCTCTACCTGAAGGTTCTGAACCCCGAACGGGCGTCGTACGGCATCTCGGATTTCGGTTTCGCGATCCGTCAGCTGGCGCAAACGACGCTGCGTTCCGAGATCGGCAAGATCGATCTGGATCGCACGTTTGAAGAGCGGTCGAACATCAACGCGCTGGTGGTCAGCGAGTTGGATAAAGCGACCGAGCCCTGGGGCGTGAAGGTGCTGCGGTATGAGATCAAGAGCATCAATCCACCGCAGGACATTCTGTCCGCCATGGAGAAGCAGATGCGGGCGGAGCGCGAGAAGCGCGCCACGATTCTGAACTCCGAAGCGGTGCGCGACGCGAACATCAACACGGCCGAAGGCGAGAAGCAGAAGGTGATCAAGGCCTCGGAAGCGCGCAAACAGCAGCAGATCAATGAGGCGGAAGGCCAGGCGTCGGCGATTCTGTCGATCGCGAGCGCGACGGCAGAAGGTCTGCGGCGGGTGGCTCAGGCGATCAACGAGCCGGGCGGATATGAGGCTGTCCAGTTGAGGGTGGCCGAGCAGTACGTCGCTGAATTCGGCCGGATCGCCAAGGCGAGCTCGACGATCGTTGTGCCGTCGAATCTGGGCGATGTAGCGTCAGTGTTGAGCGTGGCCATGAATGTCATCCGCAAGCAAGGCCATACTGAAGGGGATGCTCCAATCCCAACCAGGCCAACCCCTGCCCCGCGAGACCGAGGTTAAACTGGCGGTCGCCTCCGCCGAGGCGGCCCTGCAGGTGCTGACGAAAGCGGGCTTTGCCGCGGCCCACGAGCGGGCGTTCGAAGCCAACATGTTGCTGGACACGCCGGGCAGTGAGCTGATGCACACGCGGCGGTTGCTGCGTCTGCGCGATTTCCGGGGCGAGACAATCCTTACGTTCAAAGGTCCCCCGGAAGCCGGTCCGCACAAGACGCGGCCGGAAGTGGAGACTTGCGTGGCGGACGCGAACGCCGCCCTGGCGATTCTGAACGGCCTTGGGTACGCAACGGTCTTCCGCTATGAGAAGTACCGGACGACGTTTGCGCGAGCGGGCGAGCCGGGCCATGCGGTCCTGGACGAGACTCCGATCGGGGTGTTTCTGGAACTGGAAGGCGAGGCGGGCTGGATCGACAAGACCGCGGTGGAGCTTGGGTTCACGCCTGGGCATTACATCCTGAAGAGCTACGGGAGCCTGTTCCGCGAGTATTGCGAGAAGCACGGCTGGCATAGCGCGCACATGGTGTTCGAATAGCGAAGTGTCAATCCCGGTTCTGCAGGACGGACTGCAACTCTTTCTCGGGCGAGGAAAACATGCCGCGGAACACGGCCCACTTCGGCATGTAGTAGACGACTGAACCGAACGGGGTGGGTTGCGTGAAGCGGATGCGCACCAGCCGGCCCCGGTACCACCAGACGGATTCGACGGCTTCCACCTGCTGAAAGGGGATGGCCGCCTTCTTCCAGTAGTTGGCGACCAGCAGGTAGCGGCCCTGATAGCCGACGAGTTGGAGGTGGACGGTAAACCAGGTGAGCAGCGCTGTGGCGATGGCGGCGAATCCGGCGATGAAGTAGAAGTCGCGGGCCAGCGTGATGCGGTTTGTCGTGAAGAACACCCAGGCAGGAACGCCGAGTACGGCGCCGCACCAGATCACCGGGAAGATGAGCTTGTTGAAGAAGGTGACGATCGGGCCGGAAAGCCACGTGGCGCATTCGGTGGCGTTTGTCGAGTCAATCTGACTCCGCATGGCGCTATCGTAGCAGCGTCCGGGATGGGCGCCAACGGGGGCTTCCGGTCTCGAAGCCGTCCACCGGCCACGGGTAGAATGAAGCTGACGGCGGGGCAGGCTTTTGACGGGGTGTTGGCTTTCCATGCAAAGTGATTCGCCAGAACAGCGTGAACAGCCCGGCTATTCACGGGACGAGTGGCTGTGGGGCTGGAATCCGGCGCCAGGCATCGTCTCCGTATGGGCGGAGCACGATGGCTGGGCGGTGATCTGGCGGCGGCTGCCGGAGACCGGGATCCTGGTCCGGGAGCGGGAAAAGTTCCGGCCCTGGCTGCTGCTGGACCGGTTGGACGACCTGCTGCACCTGGGTGATCAACTGGCGCCTGAAAACGAACCAGGGGCGCGCATCACTTACCGGGTGCTGAACGGACCGGGGGAGCTGCGGTTCCTGGTGTCCGCGGAAGACGGACGTACGTTGTCGTCGGCTCTGTTGCACGGTGCGTCGGAGCGGCTGGGCAAACGAGTGGGTCATCTGCGGGATCTTGGCCAGGATGCCGTGCTGTCGCTACCTCCGGAGGAACAGTATCTGGTGGCGACGGGCCGGACTTATTTCCGCGATCTCCCATTCGACAAGCTGCGGCGGATGCAGTTCGACCTGGAGACGACGGGCCTCTCGCCGGAGAGTTGCCGCATCTTCATGATCTCGGTGCGGGACCCCTCGGGGGCGACACGGGTACTGGAGGCCCGGGATGACAGCGATGAGGCGGAAGCGGAGCTGATCCGGCAGTTGGTGGCCGTGGTGCAGGAGGCGGATCCGGATGTGATCGAGAATCACAATCTGCACGGCTTTGATCTGCCGTTCCTCGACGCCCGGGCTGAAAGGTTGGGTGTCGTGCTGGCGCTGGGGCGGCTCGGTTCGGCCGGACTGCGGCAGCGCGCCGCGCGGCGTGGAATCTCCAGTGAAGGGGATGCGCGGCGGCGGGTTCGTTTCATCGCGCCTGGACGGGAGCTGATCGACACGCTGGACGCAGTGCTGCGCTATGACTTCGCGACGCGCGAATTGCCGGAGCACGGTTTGAAGGCGGTGGCGCGGCATCTCGGGATCGCCAAGGAGGATCGTGAGTACATTCCGGGCGACCGGATTTATGAGGTGTATGGGCACGATCCTGAGCGGGTGCGGCGCTATGCGGCCTCCGACGTGGAGGAGGTGGCCGAGGTGGCGCGGTTGCTTGGGGGCGCGGCGTTTGCGCTGGCGCGCATGGCTCCGCGACGGTATGAGCGATTGGCCGACGCGGGCGCGGCCACGGGCGTTCTGGATCCGCTGCTGGTTCGGGCCTATCTGCGAGCGGACATGGCATTGCCGGCGCATCAGCCGAGCGACGGGACCCCGCATCAGGGCGCGGCGCTGCATCTGTTCGCGAGTGGAGTGGCGCACAGAATCGTAAAGGCGGATGTGGCGAGCCTGTATCCTTCGTTGATGCGTGCGTTCCGGATCGGTCCGAAGCGCGATCATCTGGGTGCGCTGCTGGCGATTGTGGACCGGCTGGTGGAGCGGCGCCTGGCGGCGAAGGCGGCGGCCAAGGCGGCGGCGCCCGGGTCGGCTGAACGGTACACGCAGGAAGCGTTGTCGGCGGCGATGAAGCTGGTGGTGAATACCGCCTACGGTTACATGGCGGCCGGCGGAACGTTGACGCGATTTGCTGATGTCCATGCGGCTAACGAGGTGACACGCCGAGGCCGGGAGACCCTGGACCTGATGTGCAGGGCTCTGGCGGAGCGCGGAGTGACCCTGCTGGAAGCGGATACCGATGGGGTCTACTTCGCCGTGCCGGAGAACTGGAGTGAGGCGGATGAGCGGAGAACGGTGGAAGAGGTGGCGGCGCTGCTGCCGTCGCTGGTCCACCTGGAGTTCGAGGGGCGCTATGCGGCGATGTTGTCGCATGAACCGAAGAACTACGCGCTGCTGACGTACAGCGGGAAGCTTCTGCTGAAGGGTGTCGCGTTCCGGTCCAGCCGGGCCGAACCGTATGGCGAGGCATTCCTGCGGCGTGCGATCGAGCGGCTGCTGGCCGGAGATGTTCCAGGTGTTCGCGAGGCGTATCTGGCGACCCTTGACGCCCTGCGCGGGCGTGAACTGCCGACATACGAGGTGTCGTCGTTTGTACGGCTCACGAAGTCGCCGTCCAAGTACCTGGAGACACGGGACACGCGGCGCGAGCTGGCTTACGAAGCCATGCTGGCGAGTGGACGGACTACGTGGAGCGTGGGCGACAAGGTCCGCGTGTATCGAACGAAGGGAGGCTCCGGAGGCGTGGTCGAGTCGCCGGAGCACGCCGCCTACGCGCGGAGCGGTCCGGACCGCCGGGACTACGACGTCGATCACTATGCGCGCCTGCTGCACGCCACGTTTGCTTCACGCCTGGCGCGAGCGTTTACCCCTGCGGATTACGCCGTGGTCTTCGCCGACCCCGGGCAGTTGTCGCTTTTTGCTCCGCCGCTCGACTCGATTCAGAGTGTGCTGAACCGTCAGTGAGCCTTATGCGTGCGAATGCGACAGGTAGTGCTGCCGCAGCAGATCCTTGCCGTAGTCGTTTCCATTTGGCGTCCGCACCACACAGTGGATGTGCTGCCGGGTAGGCATGTTCGGGTCCTTGGCGAAGCGGCGCAGGTTCGCCGGTTGCTGGTGATCGAATTCGACGAGGATCACCGGGCTGTGAATCCGGTAGTAGTAGACGGAAGACTCGTCGGAGCCGCCGATCCAGGCGAACGAGGTCCGTTCGAGGTGCTTTTTCACTTCGTCCATGCGCACTTTCGCGTGGCCGTCGTCCATGTTGCCGACGTAGAGGTCGACCAGGTCGAGTAACTCCTTGCGCTGTGCCTGGGTGAATGAGGCGGCGCGGGCTCCGGCGTAGTCGAGGACGATGTTGTCGCGGAAGGCTTCGGTCAGGTTGTAGTTTCTCGACTTGTCGGGATTCAGGATGGCCTTGGCCTGCTGGGCTTTGTCGAGATGGAGGAGCATGCCGAGGCCGCGGCTCTGCTCGTCCTGCAGGATGGAGACGCCTTTGTATTTGCCGGAGGTGGCAGTCACCGGTTCAGAGCCAGCGAAGAAGGGCGTCATGACGACCTGATCGCCCAGGACGAAGTAGTTGATGATGATGTGATGGCCGTCGAGCTGGAAGCCCCACGGTTCGGTGGCGGAGGGCTTGCCCATGACGGTGATGTGGTAGCGCCACTCGCCCAGGAACTCATGATCGTTGCTGAGTTCCGCCAGGGTCTCGTTGAGGCGCATGATGTCGCGGGTCAGTTTGAGACCCCGGGCGCTGAGGGCGGACTCCAGCACTCCGAACGCGGCGTCGCGCTGGGTGCCCGACATCTCCTGGAAGCTCACACCCTGGCGAACGTAGAAATGCTGGTTCATCCATTTCCGCCACTCGGGGTCGTCGACCGCGAACAGAGTGCGTCCGCGTTGCTCGTTGGTCAGGCTTGCCAGGAAGCGCTCAACGGCGGTGCGTACGGGGGCTGTGGAGACTCCGGTGGAGTGGAGATTGTAAAGGCCCGGTTCGATCGTGCCGTTGGCGGTGATGCCCTTGAACGGCTCGGCCAGCCCTTTGCTTTCGGCTTCGGCGGATCTCCGCCGGAAGGCTTCCGCCATATCGGAGGCATTCTGCGGGAACGCGTTTGGAGCCAGGATTGCGCCTGGGAGGAGAGTCGAGAACAGCATGCGCCGGGACAGACGGGGCGGGTGGTGGTGATGTGGGGCATGCTTCTTGGACGGGCGGTGAGGCGTGTTCATACTGGATCCCAGGTGTGGGCCAGTATACAGCCAATGGCGTCGATTGGAGCCGCAAATGATGCGGGTGGGCCGAGTTCCTAATAGACGATCTTCATGGAAACCTGGATCTGCCGCGAGGGACCGGCAGTGCGGCTGATCACGCCGAAGCCTGGGCCCAGCACCAGATTGGACGGCAGGCTGAAGTTGGTGATGTTGAAGGCGTTGAAGACTTCGAAGCGAAGCTGCAAGGCGATGCGCTCGGTGTTGCCTCGTGGACCGATGGGCGTGTTCTTGATGAGCGAAAAATCGAAGTTGTGGAAGGCGGGCCCGCGGAAGGTGTTGCGGCCCAGGGTGCCGAAGCGGCCCTGGTTGGGGCCCGTGCCGCCAGGCAGATTGATGGGGATATAGAAGTAGGAGCTGTTCCTGTCGCCCAGGCCGAAATAGTCTTCCTTCACCGGACGATTGGTGGAGAGAACGGGCTTGCCCACTGCGTCGGGGCGGTCCGCGTTGTTGGAGCCGACGCCGGTCTGCTGGATGCCGGAATATACGCTGAACGGCGCGCCGCTCATGTGGCTGGTCATGCCCAGGAACTGCCAGCCGCTGGTGGCGCGGCGGGGCAGGGCAGGCAGCCAGCGGGACAGGGGCAGTTCCTGGATCGCGCTGAGAGTGAATGCGTGCGCGATGTCGAAAGTGGACGGGCCCTTCTCCGCGGCGCGATCGCGAGGGTTCTGGGGTGAAGTCTGCAGTTGGGTGCCGGAAGCGCCGCCGAGGAATCCACCCAGCACCGCGCTGGTGTCGTCGATCGATTTGCTGTAGGTGTAGCTCGCCTGGAAGCCCAAGCCCGCACGCAGCGAGGTTTTTGACGCCGCGGCCTGCAGGGAATGGTAGGTGGAGTGGGAGTGGCTGCTGACAGCCCAGATGGGGCCGAAGCCGCCCTGTGCGCGGCCCTGGGCGTCGAACTGGGTATAGGGCGCGAAGCCGGGTGTCGCGCCGGGATAGCCATTGGGACTTTCGATGCATCCGAGCCGGATGCCAGTGGTGGCGACGTAGCCCAGATTGGCCGAGATGTCGCCGATTCTTCGCTCCAGCCCGGCCGTCCACGTGCCGATGTAGCCGTTCCGGAAGTCCGGAGACATGGTCTGCACGCTGAGTGCGCGCACCTGGCCATCCGGGCTGAGAGCGGCGAGGTCCCGTTCGAACCGCAGCACATCCATTTCGGTGTTCGGGGTGACGTCGGTGGAGCGGCCTGTTGCGAAGATCTTCTGTCCCGAGACTGAAAACACATCGGGAAGTGCGACGTGAGTTGCCGTGTTCCGGAAAGGAATGGGCCGGCCTTGCTCGGCGGTTGCGTATGGGGTGACTACGATGGGCAGATTCGCAGTGACCATGTTCAGTTGCCACAGGTTCATCACCTGAGAAGTGATGGAGCCGCCGGCCCGGAAGACGGTCTTTGAATCGAGGTTCCAGTCGATCGCGAGACGCGGGCCCCAGCCAGTCCAGTCGACCGGATAGTAAGGCTCCGGACGGACGATCATCCGTCCGCGGGCTCCCAGATTCATGGAGTGAATCTTCACACCCGCCGCATTCTCGGTGATGAATCCGGTGACCTGCTGCTTGCCTTCCGTCACGGTGGAATTGACCTCGTAGCGCAGACCGTAGGTCAGTGCGAAGCGGGATGAGATGGTCCAGCGGTCCTGGAGGAACACGTTGTAGGCTTGCCGGCGGATGGCGGCGAGCCCCATGCTCTGGCCCTGTCCGAAGAGCTCGGGTGCCGCGGAGATGGTGTAGGAGAAGGGCGTAGCTGTGAGGAATCCCGTGAGAGAGTCGGGCAGCGCCTCGCCGGGGGCGATGTCGTGCGAGCCGCTCCTGGACCGGATGGCATAGGGAGCGTAGGCCGTGCCGCCGCCGAACATGTACGTTCCGTTGGGCGATACGCCAAAGACCGTGGTGTCGCGGTTCACGCGAATCTCGCCGCCCGCTTTCCAGGCGTGCCGGCCGCGCGTCCAGGCGACATTCTGGCGTAGCTGGAACAGGTTGCCATAGGAACCGATGGTGGAACCCGCCGCTGAGTTGAAGCCTTCATAGAGCCCGTCGCCGAAAGAGAGTGAGGGTTGGGTGCCGTTGGACGTGGGGAAGTTCGGAGTCGAGCGGATGAACCCGAGGTAGGTTTCGAGCACGAGGTTTGGCGACGGAGTCCGGATGTAGGAGAGGCCCGCGTTTCGCTGGTGATCGAAGAAGCGAATTCCGAAAGATGGATCGATGGCGAGTTGCCCGGGATTGGTTTCCGGACCCTCCACGTCGTTCAGGTTGAAGCGGCCGAAGAGTTGCGCCTTGCCGGAAAGCTTGTGGTCGAGCCGGATGGAGAACTGATTGGTGATGGTGCGGACTTTGGAAGAGGTCGCGTAGGTGCGGGCGCCATAGGGTCCCTGCGGATCATTGGGCACCGGATAGCGCGCCAGCACCTTGGCAATTTGAGGATCCACCGGAACGAACAGGGTGTCGCCCGGGAATGCGGTGGTGTTGAGACCGCCGCGTTCGTCCATTGTCGGTACGGGCAGCATCTGCGTCGTGCCCAATACCTGGCGGAAGCCCTGGTACTGGCCGAAGTAGTAGGTGCGGTTGCGTCCGTCATAGAGGCCCGGGATGAGCACAGGGCCGCCATTGGTAAAGCCGAACTCATTTCTGATGAAGGGCGGAATGCGTCCCGGTTGAGCGACATTCCGGCGATCGAAGAAGTTCCGCGCGTCCAATGCGGCGTTGCGGAGAAACTCAAAGACGCTACCGTGCAGATCGTTGGTGCCGGACTTGGAGAGAACATCGGTGTAGCCCGCGGCGCCATGTCCGATCTCGGCGGGCAAAACGCCGGCGCTGGATTTGATCTCCTGAATCGCATCCACGTTGAAGTTCGAGAAGGTAGCGCCACCCATCTCCGGGTCGGTCGTGTCGACGCCGTCCATGGAGAAGACAGTGGCGCTGCCGCGCTGACCGTTCACGGTGAATTGCTGCGTGAAGTTGGCGGCGCCGTTCGTATCGGTCTGCGTGCCGGCGGCAAGAAGAAGCAGCTGGCTGAAATCGCGTTTGTTCAGGGGAAGCGCGGACACCTGCTTGTCGGAGAGCTGTTCTCCACCCGCGGTCGAGGATTCCCGCGCCGGCTGCTTCTGGTCCTCCCGGGAAGGCGCGGGCTTGGCTTCGGTTTGCGCCGGCATTGTGCCTACAGCAGAAAGCAGAAGAACAAGGGCAATGCCTGCGCTGGAGCACACCGGCCAAACGCGGCCAGACACGGGCCGTGAAGAGGAGGACTGGACCTGCATGCCCTATTCTTCCCCTTCCGGCCCGCCATGCACAACTGGGCCCGGCTGACGGCCCCGGATTGAAAAGGGTGCCTACTCGAGGGCGCCGGCCGATCTGAGGTAGTCGGACACCGGCTTGTGACCGTTCCGCAGGGCCATGCCCAACGGAGTGCGCCACTCCTCCCGGCCGTCAAGATTCTTCTCCGCCAGCACTCGCGCATTCACGTTCGCGCCCTTGCCGACCAGGAACTTGACCACGGCCAGATGGCCGCTGGCGCTAGCCTCGATGAGGGCGTTCTCATCACCGGGGACTACCTGTTCAATATCCGCTCCGCGAGAGAGCAGATATTCCACGACTTCCAGGTGCCCGCCGCGGGCGGCCATGATCAGAGGATTTCCATCACCCGGAACCGGCTTGCGAACGTCGGCTCCACGGTCCAGCAGCAGGCGTACGGTCGAGAGGTGGCCCCGGCGGGCCGCCATGATCAGCGGACTGCCATCTCCTTCCACACCGAGGTTGGCATCGGCGCCGCGATTCAGCAAGGCCTCGACGGCCCGGTCGTGGCCATTCCTCGCCGCCGCGATCAGCGGACTGCCGTCACCATCCAGGCGTGCATTCACGTTAGCGCCGGCGGCGATGAGCCGTTCCATCTCGTCGACAGCGCCGCGTTCGGCGGCCTCGAAGAGAGCGCGGCTGGCGGAACTGGGCCGCTCCTCCCGGTCGTCGGTGGAGGCTTGCGCAACGGCGCGCAGCGGCGCGACGGCGAGCAGGACCATCGAAGATAGTGCCGCGGCGGTGAGGATCGAACGCAGTCCGGCGCGTCCTCTCTGTTGACCAGCGTCCAGAATGGCTCGGACCCGGGCCGAGAGATCGCTGCGATAGGCCATGCCGAGGGCGGGCGCGTGGGCGCCATGGGCATAGCGCCTGGCCAGTTGGACCAGTTGCTCGGCGTAGTCGGCGCCCTCTTCGTGCTGGATCACCGCATCGTCGCAGGCGCGCTCCGCCTCCAGTGACAACCGGCGCCAGGCCATCCAGGCCAGCGGGTGGAACCAGAGCAGAGCACACGCCGTACGGGCCGCGATCTGCGTCGCCCAATCCAACCGGCGCACGTGTTCGAACTCGTGGATGAGGGCCCGGCGGAGATCCTGTTCCTTCCAGTTGATCGCGTCGGCAGGCAGGAATATGGCCGGATGGAACACTCCGCAGGTGAGAGGCGCGGGGATGTTTTCATGAAGCAGGAGTTCAACGTCGGGCGATGTAACCTGCCACGCCGCGCCGGACTTCAGCGAGTCATTGATGGCGGTGGCAGGCCAGGCGCTGCGGCGCAGGCCGCGCAACCGCCAGGATTCCAGCGCCAGGAAGGCCAGCAGCAAGCCCGCTCCAGCCATCCAGGCGGCTCCAAGAAGTGTGCCTGGCGATGGAACTGTCCAAGTGAAGCCGGCAGCGAGCTCCGGGAGTGGCCATTCCGCCGCCGGCCGGCCGGACGCCGTTGGCAGCGCGGACGCATTCTGCGTGAAGGGGACGGCGTCAGGCGCACGTTGCGAACTCACCGGCACCCGTACAGACGGAGCCAGCGCGATCACCAGCGGCAGAGCCAGCACGCCGGCGAAGGTCGAGGCCAGGATCAGGTGCCGGACCGCGGCGCGGCTGCGGCGAGCCATGGCACAACCGGCCAGACCGCAGGCCAGCAGGAGAGTAGCTTTGCCCGCCAGGGCCAGGCTGGGTGAGTTGCTGAGGGACAACATGAGTTCCGGGATCGTTGCGATCATGTCCTGCTCCTGTTCTTTCGTACTTGTTCGATCTCTGCGCCGAGCGCGTCCAGTTCCTCGTCGGTCCAGGTCTCCTGCTTCAGCAGTGCCACCGCCGTCTGGCTGGGGGAGCCGCTGAAGAAGACATGGATCAGTTTCTGCAGAGCGGTCCGTTGCGCCGACTGTCGTGACTTGGCCGGAGTGTAGATATACCTCAGGCCCTCCTCGTGGTGGCGGACTGCGCCTTTAGCTTCGAGTTTGACGAGCATCGCCCGGACCGCCGAGTAGCTGGGCGGTTCGGTAAGTCGTGCGCGAATGTCTTCCGCCGAGGCTTTATCGCCCAGTGCGAACAGAACGTCCATGATTTCGCGCTCTCTGCGCGTGAGTTTTTCGTTCGGCGGCGCCGGCATAACTAATGCTCCTTGCCTGCTATGTTTGTAGCATAGTGCTATAAACGTAGCACGGCAAGTAACATTTTCAGCCGTGGATTTAAAGCCGGCGGTGAGGTGCTTACGCTTTCTCGATGACGGAGTGGCCGTCCGCCACGACGAACGCCGCCCTGGTGGAGACAGGCGCGCCGGGCCGGGTCACGTAGGGCACAACGCGATACTCCGTCTGCCACTGCTTGGGCGTCACGGTGCACTTCACGTAACCGCGCTGCGCGTTGAAGAACCGCAGGTGCGGATTCTCGGCCATCTGCTTCGGCGTATCCGGCCGCGCATCCATGCCGTCGCCGGCTGATGTGATGGAGGTCCCCACGAACTCCACGCCCAGCGGCTGGGAGTTCGGGTCGCGCCAGTCCTTCCGCAGATCGAATGCCCAGTTGGAGTGTACGTCACCGGTGATCACCACCGGATTGTTTGGCTTGCGCTTCGACAGGAAGTCGAGGACGGTGTTGCGCGAGGCTTCGTAGCCGCTCCACTTATCCATCGAGAAGCCAATCTCCGGACCAACTTTAAAGTCGGCGGGCGCGAAGATCACCTGGTTGGCCAGGACGTTCCAGCGTGTTTTCGACTGATCCAGTCCATCCAGCAGCCACTTCGTCTGTGCGCCGCCGAGAATGGTGCGTTTCGGGTCCTGCGATTCAGCGCAGACCGGCCGTGTGCCGGACCCGCCGCACGGCTGGGGATCTCGATACTGGCGGGTATCCAGGACATGGAATTCCGCCAGGTTGCCGTAGGACACCCGGCGGTAGAGTTGCAGCGCGGTGCCGTGATGCTTCTGGCCAATGCGTAGCGGCATGTGCTCGTAGTAGGCCTGATAGGCGGCGGCCCGCCGTTCCAGGAAGGTGGTGCGATCCATGCCGTGTTCCTGGTGATCGTTGGCATAGTCGTTGTCCACCTCGTGATCGTCCCAGGTGACGATCCAGGGTGCGTAAGCATGCGCGCGTTGCAGTTTCTCATCGCCGCGGTAGAGGGTATAGCGATTGCGGTAGTCCGCCAGGGTCATGATCTCCGGGCCGTTGTGGCGGCGCACCTTGCCGTCGCTGGGGCCGTTCTCGTAGATGTAGTCGCCCAGGAAGACGATGAGGTCGAGATCTTCCTGAACCATGTGGTCGTAGGCGGTGTAGAGACCCGTCTCATAGTGTTGGCAGGAGGCGAAGGCAAAGCGCAGACGGTCGATGGCGCCCGCAGCGGCCGGCGCGGTGCGGGTTCGGCCGATGGGGGATTCCTCCTTGCCGGCGGTGAAGCGGTACCAGTAGGGGCGATTGGGCGCCAGGCCGCCGACTTCGACATGAACCGAATGGGCGAGATCCGGCACCGCGGTCGCTGTGCCCTGCTTCACGACCTTTGTGCATTTTTCGTCCGAGGCGACAACCCAGCGAACGGGAACAGGTGCCTTCAGGTTCTCGCCCATCAGACGCGTCCAGAGTACCGCGCCATCCGGGGCTGGATCCCCGGAAGCGACGCCCAACTGAAACGGATTCGATGCGAACTTCGGCGTCTCCTGGCCGGGCAGTGAATCAGCCAGGGCGAAGCTGAGTGCGGAAAGGAAGGTGCGGCGGCGCATGGGCGAATGAATACCACGGCAGTATTGATTCAGCGTTACAGCCGGAGAGGTCCCGGCTCGAATTAATCCTTGCCGCGAAGTTCAATCAACGGTATGCTTCTGTTGAAAGACAACAGGAACAGACAACAGGAGCCCGCCATGGAAGCACAGCGTGCTGAAGTCCCCTATGGGACGTTGGATCTCTTGGTGATGAAAACTCTGCAAACGATGGGTCCTCTGCACGGCTTTGGGATTGCCCGCCGGATTGAGCAGGCGGCCGAGGGCTCGCTCTTCCTGAATCAGGGGACCATCTATCCTGCACTGCTTCGCCTGGAACAACGGGGTTGGATCGACAGCCGCTGGGCCTCGAGCGAGAACAACCGGCGGGCCAAGTTCTATGCGTTGACCGAGGCCGGCGAGAAGCATCTGGAAGAGGAGGAGCGCGAATGGCGCCGGACGGTGGCGCTGATGCAGCGCGTGCTGGAGGCGGGCGCATGATCGTCTGGCGGGAGTGGTGGCAGCGCCTGCGCGGCTCGTTCGGCGTTCAGGCCAAGAGCAGCGAGCTGGAGGAAGAACTGGCCCTCCATCTGGCCATGCTCACGGACGAGTATGTGGCGCAGGGCATGGCTCCGGCGGAAGCGGCGCGGGCCGCGCGGTTGACACTCGGCGGGCAGGATCAGATCCGAGAGGCGTACCGGGATCAGCGGGGCATTCCTCTGCTGGAGTCGTTCTGGCAGGATCTACGCTACGCAGTCCGCACGCACCGGAACAATCCTGGTTTTTCCGTGGTGGTTCTGCTGACCATGGCCCTGGGCATCGGCGTGAATACCAGTGTGTTCAGTGTGCTGTACTCCGCCTGGCTGGCCCCGATGAACTACGCCGATCCCTCGGCCCTCGTCGATGTCAGCGTGAAGAATCTGCAGAACAACTGGCAGACCGGCGGGACCGCCTGGGCGAACCTGTCCGACTGGCGGGCGGCGAACCAATCGTTTACGGGGCTGGGTACTTACCGAATTCAGCGTGACGCGAGCCTGACGGGCCTAGGCGAACCCCAGGAGATGAACCTGGCGCGGGTATCGTCCAACCTCTTCCCCTTGCTGGGCGTCGCTCCGCTGCTGGGCCGGGATTTTGCGCAGCCGGACGATCGCCTGGAAGGCAACCGCTCCGCCATGCTGAGCTACGGATACTGGCAGACGCACTTCGGAGGCGACCCGGGCGTGCTGGGCCGATCCCTTGCCGTGGACGGTGAATCGTTCACCGTGATCGGAGTCATGCCGAAAGGCTTTGCGTTTCCTCCGGGGTGGCCGGCTGTCTATCAGCCTCCGATCTGGCTGTCGCTGAATCTCCCGGCGGAAGCCCGCACGCAGCGTGGGCCTCATTCTCTCTATGTAGTGGGCCGTCGCAAACCCGGCGTGACTCTCAGGCAGGCTCAAGTCGAGATGGAGGCAATCGTTGGCCGCCTCGCCGTAGCCTACCCCAGGGAGAACTCCGGCTATGGCGCGTGGTTGAGTCCGCTTTCGGAGACGCGCCAATTGCGCCAGGTCAAACCGGTGCTGACCCTGCTGATGGCGGCGGCCGGTCTTGTCCTTCTGATCGCCTGCGTGAACGTGGCCAATCTGCTGCTGGTGCGCGGCTCCGCGCGACGGCGCGAGTTTGCGATCCGGCAGGCGATGGGCATCCCTAGGACCCGGCTGATCCGGCAGGTGCTGACGGAATCGGCGATTCTCGGACTTCTCGGCGGCGCGGCCGGACTTGGTGTGGCGTGGATAGGAACCACCCTGATAGAGGCGCTGTTGCCGCGCAGCATGCCACAAATGACGGAAGTCCGGCTACACCCCGCGGTGCTGGTGTTTTCCATCCTCTGCTCGCTGGTCTGCGGACTGCTGTTCGGCCTGGCTCCGGCGTGGAATGCCACTCGCGTCTCCATCGAGGGAGCGCTGAAGCAAAGCGCCCGTACAATCGCGCCGCGCAGCCGTCTGGCTCGTGCCCTTGTCGTTGCTGAGATGGCTCTGGCGTTGGTGCTGTTGAGTGCTGGTGGTCTCCTGGCCGAGAGCTTTCGCCGAGTATCTAACGTCAACTTTGGATTCGATCGGGAACACGTGCTGACCCTGCGTGCCACCCTGCCCAAACGGAAATACGATACGGCCGCGAAGATCCTGGCCTTCCGTCGCGAGCTACTCGCGCGGGCCACGGGTCTCCCGAAGCTGGTGTTGTTGGCGGTCCTCGTCCTCGTGCCCTCGCCCCGTTCGAGCTGTGACACCCACTCCAATGCTCGCAGACAGGCCTCCTCCGAGAAGTCCTGCTGGTTCACGGTGCCTCCTCTTGAGCTGACCCGGGACCTGCACCACCGCCGGATCGACCTTCTTCTCCACGTATGCACCGCCACCAACGGGGACCAGGCGCGAGTCGAACACTGCGGCCCTTCCCTGCTTCGTCTCCGTCTCATACCGCGGCGCTCCCTCTCGCCGCTCTACGTCCCCCTGGGCGAGAGCGGGGGCAGCAGCAGCGCTCTGAGTCGCTTGGGCTCGAGCGGGACGTGGCGACAACAGCAATCGGAGGCGAGGCCCGAACACGCTCACCGCGTCCTCCTGCGTGGGGAAGCAAACATGCTTGAAGCGCTTGGGGCACACGAGCAAGGGCATCGCCGTCGCCTGACCGCAGCACGGTTTGGGGGGCCTGCCGAGAACCGCAAAGCAGCTGTCACAGACCAGGTCCCTGGCCTCCTTGTTCCCCACGAGCAGCGCGGGCAAGTGGGTCTCGACCAACGACGCGTACAGCGGCACCATCCTCTGCTTCGCACGACTTTCTCATCCGGCAACGCGCTGAGGAAGGGGGTGAGCCAGTTTTGAAATCGGAGAAGCGAGGGGCATATCACTTGCGGCATGCGGATCCACCTTTGTCACTGCTCTTCTGGAGCACATGATGGTTGTACATGTAATGTGCGATTTTATCGCGAGTCTCGTCATCTACATGCTTGGTCTGTCCACAGATGCCGCAGATGCACGCGGTGAACTCCTTAAAGCCAAAGTGCAAAAACACCGGCTTGTCGTCCCTGCAATCAGGATGTACAGGATCACGCCTTCGTACACCTGGACCGATGCCTGACGGATTCCGGGCCCGCCCTCGCCCTCCTCCGCCGTGGCCATCTTGCCTCGGCCAGGTCTTGCTTCCCCGCACTGCCTCTCGCCTCGCCTCGCCTCAGCACTAACCACTCACGTGCAATCAGGATCAGCGAAGAATTGGACTAAGGATGAGAGCGCACGGTCACCAGGAGGGGAAGCAGCGACGCTGCAGGCGAGACACCTCTTGCCTCGTTTGTTCTTCCCTGCGCACGCGCGTGATCGAATGATTGGATCCCAACGCCAAATCGTCGTCGTCACGTTCGGACATACCAGCGGGTATGCTCTCGTCCGATCTGAGGATACGAAACCTGCGCAGCGAGCGAAAGCGAATCGCATCGTCCATGGCAGGCAGCGAGTAGAGGAGAGAGGAGGTGGATAGGTGGGGGACATCCACCGAGCCAAGCGTCTCACCGAGATTACCTTGAAAGAAGAAGCGAATGGTTGAGTCGAGGCGAACGTGAACGAGTCAATCCAAGGGCAAAGTGAAGGCGTGATGGAGAGAGAGGAGCGCAAAGCGATGGAGAGGCACTCTCTGCTAAGAAGCGATCATCCTCTCATCGAGGGGGAGGGTGAATTTGCTTTCACATTGAGTATGGCACCGTGCAAATGTCGTGATGGAAAGGCCATCGAACATCGGACCCGAGCTACACGCGAGAGGAGACTACGAGAAACGTCAGGACAGTTGGAGTGTGGGGTACCAGATGGATGTGTGGGTGAGGTCCGTGCCAATTTTTATAGCATTCTGAGCTCTGCAGACAATGTTGATCTCGTGGACGCCTCAACAACCTCGTGGTTTGGGCAAAGCAGCGGTCCTGGTGCGTCGGAAAGAGTTTGGAAAACGAATGAAAAGGGTCACTGGATATAGCTGAGAGATGCCTGTCACCTCTAATCGCGTCGCAGACACCTTCACGACGATGAAACAGACGAAAAAGGTCGAATTTTCACAAATCTCCCGTAAGCAGGAGGACGAGTCTATTAAAAAGTGACGTGGAAGGTGGATGAGCCATACCGCAAGCACCCTAGATGCATGAAAGATCATCCTGTGCATTTTGGTGCGGATCTGAGAGGTCTGTGCAAGTCAACCTCGTGGTGGAGTAGGTTCGATTTTGCCTCTCCACCACACTGTACAAGGGACGAAGACTGGGTCTTGGTCGGTGACGATGAAAAATAGCACGAGGAGTACGATGAGCACATTGGTGAGACGCCTGCTACGTTTCATCTCGATTGGATGTGTGCTAGACCCATTCCCACCTCAGATCAGCACTTTGGGTGCTTTTGTGGTATGGATGCTCTCGCTTCGGGAAATGACCCAAGTTGGGTTTTTATTGATTGGCGAACTTCACCATGATGTAGCTGGACACTGTACGCACTTTCACGTGGTTACAGTTCGGATAGATGGACAAACGGGGTGAACCAGCCTGTTTTGTGGACCTCGACCATATGACCTGAGAGACGATCTCGCCGTTTTCAAGTGGGGAAGATAAAAAACTAGGTTGGTGAGCAAGTCAGATGCATGGGTCGTGAGCTCCAACTGGTTTTAAGAATACGGCTGAAGTGATCCAACCATGTCAACACCTTGGTGAAGGGTCCTGGGATGATTTTTCCCACTTCAGAAGGTGTAAGCTTAAACTATCGTTGTTCTATCCCACTGGGCGATTCGCCAAGCACCACGAATGTATAGATGGTATTCCTGCCAAGTTTTAAGTGAGTTGCTCAAGATCTATACCCTCTAACATGTCAGTTGAGTCGGTTCATTTTGGCCTCCAGCCCATGCTTTGGACGACGTTCGAGCGAGTGTTGACGAAAGAGTATGGAAATCAAGTCAGACGACTCAATAGATGAATGGGTGAGGTCCCCTGCCAACTTGTACGCAGATTGGAGGTGTCTGAAGAGAGCAGCACTTCGCCGAGGAGTGGGAAAATGGCTTTTCAGCATGCCACGGACATTGTCGTCGTCGGAAATGACTCTGGAGCATGAAGTACCACACATGAAGCTCCACCGTAGTCTGGATGAACACCCTGAGCAGTTTGACGTTCGTAGCTCATGTCTAGGTGGATGAACATGCCCAGTCCGTTCGTCCACCATGTGTTTTCACGCCGAGATGAGGGATATCCACGACAATTACCAGTCGAGGAGTATGGAAACTTGGAGAGGGTGACACAGGCACACATGGCGCGGTCCGGGGCACATGTTTCTATGGCGGACGAGTGTCCAAGAGGCGTGGCTCGGGCGGAAGAAGATCGGTCCATCTTCGTAGTTGGCTACGGGAATCCGTTCGATTATCAAAGTACCAGGGGTATACCATTCATCGACGTACGAGCGGTCGTGGTCGGAAGATGCGCGGGTAGCAGAAAGTGCTACCACGGCGGAGTGACCGTTGAAGCGAGGGAGAAAAGTGAACGTTGCCTGAGCAGAGAAAAAAGAGAAACGGCCGGCGTTCGTAAAGGTTAGTAGGCACACGTTGTGTTTTCATACAATCATGTTGTGTTTTCATACGATTGGACCAAAACACAACGTGGCGCCACGTATGTTTTCCAAAATCATCACAGGCCATTAGTCCACGAGGTTAGAAGACCGAGGTTGACCATGAGCTGGCGCTTCTTCGGCACGTCCATGTCGGGAAGCTTGAACCACCGACTGCACACCCAATCGCGGATGATGCCTCGCACCGCGACCTCGTCGAGACGCTTCGTGAAGGTGGTTCGCCTCAGACTCACCTCCTCGTTGGTCGTCACACCACGCACCGTGCGAGTCGCGTCATCCCACTCCAATTCGTCGTCGCTCCGAGCGAGCTCGAGGAGAGATTCCATGGTGGCGGTCTTCGTGTGACCTGTTATCTGTCTGAGTGAGGCACACGGGTCTCGCTCCAGCTCCTCCCGGACCATGACATGCATGTCGCGGTAGGAAAGGATGTTCGTCGAGGAAACCCTTGTCACGAAGCTCGACCAACACCCGATTCGCCACCGTTGGCGCGGCGACGGGGGAGAGAATCTGTAACAGCACCACGAGCAGTCGAGACACCACCGGGGGGAGGATCACGATGGCGTCCACCATCGACTTTTGAATCGTCGTGATGATCATCACGGCTTTCCCTCCAGCGTATCGCACTTAAACAGGTCTCCTCCACACACACCCCGTCCTCTCTCCTCACCATACCTCGCTCCAGCAGCGTCAAGTCCACCGTGTGAACTGAGGCCGATGCCATCAAGTCAATCGCCCAACCAGCTCGGAAGCTGCTCCACAGCATGGATGTAGACCACCTGGTCAACGTTGTAAAACGCTTCCGCATGCTCCGCCATCGCCTTGATCTGGGTCGGGTGTCGTCAAACCTGGGCACCGCCGAACTCCGCTCGGAGCCGATGGCGTACTTCTCCGGCACCGGGTCGAAGATGAGGTCGCGACGCAGGTCGTCACGGAACTGCGCCGTGGTGTGGGGGCCACGAAAGCAGGCCACCAGCAGCGAGAGCGAGGTCCTCCGTCCCCGTCAACAGGGCGAGCTGAAACACGTGGCGTCCGGGAGCTGCCCGACTTGAACTCGGGGCCACGGCGATCGGACGGGTGGGAGACCATCGTCCAGGTGTTTCGGACGGAGGGCGTGAGCGCCTCCAGCGTGTTGAGACGGGCCAGGATCTGCGCCAGACTGGGTAGGGCTTGGGACTTGTCGAGACACTCGTGGATGACGTCGAGCGGACCTCGCTTCGTGGCCTCGGCGAGATCACGCAACACGCACTGCATCTCTGCATCCGTGTTGAGCACCCCCGCCATGTCGTCGACGTCCTTCCCAGCGTCGAGCAGACCTGCGTGGAGGCGACCGTGCTCCTCCAGCAAGTGCCGCTTGTGCTCGAGGGTGAGGATGATCCTCCACACCACGCCCGCCTTGAGGATGAAGTTGACGTTGGAGCAAGCATGTCGCACCACCGAGACACTGGTGATCTCGAGCCTTCTCCCCTCCTGGGAGCTCGTCGCGCCTCGCGTCGCCGTTTGCCCGGAGACAGTCTCGGCTCCGACTGCGGCGGTGTCATCGTCGTCGTCTCCAGCGGCGCGGTCTGGATCGTCGTCATCGTCGTCGTGCAGCCCACGCAGCTCATGGCCCGCCCTAGTGTCGAACAACAAGGGCCGGAGGTAGTCCAGGAGCGCGTCGTCCTTCAAGCTGCACAGGTCCGTCATGATCACGATCGCCACCGCCACCGCGCTGTCCACACGACACTCCTC
>JASGIE010000057.1:0-20664 GCA_049841055.1 Paludibaculum sp. | reverse complement strand
GTATTTGCCTCTACTGGTTCAGTTCCTGTGCTAAGGTTAATAGGGAACTCGATAGAATCCGAACAGCACTTGATAAGGCGATGGAGAGCGGCGCAGAGATCATTGGAGTGAACAACCGCAACCTGCGCACGTTCGAGGTCCGTCTCGAGACAAGCGAGCGACTGGCGGCGCGTATGCCGGAATCCCTCCTAAAGGTGGCCGAAAGCGGGATTCACTCGCGGGCGGACGTGGAACGGTTGACGGGTTCGGGGTTCCAGGCGTTCCTGGTGGGCGAGCACCTCATGAAGTCGAACGACCCGGTGTCGGCGCTGAAGGCGCTGATCGGATGAGCATCCTCGTCAAAATCTGCGGCATAACGAGCATGGAAGATGCCGTCCAAGCCGTGGAAGCCGGAGCTGACGCTCTGGGCTTCAACTTCTGGCCTCGAAGCCCGCGCTACATTGCGCCTGAATCGGCCCGGGCAATTACCGATGCGCTGGCCGGCCGAGTCCTGCGAGTCGGCGTCTTTGTGGATGCATTGGAAGCCCATGTTCACGAGGTAATGCAGTCGGCTGGGCTGGATGTCGCGCAACTGCACGGCCCCGCTGTGGCAATGCACGAACTGAGAGTGTGGCAGGCGTGGTCCGCCACCGGCGAAGGGCTGAGGGAGAGAATGGAAGCAGGCAGCGCGGAGGCCTATCTCATCGACACCCCGAGCGGAGCGCTACGCGGGGGTACGGGTAAAACGTTCGACTGGTCGCTCGCCATGAACCTTCCCGGCCGGATCGTGCTGGCCGGTGGGCTGGGACCGGAAAACGTCGCTGAGGCAATTGAGCAGGTGAGGCCGTGGGGCGTGGATGCCTGTTCGAGGCTCGAGCAGACGCCGGGCCGAAAAGACCATGAAAAGGTCTCAGCGTTCGTGAGGGCCGTGCGGCAAACGAGATTATGAGCACAACAACACAGACACCGGATTCCGGAGGCCATTTCGGGCCATACGGCGGGCGCTATGTCCCGGAGACCCTGATGGCTCCGCTGGAGGAGTTGGAGCGGGCATTCCATGACGCCCAGCAGGACGAGAGCTTTCGGGCCGAACTCAAGGACCTGCTGGCTAACTTTGCCGGGCGCCCGACGCCGCTCTATGAAGCGAAACGGTTGAGCGAAACTCTCGGCGGCGCAAGGATCTTCATCAAGCGGGAGGACCTGCTGCATACCGGCGCTCACAAGATCAACAACTGCCTGGGCCAGATTCTCCTCGCGCGGCGCATGGGCAAGAAGCGGATCATCGCCGAAACCGGCGCGGGCCAGCATGGTGTGGCAACGGCCACGGTTTGTGCGTTGTTCGGGCTGGAGTGCGTCGTCTACATGGGCGAGGAGGACATGCGGCGGCAGCGGTTGAATGTGTTCCGCATGCGGATGCTCGGCGCCCGCGTCGTGAGCGTGACCAGCGGCAGCCGCACTTTGAAGGACGCAGTGAGCGAGGCGATGCGGGACTGGGTGACGAACGTATCGAACACCCACTATCTGCTGGGGTCGGCGCTCGGTTCGCATCCTTATCCGCTCATGGTGCGTGAGTTTCACCGCTGTACGGGCGACGAGGCACGAGCTCAGATTCTGGACAGGATAGGGCGGCTGCCTGATGTCGATTTTCGCTTGCGTGGGCGGCGGCTCGAATGCGATCGGCATCTTCACAGCCTTCCTCGGAGATGCCGGAGTGAAGCTGGTAGGTGTCGAGGCCGGCGGCCGCGGCGAGAAACTGGGCGAGCACGCAGCGCGATTCTCCGGCGGCTCCCCCGGCGTGCTGCAGGGGGCGTACAGCTACCTGCTGCAGAACGAAGACGGGCAAGTCTCCCTGACCCACTCGGTTTCGGCTGGGCTCGACTACGCCCTGGTGGGCCCGGAGCACGCGTGGCTTCACGATCAGGGCCGGGCCGAGTACGTTTCGGCCACGGACTCTTCCGCCTTGCAGGCGGCGAAGACCCTGGCGCGGACAGAAGGAATCATTCCGGCGCTCGAATCTTCGCACGCGGTAGCGGAAGCGCTGCGAAGGGCGCCCGCGGCCAAGGATGCGGTCTACCTGATCAATCTCTCCGGCCGCGGCGACAAGGACACGGACATTTACCGCGAGAACTTCCCTGAATTGGACAAAGACGATGCCGAGTAGTGAACGGATCGCACGTTGTTTCGACGCGTGCAAGCAAGCGGGCCGGCCGGCACTGGTGGCCTATCTGACCGCCGGGGATCCCCACCCGGACCGCACCGTGGAACTGGCGCTGGCGCTGGAGCGGGGCGGGGCCGACATCCTGGAGTTGGGCGTGCCCTTCTCTGATCCCATCGCGGACGGTCCGGTCATCCAGCATGCGTCGGACCGGGCTCTGCGGGCGGGCACCACGGTGGCGCGAGTTCTGGAGATCGCCAGGGAGATCCGGGCGCATAGTTCCATGCCGATCATCCTGTTCAGCTACATGAACCCGTTGATGCGGTATGACTTCGACCGGCTTTGTACGGACGCCAGGGCGGCCGGAGTCGGACGGATGCCTGTTCACCGATCTGAGCGTCGAAGAGGCGGATGCGACCGTTGCCGTGATGAAGAAGCACGGACTCGACACGGTGTTTCTCGCCGCGCCCACCAGCACCGAGCGCAGGTTGAAACTGGTGGCGGAGTACTCGACAGGTTTCGTATATGTCGTTTCGAGGACTGGCGTGACCGGCGAACAGGCCACGGTCGCCGGAGGTGTTCACGACCTTGTAGATCGGCTGAAATCGCTCACCTCGCTGCCGGTGGCGGTTGGTTTCGGGATCTCGCGCCGCGAACACGTGGAGGCCATTGGCGGCTATGCCGACGGGGTTGTCGTAGGCAGCGCGTTCATGCGGGTGGTGGAGGAGCATGGCTCCTCGGCCTCTCTGGCAGCGCAGTTGGAATCCTTCACTCGGGGGTTGAGCGGCCGGCCATGACGAATGATGAAGCACAGGCAGCGTTAGCCGACCTGCGGGCCCTGATTGACAACGTCGACCTGAGGATACTGGCGCTCTTCAATGAGCGGGCCGATGTGGTTTCCCGGATTGGCGACATCAAGAAGACGATGACCATGCCAATCTACGAGCCAAAGCGGGAAGATGAGGTATTCCGGAACGTGCTGCAGGGGAACCGCGGGCCACTTTCGGAAGGCGCGGTGCGGCGGTTGTTCGAGCGCATCATTGACGAGATGCGCACGCTGCAGCGTGAGCGCATGGAAAGGGACAAAACCAAATGATCGTCGTGATGGAGCAAGGCGCAACCGAGGAGCAGATTCAGAACGTCATCACGAAGCTGGTGAACCTCGAATTCTCCGTGCACCGCTCGACGGGCGTCGTGCATACGGTCCTCGGCGGTGTCGGCCCGGCCGAGATTGTGGATCCCGAAGAATTCCGGGTGATGGACGGCGTGAAGGAATGCCTGCGGGTCATGTCGCCGTACAAGCTGGCCAGCCGGCGCTTCCGCCCGGAAGGAACGGTGGTGCGGCTGGAGCGGACAGGGGCCGGCACGGTGGAGATCGGCGGTAGCAAGGTGGTGGTCATGGCCGGACCGCCGAGCGTGGAGTCCGAAGACCAGGTCCGGCGCACGGCCGAGGCGGTCGCGAAATCCGGAGCGCGTTTCCTGCGGGCCGGAGCGTTTCGCCCAAGAAACTCCCCCTATCAGTTCCAGGGACTGGGCGAAGCCGGTCTCAAGCTGGTGAGGCAGGCGGCGGATGAGTTCGGTTTGTTCGTCTGTTCCGAGGTGATCGACCTCTCTCAGCTCGGGTTGGTCGATTCCTATTCCGACATGTTCATGGTGGGATCGCGTCACATGCAGAACTACGTCCTGCTGCGTGGTTTGGGCGAGGTCCGGAAGCCGGTTCTGCTCAAGCGCGGAGTGGCTTCCACGATGGAAGAGTTGCTGCTTTCGGCGGAATACATCCTTTTGGGCGGAAACTACGAGGTGGTTCTCTGCGAGAGGGGCATTCGCACGTTTGAAGCGGACACGCGAAGCACGATGGACATTTCGGCCATCCCGGTAGCCCACAAGCTGTCCCATCTGCCGATCATGGCCGACCCTTCGCACGCCACCGGACGGCGCGACAAGGTAACGCCCATGGCGCGGGCCTCCGTCGCCGCGGATGCGGACGGACTGCTGATCGACGTCCACCCTGATCCGGACGCCGCCCTGGTTGACGGGGCCCAGTCGTTGAGTTTCGAACAGTTCTCTGAACTGATGACGCAGCTCCAGAATATTGCCCCCGCGGTGGGAAGGACTATCTAGGCAAGTCATGGAGACGGTGGCAATCGTCGGCGTCGGTCTGATTGGCGGCTCGTTCGCCCTCGCGATCAGGGAGGCCGGCTTCGGCGGGCGAATTATTGGAGTCAGCTCGGAACGGACCCTCGCGGAGGCCCTGCGCTGCAAGGTGATCGACGAAGGACTACCGCTCGATCAAGCCTGCGCGCAGGCTGACCTCATTTATCTGGCGGGGCCTATTCACGCGATTCTGGAGACCATTCCCAAGCTGGACGCCTACGCGCGCGAGGGAACGCTCGTAACAGACGCAGGCAGCACGAAGCTGCGGATTGCGGAGGCCGGCGCAACGCTGCGCAAGGCGCAGTTCCTTGGCGGGCATCCGATGGCGGGCAAGGAGTCGCGCGGCGTGCAGTCGGCGGAGAGCCGGTTGTTTGAGGGCCGTCCGTACCTGCTCACACCGGCCAACGACGTGGACATGGAGACGCCGGCAGCCGTCGAATTCCTGGCCTGGATCCGGAAGATTGGGGCAGTACCACGAGTTCTATCCCCAGACCAACACGACCGGATCGTGGCGCATTCTTCGCATTTGCCTCAGTTGTTGTCTACCGCATTGTCCGGAACTTTGGGCAAACATCCTGATTCAGAACAAATTGCGGCGGCGGCGGGTCCAGGTTTGATCGATTCAACGAGGCTCGCATTGAGCGGTTGGGATATATGGCGCGATATTCTCGAGACGAATCGGCCATCTATTTTGGGGGCTCTCGACCTGTTCATCGCCGACCTGCAAGCCCTGCGAGAGCGGTATGTTAGCTCCGCCCTGGAGTCCGACTTCGCCGACGGCAAAGAATTTGCCGTGCGCCTCAGGAAATCGCGCTGAAGGCCAAAAGCGAACACCGGGCAAAATAAGCAGGGGCATGAGAAGCACCTCCCCGTATTTCGACTATAATGGCTCATAGATTTTAAGCTGCCGCCTGTCGAAGCGGCCAATCTCGCTCAGCTTCGCAGTTCTGATCCATGAAACCTAGTGTTCACGCAGGTCTGCAATTTGTGCAGGCGATGGATGGGGAGCGTCTGGCGTCGTGGAAATACCCCTCTGCCCTCTACCAGGCAGGGGATCCCGCCGACAGCTTCTATTTTGTAGAAAGTGGGGCTGCACGCTTGTTTCAACAGCGGCGCGGCAGTCTGGAGTATGTCTTGACGCTGGTGCACCCGGGTGAGGTACTGGGCGACGAGGCGATTTTTGGCAAGCGGAAGCGGGAAACCAGTGCGGCGCTCATGGATCCATCGCTTGTCTGGCGGATCAAACGGGCGAACCTGCTCAAGGCCAAATCCGAGGACCCCAACATCGCGATCTGGCTGGCGGAGCGGTTCGCACTCCAGCGTAGATCGCTGTTGTCGCGCATGAGCCAGCACTCCCAGATGGGCGTCGAGCAGCGTTTGCTCGCCGCGTTGCTGGAACTGGCCACCGTGTTCCCCGCGCCGGCCGGCGACGCCATGCAGGCGCATATCGGAATCTCTCAGATTCAGATTGCCGGGCTGGCCGGGTCGACGCGCGAAACGGTTTCGACGCAACTCAACCGCCTGGAGAAGATGGATCTGGTGCGCCTCGGCAAGAACCGGGTGAGCATTCCGGACCTGACCCTGCTGCGCGATCTGCTCTCGAAAAACGGGGACGAGTAGGCAGCCTCAGGTGAGTTCGATGGCTCCGTGATCATCGCAATGCGAGCCATGCGGATGATGCAGGTGGCCGTCGACGAGGTAGTCCACGTGATCCCCATGGGGCACGCGTTCGTGTCCGCAGCCAGCTCCGTGCTGGTGGCCGGGTTCGTGCCCTGAACACGCGTGTCCTGGCGTGCACTGGTCAGGATTCTCGCCGGATACCGGGATGCGGCACTCGTCAAAATGGTCGCCGTGCGCGGTGTGCAGGCAACCATCGTGCAAATAATCGATGTGCCCCGCATGGTGGATGGCGGTGTGACCGCAATCCTCTCCATGCACATGCGAATGATTGCCGTGGATCTTGTGCGCCGCCATCGTTCCCTCCCCTCTATTGTTACCCACCTTTGAGCCACTTCGGATACAATGTTATTGAGGATACATTCTCATTAACAAGACCGTTCAATATCGGGTCCATGGAATGGATTGCGCCCAGGAGGTGTCCCTGCTGCGTTCGCGGTTGAGCCGCGTGAACGGCGTGCGGGATCTTCGATTCGATGTGGTGCAGGCGCGGATGGACGTGGAGTACTCGACGGAGAAGACCTCGCCGGAGGAGATCGAGTCCGCTGTCGCTTCGATTGGGATGCGCTGCGAGAAATGGACCAAGTCTACAGCCAAGGAGGCGCTCCCCGCGAGGATTGAGAGCGCCGTGCTGTTCACCTGGGCGAGCGGACTGGCCCTGGCAGGAGGGATGGCGGTCGAGGCCTGGCAATCGGGCGATCTGGTACACGCTGTTCTGGTACACGAACACTCCGGCCATCACTTGCCGCTGGCCGTACAGTTGCTCTTCTGGGCCGCCATCTGCTTTGGGGCAATTCCTGCCCTCCCGAAAGCGTGGGCAGCCCTGCGCGGCCTGCGGGCAGACATGAACCTGCTCGTGATTCTCTCGGTCATGGGCGCGAGCATCCTCGGAGAATGGACAGAGGCAGGCACGCTGTCGTTCCTTTTCGCGCTGGCCGGGCGGATGGAGAACTGGAGCATGGCTCGGGCGAGGGATGCGATTGCACGGCTTTTGGCAGTGGCCCCACCCGAGGCTTCGGTCATCCACGGCAGTCACGAGCACAGAGTGGCGGTGGAAACGATCCGCGTGGGCGCCCGGGTGCGCGTCCGCCCCGGCGAGCGTGTGCCGGCGGATGGCAGAGTGGTCGCGGGCAATTCCTTCGTCAACCAGGCACTGATCACCGGCGAATCCGTCGCAGTGGAGAAGCGATCCGGCGACGAAGTATTCGCGGGCACGATCAACGAGAGTGGCACCCTGGAGGTGGAAACCAGCCGGGAAGCCTCGGATAGCACGCTGGCCCGGATGATCCGCATGGTGGAGGAGTCCCATTCGAGGCGGGCGCCCAGCGAGCAGATTGTCGAGAGGTTTACGCGCTACTACACGCCCGCGGTTCTGCTGCTGGCATTCTGCGTCAGCCTGCTACCGCCTCTCTGGAAGGGTGGAGGGTGGAACGAGTGGTTCTACCAGGGCATGGTGGTTCTTCTCATCGCCTGTCCGTGCGCCCTGGTGATCTCGACTCCGGTTTCGATTGTGGCCGCATTGACCAGCGCAGCCAGGCAGGGCGTACTGCTGAAGGGCGGCACCTTTCTCGAGGAGGCGGCCCGGATGCGGGTGTTGGTGCTGGGACGAGCCGGCGTGTTGACGCTTGGGCTGCCCGAGGTCGCCGATCAGCGATTGCTCGACGCCGCCGAGACCCGGGAGATCCGGAACTGGCAGGCGTGGAAAGACGAGCAGGGTGTGGACTGGCCGCTAACACCGCGAACCCTCAGCGAATCGGGCGCCCGGGGCAGTCTGCAGCGCAGCGTTGAGCAATTTGCGGCAAAGGGCTGGACCGCCTCGGTTCGGGAAGAAGAAGGCGGCCTGACCCTGGAAGCCTATTGCGACGCACCCAGGCGCGGCGCCGGGGACGTGCTGCAACTGCTCAAGCAGCGCGGCCTGGAACGAGTGCTCGTACTCACTGGCGACTCGTGCCAGGCAGGGAGAAACGCCGCTTCCGCCGCCGGCATCAGCGAAGTGGAAGCGGACCTTTATCCGGCTGAGAAGGCGGTACGGGTACAGGAGCTCAGGCGGCTATACGGTCACGTGGCCATGGTGGCGGATGGACTAACCGATGCCGAGGCACTCGCCGAGGCGAGCCTGGGTCTCACCATGGGCAGTCAGGGCGCGGAGATGGCCCGTGAGACGGCGGATGGCGTGCTGATGACCAACGATCTCGGACGGCTTGTCTTCCTGGTGGACCACGCCCGCCGGACACTGCGCGTGATCCGGGGCAATATCGTATTCGCGCTGGGGGCGAAAGTGCTTTTCCTCGCTGCAGCCATGGCGGGCCTAGCCACTCTCTGGATGGCGGTGGCCGCGGATATGGGGGCTACTTTTGTGGTTACCCTGAACGGCCTGCGACTCTTGCGCACGAAACCGCATCCAATAAAGCGATGACGCGCCGCGGATGGCTTCTGGCGACACCCTTCCTTGCTTTCCGGCTCAAGGCGGCCGAAGAGCGAACTTCCCTGCGCGGAAGATTGCGCCAGGGTGAGGATGTCAAGCCCGGCATAACGACACGCGACGGCAAGTCGGTCGACATACAGGGTGATTCCGCAACCGTGGGTGTGCTGCGCGATCAGCGGTTGAAGGATGCCGACTTCGAGGTTCTGGGCCACTACACAGGCGCCGGGCAGTTCGAAGCCGACCCGATCTACAAGAAAGCGCTCTTCGCCTGGCGTGGGAACAAGCGGCTGATGGTCACTTACTGGTGCGAGATCTGCTCGATTCGCGCCTGGACTCCCGGCAATTGCCAGTGCTGCCAGCGTCCGATGAAGCTGGATTTGCGGGACCCGGCATTGGAAGATACCGACCCGACGAACTAAACTCAGGAACATGCGCAACGCGCTCGTTCCCATCGCAGCCGGACTCTGCCTGTTCGGCGCCACCTCCATGACACAAGCCGCCAACTATTCCATTGAAAAGACGACGGTCGACTCCGTCGAAGTCTATGTTCTGCGCGACCAGGCGCACGCCACCGAGGTCCGCATCGCTCCGGGGTTGGGCAACAACTCCTATGAAATGACGGTGAAGGGCCAGAAGGTCTTCTGGTCGCCGTACAAGAGTGTGGGAGAGTTTGCGGCCAAACCTGCCCATCTCGGAAACCCGCTTCTGTGGCCCTGGGCCAACCGCATTGATGGAACCTCATATTACGCTTCCGGCCGCAAGTACTCGCTCGATCTCGAGGTAGGCAACGTAAAGCCGGGGCCGAACAATACCCCGATCCACGGCCTGCTGGTCTACACGGATCTCTGGCGGGTGAAGAGCGCCAAGGCGGACGGCAATTCGGCAACCATCACGTCTCGCCTGGAGTTCTGGCGCCACCCGGAACTGATGGCGCAGTTCCCTTTTGCGCATAACATCGAGATGACCTACCGGCTTGCCAACGGGGCGCTGGAGGTCGAGACGGCGATCGAGAACCTGAGCGTGGATCCGATGCCCATCTCGTTGGGCTACCATCCCTATTTCCAGGTGACCGATGCGCCGCGCGACGACTGGAAGGTCCATCTCCCGGCAAAGGACCGCCTGGCTCTCTCGAACCGCCTGATCCCCACCGGCGAACGGGCCACCAACCCTTACAAGGATCCGCAACCGCTCCAGGGGGTCGCTCTCGACGACGTGTTTGATGGATTGGTGCGGGACGCCGACGGAAGGGCGCGTTTCTGGGTGGAGGGAAAGAAGCAGAGAGTGACCGTGGAGTACGGTCCCCACTACGAGGTGGCAGTCGTGTACGCACCTCCTGGCCGGGGCTTCGTCTGCTTCGAACCGATGACCGGCCCGACCAACGCTTTCAATGCGGCGCATGAGGGTTGGTACAAGGGGCTGCAAAGCGTGGCGCCGAACGGTCAGTGGAAGGAGAGCTTCCGGATCGTGCCCAGCGGGTACTAGGGAGGAATCGGCAGGGCAAATGGTGACGGTGCCGCCGTCACCGCGAAAGGATCCAGTAAATGCGAAGAGCCCGGCCTAAGCCGGGCTCTTTGCTTTGCCTATCTGAAGATTCCCTTACTTTGCGCCAGCGGGCTTCTTGGGAGCAGCCGTGGGCGGAGCGGCGGGCTTGGCGGCGGGAGCTGCCGGAGTGGCGGCCGGAGCTGCACCAGCACCATACTTCTTGTCATACAAGTCGATGATCTGCTGGGTGACATCGATGCCGTTGGCGGCCCAGAGGACCGGGCTCTGCTGGGTGCTGACATCGAGAACGATGGTGAAGCCCTGGGCCTTGGAGTACTCATCCAGGACCTGGATCATGCGCTGACCGATGTCGTTGACGAGCTTGCCCTGCTCCTGCTGCACTTCCTGCTGCATGTCTTCGCTATCCCATTGCAGCTTTTTCTGGAAGTCGTCAATTTCGCGAGTGAGCTTCTCGCGAGCCTCTGCCGACATCATGTTGGCGCCCTTATCGAGGGTTTCCCGCTTCTTCTGCAGCTCACCGCCCCGGCTTTCGAGGTCTTTTGCGCGGGGCTCGAATTTTGCCGTCAGTGCGGTGCGGGCCTTTTCGCCGTCCTTCGTAGCCAAGATGGCACTCTGGATGTTGATAATGGCCACCTTGGTGGGCGCTTGCGCCGGGAGGGCCGGGGCCGTCAGGATGAGGGCCAGGACAGAGAGGCCCATCTGCTTCGCGTCGAATCTCACTTGTGTCAAACTCCTCAAACTATTTGATCCTAACATGCCGCTGCAGCGTCAGGCTGAGGCTCAGAAGGTACGGCTGATGGTGAACCGGAACATCGTTCTCTTTTCATAGTACGGCGCCGGATTCGCGAAGGTCTGCGATGCAAAGGCGTAAGTCGCATAGTTCGGGAACATAGCGGGCGTCACTGCGATGGGCGGAACGAAGTATTGCCTCACAACCGTTGGGTTGTAGGCCCAGTAAAGACGAAATGGCGCGTTAACCACCGGCATCATGATCTGCAGTTCGAGTCCGGTGGAAGTACGAATCTTTTGGCTATCCCCGACGATAAACGCCTTGTTGTCGAAGCCGGCCTGCGGGAAGGTGCCATTCAGCGCATCCACCCGGCTGGCATTCAACCGCAACTGGCTGTCCCGGCTGATGCGGTTCACGCCTGCGTCGAAGAACGCGGCCAACACCAGCGGCCCAACGATGGGAATACGGTATTCAAAGTTGCCTACGCCCTGCGTGTCGCCGCCCGGGAAGACCAACTGGTAGATCGGAATGTTCTGCGTGACGTTCTGCGTCTGGAGCACTCCATTGACGATCACCTGCTGTGTCCGCGCCGAGCCGTCGTTGTTACGCACATTGACGGCAGCCGAGCTGGGGATGTAGGCAAAGGGCCCGATGCCCCAGATTTCGAATCCGCGGACGTCCTTCTCGCCGCCCATGAAGACGCGGTTGAAGGGAGGCGCGACGCGATCACCGTAGCCGGAGATATAGCGGCCCAGGGCGCGCATACCGATGACGTGCTTCGGTGAGAAGCCCTTCCGGAAGTAGGTGGCGGAAACGGTCGGTTCGATCAGATTCACGTTGCCGCCGATGGGGCTGCCCGCGAACTAGAACGAGGCGTAGAGGCTCCGGCCGCGGCTCGGAGTGATGGGATGATCCACCGTATTGTAGGTGTACGCCGGGATGATGCGGCTGGTCGCGATACCGTTCAGCTGGTTCGGGCCATTGAAGTTGATGGAAGTTAGAGTAATGAAAATAACTCTTCGAACCGTTAGTTGTTTGGAACGTGTTCGACCGGTCGATGCCATACTCATGCTCCAGGCGGGCGAACGATGCGCGTCAACTGGATAGCTGGCAAACACCGTGGAGCCATAGCCATTCGAGATGTAGTTCAGCAGGTTGTCGCGGCCAAGAGCATCGTACAAAGGAATCAGGTTTGCGTCCGGAGCAACAGCGACACTTCGCGAGCCTGGTCGTAGTTGAAGCTGCATGTAGATCGTGAAGCCGGCTTGAATTGGCTTATCGAAGAGGTAAGGCTCAGTGAAGCTGAACGTTACGTTCTTAATGCGGTCGCCGAGTTCTGGCGCTGAGGCTCAACGTCTCGCCCAGGCCCAGGAAGTTATTCGTCGAGTAACCGAAGCCGATGAAACTACCGGAGATGCCCGAACGCCACCATCAACTGATGGAATTCTTGCCGCGTTCCTTCACCTTGAAAGTCAGATCCACCGTATTGTTCTGGTATCGCGGGTGACGTTGGTGGACTCGTTTTCCTTCAGCGCCTCGAAATAGCCGAGCTGATTCAGGCGGAGGATGCTGAGTTCCCACAACCGGGTGTTGTACATGTCGCCTTCATCGACCAGCAATTCGCGACGGATGACCTTGTCGCGGGTAGTGGTGTTGCCCTGAGAAATCGATGCGGCGGACGAAGAACTGCTTGCCCTCGTCGACATTGAACGTGAGGTCGATCTTGCCGTCCGGAATCGGGTTGAAATCCGGCTCGGGCACGGCATCGATATAGCCAAACTCGCCGTAGAGCTTCGAAGCTTCTCCAAGCCCTTCTGGAGCTTCTCGGTGGAGAAGTACATCACCCTTATCCATTCCGGAAAGGGGCGCATGAGAGTTTCCGGAGTCCGGAACAGTTTCACACCGACGAAGTTGATGTTGTTGAGCCGGTAGAGCGCGCCCTCGTCGATGTTCATCGTGACGTCGGCCACTTTACCCGCCTTCGTCTTGGTAAACGGCATCGCCGCGCCGGCCTTGTCGCGCATCGTCACCTTGTGATCGGTGACGCGGGCAAGGAAGTAGCCGTTCGAGGCATAGAACTGACGGATTCGCTCCTTATCTTCTTCGAGCTTGGTGGAGTCGAATGTCTTCGCAAAGAGACTCTCGAGGATCACGGAGTGCGGGACACCGATCGGCCGCAGGTTCTTCATGGCCCGGATAACGGCCCGGTCCGCATAGACCTTGTTGCCCTGAATGTCGATCTTGCCGACCTTGACCTTGGCGCCTTCCTGAATCTTGAAGGTGACTTCCACCGAAGACGGCGGAATCTGACGGATCTCCGGCGTCACGCTGGCAAACTGGCGGCCGCGCTCGGAGAGGAACTCTTTCAGAACGTTGGTGGCCCGCTGGACGCGGCCCTGCTCGTACTGCTGCTCCACCGAAAGACCAACCCTCCGCTCCTTGAAACGGTCGAGGATTTCGGAGACGGTGATCGACTTGTTGCCTTCGTACTTGATCGACCGGACGACCCGGCGTTCCGTCACGAGGAAGCGGATGATCCAGCCGGTCTTGCCGGCTTCCCGTTCGATCGAGATGTCGTCGAAACGGCCGGTATTCCACAGGCGCATGAAGTCGCGGTGAAGGCCATCGGGGTCGTAATAGTCCCCCTTCTTGGTCATGATCAGCGCCTTCAGGGTGTCCTGCGGAACTCGGCGAGCGCCGCGGAATTCAATGGCTTCGATGACGTCCGGCAGCGCCTGAGGCGCCTTGGCCGGTTCGGCGGCGGGCGGGGTGCCGGCCGGCGGTTTGGCCGGTTCTTCCTTGGGAGTGGGTACCCGCTCGAACGGTGGGGCCGGTTTCGGCTCAGCGGGCTTGGGGGGTTGAGCGTCTGGTGCCGGGGTTACATTTTCGAAAGGACTTGCCTTCTTAGGCTCAGCCGGCTTCGGGGCCTGCGCCGTTGGAGGCGCGGCCTGGGGTGCTGCCTGCACAGTTCCCGCCGCGCCCGCGATGATCATCGAAAGGACAACGAGGCAAAGCGGTACGGCTTTCAGGCTTCTACGCCTGCGGGTCATCGTGAACAGTCAAGATCCTTTCTTTCTGCGCCTTCGCCTCAGACGCACCGGAGTCCGGCGCCGTTACATGGAAGAAACTTCGCTGCGCGCAGGCACAAGCCTCCATTCTAGCGGAATCTGGAATCGATCAACAATCGGACTTCACCGAAGGCGAAGATTCCTCGGGAGCGGGCGTGCCGGAAGCTGCCGAAGACCCGGTCGCGGGCGGTAACCCGGCCGCCGCGTTGTCGATGGCGGGATTCTCCGGCAGAGGGGCTAGGGGTGGCTCCGGACCAGCGACTTCCGCCGCGTCCTGCGCCGTGGCAGGGGCATCAGAGCTTGTGCCAGAAGGAATTGCCGCCGAACTGGCCAGGACAGAAGCCGCTTCCGCCGGGCTCGCCGAGGGTGGGTCGACCACCACGGCAGCAATTGGAGACTCCACCGGCTCAGCAGGTGCTTCCTCGCCTTCAATCGTCTCTTCGACGGGCGGATGAAGACTCTCCATCAACGGAACCACCCAGGACGAGTCCCCAAACGAACCAGCGAGTCGCTGGAACCGGCTGGCATACCTCGAAAGGCTCAATCCAAAGATCAGGTGGGCCGGCAAAGTGGATAGCACCGGGAAGTAAGCCGGACCGAACGAATCCAGCCGCCGCCAGAAAAAGCGCTGAGCGAAGAGATGCCACGTCATGGCCAGCAGCATGCCCAGGAGGAGGTTGCGTGTGAATCCACTCTGCCGCGCAATGAGACCGAAGAGGCCGCCCAACAAAGCGTAGAGCACCAGGAGCAGCGCCGCTCCCGCGAAAGAGGCCCGGCCCAGGCCCATTGTGTAGACCGGACTGCCGTAGAAGAGCGCTCCGGCCACGTTTAGTTTGGCCCACCAGAACTCGCCGGACAGCCAGGAGTGGAACATGAGCCATCCGAGGACAACAATGGCCCCTACGAATCCAGTATCCACTCCGGCCACAAACCGGCAGGCTCGCTCGGAGAGGCCTTTTGTCAACGGAGCACCGGATGGTTCTTGCGTCATCAGTCAACGACCGCGAGGTAGCTAGTCCGGCTTCGAGTAGTAATACGAGTGGTAGTAGGTGTACTTGCTGTACAGTTCGCCGCGATGTGCGCCGTTCACAATGATGCCGAGGATATTGTTCTGGCAGAGCGAGCCCATGGCGCGGGTGACGGCATCAATCGTCGTGTTCCCGATGCGGACAACCATCACCAACCCATGACAGAGAGTCGCCAGAAGGTTGGCGTCGGCCGCAAACAGCAGCGGAGGCGTATCCAGGATCACCCAGTTGAAGATGGAGGGCAGCAGATCGAGCATGTGCTTGACCTCCGGCAGGTTCAGCAATTCCAGAGGGTTCAGGACAGCTTCACCGGCCGGCATGATGCACAGGTTCGTTCCCTCAATTCGCTTCACGACCTCCTCCAAGGTGGCTTTTCCCTGGAGATAGTCGGTGATGCCCGGACTGCGGGGCACCTGGAAGAATGTGTGAATCACCGGTCGCCGGAAATCAAAATCGGCCAGCAGGGTCATGTTGCCTTCCAACTGAGCCTGGGCGAGCGCGAGATTGGTTGCCGAGAACGACTTCCCCTCGGCCGGCGACGCGGAAGTGAGAACGATATTGTGAATAGGCTGCAGCGACTGAAGGTGATTCAGCCGGGTTCTGAGGCTGCGAAACTCTTCCGCCGGCGATTCGCTGGGGCGGCTGGAATCCAGCAATGAAGCGTCCGGAGACGGGGTGAACGGGATCGTCTGAATGCGTTCCAGCAGGCCGCGCAAGGCATTGGCCGGCTCCGGTGCGACAACCCGCCCGGCGGCAGCCGGCTCAGGCGGCGGCGGCGTCCCCATCACTGTGGATTCGACGCGTCTAAGGGCATCGTGCACTCGGCTCATAGATCTCTCCGATTTCTACCTGTCATTTTCCAAAGACAACTGGCGCCAATGCGCTAAGCCTTTGAGGTGTAGTAGTACGCCACCGCGCCGGCCATCAGAAGAACCCCGACCAGGAAGGTCGCAGTCCACGCCAACCACCCGATGCGGCGGCGGCGGCGGACCACAAAGTCGTTTTCCAGCAATGGGATGCTTCCCAGCACCGTCAGGCGGGTATAAGCCCTGACGTCCTTCAGATTCTTAAGCGATGTGTCTTTCAGTTCCCGCGCACCGGCGAGTGAGAACCCGAGTCCGATGCCGAGCAACACGCCGACACCCACAATCAGCGGACGCCGAGGGGCGTACGGCTCTTCCGGCAGAGCAGGCTGTTCCAGAACTTCCAGCAGTTCGCCCTGCTTACGGGTTTCAATGTCGGTCGCCATCGCGGACTCCTGCATGCTCTTGCTCAGGTTGTCATAGCGGGTGGCGATCAGGCTCCGGTCGCGCATGAGCTGGAGGTACTCCTGATTCGCTGACGGGCTCGATTCCAGTCGCGACTGGGCCGTCCGCAGCTTGCCGCGTAGATCAGCCAGCTGGCGATTCAAATCCTCGATTTCCATGTCCTTGGACTGAAGCCCTGTCTGAGCCCGGGAGACCGAACTGTTGACTTCACGCAGCTTGGCGGCATTGGCCGGAGGGATGACCATGCGGGCCTTCGCGGCCGGCGCATCGATCTTCGCGCTCTCGCTTTCCCGCAGAATCTGATCGCGAATCTTGATTTTGGCCTGCAGAAACGCCAAAGCCCTTTGCACATCCGGATGCGTGTCTTTGTAGGATTCGCGCAATGCGGCGATCGAGGCCTCGGTCCGCTCGATGTCGCGATTGACATCCGCCAACCGGTCGTTGCGGGCCGAGCCAGGCATCGTCGACTCGGCGACCGGCTGAGCCAGGGCTTGCGCCTGATCCCTGAGGTCCCGCAGTTGCGACTCGAGTTGGAGTTTATCCTGGTGAGCCCGGCTGATCTCGCCGTTCACCGTCTGAATGGAAGCTTCCAGGGCCGTGATCCGTCCGAGAGCGATCTGTTCCTGTTCCGGCAGAGTGCCCATGTTGCTGCCACGGAAAGCCGAAATCTTACTATCGATCTCCTCCAACTCCCGCTTCGCGGTATCGAACTGATCCTTGAAAAACTCGGTGGTCATCAGGTTCTGATTCGATCGCGACTTGATGCTCTCATCAATGAAGCGGGACATCAGGTCAATCGTGACCTTCTGAGCGAGCCGGCGGTCCGAGTAAGAAAAGCTGACAGTGAAGGCGCTGACATTGTTGGAGCGCCCGCCAATCCCACGCGACACGGACTGCATCTGCCCTAGTTGGATGTCCTTGCGCATGTTTTCAATGACATCTTCCGTGGGCAGGCGCTTGCGATCGTCGGGGTAGAGATTGTAGGTCTGGATCAGGTTGAGCAGATTCGGGCGGCTCACGATGTTCTGGTAGGTCGAGGCGATCTTGCTCGACATCTCCTCCGTCACATTCGTCCGGACCAGCTTGGAAGAAACCTGCGGTGGAACCACTCGAATCATACCCTGGGCCAGATACGAGTTCGGCCACAGGAACGCGGTCACGACGCCGGCAACCAGACCAATGAAAGAGGGCCCAAGGATCCAGGACCGGTGGCGGCGCAGAATGTCAATATAGTCCTCAATATCGAGGGTACGCCGGGGCACGGAAAGCGGCTGGTCTTGAAGACCTTGATTTGGCTGCATGGATGCTGTCGTCATGATTCGCTCCTCCGAGTTGACAGCCTACGGGACGTAGATGTGGTCGCCGTCCTGGAGATAGATATTCTGCTCCAGGTGTTTACCCTTGATCACATCGTTGTAGTTGAATTTGATGCGCTCAGTTCCGCGCATCACGATGATTTTGCTCTTCTTTGCCCACTGCCCCAGCCCAGCCGAACTCAAGGCCTGCAGGATGGTCGTGGGTGTCACCAGCGGCGTCGGGCCGGAACGGCTTACGTTGCCCGAAAGGTAGTACCGTTTGCTCATCACGGAGACGACCGAGATGATCACTTCAGGTTTCGTCAGGAATTTCGACAGCGCGTCGCTCACCCTGGCCGTGAGTTGCTCCGGAGTGAGGCCGGCCGCTTCCATTTCCCCGCAAGCGGCACGGTGATCTTACCGTCAGGACGAACCACGACATTCCCGCTGAGATCGTTCTCCCGCCATACGCGGATGTTCAGAACGTCTTCCGCACCGATCTTGTAGCTCTTGGGGTCTACCGGCGCAGCGACATTCGTATCCTCAGACGGGGCCGGCTTCGCCTGATCAGGCGCTTTCTGGCCACTCGCGCCTTTGGTTTCCTGCTGCCCGGAGAGAATCCCCCCGGCCGCCAGCATCAGGAACACAGACAGGAGCCGTCCTATCGACAGCTTCCAGTTCGACCGCATTCGTCACCCTCCGCTCGACCACGTAACTCTTACTCACCAGGGCTGCTTACAACACTTCCAGCAATCCGGATCATTGACGCGCCCCAGTTTATTGTTCAATCTATTGTACAACAGCAAGCTGGGTTCACCGGGCTGCCGAAAGACGGCCACTCCCGGCAAATCACTGATACCATGAAGCATACGAAGCTGTCCGAATTTGCGCAGGGCGCATTCCCGCTGCATCTGACCTGTGGATCGATTCCGCATTCCTGCCTCAAAGGCGGCAATTGATGGCCTACTTCCTAGCCAAAACCGATCCCGACACTTATTCCATCGACCAGCTCAGGAAAGACCGGTCCACAACATGGGACGGCGTGACCAACGCGTAAGCCGTGGCGGTGATCCGCACGATGAAACCCGGCGACCGGGTTTTCATCTACCACAGCGGGGGAGAATCGAGGATTCTGGGCCTGGCTAAGATCACTTCAGCACCCCGGCCGGATCCCGCCAACCCCAAATCTACCGTCGTCGATCTGGAATACGCCGGAGAGATCGACCCGCCGGTCACGCTACCCGAAATCAAAGCCACTGGGCTCTTTGGTGACTGGGCGCTCATCCGCCAGGGACGGCTGTCCACCATGAGCGTCCCCAGTTTTTTGTTCGACTGGATGAAGCAGCGCTACCCCAAAGCCAAGCTGTAGCCGGCTGTGAGCAGCATGTCGTACACCCTGGCCACGGGCAGGCCTACGACGTTGAAAAGCAGCCATCTATACCAGTGATGTACTTCGAAGCCAAACCCTGGATCGCGTACCCACCAGCCTTGTCGTAAGGCTCGCCGCTGGCCGCGTAGGCGTGAATATCCGCATCTGTCAGAGGCTTAAAGGTGACCAGCGTCGATTCCACGCCGCTCCACAACTGACCGCCCTGGCGCACACAGACTCCGGTGAGTACGACGTGTTGACGGCCGCTGAGCAGCCGCAGCATGCCTTCCGCCGCTTCTTCCGATTCCGGCTTTTCGAGCACGGCGTCGTCCACAACCACGGTAGTGTCGGCGGCAACGACAAACTCATCGGGCGAGGCCTCGACCGCCAGGGCTTTGTTGCGAGCCAGCCGTTCTACATACGAATGGGCGGTTTCGCCGTCCTGCCGGACCTCTTCCACCCCGGGAACGCGCACCACGAACGGGATCCCGGCCATCCGCAGAATCTCCTTACGGCGCGGCGATTGCGATGCCAATACGATCATGGGAAGACCAGACTACCATGGGGTCCGAGGCCTCCTCGCATGCTAAAATGACCGTTCCAGGAAACCATCGGAATGGAACGCGCAGGGCGCATCATCGCAAGAATCAGGACGGCTCAGGAACACTTCACCCATGAAGAGTTGACCCTGGCCGCCTGGCCCGCGGCCATCGGCAAACGACTGGCTGGGCGGACTCGCGCGGTGGCCATCCAGGACAACAATCTGGTGGTCCTGGTGGAGGACGACCAGTGGCGGCGGAATCTCTACGGACTTCGCCAGCAGATCCTCCGGAATCTGAGCGACCTGCTGGGCGGTGCCGCACCTCAGGGGATTGAGTTCGCATTGGAATCGCACGCCGTCCGCCACAGAGGGAAGAATCTCTGACCGGCTTCTCGCTGACAGCGCCCGCCCCTCGACCGAAGGACGACGCGGATGGCATCGCGGATCCTGTGCTTCGCCGCATCTACGTAAATTCCCGCAGAAAGGCCCGTGCGTCTGAAGATCACAGAACAAGAGGTCAAGTACGTCGCCGACCTGGCGAATCTGCAACGAGCGCCGAAGAGACCGCCCGCATGGCGCATGACCTGGACGGAATCCTGTCCCACATCGACAAGCTGAATGAACTCGACGTGACGGGTGTCGAGCCGATGGCCCAGGTCCTCTACGACGCGGGGGAGACGGACACGCTGAGAGAAGACGTGATTGAGCCATGCCTCGACAACCGTGCGGCCCTGGCCAATGCTCCTTTGTCGGGTGCCGGTCAGTTCAAGGTCCCGAAGATCATCGAGCGATAACGGGCATCGAAGGCCGAGTCAGCATTTGGAATTGCAATCGAAATGGAAATCGCCAAACTCACCATCTCCTCGATCCAGGACGGCCTGCGGAATCTGCCAATTCAGCGCCGCCGAACTGACCGAAGAGGCCCTGGCATTCGCGCGCAGCGAGAATCCGAAGACCAACGCCTACCTCACCTTCGCTGAAGAGCGAGCGCGTCAGGCCGCCGCCGCCGTGGACGAAAGCTCGCGCGCGGTGAGACTCCCGGAGCGCTGGCAGGCGTGCCTATCGCGGTGAAGGACGTCATCGTCACCAAGGGCCTCCGCACCACGTGCGGATCCAAGATGCTGGAGCACTTCATCCCGCCCTACGACGCAACGGCCGTTCAGCGGCTGGAAGCCGCGGGCGGTGTGATCATCGGCAAGGCGAATTGCGACGAGTTCGCAATGGGCTCCTCGAACGAGAATTCGGCGTACGGTCCGGTGCGGAATCCTGTGGCGCTCGACAGAGTTCCAGGCGGCAGTTCAGGCGGGTCCGCCGCCGTCGTTGCCCAGGGAACGGCGGTGGTTTCCCTGGGATCAGACACCGGGGGCAGTATCCGGCAGCCGGCCAGCTTCTGCGGAGTAGTGAGGTGCGTTCGGATTCTATCGTGTTTCCCTATTAACCTTAGCAATACGTAACGAACCAAGTACATACAC
>JASGIE010000056.1:0-39234 GCA_049841055.1 Paludibaculum sp. | reverse complement strand
ATCAATGAGAGCGACATGCTCCTGATTCCGGATCCGACGACCGCCTATATCGATCCATTTTTCGAGACTCCGACGCTGGTGATGATCGGCACATTCATTGACCCGATCACGCGGCAGAAGCTACGAGCGCGATCCGCGCTGGATCGCCAACAAAGCCGAGAATCTACCTGAAGAACACCAACATCGCCGATACGGCTTTTTTGGCGCGGAAGCCGAGTTTTTCATCTTCGACAACATCAGTTTCGATCAGAACCAGCATTCCGGCTTCTACTTCATTGATGCCGAGGAAGGCCGCTGGAACTCCGGGCGCCGCGACAACAACCTCGGCTACCGGCCGCGCTACAAAGAAGGCTATTTCCCGCGTTCCGCCTACGGACCATTACAGGAACTGCGTGCTGAGATGGTGGAGATGATGAAGAAATGCGGACTCGTAATCGAATGCCATCACCACGAAGTCGCCACCGGCCGGCCAGTGCGAAATTGATAAGCGCTTCGACACGCTCGTGAAGTCGGCCGACAACATGATGATGTACAAGTACTTCATCCGCAACGTCGCCAACCGTACGGCAAAACGGTCACCTTCATGCCCAAGCCGCTCTTTGGCGACAACGGGAGCGGCATGCACCGCCATCAGAGCCTGTGGAAGGATGGCAAACCGCTGTTCGCGGGCGAGGTTACGCCGGCCTGAGCCAGATGGCGCTCTGGTACATCGGCGGCTTGCTGAAGCATGCGCGCGCGCTGTCGGCGATCATTGCGCCGACGACCAATCAGCTATAAGCGGCTCGTCCCCGGCTATGAGGCTCCGGTAAATCTCGCCTATTCGCGGCGCAACCGTTCTGCGGCGGTGCGCATTCCGATGTACTCGTCCAGCCCTAAGGCGAAGCGGGTCGAGTTCCGCCGCCGGATCCGTCCGCAATCCGTACCTGGCGTTCGCGGCGATGCTGATGGCCGGCCTTGACGGTATTCTGAACAAGATCGATCCGGGCGAGCCGCTTGACAAGGATATCTACGATCTTTCGCCGGAAGAGATGAAGGCGGTGCCTTCGATGCCGGCGTCTCTGGATGAAGCGCTGAGTGCCTGGAAGAGGATCACGATTTCCTGCTGAAGGGCGATGTGTTCACGGAAGAGCTGATCGAAACCTACATTTCCTACAAGCGCAAGAACGAAGCCGATGCCGTGCGCCTGCGGCCGCATCCCTATGAGTTTGCGCTTTACTACGACATCTAGACCAAACCGTTGGGTTCCATCGAGAGGCGCGGGCTCCGGCTCGCGCCTTTTGTGTGTCAGGCTGGAGTCATGGTCGGGCAGATCATCCAAGTCAGCATCTCGAAGGGCGGCGTTCCGAAGCTTGCGATTCCCGAGGCCTGGGCGGGTCCTTTGGGACTGGAAGGGGATGTGAACGTAACCTGCAGTACCACGGCGGCCCTCGGAAGGCGATCCTGCTGATCTCTCAGGAAGACCTGAAGGGCTTCAGGCTGACGGGTTTGCGGTTTCCGCGGGGGCGCTGGGCGAGAATCTGACTGTGCAGGGTATCGATTTCCGCCAACTGCGCGAAGGCCAACGATTCAGGGCAGGCGATGCGGTGCTGGAACTGACGCAACTGCGGCAGCCGTGCAAGACGCTGGATGTCTACAACCAGGGGGAGCCCGGACAGATCCAGCGGGCGGTGTATCAGAAGAACGGCACGCCCGGTTCCGCCAAGTGGGCCCGGTGCGGGTTTTATGCCAGTGTGGTGCAGCCGGGGCGCATCCAGGCCGGGGCTATAATCGCTTTAGTAGATCAAAAAGTCTAGGTCAGACTGGCGGCCTCGTTGCACGATTCTCTACTGGCGGTTGAACACGACATCCCCCCGGATTTGCGGCAAGGACTAGAAATCCTGTTGAGCCAATCGGCCGACCCGCAGGCGGCGGTGCGCCGTCTCGAGTCCTTCTGCGCCCGCTATCCGAGTGAATTCCAACAGATTGCCTATTCGCCGTTCGGGTTGCAGGCGCTGGTCGCGGTCTTTTCCGCAAGCGACTTCCTGTCGGAGACTGTTGCAGCATCCGGTGTGGCTGCTGGGCCTGCTGCATGCGGGCTGGCTGCATCGAGGCAGGACGCGGGAAGAGATTGACGCGGAGCTGGCGGATTGGCTGCTTTCGGGCTCGGCGCCATCGCCGGCGCTGCGGATGGCCGAGTTCCGGCGGAAGCAGATCCTGCGGATTCTGCTGAGGGACGTGCTGGGGTTCGGGGCGTTGCCGGAGATCACGGAGGAGCTGTCGAACGTGGCCGATGCGCTGCTGGACGCGGCGTATACGAGGATCCGGTCGGAACTGGCGCAGAAATATGGGCGGCCGAGGCTGGCGGACGGCAGCGAGTGCGGTTACTCGATTCTGGCGCTGGGCAAGTTGGGCGGGCGGGAGCTGAATTACAGCTCGGATATCGACCTGATGTTCGTGTATGGCGGGCCCGGCAATACCGATGGTCCGCAGCCGATCAGCAATCAGGAGTTCTTCAAGAAGATCTCCAATCAGTTGACGGACCTGATGGGGACGTACACCGCCGAGGGCATGATCTACCGGGTGGACCTGCGGCTGCGTCCGGACGGGCGGTGGGCGAGGTCTGCCTGTCGATGGATGCCGCGAAGCAGTATTACGAGACCAGGGCGCGCGACTGGGAACTGCAGATGCTGATCAAGGCGCGTCCGGCGGCCGGCGATAAGGAACCAGGCCGGCAACTGCTGGAGTGGGTGCAGCCGAAGATCTACTCGACGACGCTGGACTTCTCGCACATCGAATCGATGTCGGAGACGCGGGAGCGGCTTAATGAGAAACTGAGTTCCCGGAAGCGGGCCACGGGCATCGACGTGAAGCTGGCGCGCGGCGGGATCCGGGACATTGAGTTTCTGGTGCAGTGCCTGCAGCGGCTGCACGGCGGGCGCGAGACGTGGGTCCGCAATTCGTCGACGCTGCTGGCTCTGGTGCGGTTGAGAGACAAGGATCTGCTGTCGGATTCGGAGTATTCGCGGCTGGCTTCGGCCTATCAGTATTTGCGGCACCTGGAGCACCGGCTGCAGTTCGCGGCGGACCGCCAGACGCACCTTTTGCCGGAGAAGCTGGAAGAGCAGGCGCTGGTGGCGCGGCGGATGCCGCCCGGGCTGCTGGGCGGCCAGAGCACTCCGGAAGCGCTGCTGATGACGCTGAATGCGCACCTGGAACACGTGCAGGAGATCTACGAGCGGGTGATCCATGCGCAGCAGACGATGTACTACACGCATACGCCGGTCCAGCCGCCACCGGGCGGGATGAGTGTAGAGACGATGCCGGAGCCGAGCGGACCGGATGCGGCGCCTTCGAGCAACCTGATCCGCTTTCTGGACCAGAAGGCTCCGGGGTTTGCCGGGTCCGTCGGGCGGGCCCGGCTGGGCCGTTCGCTGAACGCTTTCGAGCATTTCCTGGAGCGCGTCATCAAGCGGGACGACTGGCTGAGCGCCCTGGATGGTGACGGGGTTCTGAGCAGCTATCTGCTGGACCTGTTCGCGCACAGCCCGTACTTCGCCGAGCAGTTGATGCGGCAGCCGGACTATTTCGAAGAGATCCGGACGATGCGGCAGCGGGGCCGGTCGACCACGGCGTATGCGGAGATCATGCCGCTGCTGGAGGATGCCGTGGAGATGCGGCGCTTCTTCCTGCGGCAGATGTTCCGGCTACAGGCGGAGAGCATCTGCCTGCAGGTGCCGATCTTCGAGACGCTGGAACGGACTTCGGCGCTGGCCGACGCGGCGATTGCGTCGGTGTACCGGCTGGCTGTGGCGCAGACGCTCGGGACGCAACCGCCGGCGACGTCGGGCTATGTGCCCGGGTCCCAGATGATGGTGATCGCGCTCGGGCGGCTGGGGATGCAGGAGTTCGACCTGGCGTCGGATGCGGACCTGCTGTTCGTGATCCCGGATGCGGACCTGCCGGAGCTTCACTTCTGGACGCGGGTGGCGGAGAAGATCGTGAGCATTCTGTCGTCGTATACAGGCGACGGGACGATGTTCGCGGTGGATACGCGGCTGTGCCCGAACGGCAAGGGCGGCGCTCTGGTGCAGAGCGAGAGCACCTACCACGAGTACTTCGCCAAGACGGCGGAGGCGTGGGAAGGCGTGGCCTATATGAAGACGAGGGCGGTGGCCGGCGATGTGGAGCGGGCCACGGCGTTCCTGGCCGATCTGCAGAAGGTGGACTGGCGGCGGTATGGGCAGAGCGGCCGGTCGAAGCAGCAATTGCGGCATATGCGCATGCGGATCGAGAAGGAGCTGAGCGAAGACAACCCGCTGAAGACGGCCGTAGGCGGGTATTATGACATCGACTTCTCGCTGATGTACCTGCGGCTGCGCGGCGCGGGCATGTTCTTCAAAGTGCTGAACACGCCGGCGCGCATCGAGGTGCTGGAGCAGATGGGGCACCTGGATCCGAACGACGCGCACTTCCTGAAGAACGCGGCGACGTTCTACCGGGCCGTGGACCATGGGTTGCGGCTGATCTCCGGGCACACGGAGGGGAGTCTGCCGAACTCGGAGTGGCAGTTGCAGATGCTGACGAAGCTGGTGCGGCGGTGGGTGCCGGAGCACCTGTGTGACCAGCCTCTCGGGCTGGAGCTGCTGCAGATCCAGGGGCGGACGCGGGAGTATTTTGAGCGGCTGTTCGGCGAGGGGCGGAGCTGAGGACGCGGCGGGCGTGGTTCCGCTGATGGGCTGAGCGGGCTTCCGGACTGACCGTCCGGACCCGGAGGCAAATGGGCCTCCGGGTGGGGTGTTGGCCCGCGATGGGTTCTGGGTTCAATTTTCAAAGAACATGGCCCGGGAAGGATTGGACGCTCGGGGTGCGTCCTGCCTCCGGGGCTGGGCTTGTGAATCTGGTTCTGGCTGGTGATTGGGCCGTCCCTGGATTGGGCGGGGCGGGGCGGCCGGATTTGATCTGTTAGGGGTAGGGTGGGGCTCGGCCTGGCGTGCTTGGCGCTGGGTGGGTGTGGGGTTCGGGTTGGGCGGGTGGCCCGTCGCTGAGGGTCCGGGCTTTGCGGGGCGCTCGGGTTGGGTTTGTTCGCTCGGGGAGCTTGGATTGGGTGGGCGCGGCCGGGGTGGTGGTGGTGCCGCGGCGGATCGCGCTTGTTGGTGTTTGGGTAGCCCGTCGCTTACGCTCTGGGACTGGGATGGAGCGGTGGTTTGGCTCTGGGACTGGGGTGGTGGTGGTGAAGTGGTTTGGCTCCGGACGGACGATGCGCTTGGGTGCCGGCGTTGGGTTTGTTCGCTCGGGGAGAGAGGATTGCGCCGATATTGCCCGCTCCTGCGGAAGCAGTGCCGGTACGTTCGGATGTGACTCCGGGTGGTTGACGAGGGCGTCAACCGCGGACCTGGGGGTCCGCCGTCCCAAGGTTTTGGGTTGACTGGAGCTTTTCTCCGATTTGGTGATGGTGCGGGCTGTGGCCTGCGCCGTTGAGGACAAGACGCAGACGGGCGCCCGCTTACTGACGTGCGCGGTTGGTGGTGCGGAGACCACTCCCTGACGGTCGTGGTTCGTTGTGGGGGACTCTGGTTTGGTGGAGGGGTTTGGTTTGCGGGACCGGTTCAGGAAACGGAGGCTGAGGCCGGGGACCGTGGGCGGTCGGATGGCTTTCACGGCTTGCGGGGCTGGGACGGGGCGGACTGGGCGGAAGCCACGCCGGGCTGTGAATAGCGATGAGATTCCGGGGGCCGGAGGGAGATTTCGATGGGTGGAGATGGCTGGCTGGGCTGAGAGGGTCTCGTCCGGTTGGCCGGATGGGCTGGGATTCCAGGGTCCTGTGGATGTGAACTGGTTGTCCGAGTTGAGGTGTGTGCCGGCCGTGGTTGCCAGCATGATGGTGCGGCTGGAGCCGGCGGCGGAGGCCAGGAGTGCTTGGGTTCGGGCGGGGATGCCTGTCTGATTCTCTACGTCTCCGATGACGTAGGGGAAGATCGACTTCTGGATGGCCCGGATGCGGACGCAGATCCAGGCGTGGTAGCGGCCCAGGGCCTGGACGACTTCGGCGTGGTTTTCGCGGATCCAGAGCGAGGCGTAGGGGATGATCCCGTGGTTCACATGGAGGGCTTCGGCCCAGAGCTTGCCTTCGAGTTGGAGGAGGCGGCGTTCGTGGCCTCGGAGCATGAGGCGGTGGACGAAGAGGGCGCGGAAGCGCGGGTCGGCGATGTCGGCCGTTTCCTCCAAAGCCTTGCGGTAGAGGAGGTCCGCGATCTCCTCGGGGAGGTGATGGAGCTTCGAGTAGAGGTTGTGGCGGCAGGCGTTCTGGGCGACACGGCGCTTGCCTTCGGCGGTGCGGGGGCCGGTCGATTTTTGGGCGTTGGCGCGGTTGGCGGCGAGGCGGCGCTCGGAGATGGGTTGCCTGGGGGTGGCGGTGGTTCCCTGGCGTTCGCCGTCTGGGCGGTGTTCTCCCGAGGGCCTGGCGTGCGGCGCGCCCGCGACCTTGCGCGTGGCGTTGGCCACGGGCGTCAAGGGTCGATGAGCGGGCGCATCGTCCGTTCGAACCTGATCCAATCCACTTCTTCGTTCCATACAACTCCTTGGCCGGGATTATAGAGGACGAGATCCAAAACAGGCTCCACCCGGGGGATGGAGAGACGGGTGTAAGTGATGGCCGATCCAATGGTTAAGGGAGTTTTGGGTTTATTTTGAAAGCGTGTGACCGGGTTGAGACGAGGGCTGAATTCCGGGAAGAACCAGGGCTGTGGGCTCTGTGAGTAGCGGTCTGGGGGGTCGTGTGGGGGTTCTGATTGCGGGTGGCTGGGCGAGGTACAGGACTCCCCACCATTAGTCAATTGGTTTCTTGAGGGGTTCTTGCTGAGCTGGTATGGGGGATCCTCCCCCATGCCCCCTGGGATTTGTCGCTTTCGGGCAGACTGAATCTTGCGGCGGGGCGGCTTGGACCGCCCCGCTCAGTCCGCACTTGCGGCAGCGCTCGGGTTCCATCCCTGGAGAGCCCTATCCTCTGCGCAAGCGTTTTCGATTGTAGCTCCGACCTACTCCGTTGTCCGCCCCATTCGCCGCGCTGGATCGTACTTCGTTCCGGTGGTCAGCATCGACACCAGAACGGCCAGTAATCGGTCTCCGACGCCGCGTAGTGCCCGGCCATGGGAGTGGCCTTTCGCTCGCAGTGCCGCGTAGTGCTCTTTACTTCGCGGATCGGCTTGCATGCTGACTCTGGACCAGTGATACAGTGCGTTGCGCAGCCGTTGATTGCAGCTTTGCCTCATCAGGACACATTTGCGCTTGCCGCTCTGTCGGGTAACCGGCGCTGAACCGGCATAGCTCCGCAGAGCATGGTAGTCTCGTTCTGCGAGCGCCTGAGAGGCCTCGGCGAGCATCGTGGCGGTGATGACCCGGCCAACTCCCGGCAAGGAAAGCAGGACCGCCACGTCACGATGCTCGCTAAATTCCCCTTCGGTGCTCATCTGCTCCAGTAGCACTTCCATGCGGCTTTGCAGGTCCTTGCGTTGCCGCATCAGTAAACGCAGCATCGGCAAGATCAGCAGAACATGCTCGGCAGCCGCCTCGGCCGCGCCTGGTGCGAGCCTCAGCGCGGGCACGTTGACCGCCGCCCGCACCGCTGCCGCATCCAGACGACGAATCCGGTGAATTTTCAGCAAGTGGTCCAACTTCGATTTCGACAGCTTGGCGGCTTTCACCGGGAAGCGGGGCCAGTTCGACCAACTCCCAGAACCAGGGCTCGTCGACACTGGGGCAGAGTGCGAGCATTTGCGGATAGTAGCGATTGAGAAGTTCGCGAAGCTGGTGGCCGGCGCGGACCTGGTCTTGCTGGAGATCTTCGTCGGTTCGTGACAGTTCGCGAATGCGAATGACCAGCGGGTGATCCAGTTGTATCCGATGAAACAGAGGGAGGTCGGTACGGAGTGCGTCCGCCATCACGAATGCGTCCCGACGATCGTCCTTGGCGCCGGCCACCGTGTGCCGGTCACGAAAGCGATCCATCTGCTTCGGGTTCAATGAATACACCGCAAAGCCCCGCTCGACCAGAGACTCCACAACTGCTCCACGTGGGATTTCGATGGCCACGGCCACACTTTGCGGGTTATTATCCGATAGCTTTGTGAGCAGTTCGACGAGTTGGGCAATCCCAGCTCCGCTATGTTTGATGGTCTGTCGATCGAGGATCCTTTGGTCGGAATCCAGCACGCAGATGGTGTGTTCTTCCTTGGCCCAATCGATCCCGACAAAGAAACGATACTGTTGACTCACAGGCGCTCCTTTCCCGGCCATCCCGTGACGCATCAACGGCCCCTGTACTGGCGCTTTGCGCGCGGACTCCCCACTTGTTGTGCCTCACGGTCCGCGCCGGCGAGGCGCACGTCCCCCCCAGGCGCTATGTCGCAGGGGGCGATTGGCACTCTCGCCAGCGTGGCCAGTCTCTCCGAGTTACCTCAGGCGAGATCTGAGTTCAAGGGTACAGGGGGACGAACCCACCATCGTTTCCTAAGTACTGGATATCCAGATGCTTCGCAGGGCGCGGCTGCCGAGAGACGGCTTAGTCCAGGTATAGCCCGTCACTTGCGTTCCGGGACTGGGGCTGGGGGCGGACAGGGCTCGCCTTGCAGGGCACTTCCTGCTCCAAGAGGGCGGACTGAAGTCCTCCGCAGGCTAAAGCCCACCCCACAAGCAAGCAGATGAATCCCGATTCGCAGGGCGTTTCGTCAATGTAGACGCACCTTTGGATCTGCCTGGTGGAAGGTGATGGACGGATTGCCTCGTGTTGCGCACGCTGTGGGGTTCATAGAATTGGGGACCCGGTCGAAGTTTGACGCGGTGGAGGTACTCGCTGTGCTGGTTCCGAAGGAACGCTTCGTCTGGGCTTAGCCCGTCACTTCGTTCCGGGACTGGTGCTTGGTTGGGTGCCACGGCTTGGGCCCGGCTTAGCCCGTCACTTCGTTCCGGGACTGGTGCTTGGCCGGGCGCCACGGCTTGGGCCGGGCTTAGCCGGTCACTTCGTTCCGGGACTGGCGCTTGGTTGGGTGCCGCGGTTTCGTTCAGTACAGCCTCGGCTTGGGGCCTCCTAGATGGACGGGCAGGGCGTGGTTGCGTTCTCCAACATATGGATGGGGGCGGGCGCTCCAGGCGGCTAAGGCCAGGGCAAAGGCCATGTCGTCTGGAGTTGTCGCTTTGGGATCACTTAAACCGCCCAACTCCCCATGGAGGTCCTGGAGGTTGGGGAGACCGGCCGGGATGCGGAGGGTTTGGGTCTCCAATAACACTCGCAGGTTGTGGAGGAGCGCGCTTCTGGGCACCGAGGCCGCGTGGCCAGTTGGCCTACCGATTCGCCGCTGGTGATCACTATGGGCTCCAGACGGACGGGCAGGGCCGCGCGCTAGAGGTGCTCTACTACCGGCAGGCCTACGCCCGTGGCGTCGATGGCCAGATGCTTGACCGGCCGGTAGTGCGGTGTGCGGGCGTCCAACCGCTCGATGTAGTTTGCCAGCAGGACCGGGATGTTGGCGTAGGGGGTGCGCAGCGGCAGACGGAAGATGGCGCGGAGGATCAGCACCGTCTCCGTCTTCTGCTGATAGTGGACGTGGTCGAACTCGCCCGTGGGCCTCGTGAGGTCCTCCAGGCAGGTCAGCGCCGAGGGGTTGCGGCTGAAGCCGAGATCGAGCCCGAGATGGTAGGTGGAATGGGGAAGTGGTTTTCGCATGGGTGTTCCTTTCGTCTCGCCTGATTGTTGGGCTTCAGGCGGCCGGTTCCTCCGGTTCCAGGGTCTCGGGTTCCGCGTCCGGATGCGGGCCGGCCAGCAGGGCCTCGTCCTCTTCGCCAAAGCTGGTTTCGCCAGGGACCACGGCCTGGTCGATGAGGTCGCGCGGGATGAACTGGTGCTCGGAGGGGCGGAATTCGCAGAGGTACTCCTGGGCGAAGTCGTGCTCGCCGAGGGCGCGGCGTTCGGTGGCAAAGAAGTCCGAACTGATGCGCGGGCAGGCGGTGGCCTTGACGGTGAAACGGGCCCAGCCGGGGCGGGGTCTTGCCATTCGCGGAAGAAGAAGCCGGACTGGCCGGTGGGGGTGGGGAGGATCCAGGGGCGGCCGCCGGAGATGGCCCGGGTGGGGCGGATGGCGGCATAGACCTTGTCCGGGATCTTGGCCGCCTCGTCGAGGATGAGGATCGAGACGTTGTCGAAGCCTCGAATGTTCGCTTCGCGGGCCGGGTTGCACTTAGGTTGAGGCGTCCTTGGGCGGGGCTGAACCCCCGCGCAGGATAAATCCTGCCTCCACAAAACAAATCCCGGCCCCACGAAAATAACCCCTGGCCCACAAGATAAATCCGGGCCCACAAGATAAATCCTGCTCCCCAACGGTTGGTTCGGACATTCGGACTCTTAGACCGTTCGGTTCCCCGTGGCCCGCTGGGCGTCAGGTAACAATTACTGCTTTCTCGCGCGACCCGGGTGTTGGCGTCGCAGTGTTGGCCTTTTCGGTGTTCTACGGTGCAAACAAAGCCCCCAGCGCAGATTCACGGCGGCTCGCCCTGGCTAATAGGAAGAGCGCTGAATCGGGTCTTTCGACGAAAAGGCGATTCTGGCTCCTTATTGAAACAGGCACAACTCAATAGAAAGAGCGATTTAGCCTGAGTGCCCGGCCGTTCGGGAGGAGCTCTCCTCGCAGATTGTTCGTACGGGGGTGCATAGGCAGCCTTCTGCCGGCTCACGATCGCTTGGCCCTGCGCGTGCACCACGGTTTGCGAGGACCATATTTTGCCAAATAATTATCCCAATTCACCGGAAGACAAGCTGACTGAGGAGGCCAAGGCGCTGGGGAGCAAGCTAGGCGAAGGTACTTCGGAGCTCAAGGAGAAGGTGTCGGAGTACGGCCGCAAGGCTGCCGACAAGATTGACCAGAACCTTAATTCAGCAGCAGCCGGGCTGGACAGGGCCGCAGCAAGCTGCACGAAAAGGCCGAGAACCTGCCGGGCGTGGAGACTATCAGCGGCCTGACGCATTCGGCGGCTGACAAGCTCAGCGAGACGGCCGAGTATGTCCGTGAGCACGACGTGGACACGATGATGACGGACGTGAAGAAGGTGGTGCGGAGGAATCCGGGCCCTTCGCTGCTGATCGCGGCCGTCATTGGCTTCCTGGTAGGCCGGGCATTCAGCAGCAACCGCATCGAGTAAAGATGCGACCGGCGAGGGCTCTGTCATGGCGGTAACGGCGCGTTCTTTCGCAGACGTACTGCGCGACGTGATTCGCAACATGCAGGAGATGGTGCGGTCGGAGATCCGCCTGGTGAAGGCGGAGTTTCACGAGGAGGCGGTCCACGCGAAATCATCGGCGCTGATTCTCCTCGCCGGCGGAGCCCTTTCGCTGTTAGCGGCTATTTTCCTGGTGCTGGCCACGGTCTTCGCGCTGGCGATGGTGATGCCCCTGTGGGCAGCGGCGCTGATTGCGGGGCTGGTGCTGGCCGTGGGCGCGGGCTTCACGCTTGCATCCGGTGTGCGGCGTCTGCAGCGCCTCCACCCCAGGCTGGAACCGAGGAGCGAGGCCGCACTGAAGGAGAGCATGTAGATGGAACCGACGACGAATCAAATACACTCCCACATCGAGCGGACGCGCGACGCCCTCGGCTCCAACCTTGACGAGTTGGAGGAGAAGGTGAAGTCGGCGACCGATTGGGAACAGCACTTCCGCAACAATCCCGGCACCTCGCTGGCGCTGGCATTTGGCGGCGGCCTGCTGCTGGCCGCGATGCTTGGGGGACGCGACCGGTGCAGCCCGCAGCCGTGCGCGCCGAACGTGGCCACAGGGGCCGGGGCCATGCCGATGAGCAGCCGTGAAGGCGGGGCCGCTCATGCCTGGGACAACGTGAAGAGCGCAATTATCGGCGTGGCGGCCAACCACCTGATGGGTTATGCGGAGGATCTGTTCTTCAGCCTGCGCAGGAAATCAGAACGCGGTACGGCGAGTTCCGCGGCGGCAGATGCAGCCGCAGAGCAGCAATCCACTTCAAGAATCCGGACAGGGAATCAGAACACATGAACCAACTGAAAGAATTGCTCATCGAGGAACTTCGCGACCTTCTCCATGCGGAGGGCCAGCTATTGACGGCGCTGCCGAAGATGGCGAAGGCTGCGCATCATCCGAAGCTCAAAGAAGCCTTCCAGACTCACCTCAAGCAGACGGAGGGGCAGGTGGAGCGCCTGAAATCCTCCTTTGAGCTGCTTCGGGAAAAGGCGCAGATCGAAGCCCTGCAAGGCCATGGCGGGCCTGGTGGCCGAAGGCGAGGAGACGATCAAGGAGGGCCAGGAGAAAGAGAACATCGCCTCCGATCTGGCGTTGATTGCCTCCGCGCAGCGAGTGGAGCACTACGAGATCTCCGGTTATGGTACGGCGCGCAGCCTGGCGCGCCAGATCGGCGAGACAGAGGTCGCCAAACTGCTCACGCAGACACTGGGGGAAGAGGAAAGCGCCGACTTCCTGCTGACCGAACTGAGCAAGCCGCTGATGCAGGATGCCAGCTCAGAGATCAACATGGCCGAGAGCAAGCCGAGCAGGGCGAGAAAGCAGACGGCCTGAACCGCCCAGGCCCAGAGCGCTTATGTACCACCACGTTAAGCAATTGATGTACACGGTTCACATTGGCACGCCGAACCCACGGTTCGGGAACATGCTCTCGAGCAGTTCGGCGGGGCGAATGGCGAACTTGCGGCGGCGATGCAGTATTCCATCCAAGGATTGAACTGCGACGATCCCGAGCGCAAGGACCTGCTGATGGATATCGGCACCGAAGAGTTGAGCCATCTGGAAATTGTGGGCTCACTGGCCCGCATGCACCTGCGCCCGGCGAAGAATTGCCGTACGGCGGCGGAAGCGGATCCACTCATTGCGATCGCAGGCGGCGGCGGTGTGGCCCTTCAGAACTCGATGGGCGATGCCTGGACGGCCGATTATCTCAAGATCACCGGGGAACTGGACGTAGATCTACGCAGCAATATCGCGGCAGAAGCGCGCGCCAAGATCGTCTACGAGCGCCTGATCCACTTCTGCGACGATGCGGGCACGATCGACGCCCTGCAGTTTCTGATGACCCGTGAGATTACGCACATGAAGGCATTCACGGCGGCCCTGGAGAGCCTGGGCAAGGATCGTTTCTCCATCGGAAGCATTGCGCCAACACCAGGCGTAGTGGACCAGTACTTCGACACTTCCACAGGCACCGGCGACCGGGGCGAGCCGAATGCGCGCGGACCCTGGAACGAGGGCGGGGATTGGGAACTGGTTTCCGCTCCCGCCTTCCAGGAGCTCGAGCAGTCGGGAGAAACAACGCGGAGCGCGGGCAACGGCTCCTCCGGGCACAGTAAGCGCTCGTCGCCAACAGCGGCAGGCGCCCGATAGCCGCCGCCAGGCCGTGCAGGCGGTCGCGCGGGGATCTTCCTCAGCGATTGCCCGGGCGGCGGAAAAAGGTTTGGATTTGTCCTTGCGATATCCGGGGACGGAAGCAGGCAGTAGGCGGCTGCCGTCCGGAGGGGGTTCCCGTGGAGTGGGCCAGTTTGAGGCACTCCCGCGAACCTAAGCCGGCGCCCGGGAGTGAAGACGGCTGGGGCGCCGTGCTGATCGCAAGGCCAAATCTCGTATTTCCGCAGATTGAGGTCAGCAGAAAGGAGCAACTCATGAAGTATTTAGCTGCCTGGGCTCTCGGGGTTCCGGGAGTTCTGATCATTATCTGGATCCTGATGCGTTAGTGTTTTGCCGCCCTCTCCATCGCCCGCCATCCAGCGGGCGATGGAGAGGGCAGTTCCGGCGGCGCGCAGCCGGGCGGAGTTTCCCGCGAGAGGCCCGATTCGAACGGGTCTGCAGCGGCGAAGCCGGAGATTGACGGGGGCGCCGCAGTCACGGCGGCCCTTCAGATCCAAGGCTAGTGGAAAGACCGGCTGAGGCTGCCGCGGTGAAGCCTGAAAAGGCTTTCCAGACCGACGGGCAAGTGAAATTACAAAGAAAGGGATATGGCCCTGGGACGCCTGAAGTATTCCGGGCCGTGATCATTCGATGAGATACCCAAAAGCAGTTGTCACTCTTCTCTTCTGTGCCGTGGCCGCCACCAGCTACGGGCAGACGCCCCCCGCCACGTCTCCGAAGGCGGACAACACCAAGGTGAACAAGCGCGACCGCAATGCCGGGGAAGCTACCGCCGATCAGCAGAAGTCCAATGAATCGGACCGTGACCTGACCAAGAAGATCCGGCAATCGGTCATGGCGGACAAATCGCTCTCCACCTACGCCCACAACGTGAAGATCATCAGCCGGAACGGCATGGTGACGTTGAAGGGACCGGTGAAGACGGAAGACGAGAAGAAGGCCATCGTGGCGATGGCCGTGGAAGCCACCGGCGATGCAAGCAAAGTGACCGATCAGATTTCGGTGAAGCAGTAACGTTCGAGTCCACATAAAGAGGAACTACACATGGAAAGCAAGAAGACCGCGGTATTCGGAATCTACAAGAACAGCGCTCAAGCGGAGAGCGCGGTGGACCGGCTGACAGTGGCGGGATTCTCGAACAACGACATCTCGGTGCTGCTGCCGGACGTGCAGAGCTCGAAAGAGTTCGCGCATGAGAAGAGCACCAAGGCGCCTGAAGGAGCCACTACCGGTGCTGCTACTGGCGGCGCCCTGGGCGGCACGCTGGGCCTTCTGGCCGGCATCGGCGCATTGGCGATTCCGGGTGTTGGTCCGCTGATCGCGGCGGGCCCGATCATGGGCGCTCTCGCGGGCCTCGGTGTCGGCGGCGCGGTGGGCGGCCTGATCGGCGCACTGGTCGGCATGGGCATTCCGGAATATGAGGCCAAGCGGTATGAAGGCCGCGTGAAGGATGGGGGCGTGCTGCTCTCCGTTCACTGTGACACGTCGGAAGAGATCTCAAGGGCGAAGAATCTGCTGAAGCAATCGGGCGCCGAAGATATCTCCTCGACCGGAGAAGCCGCGGCCAAGTCCCACAGTGCCTAGTTCTTCAGGATCAGGAGGAAGGTCCAGCCGGCATTCGACCCTCGGAAGGCGAACAGGCTGTGAACGGATGCCGGATTCGGCAAACGATTAGAAGCCTCCCTCCTGTGCCCCGGCCCAGACCAGATCCCCCTGGTTTGGGCCGGGGCCTTTTGTGTTTATGGGGTGCGGCCTGGCTACTTATTTGAGAGGGCCGCGGGTCCAAATTGTGGCCCCGGGCATGATTTCGAATTGCTTCATCGAGAGGCTGTGGAGGAACGGGAGCGCTCGCAATTGGGCCATCAAGGGCCCGTTGCGGTAGGCATCGAGTGAGGCCTGGCTGTCGAAGAGATAGAGGCCACCAGCCTCCTGGGCGGAGGGGTTTAGGAGCCAGATCTTCCACACGAGTCCGGGTATGTCGCGGAAGGCTGGCGCCACGGAATCCACCAGCGTTTGGTACTCCTCGGCTGGCGCATGGAGAGTGAAGTTGATCTGCAGGATCATGGGAAACGCGCCTCCTCTTGGGCGGCCAGCGGCATGGAGTGCATGCCGCCGGCGCGGGTTGTTGTCAGATGCGGGCCTCGAAGACCAGATTGAAGGGGGTTTGGGCGGCCCGGCGGAAGAGGCCGAACCCCGAACTGGTGACGACGGCCCGAAGGCGTGCTTCGCCGGCCTGCGCTCCGAGCGCGAGTCCGACTTCCTGCGAAAGGGAGCAGGGAGTGCAAAGCAGCGTTGAGGCCGAGAAGTAAGCGCGGCCTACGGGGTTGAAGTTGGCCTCCAACCGATCGTCGGCATAGGGCTCCACGATCATCCAGGCCCCGCCGGGCTTGAGGGTGGAGCGGACATGGGCGGCGGCGCCGGCGGGGTCGCCCAGGTCGTGGAGCGCATCGAAGATGGTCACGAGGTCGTAGCCTGCGCCGGGGAAGTCCCGGGCTCCGGCGACAGCGAACCGGACCCGGTCTGACAGGCCCTGGGCCGAAGCGCGTTCACGTGCTGCCTCGATGGAAGCGGCGTGGGCATCGAAGCCGAAGAAGCGCGAGCTCGGGAAGGCCTGCGCCATGAGGAGAGTGGAGGCGCCATGACCGCAGCCGATATCGGCCACGGTGCCGCCCCTGGTGAGGGACTCCGGAACTCCGGCGAGGGAGGGGATCCAATTGGAGACCAGGTTGGCGACATAGCCGGAGCGATAGAAGCGCTCCGTGCCATGGAAGACCTGGTGGTCGTGCTGGTGCCAGGGAAGACCTTCACCGGTGCGAAAAGCCTGCTCCAGGGCCGGGCGGATGGCCCCGGCGCCCGTTGCCGCCTGGAAGGCGCCCACGATGAACGCGGGGCCGCCTTCCTCGGCGAAAAGCATGGACTGCTCCGGTGAGAGCGAGTAGGTTCCCGTTTCCGCGTGATAGTCCACGTAGCCCGCGGCCGCGTGGGCATTGAGCCATTCGCGGACGTAGCGTTCGGCGGTGCCGGTTCGCTCGGCGAGTGCGGCGGGTGTGAAGGGTTGGGTGCCACGCATGGCCCGGTAGAGCCCGAGGCTGTCCCCGATGAGGATGAGCGGGGCCTGGAACACGGCGCCGAAGTCGGATACCACCTTGCCCAGGAGGGCGTGCAGTTTTTGTTCGTTGAAGTTCATGATTTGGCCTCTTTCGTTGTGTTGCCGTGCCGGGTTCCTTAGTCGATCGGCCACCGGCGCAAAGGGGGCAAGAGCCTGCTCACGGCCCGGCCGATGCCGCGGCCCTGGCGCAGTCCGTCGCGGACGGCGTGCGGGAAGTGGATGCCGGCGAAGATGCGCGACTCGCCGTTCTCTTCGGCTGCTTCAGAGAAGCCGCGGAAGCTGCGCGTTACGCCAGGCAACGTGGAGCTGGTTGTTTCGTAGCGGATGCGGTCGCCGAAGAGGTCGATGAGTACTTCGGCCGCGGCCGCGCCCACCAGGCTGTGCGTGGAAGGATAGTCGGGCACCGGTGGGGTCACCTGGAAGGGCTGCCAGCCGGCCTCCGGCTCCGTGCGATCGTTGCCGTCGCTGCCGGCATTCTGGATGGCGGTCACCGGACGCCAGAAGCGGAACTTGTACTTTGCTTCGAACCCGGCGATATAGGCGTCGGCCATGGCGAAGTTGACCAGAGCGAAGGTTCTGGCGGTTTGCCAGAGATCCAGATTTTTGCTGCGGATGACCACAAAGGCGATGCGGTTCCAGCCGAGTGGTGAGTCCTCATACCAGAAGCGCGCGATTTCAGACTGTTCGTCGCTGCGGGTGCGGCTGTTCAGGCTCCCGAGTTCCTTTACGAGCTGGAAATCCCGTGCATAGCGGGGGCTGGAGAGCGGCAACGGGCCATCGAGATCGTGCTCCTTCAGATCGATGGCGAAGGGTGTCACCCGGCCCCAGCCCGGGAAGGCCGCGAAGTTGAACGGCTCAGTGAACTGATACTCGCCGGGGCCGGTGCGAGGGAGGAACACCGGGTCGTTCGAGCGATCGGCGCCGTCCTGTTCCCGCCTACGGAGCGTTGCTTGTCCAACTGCCTCGCCGAGAGCGATGCCCCGGGTCTTGGCCGGTCCGTCGGCGATGGTGGCCAGTTCGCTCGCATAGACGGCGTTGATCAGACTGAACTGATCGGGGACGAGTGCCCCCAACACCAAATGGGAGGTGGCGGCGACGGCAGCCTCTACAGAAGCCGCCGGATCCCGCGGCAGTCCTGGCGTGTAGGACACATAGCGGGCGTCAATCGCATTCAAAGTGTCGTGAATGGAGGCGTGCAGGATGGCGTAGGTCCTGGATTGGGCGACAGGGTTGGAACCTTGCGTCGGGGCAAATGCCCGTCCGGCTATCGAGTTCCAGAAGGCGACGGGGTTGACAGCGGCGTGCGATTGGGCGGCCGCGACTGCCAGCGTGAACAACAGGCGTTTCCACATTTTGTGGGCTCCTTGGGTCTTGGTTTTGTTCCGCGGGGGCGGCGAAAAAGGACTTGCCCTCGCTTTACACTGCCAGTTTGTGGTGCGTAGGCTGGTACGAGCATGAGGCGGGGATGAGAACGGGATGAGAAATCCCGAGCGTTGTTAACTCTCCGTGTTTCCACTGACTTCGACGCCGTATGAGCACCATCAAGGACAGTCTTGAGCGCTCTCACGCTGACCGTTTCAGCGGGCGGGAGCGGGAATTGGCGCGGCTGGCCACACTATTCGATCCCTCGGGACCGCTGATTGTGCTGCTGCATGGCGTGGGCGGGATCGGGAAGAGCAGCCTGGTGCGCGTGTTTGAGCGGGAATCGGCGGCTCGAGGCCGTCAGGTGCGCGTGCTGGATTGCCGCGGAGTGGAACCGGTTCCCACCGCGTTTGTGGCGGCCATTGGAGCCTCGCTGGGCCTGGAGTTGAAAAGTGTAACCGAGGTGGCAGCCGCGGTGGGCGCTTTCGCCGAGCCGGTTGTGTTCGCACTGGACAACTACGAAGCGCTGCGCCTGCTGGATGGCTGGCTGCGCACGGAGTTCCTGCCTTCCCTGCCGGTCACGGCGCGGTTCATTATCATGGGGCGGTCGCTGGCTACCGCTCCCTGGATTGCTGCTCCCGGCTGGGCGGACCATGTTCTGAATCTGCGGTTGGGGTCTCTGCCGGAAACAGCGGTCGCCGCCTTCCTCTCCAGCCGCGGGTTCACGGAAGCAGCCCGGGACCGGATTGCGGCCTTTTCCAGGGGGAATCCGCTGGCCCTGCAGTTGTGCACGGCCAGCCTTGCGGACACACCCGACGCTCTGGGCGGTGACCTGGAACTCAATCAGGTGATCGACTATCTGGCACTGACCTGTGTCAACGAGATCGCCGATCCAGTGCTGAGGGAAGCGATTGAAGCGGCCTCGCTCGTACGGCGGGTGACGCGGCCCGTGCTCGAAGCGATGCTGCCGGAGCGTCCGGCGGAGAACATCCTGGCGAGTCTGCGCCAACTCTCTTTCGTCGAGGCGGCGGCCGACGGGCTTGTGCTGCATGATGCTTTCCGCGTGGCCATTGAAGCCCGTGTGGCGGCCATGGATCCGGCAAGAACCCGCAGATTGAAGCGAGCAGCCTGGAAATGCCTGCGAGATCAGTTGCTGGCCGCGGGCGTTCGGGATACGTGGCGGCACATAGCGGACCTGTTGTTCCTGCTGGAGCGGCCGGTCCTGCGGGAGGCATTTTTCCCTTCGGGGCCGATGCTGCCGGTGGAAAGAGCCCGACCGGGCGACCGTGACGCGATCCTGGATATTGTCCGTATCCATGATGGTGACGGCGGCGCCGCCATCCTCTCCGAGTGGTGGAAGCAGGCCGCGTCTCTGTTTTCAGTGGTTCGAGGAAACGCCGGAGAAGTGGCCGGTTTCTACGTCATGGCGCGGCATCACGATGTGCCCCGATCCCTGGCGGAGTGCGATCCGTTGGTGGCCGCCTGGCTGCGGCACGCGGAGGATCGAGGAGGCGATCCGCAGCGGCCGCACCTGCTCGTGCGGTGCCTGCTCTCGCGCGCCTTGGGGGAACGGCAGGGTCCGGAGTGGGCCGCCTGTGTCCTGGATGCGAAGAGGGCGTATCTGGAGAATCCGCGAGCGGTGGGGGTGTTTACGGCGATTCGCGATCCCGCGACGGTTCCGCAGGCGGTGATGGATCTAGGGTTTGAGATCGACCCCAGACTGAGGTTCGAGTTCGGCGCGTCGGTGATTCACACTGCCCTGCTGCCGTTTGGCCCGCAGGGTCCGATGCAGTGGATGCTGGAGTTTGTCGGCAGCGATCTGTCGCGGGAGCCGGTGGGCGCTTCGCAGCGTGAGGTCGAACTGGATGTGTCGCGCCGGCAATTGACCACACGCGACGGCGGGCGATTTCCTCTCACCCGATTGGAGTTCGAACTGATGGCTTACCTGTCACAGCGTGCCGGCCGTGTGGTGACGCGGGACGAACTGCTGCGCGAGGTGTGGAAGCAGCCATACGGCGGAAGCAACGTGGTCGATGTGGTCGTGCGAGGCCTTCGCAGAAAGCTGGGCAGCCATGCCTGGGTGGTCGGCACCGTGAAGGGCCATGGCTATCAGTACAACGAATCCGAATCATGAGGGCCTCGCATCGGAGAATGCGAACGTGCGCAGTTCGCCGCGTTCACGAACTGGTTTTGCTACTGGACGGGTAGGAACTTCTTAGCCTGGGCCTGGTCGTGCTTCTTCCGCTCCTGTTGCTTGTGCTTCGTTAGATTTCCCTTTGACAGACAGGACAGATTCGACTCGACTGGCCAGCAGCGATGAGGCTATCGCGACATCCGGTTCGGCCGGAGAGGAGGCGGAGCCACACACTGTGCGGAATATTGTCCTGGTGCATGGCGCCTTCGCCGATGGGAGGAGTTGAGGCAAGGTGGTCCCCATTCTGGAAGCCCGAGGATTCCATCTCACGGTTGTGCAGAATCCGCCGACTTCGTTGAAGGACGATGTGGAGGCAACCCGGCGGGCTATCGCGCTACAGGATCGGCCGGTGATCCTGCCAGATCATTCGCGGGGCGGGGCGGTGATCACAGAGACGGGTGACAATCCGAAGGTGGCGGGGGGGACTCACCCTGCAGGAGCGGCGGCTGGAAAGGGGCGTCTCCTTTTCGTGGTTCAAAGTAATCACGGCGGGAAGAGTCGCGCCGCAATCGCTCAGATCTCCCGCTTAACGCAGCTGGATTCGTCCGAACAAGGCGCTGCCGACACAGAACACGCCTACGACTACCATAATCGTTCGCGACCACAACGGGAGTATCCGGACCCCATTCAGCTTTCTGACCTGGACGATTGTCACTCCAGACCAACAAAGCCAGAGGCCCATTGCCGCTACAACAACCCGCATTATGACTTCGACCATAGGCCAGAATTCCAGGGCGGCCACGTTCCGGGCCGCAAAGCGAAACGATCATGCAATCGAGTTCGCGTGGGAACATAACAACGGTATCACTGCCGTTGCTGCGAATTCCGAGCGATGCCGATTAGCGTTGCGATCTCAAACCGATCAGGATTCCGAACTTGTTCCAATCCCCATTCCGGAGTGATGCCGATCGCCTTTGGTTAGACTTGGGCCGGCGGCGACAGCCCAGAACGGGCTGCACTGGACGATCGAACCCGCGGTTTGCCCAACCTCCTTCAGGAAGTTTGGTTGCTGCAGGAGAGGTGGTCTCTGAATAAGTTGAAAGCCGTCCTACGGTTGGCGGACTAGGGGCTCAGCCACGGCCAGATTCCGGCCTGTAGCGTCCTCGGCCAAGCCACCTTTTCGGACTATCTCCTACGCGCCAGAGCAGCCAGCCGCCGCTACGAGGAGATCGCCCATTGGACGGGCGAGCCGTTTCTGGAAAGCCGGGGTGGGAATGCGGTGGATGATGCGCTGGCGGTCGGGCAGCGGTGCTGGTTGGGGGTGACCGGACAGGTGTCAGTGGCAGACAGGGTGGATGTTTGGACATGTGCTGGATGCCGAACCTCACCTGAGCCGAGGAGCCAAGACGGTGCAGCAGGTACGCTTACTCTGGGGACACCCACCGTTGGCGGCCAGCGACGACCCCGCCGCCGGTCCGCGAGCCTCTCATCGAAAGCAGACCTAGCTGTCCCATTCTCCGTTCCAAGCGCTATTCTTCATGCTTCAAAGCCTGGAGCCAACTCCGCAGCCTAGCGTGGATACAAGAACTGTCTCAGCTTCATTTGCTGTGCACGGCTGAATCCCTCATCGCAAGTGAAGAGAGCATCCGCCGCCTTAAGGCGGACCACATTTGGCAACACCCTCTCTGCCTCAATAGTTGGGAACGACGGCGCGGCCTCAAGATCGAATCCGGTTAAACGGGCAAAATCATTGCTCACATACATGAGCGACCCAACCGCTTCTACGTAACCGACCCTCATGGTCCGTCTGCCCGGGTTCGACGAGATGTCGATCACTTCCATTTCCAACGGAGGAGGCAATCCGTTCGAAACCCGAGGTAGCATCGAGCAGTCCAAACCTGCGGCTTCGAACAGGATCGACTCTTGGGCGTTTTGCCAGTAGTCGTAATCAGTAGCAGCGATCCACGACATAACAAAACCCGCGCGTTCCAAAAAGGAGAAGCCCGTAAGATCCGATGGGGAGATGTCCGGGCCTTTGAGGACGACCTGCTGGAGTTGATGATTCCGCATGACCTGACAGTTGATCGTGGCCTGAGACGTTTCGATCTGAAACGGACGGCCAACTTTGCCGACGATCCGCTTCCTGATGTCACCAAACAGCCGAGCTTCCCCATACGACGCAACCTTACTGTCGCTATGCAACATAAACCGTCGCGCAAAGCAGTCCAGAAGATCGATTGAAGACAATTCTGCCTCAAGACTGAAAATGGTCCAGATGCTTGTAGATGGTACGCCCATGGCTAGTGTTCTCTGAGCTCAACGGACACAGTGGAGGTATGGCCGACAAGAAAAAGGACGATGAGGCGCCACCCTTTGGCACCAGTACGTCCACTTGGTCTGGCCCTGCGGCATTTGCGCCCTTGTGATCCATGACATGTGTGTACGACTTCCCGTCCACGTACCCGTACTCGTCGGCGTCGACTCGCGAAGCTCAGCCTGCTACGAGTGCTCGCTCCCTGGATCGACTGCTGTCCACGTCCCGCCGTGCAGGTTCGATGCGCTTTGCGGCTGATCACAATACTTTCCCGAAATGATTCATACCCAAAGGTATGTTACGCAAATACGGCCTTTCTCGGGACCTGGCACTCCGCCTCGCTCGCAGGCGTGCCAAACAAACGTCTCCACCTCTCGACACCACCCGAACGGCGGAAGAAGTCCATGTCTAGCAACCGGCGCCGGTCATACCCACTGAAATGCGCTACCGCGCTCGACCATTCGTAATTCACGGACTACTTCACTAGGCCGGCTTGGATCGAATTGGACTCCAGATGTTGGACGGCCGTCCACAGGTGAGACGGGCGCATGAAACAGGAGAAGGACCGGTTCTGCCAAAGGTATCCCCGTTCCCGATCTTCGGGGGGCCGTAGGTATGTGGGAGCCAACGCCAATACAGCCGGGGTCCCAATTTGCCACAATTGACATTGCCGCTAGGCTGAGGAACCAGAACCTATGAGGCCGTCTGCACCACCGTCTGTCGTGCAAGTGTGGATGCCAATAATGTTCATTCTAGGGTTCTACTTGTTTTTCCATGAAATGGCCCCTGAGTACTGGCCAATAGCGCTGCCTCTATAGTTAATCGCCGCTTTCGTCCATGTCCTTCCCTTCCCAGTACCTACAGCAGGCTATCAACTCGCGGGCTTCGGCGAAGGGCCGTCGATGACCGTCCGACGAGGTCCATCAAAGGTAATGCGCTTGCCTTGGGCCAGGTGATTGAGCCCGTCGGCTGCTCGATGGATGCCGGCCTTGCGGAGTTCGCCGTTGAATCTGCCCCTCGCTTCCAGCCGGTGCATCGATTCGGGGTTGGGCGGAATCCCATTTCACTGTTCTCGGTTGCCTTCACAAGTACGATTACAGGCATTCGATTTTTCCCTGCTTGGCCACATTTTGTCTCTGGTGATGGATCAGGTGACTTTGCTCAGCGTACCCTTGGACTGCGTGGTCTCTGGGGAGATTCTGGTTGCTCGAGGTGGAGGACTGAAGTCCTCCGCAGGCTGAAGCCCACCCCACAAGCAGACCGGTGAATCGCGTTTCGCAGCGCGCTTCGTCAAGGGAGCCGCACCTTTGGATCTGTCTGGTGGAAGGTGATGGATGGATTGCCTCGTGTTGCGCACGCTATGGGATTCACTGCACTGGGGGGATCCCAGCGAAGTTCGGCGCGGTGGACGTGCTCGCTGTGCTGGTTCCGAAGGAACGCTTCGTCTGGGCTTAGCCCGTCACTTCGTTCCGGGACTGGGGCTTGGTTGGGCGCCACGGCTTGGGCCCGGCTTAGCCCGTCACTTCGTTCCGGGACTGGGGCTTGGCCGGGCGCCACGGCTTGGGCCCGGCTTAGCCCGTCACTGCGTTCCGGGACTGGGGCTTGGCTGGGGGCCGCCTTTGGGATTAGTACAGCCGGGGTTTGGGGCCTCCTAGATGGACGGGCAGGGCGTGGTTGCGTTCTCCGACATAGGGATGGGGGCGGGCGCTCCAGGCGGCTAGGGCCAGGGCGAAGGCCATGTCGTCTGGAGTTGTCGCTTTGGGATCGCCTAAACCGCCTAGCTCCGCGTAGAGGTCCTGGAGGTTGGGGAGGCCGGCCGGGATGCGCAGGATTTGCGTCTCCAATAACACTCGCAGGTTGTGGAGGAGCGCGGTTCTGGGCACCGAGGCCGCGTGGCCCAGTTGGCCTACGGATTCGCCGCTTGTGATCACTATGGGCTCCAGTTGGACGGGCAGGGCCGCGCGCTGGAGGTGCTCTACTACCGGCAGGCCTACGCCCGTGGCGTCGATGGCCAGATGCTTGACCGGGCGGTAGTGCGGTGTGCGGGCGTCCAGGCGCTCGATGTAGTTTGCCAGCAGGACCGGGATGTTGGCGTAGGGCGTGCGCAGCGGCAGACGGAAGATGGCGCGGAGGATCAACACCGTCTCCGTCTTCTGCTGATAGTGGACGTGGTCAAACTCGCCCGTGGGCCTGGTGAGGTCCTCCAGGCAGGCCAGCGCCGAGGGGTTGCGGCTGAAGCCGAGGTCGAGCCCGAGATGGTAGGTGGAGTGGGGAAGTGGTTTTCGCATGGGTGTTCCTTTCGTCTCGCCTGATTGTTGGGCTTCAGGCGGCCGGTTCCTCCGGTTCCAGGGTTTCGGGTTCCGCGTCCGGATGCGGGCCAGCCAGCAGGGCCTCGTCCTCTTCGCCGAAGCTGGTTTCGCCCGGGACCACGGCCTGATCGATGAGGTCACGCGGGATGAGTTGGTGCTCGGAGGGGCGGAATTCGCAGAGGTACTCCTGGGCGAAGTCGTGCTCGCCGAGGGCTCGGCGTTCGGTGGCTAAGAAGTCCGGGCTGATGCGGGGGCAGGCGGTGGCTTTGACGGTGAAGCGGGCCCAGCCGGGTGCGGGGTCGTGCCATTCGCGGAAGAAGAAGCCGGACTGGCCGGCGGGCGTGGAGAGGATCCAGAGGCGGCCGTCGGAGATGGCCCGGGTGGGGCGGATGGCGGCGTAGACCTTGTCCGGGATTTTGGCCGCTTCGTCGAGGATGAGGAACGAGACGTTGTCGAAGCCGCGGATGTTGGCTTCGCGGGCCGGGAGTCCGATGAGGGCGGAGCCGTTGGGCAGGAGGAGCGAGAGCGGATCGCGCGGGTCGCGGGTGAAGGGGACGCCGGCGCGGCGGAGGAAGCGCGCGGCCTTCTGGAGGAAGATGCGGCTTTGCCGGAGGGACGGGCTCACGCAGAGGGTGAGGGTTTCCGGCGTGTTGAAGGCGTGATAGAGGGCCATGAGGACCGTGACGGTGGACTTGCCCCACTGGCGCGTGCAGCAGAGGAGGACGCGGCGGGCGGGTGTGTCGAGGACCGCGGTCTGGGCGGCGTCCGGTGTGAACTGGAAGGTGTCGCGGACCCACTGCGAGGGCAGAAGGGGGTGTCTGCCTGGGACACGGGCGCTGTCTGGCCGCCGGGCAACAGAGCGGCGGGCGGACGGTAACGGAAGCGCGCGGCTGTCCTGTCATTCCATCTGAGGATTGTCATTGCCTTGCTCCCGTGGATTTTCGAGTTGGTTTGCCGGCGATCGAAGGACCCGGGGCCGCAGGCCGGCTGCCGGGACGGGGCGAGGCCCGGTGGGTGTTCCGGGCCTCGGGTACAGGGAGTTGGGCAGGGCGGGCGTCCGTGCGATTGGCGGGACGGCGCCCCGAGGTGAATGGTCGCGTCATGGTGATGGTTCCCCGTGCTTTGAGCTAGAGCGGTTTGCTCCTGAGGGCCTGGAGGGCGGCGATGTCGGCTCGGCTGCGGCGCCAGGCGCGCGACTCGAAGTCCTGTCCGGTGCGGACGCAGGCGATGTCGCGGGGTCTCATGTCGCGGAAGGAGAAGTACGTACGGTAAGCGGGGTCGGCGTTGGGACACTCCTTCTGGACCGCCTCCCAGTCGCGCTCGATGGCGGCGGACAGAGCGGTGGTTTCGAGGAGGGAGTAGCGGGCCTTGCGCCAGAGTTCCTCGGCGATGGAATCGGCCATGTGCTGCTCGAAGCGGGTGGCCGGGGTGAAGTGCTGGTGGACATCGTTGCGCAGTCCGGTGAAGAGGGACTGATCTTCGATGCAGGTGATGAGGTTGGCCGAGTCGTCTCCAAGGAGGAGGGCGTTCTGGGCGCCTGTGGTTGTCAGGAAACGGCGCGATGGTACCAAATCGTCCGTAGTTTTATTGAAAAGCTGCATAGTTGTTCTCCTTGGGCAGGATTGTAGAGGGCCGACTGTGGGGACTTTCGGGGGGTTGTCTGTAACCGATTGATTTAATGGAGACGATTTATTTTGAAGTTGTCGACTGAGTTTGGAAGGAGGGCGGGATTCGGGCAAAAGGGCCGTCCGGGCGGGCGAGGAGAAGGTCTTTCGCGGTGGATATGCGCGTGAAGAGGGGAGACGCGCGCCCGCCCTAGCGGCGCTTTGGCGTCGATGAATAAAGACTACAGTGTGCAGTTTGTGGGATCTGGCGCATGGATTGATTGAGCATCGGGTTTGTGAGCCGGCTGCGGGGTGAGTGGTGCCGCAGTTGGGCGGCGATGCGGGGATTGCCGGGTAGCACGGAAGAATTGGAGAGGCCGCCCCATACGCAAAGTGCTGGATGCATGGCACCCTTCGACTGACGTCCTTCTTCAGTTCATGATGCTCTCCAGCAGATCTTCAGCGGCGGCATGGGGCAACTTGCGCATGCCGAACTCGTGGATGATCAGCAGGACTCCGCTCACTCGAGTGATACCTCTGTCTGTGCAGCGGCTCTCATGTGGGAATGAGCTTCCCGACTCGCCTGCAACCAACTACGCGTATCCCAATGGGAACCAGACACCACGCCTTGTGGGATCGCCCATATTCGGAAGCACGTGACCTTGATCAAGCTCGGAGACGTCCACATCGGTTACGGTATCCTTGATCTCCGGAAAAGGATGAGCGCGAAACACCATGTCCCTAAGGATGCAGCGAGCATCTTCCTCATCGCGAGCCGTGATTCCGCAGCCTAGGAGTACACCCGGCGGGTGCGGATCTCGGATGGTGAGGTGAAAGGTAAACCAGAATCGGGTCATCTCTATGTGCTTAGTTCGATGGGTTAAAGGGCTGTATCGAAGCGGGGGCTCGGCTCGAATCTGATCTCCGAACCAATCTAAGACTTTTCCTTCCCAGGAACAAGGCTGCGGCCCAGGCCACTATCGGGCAGCTGCTGTTGTCAGAGGTGGTAGATAGGGAGACACGAAGGCGGAACCAGGACATCCCAACTTCGTATCGCCTAGGGGATCGTCCATGAACCTACAGCCTGCCAACCCGTATCACGGCTTAGGGGATCGAACATTCGCAGGTATGTGGTCTTGGCGCCTTTCATGGGCGCCTTGAAGGTTACAGGCAAAGTCACCACGATTTTTTCGACGCTGTTCTGCACGGTGGCGGCGGAGGGGTTCAAATTGCATGCCGAGCTCGTCAACGCGGCGGAGGAGACTCCAGGGGTGACCGGGCCGAGAAAGAAGCCGAGGTCCGATGAGTACATCCACAACCCGTTGCCTGCCCTGTCATAGTGAGCGAAACAGAACGGCTGGCCGCCGCCATCGGGCCCCGCCGCCACCAAAAACTGGACCCACCCCAATGAGGTCCCACCAAAGCCCGGCGGATCCGGGAAGGTCAGCGTGAAGGACCCAGCCCCTGCGTTGCCATTCATCGGACTCATCGACAACGTGGGGAGGGGTGCCGAGTTCTGGGTCCACGTGCCTCGCTGCAGCCAGCCTGTGTCTGATTCAGTGACGTCCATGGCCCGCAGGTAGACATTGCGATCGGAGGCTGTTTTGAAGACCAACGCGATGTTCAGCGACAGAGTGGAACCGTTGCCGGCAGTGTTGCTGGCCGCGGTATTCATTGCACAAGACGAGCCCTGTAGTGCAATGGAGGCAACGCCGGGAGCGATGGGCCCACGGAAGAATCCTTCCAAGTCGGAGTAGAACCAGAACCCTTTGCCGCGGACATCGTAGTGCACAAAGCAGAATGGCTGTCCGCCCCCGTCTAGCCTGGCGGCAAGCAAGAACTGGACCCATACGAATTCACCATAGCCCTGTGTGTGGCTGTAGGAGGCCTGAAACGCCTGCTGAGAACCAGCACCAGAAGCCGGAGACGCGCTTAGAGAGACCGGATTCGCAGATGACAGCTTCGCCGTGAAGTTCAGAATCTGAGTCGAGTGCAGGTTGGCGAAGGTGATGTTTGGTGGCTCAAAACTGTATTTTGGGAGCGATGGGGTGACGGTGTAAGTCCCACCAGCAGCCAAATTGGCGAAGGAATAGGCACCATTTCCCGCCGACGTGGCGGATGCCACAGACGATCCGGTCATGGCCAGACTGGCGCCCGCAATGCCTGCGTTGCCGCTGATTGAGAAGACCGCCTGGATGGTGAGAGGGAGGCTGATGCTGTTGTTGGACGGGTCCGCATCGGGGTCTGTCCCGGTCACAGTGGCGGCCACAGAGTACGATCCAGCGGCATCCGCAGCCGCCTGGATCGTGATGGTGGCCGAGGCTGATTGAGCCAGGCCGCCAATGCTACACAGCACCTGACGATTGACCGTATTGCACGTACCGCGGGTGGTGGAGACGGAGAGAACGCCAGTGGAAACCGGAAGCGTAATCGTCGCGGAAGTGGCTGTGGCCGTGCCAATCCCGCCATTCGATATGGCGATTGCCGCCGTGAACGCGGAGCCTTGCTGAACAGAACCCGGAGATAACGTACCGGCGATCGCGAGATCCGCGTTGGCGGCAGCGGTGAAGTTGGCAGTCTGATTTCCGCTTGTAATGACCAGGCTGGCCGAAGGAGGGGTAAATACAAAGTTCGGGTATGCCGGTGTCAACGTGACATTGCCGGAGGCCGGCAGGTTATAGAAGGAGTACCGCCCATCCGGGGCCGTCGAAGCAGTGCCGAGGGTGGGGTCCGTGATCGCGACGTTGGCGATAGGGTGAGCGGCGGCATCCAGCACAGTTCCGCTGATCGAATTCGGCGTTCTCTGGATCTGCACATGATCCACGGAAGATGAAAACAGGCTGGCGGGCAAGGTTCCGCCGCCGCCATCTGAGGAGGCGCGAAGCTGGAGGGAATGAGGAAGGCGGCTATCTCAGTGGCCTGCGCATCGGAGCCGCCCGTGACAACATCGGCGGACCAGGTGCCGTCGCCTAGAATGAGGGTAACCGGCTGTGCGAATGTCGGCTTGGTCCACCACCCCCCAGCGACTTTGATATAAACGGCCACTCCGTAGGAGGCGGGACTGACGTGGGAGACCCGGCCCTGCAAGGGGAGATCGAAGCCATATGGGGGCACGAAGACAAGGCTGAGGAGTGGAGTGCCGGGGCCATCGATTGTCCCATCGCAGGCGAGTGGGGCAGTCTGTCCAGCGAAGACGGCGCCCATCCCAGGCTTCATTGCGCCGAGGGAATCCCAGATGCCCCAATGCGCGCCCTGAGGGCCCTCGTAGCCGCTTTTCCAATCCTCATCGAACGCCTCGAAATAGAAATAGGGGACATTGTTGGAGGTGGCCCAAGTGACAAATTGAAGAAAGAACTGCGCTGCGTTGGACGCTGAGGGGATGGCGGCACCCACTGCGTTTCCGGCGCTGGGCCAGCCCGTCTCTGAGACTATGACAGGCTTGCCTCCGGCGGCGGCCACCAGTTGCCGGTATTGTTTGTCGAGGGCGCAGACTGCGTTGCCTGCGGAGATCCCCTCCCAATAGGGATAGAAGTTCGCGAAGACAACATCGCTTGCTGCAAGTACGGATGGGTGGTCCAGCAGTGTCCAATAGGTGTCTGCTGTCGTCACTGGAATGGACTGCGGTATCGCCTGCCGTACCTGGGTCATATAGGCGAGCAACTGGCTCTCGCTCACCTCATTCCGCAGCAACGCCTCGCTGCCAACAATGGCGATGTCGACCTGGCCTGCATTGGCCGCGGCGATGAGAGCTTGGATCTCCAGGGTATTCTGCGCGGTGTTGTTACTGATCCACGCATTGGCCGCGACTTTCAGCCCGTACTGCTTGCCAATCGGTGGAATGTTCTCCAGCCCATGCGTCGTGCTGAACGACCGAATCCACTTTGTGTACGGCGCGATTACGCCGATACGGCCTGAGATCTGCGCCGCACTGATCTGAGACCCGAAGTTTGGATTCTGTCCAGTCATATACGGGCTGAAATCCACTCCATGCAAAACATACGCGGGACTTTGCGCACCGGCGTTGATTTCGACCATGGCAAGGCAAACGGTGAGAATAATGACTCTCAGCATGGAGAGACGCCTCCACCGGCGATACTCCGGCATCCAAGCGTTGATAACCTCCATCGCGCTCCCGCCAACTCAGCGGGCGCCCGGAATAAGGAGAAACCAGTCCACAATCTACCTTCACGCAAATGAATTCGCGCTCATTCTGGCGGGGGTCCAGTTCCGAGTTCGAAGCGTCCTGGCAACCAGGTTGCGCGGCTGGCGAGTTGCGCTTGTGCCCTGCTTCCAGGTCCCTTCCGGATTGGGCTTCGATCGCTCCGAGGAGCGAAGTCCGCCGGCTGGGCTGCCGCGCTGGCGCCAGAGGATTGCCGGATCGTCGTTTCGCCCGTCACTGACGTTCCGGGACTGTCGGTGTGACAGCGAGACTGGCTCGATGGATTGACCGCCATGGTGTTTCCGCTCGGGTAGCTAGCGACTCGACGGCAGCAGGTTCTGATTCGGGCGAGGTTTTGAGGCCTGACGGGCCGGCGGGCAAAGATCCGCCGAAGAGGAGGGCTGAAGCCCTCTGCAGGCTGAAGCCCACCCCACATGTGGCTGAGGTTTGCCTTCAGTACGGCAGATGCGTGCCTCACGGGTGACGGAAGGCCGGGGGTGAAACAAGTCGGGCTCCGGGGCATCCAAACGACTTGACGACGGAACGTTCCGCCACCTCTGGCCTGCCTGTGGCGGCAATTGGGGCCGCCGGTCCGGCCGGAGGTGGAATGTCCGTTCGTGCACGAGGCCGGTTTGGAAGGTGCACGGTGTTCACGGCGCGGTGTTCCTTTCTCCTGCCGACTGATTCCGCGTGGCCAAGCGGTAACCTCAACGGGAATCATCAGTAGAATTGGTTATGCAGCAGTGGCTTGGGACCATTCGGCAGGACCTCGTGTACGGTGCGCGGTCGCTTCGGAAGGCGCCGCTTTTTAGTGTGGTGGCCGTCTTGTCGCTCGCGCTGGGGACGGGCGCGAACACCGCCATCTTCACGATTGTCAACGCGGTGATGCTGCAGAGTTTGCCGGTGCGGCAGCCCGACCAACTGGTGCAGTTGAAGCAGACCGAGCGCTCGTGGTCGATGACGAATCCGATCTGGGAGTTCCTTCGCGACAACCAGAGGTTCCTGGACGGTACGCTCGCCTGGGCTACGCGGCGCTTCAATCTGTCGACGGGTGGGGAGACGCGCTTCATCGATGCGCAGTATGTGAGCGGAGGTTACTTCTCCGTGCTCGGGGTGAGGCCGGCGGCCGGGCGGTTGCTCACTCCTGAAGATGACCGGCGAGGCTGCACGGGAACCGCCGTCATTAGTTACGACGCCTGGAAGAATCGGTTTGGCGGATCGCCAGGCGTGATCGGGCAGCACCTGACGCTGGATGCCAAACCGTTCACGATCGTGGGGGTCACCCAGCGCGGCTTTACGGGCATGGACGTGGGGCGGCCGTTTGAGATTGCCGTGCCGTTGTGCTCGGAGGCGCTGATCAGCGGGGCCACGTCGTCACTGGACCGGCGCAGCAGCTGGTGGCTGCGGATCTATGGGCGGTTGAAGCCAGGTCAATCGCTGCAGCAGGCGTCGGCCGCTTTGCAGGCATTGCTTCCCGAAATCAAGAAGGGCACCGTGCCGCCGGATCAGCGGCCAGAGCTGCAGCAGCGCCACCTGAGCCGCGGCCTCATTCTCACGCCCGGCGGCGCAGGCATGTCGCAACTGAAAACGCAGTATGGCAGCGCGTTGCTTACGCTGCTGGGCCTGGTGGGCCTGGTTTTACTGCTGGCTTGCGCGAACATCGCCAACCTGCTGCTGGCGCGAGCAACGGCGCGGACTCGGGAGATGTCGGTGCGTATGGCGGTCGGGGCAGGGCGCGCCCGGCTGGTGCGGCAGATGCTGACCGAGAGCCTGCTGTTGTCGGCGATGGGCACCTTGCTGGGGGCGCTGTTCGCGGCCTGGGCATCGCGCCTGCTGGTACACCAACTCTCGCCGGAGACTACGCCATTCCGCCTGGAGCTGGCTCCGGACTGGCGCGTGCTGGCCTTCACCGCGGGGATCGCGGTGCTCACGGGCTTGTTGTTCGGGGTCGCTCCGGCATTCCGATCCACCGACCTGGACGCGGCCGATGTGATGAAGCAGACGGGCCGCGGATTGGCGGGCAGTTCGCGAGTCCGGCTGGGTCAGGTGCTGGTCAGTGTGCAAGTGGCGCTTTCGGTGGTGCTGGTCTTCGGGGCGCTGCTGTTTGTCCGGACGTTTACCGGGTTGGTGGCCCAGGATGCGGGCTTCCAGCAGGAGAACGTGTTGCTGGCCCAGGTCGATACGCGCAGGGTGGAGATTCCGGTGGACCGACGGGGACAGATGTTCGACAACATGCTGGAGGAGTTGCGGAGGGTGCCCGGTGTCGCGTTGGCGGCGGCGGCTTCGCAGACTCCGGTGAGCGGAAGCTACTGGAACAATGAAATCTTCGTGGACGGGTTCAAGCCAAACAAGCAGGACGACGCCACGAGCTTTTTCAACTCGGTGAGTCCCGGGTATTTCGCGACGTTGGGCACGCCGCTGCTGCTGGGGCGGGACTTCGATCAGAGAGAGACGTCGACCTCCCCGAAGTCGGCGATCGTGAACGAGACGTGGGTCAAGCGGTTCACACAAGGGCGCAACCCGCTGGGCCTGCGGGTGGGCCAGCGCGGGGGTGGCACCTCGATCCTGTATTCGGAAGTGATTGGGGTGGTGAAGGACGCGCGATATGGCACGATGCGCGAGCCGATTCCTCCCACGATGTACCTGGCGCAGACACAGGACGCGCAGCGCATCTGGGCGACGTTTGTGGTGCGGGCCGCGGCGGGGAACTCGGCGGCGTTGGCGCCTCAGATCACACGTTCCCTTCAACGCGTGAACCCGAATGCATTCGTGACCTATCGGACGTTTGCGGCGCAGATTGCGGATTCGCTGGTGCAGGAACGCAGCCTGGCGCTGCTCTCCGGCTTCTTCGGTGTGTTGGCGCTGCTGCTGGCGTCGATCGGGCTGTACGGCATGCTGGCGTACACGGTGAACCGGCGCCGGGGTGAGATTGGCATCCGCATCGCGCTTGGCGCGCGCCCCGGGCATGTCGTGGGTCTGGTGCTGCGCGACGTTGTGTGGATGATTGCGGCGGGCGTGGTGGCGGGCGGTGTGGCGGCGTATTCGTCGGCCCATGTTGTGGAATCGCTGATCTATGGGGTGAAGCCGAACGATCCGGCGACGCTGGCGACCGCCGCGGGCATGCTAGCGGTCACGGGTCTGCTGGCGGGCCTGGTGCCGGCGCGGCGGGCGGCGGCTACGAATCCGATGTCGACGCTGCGGGAAGAGTAGTTGAGATCAGGGTGGGCTCGCTCCGGCCCAGGGGAGTTGACGTTTTCGGAATACCGCCGATTGGGTTGGTGGGGGGCGTTCGTTGTGGATTGACCGGATCGCGGAGTCGTTTTGCGGGTGATCTCGGGCTGGCGTGATGAAGATGTGGGGGTGGCTCCGTTGAAAGTCAGGGCGGTCGGGTGACTGTGCGGTTCCGCGTGGTCGACCTGGGGGTCGACCGCAGACCTGGGGGTCCACCTTACCTTTGGCCGGCCGATGGGGCTTTCGTGCGGTTCTGCGGTCCGCAGGGCTGTGCCGGACTCCGTTGAAGACACGGGTGAGACGGGTGCCCGCTTACTGACGGGTGTGTGAAATAATCCAAAACGCTCAACCCGGGACCCCGGAGGGGGGTACGCAAACCATTAGGCGACCCGCTGCGATCGCTTCTAGAGCCTCAGGCGATGCCATTCTCGCGTGCATTTTTACCCGTTTTCGCGAAGTGGGATTATTTCACAGACCCTGACGTGCGCGGTTCGCAGGGGGACCACTCCCTCACGGTCGTGGTTCGTTGCGGTTTTATCTGGACTGGCGGTTCGCAGGGGCTTGGGGGCCTGCTTGTGGGGGTTGGTGGCCGTACTGGGCCAGAGTGGATCGCTCCGGATGGGAAAGGCGGGCTGAAGCCCTTTGCAGGCTGAAGCCCACCCCACGAATCCTCGCGGATGGAGAGCGCTAGCGCGCGCCTTGGGGACTGGAATCGAGTGGTCGAGCGTTGCGGGGTGGGAACTGCTGCTCGCTTCCTTTCGGGCCGCGGTTTGCCCACTCCCCAGGGTTTCCTCTTCCGGCCGTGAGAGTGGGAGGGGCCGTGCTCGACAACACCGGATAAATGGCCGACGATCTTCGTCGGAATGCGACTGGAATTAGTGGCGGCCATTCGGGCCGGGATGGTGACGGCAGCACGGGCGATGGCTACGGATGGGTTGGATCCCAACCTGCTGGAGGATCTGATACAGGCGGGTTTGCCCTAAAGCCAACGTCCGGCGACTGCCTAACAAGCGCTTGTGAACCGCGGCCTGTTGAATCCGCTCGGGGGCGTCAATTGCCCTCCGCCGCGGACTCTTTTAAGTGATCGGGCCACCAGTGCGCGAAGAGTTGACAGTGGCTACCTGGGATCTGGATGAGGGGCCTCCAGGCTCGCACCAGTTCATCGAGGTGGAAGTGGTCACCGGGCCGAAGACTTACGGCTGGTCCGCGAATATGCGCTGCTGATGACTTACACCTTTCCGGATATTGACCATTGCAACCAATGCCAGTTCATGGGGAAGGTGGCCCTATTGACTCAGGAACACGGGCAATGGAAATCGTCAGTTGCCTACCTGGAGGGACCCAATTTGACAATCGACCGGGCCATCTTTGTCGATGTCACGGGTGACGGGGAACCGGAGTTGCTGGTGGACGCCCCCGGGGGAGTGAATGCCGTCTCGACAGGCAGCCTGTGGGTCTATGATCTCGCCGGTTCGAAGCTGCGGCTTAAGGTCCAGGTCGACACTACGTACGACTTTGGCGGGGGCTACTCCGTTTCTTTTGTGATATAGAGATCCCATACTACCGGAGGATCGATCTTGATGCGCTGTAGGATGTTCCTGCTGCTTGTGGCTTTTGCCGCGCATGGCGCCGCGCAAACGGGCCGGACCTGTCACCATTTCCGGTGGACAGCCAAATGACGAGCGATGGAGGCAAGCATAGCGAGGAGCATCACTTCCAGGCCAGCTATCGCTCGCTGGGGCGGGAGGGGGCTACAATGTGGCCGCACTGGCGCCGGGCACGATGCGCGAGTACTTTCTGTCGGACATGCATGCAACGTCCAGCGGACGCGATGGTTCCGAGACGGCTAGCACGCGGCTGGAGGGCGTGTCGGAGCACAATCGCCGGTCGTCCGTCATGCTCACCAGGAATGAGAGCGGGGCCACGCTGGAGTTCTCGGCTGCCTCGCCGACGCCGAGTTCGGAGGAGTGCCAGCAGTGCATTCACATGTGCGCGGCACAGACATTTTCGCCGGGTGCGTTCGAGAGTACGGAAAAAGACCTGGCGAATTTCGGCTCGGTGACGAAGATGCTCACGTTGAAGCTGGATCCGGGCGATAACGGGTGCACCGGATTCGCCAAAGCCACGCTCAACGCGAAGGTCGCGGTGGAGGAGGAGATGATCTTCGAGCCGGGCAGCGGTTATGGATCGTGGCTGCCGGCGCCGGAGGCGAAAGACATGACGGGTGCTGCCGAGTTCCCGCGAGACGAGCCACTCGCGGTAACGGTCCGCATTCAGCCCAAGGCGGGCAAAGGCACGGCACGCAGCGCGCGCATCGAATTCCAACTGGAGGATGTGAACGCGGCATACGGGCGTCTGCGGAAACTTCCCACGCGGGGCTGGCGAGAAGGACGACCTGCGCTTCGCCGACAAGCAACCCGACGGTATTGTCGTGGAAGGCAAGCGCGCGTACACGGACGATGACGTCACGGAGGCGACGGTCTACGTGCAGGCCAAGGATTTTGGAGCCTCGGGCCATCTCAAGGCGAGCGCTCCGAAGTTGTTCTTGAAAGCGATCTACAGACCCACCAATACGTATGTGCTGACGATTCCGAGGGACGATGACGGCAACCACATTGCGGATGCGTGGGAGGGTACGGCGCTGGAACGAGGATTGGGACGATCAGGAAGTTGCCGGGCAAACGGCACGGGGCAACGGGCTCACCGTGGCATCGGAGTACCGCGGTCTTGTCGTGTTGGAGAACGGCTCGAAGGTACACGGCGGCTCAATCCGAAACGCAAAGAAATCTTTGTAGTCGACGCCGGCGGGATATTCGATACAGGATCTGGGAGCGCGCGAGCAACATGGTGTCACCTACAAGGTGGATGACTCGATGGTGATGAGCAGCGGCCAGGGGCGATCGCCGATGACCGAAGTTCCTGCCGGGCCCCGACAGCCGCCACAAGCATGCGGTGCGGCTGGAGACGGTTCTGGGCGACAAGGATCCAGGCAACCCCACGGACGCTACGGTAACTGGGGCTACACGATCAATTGGCCCATCAACTTGCCGAAAGACGTGGTGGCGTGCCGTGTGTTTCCGGGACCGTATCCGGGCATCCTCAACATGCTTACCTGTGGCTGGGGAAGGCACTGACGGTACCGGGGTCGGCGGAGGCAGCCGAACTGCAGGCTCCGGATTCCCACGTTTCCTGGCGCAGCGCGCGCTGGATGAACTGGGTCCGGCCCAGGTGGAGAACCTGGCCAGCCAACTGATCCGGATGTGGGCCGATCCGTCGATGGGTCATGCCCTGGGTGCGCCCGGCCACCTGGACGCACAGGGCGGAGAGGCGCGCGTTGGAGCCAACCTGCTGTCCATGCGCTATCTCGAGCAGAAGAACGCGACGCAGTTGATCATTCTGCAGACGCTGTTTGCTCCGGACGCCGCGCTGCCGGGGGAGGTGAAGCGATTCTGCAGCGATCGGTTCCCATGCTCCGGAAGCTGAATGTGAAGGATTAGGGGCCGGCCGCCCTTGCACCAGGCGTGCATCACAGCTGGCTCCTGCTCCATGCGAGGGGCAGGCTGGGTTCAAAAGAACGGTGATGTTGTCGGTTAAGTGTGTTTTTATTGCGGCATTTCCCCAAGCTTGGTGGCGGGTATGGCATGGGGGCAAGCAGGTACGCCTGATGGGGCGGACCTCTTCCAACAGCTAGCAGATCCGAGCGTCGCCGACCAGATGGGGGATGAGCCCGTGTTCCTCCGGGCGGCGTTGTGGCTTCACTGGTCGAGTCCATGGCCGGCCAAGGTGACCGGTATCTGCATGACGTGGAGCGAGCGCTGGGCTCAGATAAGGCGGGACATGCCTTGAATTCACCACAAATGGGGACTGGGTGGTTCTCGCCTATGCAAAGATTCTGCGGGCAGCCGCGGCACCACGTATCCGGAAAACTGGCGGAGCCGCCGCACGGCGGCGGGGCTGGCCTGGGTTTGGATGATGCGATGGCCGCGTCTTTGGATTTGCATGGAATGGTTTCGAGCTCTGGATCACCGGGACTGCGATTTCCCGTGTAGTGGTGTCTATGGCCGAGCATCATGTCCGTAGTTCCTCGGCGCCTGGCAGAGGGACGATGAGCGGAGCGTCCTGGAGAGCCTGGGGCCGAGAGCGAGGAGCAGTCTCGAGTTGTTGGGCGGCCGAAGCTGGGCGGAGCTTCCGACGACGAGATCCGGCCCCAGGAAGCTTGGACAGGGGCGGTGGGGATTGACTACGATGGATGCCGGAATCGCGCCGCTGGCACCAACGGCGCAGGGGTTGCCGGCCACGCCGGACAGGCACGCGCAGGCACATCCAACGGTGAGGTGATGGTTGAGTTTACCGATAGCCGCGGAATCAACTGCGGTACCGGGTGGTTTGAGTTCGCTGGCCGCCGGCGCGGTGGGCGCTGGACGTGTCTGGATAACCCGGAGCTAGGAACCGTCTTGCGGTTGATCTCGGCCTGCTCTGTTAGGGGCGGGGCATAGAGATGACTGTGTTGAGCTACGCATGATCAACCTGGGGGTGGACCACAAGGACCTGAGGATGGCCTAGTGGCCGGCCGATGGAGTTTTCATGCGGTTTGCAGCCAGCAGGGGCCTTGAGGACTCTCTGGAGGGAGTGGGTTGAACAGGACACCGCTTACTGACGTGCGCGGTTGGCGGGACCACTCCCTGACGGTGGTGGTTGGTTGCGGTTTTGTGTGAAGTTGTATGCGCCTTCGTGGGTTCATGGCAGCAGTCCATCCGGATGGTGTCAGGCACCGAGGACAGCATGCACCTTCTCAACCAGGAGCCACCACGGTGAATGGCTGACCAGGTGCTCCAGACCGGTCACGCTACCCCTGGTCCTCAACCGAACTGTCAGAGTAGCCGGACATAAATAGAAACCTGAGGCCGGGCCGGCGGCAGTGAGGGTGTGGGCCAGGGTCCGGCCGCTCATCTGGGGCATGACTCATGCATAAGCGATGAGATGATGACTGGAGTAGCCTTCGGCAAGGGCCAGCACAGCCGGGCCGCCGGGCGCCTGAACAACTGGGACACCCCGTGCCTTGAGAATGGAGATGACCAGACAGGCGGACGGGGTCCTGGTCATCGACGACCAAGATGGTTTCGAGCCGCGCGGCTCACTGGTGGAACCCGGGGCACCAAGTGGACCGCCAGGCCGGAATCGACGCGAGGCAGGTAGATCTGGAAGCTGCTGCCGCGGCCCACTTCGCTGGTGACTTCGACGCCGCCACCGCATTTCTGAACGATGCTGAGAATCGTGGCGAGCCCGAGGCCGGTGCCTACCGGCACCTTGGTGGTAGAAAAGGGCTCGAAGAGGTGCTGTTTCACCTCTTCGCTCATGCCGATGCCGGTGTCGGTGACTTCCAGGCAGACGTAGGGGCCTACGGACAGCCGGGCCCGCATGCGGCAACTGTCTCGCCGATCTCGACGATTCTGGTTTCGATCACGACCTCTCCACCGTCGGGCATGCTGTCGCGGGCGTTGACGAGGAGATTCATCAGGACCTGGTGAAGCTGGGTGGGGTCGGCCATGACGAAGCCGGGCTCCGGACTGAGACGAGTGGTGAGCAGAACGTCGGCGCCCATGAGGC
>JASGIE010000055.1:0-58670 GCA_049841055.1 Paludibaculum sp. | reverse complement strand
AAGGTTAATAGGGAAACACGATAGAATCCGAACAGCACCTGAAGAGACGGCGCTGGAAGTATCGAAGCTGTTCGTGGAAGCCATTGCAGCGCCGGGGTTATGACGAAGGCACTGGCCATCCTGACGGCGAAGAAGAATCTGCGCCTGGTGACGGTGGAAGGCGGAGTACCTGACGAGCTCGTGGTGAAGTCGATCACGGGTGGATTCCTCACGCAATCACCGGATCTGGCCACGTTTGATGCAGCCACGGCGAAAGTCGTGACGCAGCGGCAACCAACCGAAGCTGAATGGGTGGCCTTGAAGTTCGGCTGGAAGGTCTGTAAGCACGTGAAATCGAACGCGATCGTGTATGCACATGCCGGGCAGTTGCTGAGTTCCGGTGCGGGGCAGATGAGCCGGGTGTTCTCGGTGGAGATTGGCGCCCGCAAGTCCGTGCTGCCCCTGGCCGGCAGCGTCGTGGCTTCCGACGCATTCTTCCCGTTCCCGGACGGTCTGGAGGGCGCAGTGGCGAATGGCGCTACGGCTGTCATCCAGCCTGGCGGATCTGTCAAGGATGCCGATGTGGTGGCGGCGGCGGACCGGCTGGGCATCGCGATGGTGTTTACAGGTGTCAGGCATTTCCGGCACTAAAGCACGAGCGGAGAGACCGTCCGGTGCCTGTATTCGCACTCAAACGAATGGCTAATTGGAGCTAATCGAGCAGCCAGTTTTTGGCTAACTGATAGTAATCAACGGCGTTGCGTCCCATCGGGCGGACCAGCGCCGTTTCCGTCCCGCCGCGATTGCTGTTACCGTGCATCGAACTCCAGCGTCAAAACTGACTATGGACGGTCCGGCTCCTGAAGAGGTTTTAACCCAAGTCAAGCGAATCCTGGCCGACCCGGGTTTCTCGACGTCCGATCCGATGCGAAATGTCCTCCTCTACCTGGCCACGCACGGGGTAGAGAAGCCAGGTAAGCCGGTGAAGGAATTCGAGATCGCCACGAATGCGCTAGGCCGCGGGGATGACTACGACCCGCGCAGCGATTCGACGGTGCGGGTGGTTGCCAGCCGTTTACGCAGCAAACTCGCAGAGTATTACACACAGGAAGGTGTAGCGGATCCGGTCATTATCACCATTCCGAAAGGGGCTTATGTCGTGTCGGGCAGCTACCGGCACAATGGGCACTACAACGGCAATGGAAATGGGAACGGTCACGGCGAGCAGAGCGCGGTGGAGTCGCCCGCGTCGCCGTCGCGACGCACGGTATTGGCGGCGGCGCTGGCAGCTGTCGCCGGATCCGCGGGCGGTTTCTGGTTCGGCCGCCGTAGCATGCAGCCCGAGGTCCCCTGGCAACTCACCACCTTCTGGCACGAGTTTCTTGAGCCGGATCCTCCCATCGTTGTGTTCTCGAATCCGGCGTTCCACGGGACGACGGCTACGGGGCTAAAACTGCCAGCGTTTGCGCGGCCCGCCGATGGACCTGTCAACGATTTGTACACGGGTTCGGGCGAGGTGATGGCAGTCAGGGATATCTCCCGCCAATTGAACAGGCTCGGGGTGGATGCACGGGTCAAGAGGGCGCAGCTTTTCACCTGGGATGACGCGGAGTCGAGCGATCTGATCTTTGTGGGCGGCCAGGAGCAGAACCAGGCGATGGCGCAACTGCCGAAGCTGGAAAAGTTCAACCTGAAGCCGGAATCGCAGGGACCAGCGGCGTTTCATGGCGCTGTGCAGAATGAACAGCCGGGAACGGATGAGGCGCGCTATTACGCCGCGAGCGAAGACGGAGAGAACGGAACTGAGTACGCGATTGTGGCACTCACGCGGGGCGTGACACCGGATAAGCGAATCCTGGTTCTCGCGGGAATCAGAACGTTGGGCACGGAGGGGGCGGCGGCCGCCGTGTGCAACCCAACTATCCTGGGAGAGATTCTTCAGAAGCTGAGCGTGACGCCTGGCAAACCGGTCCCGTCATTCGAGGCTCTCTTTGAATTCCGCATCCGTGGAGGGGCTCCACTGGACCCGAAACTGCGCATTGTTTATCGTCGAAAAGAACACTCACAGAGCACGTAACGCCGCGTCGACGAAACCGACAAAGCATTTATTATGTGTTGAGTAACGCCATCGAAACGTGTTGCAACGAAATAGGAACCGCGTTGCAACAGGTTCTGACTTCCGGCACCCCTGCCGAGACGCCTAGACTCGCCCCATGGAGGTGGAAGACTTGCTTCCATCAGGCAGGGGTACATGCAGGGAGTGGAGTAGACCGAGTCTCGCCACAGGCGTGATTCCGCGCGCCGTGCACTGGAGCATGGCGTGCACTCCGGGTTGCCAGGCGTCTCTCCTGCCAACGGTACGCCGGGACACTTACTCCTCCTCTTCATCAGGGTCTGCCATCCGGTTTTTCGGGGGCGCAGCCATCCGGAGCCGGACGCGGACAGTGCTCGAAATCCAAAGACACACAACAAGTGAGGTTGTCTCGTGAATATAAACAGCAAAGCGCTAGCTTTGATTTGTTTGTGTATTTTGTTTGCCGTCAGCCCGTTCACGGCGGACGGTCAGGTTCTGTATGGGTCTGTGGTGGGACTGGTGCAGGACTCCTCAAGCTCGGCCATGCCGGGCGCCAGCGTCACGCTAACCAACAAGGGAACAGGTCAAGTCTACGAAGCCAAATCGGATGAGGGCGGCCGCTTCACCGTCCCCAATATCGTGCCAGGCAGCTACGATCTGAAGATTTCGGCCCAGGGCTTCCGCCCATATACGCGCACGGACGTCACGGTTACCGCGAACACCATAACGCGCAGCGACGTGACGATGGAAGTCGGCTCCACGACGGAGCAGATTACGGTGGAGGCTTCCGCCACGTCACTGCAGACGGATAAAGCCGACACGCACACGGAATTGAACTCCAAGCAGGTTTCCTCGCTGCCGCTTACCGGCTACAGGAACTACCAGTCGCTCATCAACCTGGTGCCGGGCGCCACGCCGGCGTCGCTCCAGAATTCGGTGACCGACACGCCGGGGCGCTCATTGCGCACCAACATCAACGGCACCAATGCCAACAACAACATGACCCGTATCGACGGCGCCAGCAGCGTCAACCTGTGGCTGCCGCACCACACCGGCTATGTGATGCCGGCCGAGATGGTGGACACGGTAAACGTCACGACTTCCGCCGGCGACGCCGAGCAGGGCATGGCGGGCGGCGCCTCGATCACGCTGATCACCAAGTCGGGCACCAACCAGTTTCACGGCAGTGCGTTTGAATACCACGACGACCAGCACCTGAAGGCCCGGAATTACTTCCAGGCGGCAGGCGTCGACAAGCCGCTGAGCATTTACAACAACTATGGCGGCACCATCGGCGGGCCGATCAAGAAGAACAAGCTGTTCTTCTTCTATAGCTTCGACGGTACCCGGCAACGGCAGGGCGCGGTGGGGACCTTCTCAGTACCCACGGCCGACATCCGCAACGGAAACTTCTCCGCTGTCGGCACGACGATCTATGATCCGGCCACCGGCAAGTCCGATGGAAGCGGGCGCACCCCGTTCGCGGGCAATGTGATCCCCGCGAACCGGATCAGCCCGATCGCGAATCTGATCCAGGCCTACTATCCGAGCCCCACTTCTTCCGGTGCATTGAACAACTGGTTCGGATCGCAAGTTCCTTTGTTCAACCGCGACTATAACGACGGAAAGATCAACTGGACGCGCAACGACAAGCACCAGATCTTTGGCCACTACGGCATCATGAAGGCGCTCTCCGGCGGGCATGGCCTGTTTGGAGACGGAATTGGGCCGTCGCCCGGCTCCGACCCCGGCACGGGCGACACCCGCGTGATGAACATGTCGATTGGCCACACCTACACCTTTTCGCCCACTCTTCTGCTGGACGGCGTGATCGGCTACCAGCGCATGGACCAGACGGTGAAGGGTACGGACTACGGCAAGGACTTCTCCACGACACTCGGCATCCCCGGCCTGGGCGGGCCGGAGTTGGCGCAGAAGGGCTTCCCGAATATCGCCATCAGCGGCTACCAGGGATTCGGCGTACCGAACTGGATGCCCGCGTTCCGTACGGAAGAGTCGTACACGATGAGCCACAACCTGACGTGGACGAAGGGCGCGCACATCCTGCGCTTCGGCTTCGACGGCGTGAACCATCGCATGACCCACTACCAGCCGGAACTGGGCGCGGGCCCGCGCGGTTCGTTCTCCTTCAACGGCGGCCCGACGGCGATCGCCGGCGGCGCGAGCCCGGACAACTTCAACTCCTATGCGGAATTCCTGCTGGGCGCGACGGACAACATTCAGAAGAGCCTGCAGTACATCCTGATGACCCCTCGCGAATGGCAGTTTGGCTGGTATGCGCAGGACCGCTGGCAGATCAACCAGAAGCTGACCCTGTCGCTGGGCTTGCGCTATGAGCTCTACCCGCTGATGACGCGCGCCCATGACAAGGGCATCGAGCGGCTGGATCCGGCGACCAATCTCGTCTACCTGGGCGGCCGCGGCGGGGTTCCGAATGACGTCGGCGTCACGGTGAGCCACAAGCTGTTTGCCCCGAAGGTCGGACTGGCGTACCGCCTGGACGACAAGACGGTGATCCGCACCGGCTACGGCATCAATTTCGATCCGCTGCCGTTCTCTCGGCCGTTGCGCGGGTTCTACCCGCTGACGGTGAACTTCAACTTCCAGGCTCCGAACGGATACGCTTCGGCGGGTTCGCTGGCCAGCGGAGTTCCGCCGGTTGTCGGCCCGGATCTCTCGACCGGCATTGTCACGCTGCCGGGCGTCGCAGACATGCGCAGCCCGTACGCCGGCCAGATCCACCGCGGCTACACGCAGAGCTGGAACTTCACGATTGAGCGTAAGCTGCCGCAGGATGCCATCGTCTCCGTGGCCTATGTGGGCACCGAGAGCACGCACATGCTGGCTGACTACGACATCAACTCGGGCGTTCCGGGCGGCGGCCAGGCCAGCCAGCCTTACTACCAGCTCTTCGGACGCACCGCCGCCACCAACATGTGGGACGGTTATCTGAGCGCCAACTATCACTCGCTGCAGACGAGCCTCCGCAAGCAGTTTTCGAAGGGACTGATGCTGCAGGGCGCCTATACGTGGTCGAAGGCCATCAACATGACTGACGACGACGGATGGGCCGCCGTGGGCTGGAACTACGCTCCGGTGTTCCGGCGGAACCGCGCCGTGGCGGGCTATGACCGCACACAGGTGTTCCAGATGGGTTGGGTTTACGAACTACCGGTGGGCAAGGGCAAGCAGTTCGCCAACCAGGGCCTGATCTCGCAGATCATCGGCGGCTGGGCGGTGAACGGAGTGATGTCCGCCTACACGGGCACTCCCTTCACGGTGGGCGCTTCCGGCAGCTCGCTGAACGCACCGAACAACACGCAGACGGCGAATCAGATCAATACGACCGTTGCCTATCCGCACGGGATCGGGCCGGGCGCCACCTGGTTTGATGTCACTGCTTTCGCTCCTGTCACCGCGGCAGCCACCTTCGGCACCTCCGGCCGTAACCTGCTGCGCAATCCGGGTGTGTGGAACACCGACCTGATGATCAACCGCAAGTTCCAGATCACAGAGCGGATCAACACGGACTTCCGTGCCGAGTTCTACAACCTGCCGAATACCTCGCACTTCAATGGACCGGGCACCAGCGTGAGCAGCCCGGCTTCGTTTGGTGTGATCTCCAGTTCGTTCGGCGAACGCCAGATCCGTTTCGGGCTCCGGCTCGGCTTCTAGATCGCGTTCGCAGGCTGAACAGCCCGCGCGGCCACCTTTACCCCCTGCTCCGCGCGGGCTTATTTCTCCGAAGGGCGCCGGCCATGACGGGACCACCGTCGGCCGGCGCTCTTTTTTGTTTCGTCTGGTAACGAATTATCCCCACACGGTCGTGCAGCTGCACTATTCTGGTTCAGGTCAGACTATGCAACTGAGTACACGACCTGCCTGGTTCTGGTGTCTGTTTTGCGCTGTCACGATGTCGCTGGGCTGGGGGCTGCGCGGCTCGATCGGTGGCGGCTCACTGGGGGCGATGATCCCTGGCGCGATGATCGGTCTGGCGTTGTGTTTCTTCCTGGGCCGGGAGTCCGACGCGGGCCTGATTGCGGCGCTTGGTGCGGTGGGCGTGGGCTTTGGCGGCCAGGAGACCTACGGACAGACCGTGGGCCTCAGCCTGCATCCCGAGACCTTCTGGTGGGCCATTCTGGGTTTCGCCTTGAAAGGCGCGGCTTGGGGTCTTCTCGGCGGGGCGTTCATCGGAATTGGACTGGACCGTGACAAACTACCAAACCGGCGGATTCTGGTTGCCCTGGCCGCCATGGTGCTCGGGACCTGGGCCGGATGGATGTTCATCGACCACCCCAAGCTGATGTATTTCTCGAACCGGCTGGAGAAGCCGAGGGAAGAGATGTGGGCGGGGCTGTGTGTGGGCGGTTTGTGCCTGCTGGGCGTGCTGAGGGCGCGTGTGCCGGCGTGGTTTGCCTTGTTCGGGTGCCTGGGTGGCGGGCTCGGATTTGCGTTTGGGGCATCACTGCAGCCGTGGGGCAAAGGTATCTGGTTTGAAATGCCATTGGGCTGGTGGAAGGCGATGGAGCTCTCGTTCGGAGCCATCCTGGGTGTCTCTTACTCCTGGTGTGCGTGGCGCCTGCGGAAGGATCTGACCCGGGAGGGCTCGCAACCGGAGGCGGCGAGTCCGGCCTGGGCCGCAATTGTGAGCGCCGGGGTCGCCATCGGACTGGCTGTGTACGTGGGCGAGGAACTGCAGGTGCGGTTCAGCTATACGGTGGCGGGCGCAGTGTTGGCCGCACTGGTTTTGTACTCCAGGACCCTCGCCTGGCAAACCGCGATCACAACGACCTACGCAGCATTCACCTGGGATCTGCACGACCAGTTAAAGTGGGCTCCACAGGCAGCAATCTGGGTGTTTCTGGTGATCACGACGATCCTTGTGGCCGTGCTGGTGGCACGCTATGCCCGGGCGCGGACCATGTTCCTGCTGCTGACATGGACCGCCATCGTTAACTCGTTTCGATACCTGCAACCGCCATTGCGGCCAGAGCCGATGACGATGATCCCCCTATTTGTCGTCTTCGCTATCCTGATCTCCTGGATGCGGGCGGAAGCGCAACCGGAGCCGCGCTCCGTCTAATCCGACGCAAAGGTGAGATCCCATATGCAGACGAGAAAGCTGAATCTGTTCCCCGCCCTGCTGCTGGCAGCCATGATTGCGTCGGGGGCGGAGACGCCACCGCGGATTGAGGACATCAAGGGCAAGACGATCCTGCTCTTTACGCCGCATCCGGACGATGATGCGTTCTGCTGCGGCGGAACGCTGGCGCTGCTGGCGAAGAACGGAAACACGATCCGCATCGTGATCTACACCAACGATGACAAGGGTTCTTACGACCTCGAGATGACGGGCGAGCGACTGGCGCGCATTCGCAAGGCGGAAGAGGAAGAGGGGAACCGGATTCTGGGGATTCCCAAGGAGAATCTGCTTTGGCTGGGTCATCACAACGGACTGCTGGAGTATGTCGACAGCCGCCGTCTGGTGGAACAGGCAACGGAGGTCATCCGGCGCTACCGGCCCGACATCGTGATGACCGTGGATCCGGGTTCTGACTACGTACGGTGGCACAAGACGGATCACCGTATGGCGGCGATGAACACGCTCGATGCGATCCGGGCGGCTGAGTTCCATTTGTACTTCCCGAACCAGAGGCTTCAGCAGGGGCTGGAGCCCTGGAAGGTGCCCGCGGTGATGTTCTTCTACGTCACCGAGAAGGACGCCAACATGTGGGTCAACATCGACCCGGTGAAAGAACTGAAGGAAGCAGCAGGCCTGGCGCATGTCAGCCAGTGGGAGCCGGCGATGCACAAATACCGGCCGGATTGGATGCCGGAGGACAAGGAAAAGGCGCGGGCGGAACTGCGGACGATCATTGCCCGGAAGGGCGGCCACTTTGTGGAGGCTTTCCGGTGGGCTACGGAGTTTAATCAGTACTGAGGGAGATTGCAGATAACAGCTATCAGCTATCAGCTTTCAGCTATCAGCTGTCGGCTTTCAGCTCGCGCCGGTTTCGGGCAACGACGGGCTTGACTACGGGCGGACCGCGCCGTAGTCCGCTTCCAGTTTTAGTGATTCCCCGGGGTTGAGGGTCTTCTGCGGCGACCATAGCAGGAATTGCGCTCCGGCTCGTGATTTGGCGGTCCAACTCAGATAGGTCCGGCCTATCTGATCGTCCTGGAAACGGACGAAGAGGGGCAGTCCCCCGCCCTGCTGCAACTTCCATTCGCGGCTCGGTTTGTCCGCCTCGTTCCAGGTGTACTTGTCCGTGGGCTCATGGCCGGGCGTGATGAACCGCTGCTCCACGCGCTGACCGTTGATCCGGGTGAATGACATCGATGCCTGGTCGATGTCTCCAGGCGAGTATTCAGCTCGCACCTGTAACGCGGCAGGCACTGGCGCCGGGCCGGCGTTCTCGACAATCGTCGAGGTGTGCAGGCCCGTTGCGTTCAGCTCGAAGACGCGGCGGATGCGCAGGCCATTGGCGCACTGGCCCAGCAGGATGAGGCGCTCAGCGGATTGAGCGTCCACCTTCCAGGTCACGTCGAGGGCTTTGGCGTAGTAGTCGGCGTGGACGCTGGCGACTTGCCCGCCGACAAAGGGATAAGCACCCTCACCGGGAGGGAAGCGGCGCATGGTGTCGCGGCCGGTCGACTTGTCAATCAGCCGCACGACACGCGCGTTGAGCTCGGGTACGATGTCGGCGCGCCATTGCCCGTTTTCGATTGTAAGCAGGGGCACGGAGGTCATTTCGTTGTAGCGTTTCTCATCGCGTGCCAGTTCCTGCCCCTCGTGGATGCTCTGGATCCCGAAGGTCCGCATGCGCGCGAAGAGGTCGAGGGCACGCGGCTTCAAGGTTGCCACGTCCGCCGGCCCCCATTGCGAGCCTCGCACGTCAAATTCGGTATCGCGCAGGAGGCGATAGTATTCCAGCGGCAGCTTTGCCTTCCGCACACGTTGCCGGGTGGCCTCATCGCCGGCAGCCGCCTCGGCCTTCGCGAAGAGCTCGGCGGCCTTTGCCTGGAAGTCCGCCGAGTAGTCAGGCACGTTGAAGATCCACAGGTGCCGCCCTCCCGAACCGCGTACTTCGGCGTGAAGCAAGTCGAAGTAGGCGCGCATGGACGCGGCGGCAGGCCCGTACACTCCTTCGAGGAACTCCTGGACAGTCTGATCGACGTCTGTGGAGGAGTCCCACAACTGGCGCGCCAGAACGTAAGCCCGAAGTTCCGAGGCTTCCCCGCCGCCGCCCGCGGCGTATGCGCCTTGCATGAACAGGCCCACTACACCGTGCTGTCGGTAGAGCGGGATGTCCGCGGCCAGCTCGTCGAAATCGGGAAACGGCATCGGGTAGTGTGAGAAGTTCGTGTTGTAGTGCCAGATGTAGAGCTGGCTGGTGATTTTCGACCAGGCCTGCAGGTTCCTGTAGAAGTATGCGCTGCGCGGACACTGCCCAAAACTGTGAGAGACACAGGTGCCGATGGGGCACAATCGAATGCGCACATTCTTCACGGGCCGGACCTTGAGAGGCGGGTTCTCGGTGTACCAATAGGCCAGCGTATCGATGAGCTTGTCCGGATGGCGTTGGCCGATGGACTCCGCTACCGCATTGACGAAGCGCAGCAACGGGCCGGAGTGCTGACCGCCCTCTTCCATCTCCACGCGCCGGCATCTGTCGCACTCGCACCAGCCCTCCCAGTCGTTCTGCGAGACCGAGAAGATGGTGGCATCGGGATGCTCCCTGATCCAGGCTTCGACACGCGCGATAACGACGCGCAGCACATCCGGGTTGGTGAGGCAGAGTTGCCCCCGCTCCGTGCGGCGCTTGCCGTCGATGAGGGAGAAGTACTCGGGGTGTTCGGCGAAGTACTCCTTAGGCGGCACCAACTCGTAGAACGAGTGGACGAAAGGGTAGTACTGCAGCTTTCCACCGGTCGAGGCGTCGAGCTGCGAATGGTTGCCGTTGGTGCGATTGCGGGCAGCCCAGTCCTTGTCCCACGCTTCAAAGAAAAATGGCTCGCGATACTCGAATGCCGGCTTGTGGATCTCCGGCTGAGCGTAGCGCGTCACCGCAATGGTGGGAAGTTTCGGGATGCGGCTCACTTCCCGGGTGAACCAGCGGCACCCCAGGTGATCGAGAAAGGTATATGTCCCATACATCGTGCCGCGCTGGCGGCCACCGGCAATGACCAGATGATTGCCGGCGGCTTGTAGCACAAACCCTTCCGTTCCGAGCTTTTCGAATGGAACCTGCACACCCGCCCTGCGCAATGCCGCACTGTCGCCCAGCAGCAGCATCGGCCCGCGCACCGCTTTGTCATCCGACGAGACCGGCAGGCGCGCCCCGGACATCTCCTCTACAAACCGCTGAAGCTCCCGCGCGGCCCTCTGCTCGGAAGGCGAGGCTTGTGCCGAGATGACGATCGTGTACTTCGATTTGCCGTTCTCGACCAGGGTGAGCCCCTGCGCTGCGGTGAGCGCAAACACAAACGCCAGAAGCCGCTTCACTGCCGGATCCTCCCCAACATCTGATAGATCCACAACAGCGCCGTATTCATGAGCTGTTCACCGGCACCCACGGCGACAGGCGATACGGTCGGATCCGCTCCATAGCCGCCTTCTGCCACCGCTTCGATGGTGGGGAAGTACTGGTGATAGCCGTTGCAGTAGCCGAAGAAGAACAGCTGTTTCACGCGGGCCCGCTCTTTCAGCCGGATGGCGTGATTCGAGAAGAACTCGCCGCTGGCACCCACCAACGCGATGTCGCCGTTGAGCAGCGCCACGGTGAGGCGGGGTTGAACGCCGCCGACGTACTCGTCCTCAAAGTTCGTAATCAGCTCGGGAAAGAACGCCTTCGCGTACATCCCGTGGACCATGGGGTTCGAGAGATCCACTCGGGCCTTGAAGGCGAAGCGCTCCTCCTTCAGGATGAGTGCGGGCTTCTCCACGTCCCTGGGCTGAAGTCCCTGGGCCAGCTTCCAGACTTCCGCTCCGATTGCCTCACCGTACTCCTTGTAGCCGCCCTTCTCGCGGTTGACCGACTGGTCTCCGGAGGCGCCCTGCATGAACATTACCGGCGCGCCGGCCTGTGCGCCGACCCGGTTCTTCATCTGGCCTACCCAGTCGGCCGAGAACTTCATCGTCTTGTCGGGCAGAGTGGTGGGATGCGCCGCGAAATTTGCGAGGATCACGATGGGTTTGCCGTCCATCCCGTCGATGCGGAGCACAGCCAATTCGCGGTCGCTGGGTTTCGGTTCCAGCTTGGTATGGCGGTTCACATTGAAGCCAGGCAGTTGTACGGAACCCGTAGCCATCCGCGCGGGAGCCAGCTTGGAATTGGCCTCGACAATGGCTTCAACCACGGAATCTTCCATCTGGGTGTAGTAGCGGATGGCCGCGTCAAACCGGCCCTTGCCACGCCCTTCCTTATCGGTCAACTCCATCACCGGGCCGTGATGCGTGTGCGAACCGGCGATGAACGAGTTTTCGATCCCCGTCTGTTGCTTCACGCGCTGGCGGATGCGCTGCAGCGACCCTTCCGCCGGAGCACGGCCCAGGTCCAGCCCTACGATTGCCAGTTTCTGGTCACCGGTCCGGATAACCAGCGCCACGGCGTAGAGCGGGTCCAGGACGCCTTCCGAAAGCATGTCATGACGCGAGCCATAGCCCCACATGGGCACGGGTTCCCTGGGTGTGATTTCGCGCCGGGCGGTCCCGGCCTGAAAGAGTTGCCCGCAGAGGGTGAGCGGAAGCAGGAAGAGGAGGTAGCGCATGGAGGACACTGGGTACCGCTATCCAGTGTATGCGCGACGACGGCCCAGGAGTTTCCGGAGAAGTTAGTAGCGGGCCCGGCCGGCCGAATACAAACGCCGGGTGAGATACTCGACGAACCGTTTGGTGGGGTTGAAGCCAACTATCGATTCCGGGTTCACCACGAAATTGGAGAGCGCGTTGAGGTCGTAGAAGACGGGGTCGCCGCTGCGGTGATCCACCATATACTCGACGCCGCAGACGTCCATTCTTCCCAGCCGGGCCACGGCCAGGGCGGTCACGGCCGCTTCCGGCAACGGTTCGCAGCGGGTGAACACCGGCTTTGCCGCCGACTGGCAAACGTCGGCGGGACACAGGTTGAAGCCCTGTCCCTCGCGTTGGATCCGGACACAGTACAACACCTCGCCATCAAGTACTTCGATGCGGTAACAACTACCATCACGAGTGGGAATGAACTCCTGGACCAGCGCGGTGTGATCGCAGCCAAAGGTGAACTCCCCGGTTTCCAGGTCGTGCTGGGAATCGACACGACGGATCCCGCCGCCGGCTCCACCGCAATTCGGCTTCACGAGCAGAGGGTAGCTGAGCCCTTCCGCTGCCCGCCGGAGCGCGGCAGGATGGTTCACGGCGCGGGTGCGCGGAGTGCGGGCTCCACAGCGGCGGAAGAGGTCGTGCTGGCGGATCTTCGAAACTTCGTATTCGTAGGCCTGGGCGCCGTTCACCACGGCGACGCGCCGCGCTTCGAGATGGGTGAGAAAGTCACGAACAGCGAACTGCCCGTGGCCGTGGCCACGAAATGCGGCCGAGGGGCTCATTCGGTTCAGGACGAGATCGGGGAATTCCTGCTCGTCGAGATCGAAGACCAGTTCGTCGGCGCGCCATTCCTCGTAGGGGATGCCCTGCCTGGATAGTTCCGCAAACAGCGGACGGAACCACTCAGGGTGTTCGTAGAGAATGGCTAGGCGCGCAGGCATCAGGCTGACATGGATTTCCAGTCCTCGGGCATGGTGCCCTCGGTCAGGAGCTCTCCCTTGTCAATGTACCGAACCTTGGAGGCATAGTGCGCGGCATGCGGGTCGTGCGTGACCATGACGATGGTTTTCCCATGCTCTTTGTTCAAGGTGGAGAGCAGCGCCAGGACCTCGGAAGCCGACTTGGAATCGAGGTTCCCGGTGGGCTCGTCGCAGAGCAGGATGTCGGGGTCGGTGACGATCGCGCGGGCGATGGCCACACGCTGCTCCTGGCCGCCCGAGAGCTGGCGGGGATAGTGGCCCAGCCGGTCGCCCAGTCCGACGAGCTTCAGCGCGGTGGTGGCGTGCGCGATGCGCTCAGCCTTCTTCAGATGCGTGAGTTTCAGAGGGAGTTCGACGTTTTCGAGCGCAGTCAACACAGGGATCAGGTTGAAGCTCTGAAAGACGAAGCCCACATGACGATTGCGCCAGCGGGCGATATCGCCATCGGAGAGCGTATTGAGCTTCGAACCGAGCACTTCGATCTCACCCTTCGTCGGTCGATCCATGGCCGCGGCCAGATGCAGAAGCGTGGACTTGCCGGAGCCTGATGGCCCCATCAGCGCGACAAACTCGCCACGGTGGATCTCGATATCGGCATCGCGGAGGGCCACGACATGAAACTCGTCGCGGACGTATTCTTTCGTCAGCTTGCGGGTTTGGATGACAACTTCACTCATGGCTTTGCTCCTTCACTTTTTCCTTTGAACTTTCATGCCGTCTTTCAGGTCGGCGGGCGGATCGACGACGAGATCCTCACCGCCGATGAGTCCGTCTTCGACACGCAGGCCCTGCTGGGTGTTGCCGCTGGTTTTGATTGTGCGATCGACCACCTTCTCGCCCACCACTATGAATACGTGGTCGTTGCGGACCGTCGACGGCGGAATGAAGACCACCGGCTTGCCGGAGGCAGCCGGCGCAACAGACGATTGCGGCTTCTCATCGGAAAGGAACGCCACGGAAGCGTTCATCTCCGGCCGCAGAAATTCATCCGGGTTCAGGACTTTGACCTTCACCTGGACAGTGGCCTTCTGACGGTTCGCTTCCGGCGAGATCTCGTCGATCCGGCCCTGCCACTTCTTGTCGGGATAGGCATCCACCGTGATCACACCATTCTGGCGTGAACCGAGTTTGTTGAAATCGTTCTGTGAGATGTCGAGTTCCACGCGCAGGTCGTTCAGGTCCGCCAGCGAAACGACGAAGCCTTTGGCACCGCGGTCACCCACGAAGCTTGTGGTCACGAACTCGCCTCGCTCCACGACTCGTTCCAGGATCGTGCCGGTAACAGGAGCCCGGATGATCGTGTTGTTCAACTGAGTCTGCATGAACGCCACCACGCCCTTGGCCTGCTCGATCTGGCCCTTCACGGCATCGATCTGCTCCTTGCGGGGGCCGATGTGCACCAGTTCGTAGTTCTTCTGGAGAGAGTTCACTCGCGCCACAGCCGAGTCGTACCGGGCCACGGCATCGTCGAGGCTCGACTTCGACATCACACCTTCGCTCTGCAACTGCCGGGTCCGCGCCAGGGTGATGCGAGCATTCTCCTGGTCGGCCTTACCCTGCTCCACGTTGGCCTTGGCCGCAGCAATCTCTTCGGGCCGTGAGCCGTTTTGCAGTTCATCGAGCCGGGCCTGCAGGTTCATCAACTGCCCGGTGGCCTGCTGCAATTGGGCTTTGTACTCATCGTCCTCGAGGCGCACGATGATCTGCCCCTCCTTCACGCGGTCGCCCTTTTCTACTCCAATCCAGGCCACCTTGCCAACTACTTTGGCTGCCACTTGAATCTTGTGCGCGGCAATGATGTAGCCCGTTGCGTTCAAGATCACGGCCTGGTTGGTGCCGCCGGCTGTCTGCTGCGCCTGCGCGCGGGCGGTGGTCACCTCGAGTGCGAAATTCAGTTGTTTATAAACCGTGGCGCCCGCACCCAGTACAACAAATAGTGCGATTCCGATGAGAATCCAGCGGGTCGCCCACCGGGAACCGCCCGAGTGCGTTTCCGCCGAACGATCAATGCGTAGACTTTTGATTTCCGAATCCATGTGTTTGATATGAAACCTGAAGTAAGCTAGATCTGCCGCAGAGCAACAAGGATCTGCTTGCGGGCGGCACTGAAGGCCGGCAACAGGCCTCCCACCGCGCCCATGAACAGTGCGAAGATCAGTCCTCGCACCATGATTTCCGGCGAAACTCTCAACTGGAATGCAACCTCGGAGAAGGTGACGTTGCTGCCGATCCCGGTGGAGATTCCGTTCAAGGGCAGGACCAGGACGATTCCGAGGACTCCACCCAGCGTGGCGAGCATCAAGGACTCAGCCAGAAAACTGGTCATGATGGCAATGCGCGAAAAGCCCAGGATGCGGAGAGTGCCGATCTCCTTGGAACGCCGCGCCACGGCCGCATACATCGTATTCATAGCCGCGAAGCAGCTACCGACGGCCATGATGAGAGCGACAAATGTGCCCAGATATTTCACGAGATCGCCGGAGGAGGTCTGCATCGCGTAGTATTCCTTCTCCGTTTTAGCCTGCACATTCAATTTCGAGTCGTAGCTGAGGTCGTTCACGAGCGCCTGGCGGGCCACTTCATCAGTTGCGCGGATGAGGGCGGAACTCAGCACCTCGGTGCGTTCAAAATCACCGGCAGCCTGATTGAGGTCTGTCAGGATTTCGGACTTGCGAGCCATCTGGGGGGTATCGAAGACCCCCACGACCTCCCACTCGCCGCGGCCGAACTTCAACTTGCCGCCGAGGTGCGCCGCCGGATAGCGTTTCGCGACGGAACTCCCCACTGTGACCTCCCGGCGGCCGGGTGTGAACCAGCGGCCTTCGACAATCTTCGAATCCTCGCGGATCTCGATGCCGGTGGGCGTGACCCCGCGGACGTTCACGTTTGTGCCTTCCGGGAACTCCTCGCTGGCCAGGGTGATCACCGTGACCATTTCCAAGGAAGCCAGGGGATCGCCCTTTCTGTCCTTGGCAATGCCCTGCTTGAACTTCATGTCATTGAAAACGGACCGCTGGTAGTTCGAGCTCAGCTCGGAGTCAGAGCCTTTACGAGTCACCAGGACATTCAGCGGATGGCCGGAGCCCTCGAACGCGGTCCTCAGTCCTTCCACCAGGGAGAAAGCGGCCAGCAGCACCGCCACCGTCAGCGCGATGCCGAGCGCGGTCATCATCGTAGTGGTCTTGCGGACCGCCAGGTTCCGGATGTTGTAGGTGATTGGAATCGCCATGGTCTATTTCTCCGCCTAGTCGGTGAACCGGAGCGCGTCGATGATATTCGTTCGCGCCGCATTCCAAGCCGGCACAATTGCACTAGCCATGCCGATGAGCATGGCGATGCCCAGCAACAAGGCAATCACTGGAGGTTGCAGGGTGAGCGTTTTGGTCTGGTCGACGATTGCCGGCCCCTGACGGATCATGTAGCAAAGCAGTTGAGCGATCTCCAGACCAATGGCGCCGCCGACGAGCGCAATCAGTGCTGACTCACCCATGATCAGACCCAGGATGGTGCTCTGCTGGAAGCCCAGCGTCTTGAGGACGCCCACCTCGCGGACCCTTTCCCGGACGCTCATGGCCATCGTGTTGGCGCTGATCAGCAGGATCGTAAAGGTGACGGCCCCACAGATACTCATCAGGATCACCTTGATGTTGCCGAGGAACGAGAGGAACGAGACGCCGAACGCATACTCGGATTCGGTGTGGGTAGGAGTGGGTGCATTGGCGAAGAGAGCGTCGATCTCCCGGGCAATGCGCGGAACCTCAGCCGGGTCATTGGCCAGCATCGTGAAGGTGCCGGCCGCCAAACGCGATGAGTTGCGCAGGGCGTTCTCGAGATACTTAAAGTTGAACCAGAGGCTCTCGTCCGAGGTCTCCGACGAGGTGTAGATGCCACGGATGGTCAGGTCCAGATCGAAGGGAAAGATGTCGCCCTTGATGAGGATCTTGTCCCCCACCTTCAAGCCGAAGCGGTCTGCCAGGGCCTTGCCGACAACGCAACTGGCCGGGTCCTGGATGAACGCCTTCTTCTGGTCTTCCGGTATGGAATACTCACCATAGACCTTAAACAGTTTGTCGGCTTCCACGCCGATGCGCGGAAAGAAATTGCGCTGGTCGCGCGAGTCTTTGTAAACACCGCCGTACCATTGCCAGATGGCCACCTCTTCGACACCCTTCACATTCCGGATCTGGTCGCGGTAGTAGATGGGCATCTGGAAGACGATGGATACTTTGTGCCGGGTCACCAGGCGCCGCGCCTGTGACTTGGCGGGCGCGCCCAGGAACAGGGCGTAATAGAGCGCCATCATGACGCCCAGCAGGCACAGCGAAATGGCGAGACTGATGATGGTCAGGACACTGCGCCTGCTGTTCCTGAGACAGTTTTTTACAATCAAGGGCAGGTATCTCATGGCTCAGTCCATTCTAAGGGCAACTCTCTGAAGTGGTTCGTCAGGATTGGATGAATTGGCACCGAACATGGACAAATGGTCAGAATCGGACGATGAAAAGTGGATGAGGCGGGCTTTCGGGCTAGCCCAGCAGGCGGCTGAGGCGGGCGAAGTGCCAGTCGGAGCCGTGATCGTCTCCGGAAATGTGGTGATTGGCGAGGGATGGAACCGGCCCATCGCCCTGCACGATCCGACGGCTCATGCCGAAATCCAGGCCATTCGTCAGGCAGCCAGCCATAGCGGCAATTATCGCCTTGAGAATGCAACGCTTTACGTTACCTTGGAGCCATGCGCCATGTGCGCCGGGGCGCTGGTGAATGCCCGCATTGCGCGCCTCGTTTTTGGAGGACGGGATCTGCGGTTTGGCGGCGTGCGCAGCAAGTTTCGCATCGCCGACAGCGAGTTGCTCAACCACCGGGTGCAAGTGGTAGAAGGTGTGCTCGCGGCGGATTGTGTCGCCCTACTGGAGCAGTTTTTCAGGGCCAGGCGTTAGATGACCCGTTTCAATCCTTCCGCGCGGACGGTCCAACCCTGTCGGGGGAAGCCTGGCGCGGGATCAGCGGGGCCGTTCTCCCAGCCCGTGGCCATCAGTGCAATCGCCGTGAGCAATCCGCCGTTGCCGGGAAGATACAGATGTAAACCGGGTCTCTGGTAGTTGTGCCCATTAGGCAGATAGCGATTCTTGGGCGTCTCCAGCAGTAGAGCATCCAGCGCGATGCCCGGCTCGCCCAGGCGGGCGGCGGTCATCGCTGTCATCGGGTAATCCCACCCCCAGGTATCCGCCCATTTCCAGGAGGTCATGACCTTCTTGAGTGTGTTGCGCATGGTTTCCTGGTCGACACCAGGTCCGGGCAGAACGCCGAGCGCAGCCAGCATGGAGGGATGGTCCCGGTTGCGGTCTGTGAATGTCTGCGGACAGTTTTCGTGGGCGAGATAAAGCTCCCTCTTTCACCGGCAACGGCGCCAGTTTGGCGCGCACTTCCTCCCATTTGGGCTCCCTGGTCAATCCGGCGCGAGTCCGCCATTGTTGGGCGACTTCCAGCGCCCAGCGGAAGTAGGCAAGTTCGTAGGTGGGATTCCAGGTCTCCCGAGGCGGATGGTTCTCCTGGGCCGGGATCACAGGCGGCCCCAGTACATACTCGCCGCGTTTGGGGTCGAGCCAGGCGAAGGAAGACAGGAACTCCGCGGTCTGGTAGACGATATCGCGGTATTTGGCGAGGGTTGCGGCGACGGGCCTGGCGCGATAGCACAGCTCGGCGTAGTAGATGGGATGCGGCTGCTGCCATACCAGCAGCGGACCGATGGGAGACGGGCTGTCCTGCGCATCGGGCCCCACCATCTTTGGCCAGCGGGCGCCGCGATAACCCTGGCGCGCAGCAAGACTTTGTGCCCCAGCGAGGTTCTTGCGGTAAAAGTCCAGACTGCGTTCGAGCAGTGGAAGGCGGTCCCAGTAGGCAAAGTGCACGGAATGCCACCAGTGCATCTCCAGGTGAAACTTTCCATACCAGCTATTGCAGGTGAGCCCGGTTTCCTGTGGCGGCAGGGAACCGGAGCACTGGATCGCGGTCAGGTACTGAGAAAGGACGATGCGTCGTTCGAGTTCCCGGGCCCGGGCATCGGTACTGCCTTCCAGTTCGACGGCGCCACCGGAGTTCCAGAACTTGCCCCAATGCTGCTTTGCCGCCTCAAATACGGCGGCGACCGGAGGAGTCGGCGAGGAAGGCGGTTTCGCACTGAACAGGCAACGTAAGGTCAGTTTGGTGGCACCGGCACGCGGCTTCAGAGAGAACGTGTGGGGCGCCTCATCCACCAGTTCCCCGCCCTCATAAGCGGCTCGCACGTAGTACTGAGTTCCGTCCATTTGCCGATGAAGTTCGGCTTCCGCCGGGGTAACCAGACGCCGGGCTGTATTGTGCGCCCCGGGTTTTGTCCAATCCGACGCATTCACCTGCGGCGAGCCATACGGAAACGACAAGGAAATTTCGAGCCGCCTTTGGGTCACCAGCGGTGATTCCACGACAATCGCGAGCAGGTCCAGTTCGGGGTGGCAGGCGACATCGACTTTGACGGGCGTGGTTTCCAGCAGGAATCTGCTCGTCATGAGCCCGGACCAGAGGTCGAGCGACTGTTCGACTGCCTGTAGATCTTCCTCTTTCGCTTCCGAGCCGTCGCCCTTGCGAAGGCGGAGGCCGATGCGGCCGAGGTTCAGGCGGTGCGGACTTTCCCGCAGCCAGTCAAACAACTCCTTCTGCCCTTCCGAACTTGTGGGATAGCCCACCATGCGGCCGTGGGTATCGAACTTCACCGTACGGAAGTCGCGGGCGGAGAGGCCGGCCGGCGGCGGAAAGGAGTGCCATCCCCATTGCGACTGGGTGCAGAGTGGGATTCCCTTTTCGTACGAATCAGGAAAGGATTGCAGGCCCGTGATGTCGCCGGTGAAAGCGAATTCGCCATTCCCGACAGAGAGCGGGCTCATGGGGTCGAGGGCACGGATTACGGGGTTGTGCCGGCGTACCAGACTGCGGCGGTCGATGGGTGAATTGGGTGGTTGAGTGAGGAGCCCCATCAGGGGGGTCTGCAGTGCCTGCCGCCGAGTAAAAGCCACGAACGGCATTGTATGTCCAATTGGGGTGTGATGGGGGAAACCGTGCGGGTTCCCCCAAAACGGAGGGTCAGGCAGCCTTACGAATGGGGACGTTCAACCTGTCGTGCAGGGACACGCGCGGCATTTCCACCACTTCCGGAGGAGCCTCGTCAGACTCGCTGCCGGTTACCCCCAGGAAGTACTCATCCGTGGGGAATAGGGGGTAGGGTGCGAGGGTACGGTAGACCAAACCGAGCCGGGCTTCGATGCGGTAGATGGCATGGAAGTATTGCCCCCGATCCATATTGAACTGGCGCGTGCAGAGACGCCAGTTGGCCCCCAAAAGGTAGCGGGCTGAGAACAGCTTCCAGTCGGACTTACTGAGGGCCCGACGTGTGACCAGGTAGAAGTCGGCCATATACTCTTCATTTTTCCGACCCCAGCTATGCCGGCATCCACCGCGATAGGTCCCGTCGAGGTTTTCGAGGCTGAGATTTCGTTGTTTCTCGACGGTGGTGCGGAATCGCGCGTAGCAGGCGCGAAATATCGAACGCAGAACGCAACTGCACGGTTTCACACGGCCCCCGCGAAGCGAGCGCACGCCCATGCCGAAGCACTGGGTGCATGCGTCGAATGCCAAAGCGAGGGTTTCAGAACGGGTCCACTCCATGGTTCTCGTATCCTTCACATGATGAGCGGCAGGGTGTTTATCCGAGCTCTGCCGCTGTTCCATGATTCGAATAGTACTTCTATATCCGAAATCGTCAAGGAGGGGACAGTAAGTGTTTTCGCGGTGCGCCGGCACCTACCTGAGAAGCGGCTGAAAACAGATGCTTTAATGACGGCAGTTCGGCCGATTAAAGTGCGTACTCTGGGGTAGATTTCGGGCCCCGTCGGGGTACCGGTACTATCCTATTTCTATCAGAAATATGCCACTGTCACCCACGCGACTTACCCTCGCGACGCTGCAGCACCGGCTGCTTACCGTAGTGAAGCACCGTTTGTACAACGGTGAGTACACCGAAAGGAGTCTGTCACGGCAGATTGGGGTCTCACAGCCCCACATGCATAACGTGCTTAAGGGTGTCCGTGGATTCTCAACAGATTTTGGGGATGCTCTGTTGGCCGGTTTGGATTGCAGCCTGATCGATCTGATCGAAACCCACGAACTGGGGCTGGCGTTGGAGCAAAGGAGGAGGGATGGGCTTCATACGCGGATGGTACCGGTTCTGCGCGGTCGACTGGGGCCGGATGCTCCATTTCCCAGTTGGGAGGACATAGTCGAATGGTTCCCGCTCCCTCAGTCGACATTCGAGTACTCGGGGCGGCTTGTCCTTGTGGAGGTAGGTGAAGATGCCGAGTTGGGTCCGGCATTCGATCGTGTCCAGTTTGTTCTGCTCAGCCGCGACGAGCCGTGCCGGATCGCCCTGAGCGGCCGTCACTGGTATGCCATTCAGTGGGATGGAATGGGTTTGATCCGCCAGTTGCGGAAGGAGAATCAGCGACTGGTGGTGCTGGGACAATCTACACTGACCGGACGAAAGGGGCCCACGCACATGGAACTGCAGGATTCGGCGCAACTGCGGGTCGTGCGAGCGCAAGTGGTATGGGCAGGCCGGGACCCGCGGATTGCGCGCAGCCTCAAGCGATGGACCTAAGTGGGTTGCCGGCCGGTGGCGGCGATGATGTAGGTTTCCATCACTTCCCGCGCGGTGTCTTCCCAGCGGAAAAAACGCGCCCGTTCCGCGCCACGGCGTACGAGTTCGGCCCGCAAGGCATTATCCAGCAATACTTCCTTCATGCCGCGGGCGATGTCGAAGACGTTGTCGGGGCTGACGATCATCGCGGCATCACCCACCACCTCCGGCAGGGAAGTGGCGTTGGAACAGACCACGGGCGTCCCGGAAGCCATGGCCTCCAGGGGGGGCAATCCAAATCCTTCATACAAAGAAGGGAAGACAAAGGCCGAGGCCGCTTCATAGAAAACGCGTAGCGTATCCAGGGGAACGAACCCGAGGAAGCGGACCTGCTGTTCGATGCGGGACTGAATTACGGCCTGCCGGACGGCGGGGTACCGAGAGATCTCGTCGCCGATGATGATGAGGCGGAGGTCGCGCCACTGCGGCATCTCCTGGAGCTCACCACGCAGCAAAGAGAAAGCCTCCACAAGGCGGGGAATGTTCTTCTGGGCCCGGATTGTGCCGGCATAGAGCAGAAATGGGTAGTGAATCCCGTAGCGCTCGAGAATCCGGCGTCGTTCGTGAGCCCAGGCTTCCGGGCCGGCCGCGCGAGCACCGGGCCCCGGAATGTGGTGGGTGAAGCGCGGGTCGGCACCACCGTAGATGCGTTTGACACGTTCGGCCGGAATGCCCAGTAGCTGAATCACGTCGTGGCGGGTGGATTCGCTCACCGCCATGACACATTCGGCTCGCGACAAACCGCGACGGACCTGCAGTTGGCGGATCTCGTGCTTCCAGCCGGAGGGCGCATCCCAAACGAGGCTGGAAAGGTCGTGAACGGTCACGACATAGGGGCGCGGCATCCCGAACGGGACGGCATTCAGGGGAATATGCGCGAGGTCAGCGTGCTGTGCACGGACAAACCAGGGAAATGCGGCCTGATCGAGCGGCTCAGAATCCCTGCGTTCGTAGAAAAGTAGCTCAAAATTGGCCGGCAGCCCGCCAAACTCGTGATGGTCCGCTTTGTGAGCGACAAGCAGGAAGTGGTGCGGAGCCCCGATGGCGACGAGGCCCCGTACCAGATTCCGGATATAAGTGCCGAATCCGAAATCCCTGACGTGGCGGGCGTCGAGAAGGATGCGGAGCGGCATGGCTCGGTTCGTGTGGCCTGAGATCAGGCGTTCACAGTCGGAAGTTTCCAGGAATAGAGCGGGAAACGCTCCGTCAAAGCAGCCACGCGCTGGCGGACCGCGGCCAGGTTATCAGCAGATGCGGGCGCATCGAGCACTTGAGCGATGAGCGCAGCCACTTCCTTCATCTCGGCCTCGCCGAAGCCGCGGGTTGTGACAGCCGGGCTGCCGAGGCGAATGCCGCTGGGATTCAGAGGCGGGTTGACGTCGAACGGGATCGAGTTCTTATTGACGGTGATATAGGCCTCATCCAGCGCCTTTTCCGCTTCCTTGCCACGCAGGCCTTTGGAGAAGATGTCCACCAACATGACGTGCGAATCCGTACCGCCGGATACGACGCGGTAGCCATGCTCGATCATGCCCGCGGCGAGGGCCTTTGCATTTGCCACAACTTGCGTCTGGTAGGCGACGAAATCGGGGCTCATTGCCTCGAGGTAGCACACAGCCTTGGCTGCGATGACGTGGACTAGCGGCCCACCCTGAAGTCCGGGGAACACCACCTTATCGATGGCCGGCCCGAACTGGGCCTGCGCCAGGATCATGCCCGACCTGGGTCCGCGCAGGGTTTTGTGGGTTGTGGAGGTGACGATGTGGGCGTATTCGCAGGGATTCGGGTAGATCCCCGCCGCCACGAGGCCTGAGAAGTGGGCCATATCGACCATGAACAGCGCCCCAACGGAATCGGCGATCTCGCGGAAGCGTTTGAAATCAATGATTCGGGAGTAGGCGCTGGCGCCGCCAACGATCATCTTCGGCTTGTGTTCTTCGGCGAGACGGGCCAGTTCTTCATAGTCGATGGTCTCGTCGCCCTGTTTCACGCCGTAGGAGACGACATGGTATGTTTTGCCAGAAAAGTTAAGCGGGTGGCCGTGGGTGAGGTGGCCGCCGTGCGCCAGGCTCATTCCGAGAATGGTGTCGCCGGGCTGGAGAACGGCTGTGTAAGCGGCCTGATTCGCCTGAGAGCCGGAATGGGGCTGTACGTTTGCGTATTCGGCCTTGAAGAGCTGTTTGGCGCGGTCGCGAGCCAGATTCTCCACGACATCGGCGTATTCGCAGCCACCGTAGTAGCGTTTGGCGGGATAGCCCTCGGCGTATTTGTTCGTGAAAACGCTGGAGGTCGCCTCCAGAACCGCTTCCGATGTGAAGTTCTCGCTGGCGATGAGTTCCAACCGCGAGTTTTGACGTTCGGTTTCGTGCCGGATCGCCTGAGCGACTTCGGGGTCGACCTCGGCCAGGGTGCGGCTCATGCGCTGCTGTTCATTCATGCGGGATGGTCCTCCTGGGCTGATTGGTTTTCCAGATCCATAATCTTGTCAACACGGCGCTGATGGCGGCCGCCGAGGAACTCCGTCGCCAGAAACACATCGATGAGATGCTCTGCCTGCTGGCGGTTGAGATACCGGGCACCGATGGCGAGCACATTGGCGTCGTTGTGCTGGCGAGTCAGCGAAACCTCATCCTCATTGAAGGCGAGGGCGCAACGGATGCCGCGGATCTTATTGGCCGCCATGGACATCCCGACTCCGGTGGAGCAGACGAGTATGCCCCGATCGAAAGAGCCGGCGGCGACTGAGCCAGCCACCGCAGAAGCGTAATCCGGGTAGTCAGTAGACTCCGGAGAGTTGGTTCCGAAGTCCTTGATCTCAAACCCTTTAGCCAGCAAGGTGGTGCGCAGTTCCTCTTTTAGAGCGAATCCGGCGTGGTCAGCTCCAATCGCGATTTTCATGAGGAAATATAGAGTTTAGCACGTAGGGTTCCGGATGCCCGAAATTGGACCTCACCCCGTGGAGTACAGCCCGCATGTCCCTCATTCAAGGGATGGTTCGGGTTTTCGGCGCATGCTACTCTGAGGTCCGGCTTGCCGGGCGGCCTGGGACCGTCGGCGGGGTGATTTGATCAGAGCGGCAGTCTGAAACAAGAGGGTGCATTATGAACAAACGGTTTGGCTTCGTTTGCGTAGCGGCGATGGCCGCGTTGATCCGGATGCAGGCGCAGACCCCGGAAGCGAAGAAGGCAGAAGAGGTCTATAAGAACATCACCGAGCTGAAGGGCACTCCCGCAGACCAGTTGCTGCCGGCGATGCAGTTTATGTCGGCCTCCCTGGGAGTGCAATGCTCGTTCTGTCATGTCCAGGGCAAGGACGAGGCCGACGAGAAGAAGCCGAAACTCGTGGCGCGCGAAATGATCGCGATGACCAACGCCATGAACAAGACCCATTTCAAGGGACAGCGCGAACTGACGTGCAACTCGTGTCACAACGGCGCGACGCACCCGGCGGCGATGCCGCCGGTGAAAACTTCCGATGAAGTTCGGGCGGAAGCACCGCGTCCCGGCGGGCCGACGCCCACGGCGGAGCAGATTCTGGACAAGTATCTGGAAGCGCTGGGGGGAGAAGGTGCGATTCAGAAGGTCACGAGCCGGGTCATGAAGGGTGTCATTCTGGCTAACGGCCAGGAGTCGCCCATCGAGATTTCGGCCAAGGCACCAAACAAGCGCATCTCCGCCATGAAGATGCCGAATGGAGAGAGTCTGACGGCGTTCGACGGTACGGCCGGCTGGCTCGGCAGCACGGGGCGGCCGGCACGGACGATGTCCGCCGCTGAGTCCGACGCGGCCCGGATGGACGCCGAGATGTACATGCCGGTGAAGATGAAGACCTTCTTTGAGTCAATCCGGCCGAGCCGTCCAGAGAAGATTGGCGACGTGTCCTGCGTGGTGTTGATGGGGATTCGGCCGGGCCTGCCGCCGGTGCGGATGTTCTTCGACCGTAGCAGCGGACTTCTGGTACGAACGGTGCGCTACACGGAGACGCCGCTGGGACGCAATCCGACTCAGATCGACTATGCGGACTACAAAGAGGTGGACGGGGTCAAAGTACCGATAAAATGGACCCTGGCCCGGCCCAACGGCCGGTTTACCATCCAAATCAAGGAGATCCAGCAGAACGTCCCTGTGGACGACTCGAAGTTTGTCAAACCTGCCGGCGAGTAGCCATTGAGGATGCGGAACGGAAGGGTGGGCGATCTCGGAGATCGCCCACCCTTCCGTTTTCGCAGGATCGACCTGACTCTCGTCACACGCCTCGGTCAGCCAGAAGCTGAACGAGGGCGGCGTGCCCCATCTTCTCCGCCCAGGCCTTGGGCCGGGCCCAGGGTTCGGCGCCGGATTCGACGGGGTCTGCCCCATGTTCGAGCAGGATCGAGGCGACCTGCAGCCGACCCCAGCGGCAGGCCCAGCCGAGCGGTGTGCTCCGGAAAATATAGTCACGGAGATCCGTGCGGGCCCCAGCCTCCAATAAGGCTCGGGCGAACGGAGCAGTTTCCTCTTCAGTGACGTGATCGCCCATGGCCGCGACTTCGTGCAGAACGGTGCGGCCGAACCCGCCAACCAGGTTCGGATTGCAGCGGGCCAGAACCAGGCGGAAGCATTCGATATAGGTTGTGCGATCCAGTTCCTGGTTCGCGGCGTAAAGCCAGGGGATGTGGTTCCAGAAATCCAGCGAGCGAGCCAGATAGCGGAACCAACGAGGATCGTCTCGCGGCCAGGTTACGCGTGCGAGAGCCATGCGGACGACATCGGGGGCTCCGCCGCTGCAGCCGAACTCCACAAGATCCTCGGCGACCGAGCGCCCCGGGGAGAGGACGCCCTCGGGCAGGTCTCCAGTAGTTTCTCCGTCGAGCAATTGCCTGGCAAGGTCCGACTGGCGGTAGATGGCCGCGGTATCTGGCCCAACAATGCCGCCATGCTGCTTGAAGAGTTCGACCATGCCCCATTGCCGGTGGCTGAAGGCGCTGTAGACGGGGGAACCGCTGGAGTCGACATGACGATGCAGGCTGGCTCCGCGAGCGATGAGCGTCCTGGCCATTTCTCGACGGTCCAGAGCGGCGCAGTGCCAGAGAGGGAACGCTTGCGAGAGGGCCGCCTGCTCGCCTTCGCCGGACCGGATGCGTTCGTCTGGGTCGAATCCGAAGTCCAGCAGAAGCTCCAGAACTTCGGGCTGATTATGGCGGACTGCGATAGTCAGGAGTCCGCCTGAGCCCCAGGTGATGGGATTGATGAGGCGCCCTTCGGTATGGCGGGCACGAAGCCACGCCACATCACCCAGCGCGGCAGCGGCGCGAGGCGTGAGTTCGGCTCCGGCGCGGCGCAGAAGTCCGGCGACGCTGGCGAAGTCCTCACCATGAATGGGACGCCGCCCCATGGCGGCCAGGTCGAAGGGAGTGCGGTCTTCCGGCCCGGGCTGGTTGGGCAGGGCTCCATTCCGCAGTAGCCATTCGACCAGGGTGGGATTCCTGACTGCGCAGGCCACATGGAGAGGCATCCAGCCATTGCGGTCTGAGGCGCCCACAAGAGCCGGGTTCGCCTGAAGCAGGGTGAGGGCCAAGGTGTCATCGCCCTCGGCGATCGCGTCGCTCAACTCGTCCTGCCGGCTGGTGACCGCCGCCTCGGGGCTACTAAGGGTCTCCCGCCGGTTCTGTTCGGCAGTTTCCAGAATGGCGACAATTTCGTCGAAGCCGCGTTCCGCCGCCATCGTCAGAGCCGTGGTGGCCGCCCGATGGGGATGAATGCCGGCCCGGGCGTCGGCCCCGTACTCCATCAGAAGCCGGACCAGATCGGGATGCCTGTGCATCACCGCGAAGTGAATTGGACGGTGCTCGTCGCCATAGGACATCTGCATGTTGGCCAGTTCGGGCCTCATCCTCAGCATCCTTTCGGCTTCGCGCGTGTTGCCGGCCTTTACCAGGGCGGCAAGGCGGTTCACGTTGATTCCATCGACGTGGGCCTTGAGCTTAGGCCAGCTTTCGAAGCCATGGCTGCGCGCGAATACGAGTTGAGCATGATGAAGGGCAAAAGTAGCGGGGTCAGCCCCGTGGTAGTGAGCATTGACCTCGAGAACCGCAACTGGATCTCCGTCAAGAAACGCCTGGAGGAGGTCTTTGGCCAGACGTTTGAGTTGTTCCAGATCCGGATTTGTCCGCAGTTTGCGGACCGGTGGGTGGTGTGACATGGTGAGCTCCTTTCGGGACGGCGGCATCTCGCCGACCGCTGCGCCCGGTGTCCGCTCGCTCGGGCAGAAAAGAGTTCATCTCTTGGATGGACATTTTCACAAAGCCAGGGGACGCAGTCCTTTCCGCGGACACGGAGGCCTCCTGGGGGCCTTCGGCCTCAGTGTAGCAGCCTGAGGCCGGGAGGGACCGGGGATCTGACGCGAGGGATTGAGCCGACATCCCGTTGCGATTCGGAAACCGGACAGTTTGGCAGGAGGCCTTCATCAACTTGAGTGGAGGAGATCAGACAAGATGTCAGGCGGCTTGCCCGCCACCTCAATAACACCTTCCAAATCAATTACTTAAAAACGGTCATGAAACTGCAACGGCAGGGATGCCCGGAGGAGACTGGAATGAAACTGACCCTTAGATCCCTGGTTGTGCTCCTTGCGCTGAGCGCCTCGTTGTCCGCGGTGCAGCCACTCAAGATTTCGGCGGACCTGAAGGACAAAAAAGACAACGGCCCGGTGGAAGTTATCGTTCAACTGGCCGGCACTGCTTCAAGCAGCGATCAGGACAAGGTTAAGGCGCTGGGCGGCCTGATCAAACGGCTTCACCGGACAGTGGACGGCATGACGATTTCGCTGCCCGCCAGCAGGATCGAGAAGCTCTCCGACGATCCCAACGTTCGCTACATCACCCCAAACCGAAAGGTGGGCCGCATGCTGGACACGGCCGTATCCACTGTGAATGGTGATCTGGCGCGATCGTGGGGCTATACGGGCGAAGGGATCGCGGTTGCAGTGATCGACAGCGGGGTGACGCCGGTCAACGACCTTAATGGGAGGAATGCCTCCCGGGTCGTGTACAGCGAGAGCTTCGTGGGCGGGGCCGCTACCGATGGATATGGCCATGGGACGCATGTTGCCGGAATCATCGCAGGAGACGGCGACGACTCTCTTTTCCTCGGAATCCGGAGGCTGACGGGGGTTGCGCCCGCGGCCAAGATTGTCAGTCTGAAGGCGCTCGACGACGACGGCTCAGGAGATGACAGCACCGTGCTGGCCGCCCTGGACAGAGTGCTGGCGCTGAAGAGTCTCTACAACATCCGAGTGGTCAATCTCTCATTGGGGCGGCGGATCTACGAATCCTACGCATCGGACCCGCTGTGCCGGGCGGTTGAGAACCTATGGAAAGCGGGCATCGTAGTTGTGGTGGCCGCCGGCAACAACGGCCGGGACAATTCAATGGGGACCAAGGGTTACGGGACGATCAATTCGCCCGCCAACGATCCCTACGTGATTACAGTCGGCGCCATGAAGGATAACGGGACCACGTGGCGCTCCGACGACACGATCGCGAGCTATAGCGCCAAGGGTCCCACCCAGATCGATCATGTGGCCAAACCCGACATCGTGGCCCCGGGCAACAGGATCGTTTCGCTGTTGTCATCGCCTACCGAGCGTCTGGCCCTGGATTATCCGAGTAACCGGGTGCCGGTGTCCTACTACAAGCTGGATCTGACGAAGGCCCTTTCGAACAGCTACTTCACGATGAGCGGCACGAGTATGGCGACGCCGATGGTCAGTGGCGCCGCGGCGCTGCTTCTGCAGAAGGAACCGGCCCTCACCCCGGACCAGGTGAAGGCGCGGCTGATGAAGACGTCCTACAAGTCGTTCCCCTTCTCGAGCATCGCGGTGGAACCCACGACGGGCGAGCAGTTTGTCAGCTACTACGACATCTTCACCGTGGGCGCCGGATATCTGGATATCGCCGCAGCGCTTTCAAGCGCGGAGGTGGCGCAGGGGTCGGCCGCTTCGCCAATCGTGACTTTGAATGCGAGCACAAACACAGTATCGATGGTGATGCCGGCCGGGGTCGTATGGGGATCCGGCGTGGTCTGGGGCACTGGTGTGATTTGGGGATCTGGTGTGGTGTGGGGTACAGGCGTGGTGTGGGGCTCCGGAGTAGTCTGGGGAACCAGCAATCCGCAAGGCACAGGAGTGGTCTGGGGCACCGGTGTGGTGTGGGGCAGCAGCGAGATGGTCGCCGAGAACACGGTGGTAGGGGAGAACTGACGCAGCAAGCATCCTCGTGGTAGGAGGAGATCCGTATGCAGAGACGAGCGATCCTCTACATAGCCTTGGTCATTTGCGCTGGTGCGGCTGTTTTGCTTCACGCGGCCTGGATTTGGAATATCCACGACCCACGGTTGTTCGCGGCGCTATTTGCGCTCGCCGTATTCCTTTCGACGATGAAGATTTCACTGCCTCGGATGACAGGCACCGTCGCCGCGGGCTTCGTCCCGGTGCTCGCGAGCATTGCGCTGCTTTCCGCCGGCGAGACTGTGATTATTGCGTGTGTGTCGGGAATCATCCAAACCGTCTGGCATGCGAGAGTCCGGCCGGCGCTGGTCCAGGTTGCGTTCAACGGCGCGGCGCTGAGCCTCAGCGCCCTGTCCGCGTACTATCTGGCCCACTGGTCCGCTAGCGGACTGGCCAACTCCGCTTCGGTGGCCATCCTCGGTCTGGCGGCCGCCACGGATTACCTGGTGGATAGCCTGCTGGTTTCCGCAGTGCTGTGCCTTCTGGAAGACAAACCTTTGTCAGGAGTGTTCGGCAACTGCAACCTCTGGGCATTGCCCTATTACTTCGTCGGCGTGGTCGTCGTCAGTTCGCTGGTCAGCCTCGGTTTCGTGCCGTCCTGGCGCATGGTGCTTCCGGCACTACCTCTCATGTGGGTCATTTACGACTGCTACCGGCGTTACGTTGCGGTGCTGGCCCAGCCGGAGTGAACCAGCCGAACAGCCCGTTTCGAGGCGTTGACCGGTGTTCCGCGAAAAGTCCAAGCTCGGATCGCCCGCACCGAGACGGAGCCCTGCGAGTCCTGTCGAGTGCCCTTCGTACTGGCCGGACTGCAGCCAGGTCAGGGTTTGCCGAAGACGGTGAACTCCAACAGCGCTGTCGGCTCATTCTTCGGCTTGCCGGTCAAAGTGAGCCGGATGTAGCGGCACGGGACCGGAGCGAACCGGTCGAATTCCACATTGTTGGCGGCGGAATTCCTTGTCTTGTCGACAATCACCTGGTAGGTCTTGTTGTCCAGCGAGGCCTCCAGCCTGTACTGGTAGGCAACAGGCAAGATCCGGCGACTGGGGTTTGAGGTGCGGTCGTGACCGTCGACAACAAGTGCAGTTCTCTGGGGTGCTGTGTCGAACAGAATTCGCGCCGAGTCGATGGTGAACTCCTGATTGGGGTCATCTCCGTTGCGGCAGCCCAAGTCGAGCATGAGCCAGGGCTGCGAGTCGCCCGAGTCGGGCTCCCACCACGTTCGGACATTGTTGTCGAAAGCGTAGGTGGGATCGCGTCCAGGGGCCATGCTGCTGGCGGCCCAGGTGTAGCGGTTGAGAGAGACGGCGATGGAGCCAGTGGCATTGCCGGTGGCCGGGTTGGGCGACCCGCCGGGTCCCCAGCGAGGTTCCTCAGAGGGTCCGTTCACGAACAGGTTGCCGTCTTTGTCGAAGCCCGCCGGGTCGAGGCCAATGCGTCGATCGAATACGCTGTGGTTGCGATAGAGGATTGTGTAGGCGGCCCAGAGGCGACCATCCGGACCCTCGACCACGCAGTGATGGCCAGTGCCATTGATGAGGCCATTCCTGTGCACTAGGACGGGATTTCGGGCGGCGGGCTGGAAGGGACCCAAGGGGCCGCGGCCCGTGTAGACAGCCACGGAATAGGTTTTCCATTCCGTCCCAGGGGAGGAGTACTGCAGGTAGTAGGTGCCGTTGTGCTTCGTCATCCACGGCGCTTCGATCCAACTCAAAGATGAGCCTTCGTTGTTGTCGCCGTAACGCTCCCAGACGTGGGCCGGATTGAAGGTGAACAGCTTGCGCGCCGGACCTGCGAAGCGTGTGATGTCGCCGGGATCCAGAGCAACGCCCCAGATACCGTCGCTGTGGGTTCCCGAATAGTAGAGGTAGGGTTTGCCGTCCTCATCGATGAAGCCCATCGAGTCGAACAGGAGCTTTTTGTTCCCTTTCTCGTCATGGATGTCGCCGGCATATTCCCAAGGTCCCAGCGGATCGCTGGCCCGGTAGAAACCCACATCGTTGCCGCTCAGATAAACCTTTCCGCGGTATTCGAAAACATTCGGTGCGGCCACTCCCGCGCGGTCTGGTAAACGAATGGCGTGGTGAGCCCAATGGACCAGGTCTTTGGAAGTCCAAACGGCACCGCCCGAGAGGAAGAGATAGTAGGTGCCTTTGAAGTGAAGGATCGTCGGATCGGCGATGCTGCGGGAGTCCTCGATGCTGAGGGGATTTACGTATTGGGCCGGCGGCGTCTGGGCGCAGAGGATACCCGCAACGGCCAGGAGACTGCCGAGGGCAGCCGCTTTGCTATTCATGGCGATATCGAATGTATCACCAGGGAGAGCAGGCGGCAGGCATCCGCACTGCGGTCAATTGGAATGCGATGCGATGGCGAAACAAGACTGTCTCATCACTGCAAGCCCGGCCGTTGAGGAATGCCGGAATGTTGTTCAACCCAATCCAGTGCGCACTGTGCGACACACTGCCAGTCCGGCTCATTGTGGAGTTCGTGGAAATACCCGGGCCAACTTCTGAAGACGGCTCTGCCGTTTGCAGACGCCACAAACTCTTCCGACGCGGCCGCGCTGGTAATGCGATCGGCACTGCCGTGCATCACCAGGACGGGCAAGGTGAGTTGCGGCGCCTGATGGAGAGCAACTTGCCCAGCAGCCTGAATCTCCGTGAAGAACGAGACGCTGATGCGATCGTGAACCAGGGGATCCTGGCAGTAGCTTTGAACAACCTGAGCGTCACGGGACAGCCAGGAGGTCTGGAGTCCAGTGGCGAAAGTGAGCGCGGGGGCGATCGAGCGGAGGAGCCGAGCCAACATCAGTTTAAACCTGGGCGGTTCAAAGGCAAGCCGCAAGTAGGGTGCGGACGAGATGCCGGAGGAGAAACCCGGTTTTCGCCGGATGAGAAAGTTCAGGGCCAAGTTCCCGCCCATACTGTGGCCGTAGAGATGAACCGGATGCGCAGGGAACTCGCTGGTCACCACTGCCTCAAAGGCAGCGATATCGTTCATGAGGTGTTCGAACGAGGGCGTGTGTCCTCGGGGCCCTTGCGAGCGTCCGTGTCCGCGATGATCGAAGCCAGCCGCGGCATAGCCGTTTGCCGTGAAAAATGCGGCCAAGTGGTCGTATCGGCGGCTGTGTTCACCCATTCCGTGAATGAATGCGATGACGCCTTTGGCCGAGCCGGGGGGACGTCGAATCCAGGCATAGAGTTGCAGGCCGTCGAGTGTCGTCAGCGTCAGCTCCCTGATCATGTCCGTTGTCGGAGTTTATCGAAGAATCGGCTCCGAGATTGAAGGCCGTGGGAGGTTAGGCATGGTTTGGCCCCGTGCTGAAACTGGTCTCGCGTTGTGGCGCACGATCCGAATGAAGCATGAAGGCTGTGGCGGTCGTGGGGTGGTGACCGTGTTCTCCACTCGGCGCGCTGATCCCCTCCCCGTCGGAGTGATTTCGCCAGATGCGCTATTTCAAACTGGTAGATGGAGTAGATTGCGTGGGATAATGCGATTGCTGGTGTCCCGTCCAACCCTAATTCGGCTAATTGCCGTCCTGCTTCTCCTGATCGCAGGCGCCGAGGTATTTGCGTGCGACCTCACGGATCCCTGTTTGAGTGCCTCGACCGGCTCCAAGGGCGACTGCGACCAACCGCTAGGGGACAACTGCTTGTGTTGTTGTCACCACATTGTCCCGGCGACGTCCATGAAACTCGAGGCCGGAGGGTTAGTCGCAGAACCAATTCCTCCGATGGCTCGTGCGCATGAAGCGTCGATTGCGCTGCCAATAGAGCATCCCCCGCAACTATAGTCCCTCCTGAACCGGAATTCGTTGAAAGAAATCTAGGGCTACGACCAATCAATCCGCGCCAGGTGTAGCGCGGAACGCGAGTGGCTACCCGTGCGCCGAGCCGCGGTCCAGCGAGGCCGGACATGGGCATTTCTGGATCGGATCCGGCAGGCAGGAGCACGTTCGATTTCGGCCTGGGACACGCTGCCGTCTTGCCACGAGCCGTGCATTTCCAAGCTGAGGACTCCAACATCCATCAAGTTCGAGATTACTTCGGGGAGTGCAATGTCACGAATCCATCCGATTGTGGTCGCGTTCGCGTTCGGCGCGAGCATGGCCGCAGGCCAGCCGCCCGAATCTGTGCTGAGCGTCGACCAATTGATTCAGCAGTCGTTAGCTCGAAACCGCGAGATCCAGGCGGTTCAACAGAGACTTGCTGAGGCGCGCGGGCTGCTCCGCCAAGCCGGGAATCGTCCAGTGCCAACGTTGGAATCCAGCGCCGGCAGCGGGCGCCCGCTGGGGACAAGGGGGAGGAAGAGTATAGTGTCGGCTATTTCCAGCCGATCGAAACAGCCGGCAAGCGGTCGAAGCGAATGATAGTGGCCGAGCGGGAGCTGGACCTGGCCGAGGCGGAGCTCGCCGAGCAGAAGCGGAAGGTCACCTTCGAAATCAGGACAAGGTATGTCGAAGCGGCCGCCACCCGAGACAAATTGGAGGCCATCGACCGGATCGCCGTTATCAACAAAGAGGCATTCCGGCTGCTGGATGCGAGAGTTCAAAGAGACGATGCAGCGCCCCTGGACAGGCAAATGCTGCTGGTGGAAGTGAACCGAGCCGAAGCGCAGCGGTCGATCCTCTCAGGGCTGGTGCAAACGACAGAGGTGGAGCTCCGACGCGCAGCGGGTCTCTCTTCCCATGATCCGCTGAGACTCTCCGGGCTTCCCGCGGCTTCGACAATTCCCGAACTGACTCTGGTAGAACTTCGCCGGCGTGCGCTCGAGATGCGTCCCGATCTGCGAGCGGCGCGGACGCTGTCCTCGCAATCCACAGCGGAACTGGCCCTCGCTCAGGCACAGGGCCACCCAGATGTAACGCTTTCCGTGCAGTACGCGCGGAGGTACTCCCAATTTGAAGATCCAATCCGGATGGCCGGACCTGGCTCGCCGCTGCTTCTCCAGGACCGGGACAATGTGTTGACATTGGGCGTCTCGGTCCCCCTGCAAACGAAAAAGCGGAATCAGGGCAATGTGGAATCGGCCTCGGCGCGGAGAACAGCCGCTCAGTTGAGGAGCCAGCATCTCGAACTGACGGCCGAACTGGAAGTAGAGGCTGCCTGGGCACGCTATGAAGCTGCTCGGAAGACAATCGACATCTTTCATCGAGGCATTGTCGACGAATCAAGCAAGAACCTGTCGATCATCCGCCAAGCCTACGAGCTGGGCCAATTACGGCTGATGGATGTTCTCAATGAGCAGCGCAAACAACTGGAAATCCAGATGAACTATATCGACGCACAAGCAGAGCTGCTGCGTAGCGCCGCGGAATTGGAGCGCGCCGCGGGAGGTGAACTCAGATGAAGAATTTACTGACACTGCTGACGGCCGTGATTGTTTTTGGCGCCTGCTCGCGCCCGAAATGAGCCCGCCCCAGTGAGGAGAAGAGCGAAGGCGGGCTGGTTCAGATCAGCATGGAAGCGCAGACGCATTTCGGCTTGCAGGTCGAGACGGTTCAGGTGCATGAACTGAGCGAACTACTGCAGGTACCCGGGACCGTTCAACCCATCGACAGCAGGGTGAATACCGTCCGTCCTCTGGCACGCGGGCGATTGCATGAAGTCCTTGTCAAAATCGGCGATCGTGTGAGCAAAGGACAGCCCCTGGCGACCTTCGACAACATGGAGGCCGGAGAACTGGCGGCCCAGTTGTCGGGCGCACGAGCGGATTTGGAGCGTCTTCGCGGCCAGGAGCGGCTGCTCAGCCGCCAGGCAGAGAGGACGCGATCGCTGGCAGAAATCGGAGCAGTGCCGAAGAAGGGGTGTTGACAGGCGGCGGTCGATCTGAAAGCCGCGGGACAGAGCCTGAAGGTGCAGGAGAGCGTGATCGATGGAATCGTCGTGCGGCTGCGGCGCTTTGGCCAGACCCAGCCGGAGGCCCAAACAGCGCCGATTTCAACGATTGCCGCACCGATCGCAGGGGTCATCACCAAACAGGAAGCATCGCCAGGCGAGGCCGTCGAACCAACTACGGCATTGTTCACCATTGCCGACCCAAGCACGGTTTGGGTACAAGCCGAGGTTTACGAAAAGGACCTTGGCCGGCTGCGCATCGGGCAGAATGCATCCATCAAAGTGGACACCTACCCGGATGAGAGTTTCTTGGGAAGGGTCACCTATGTGAGCGATTTCCTAGATCCGCGGACGCGTACGGCGCGCGTGCGATGCGAAGTTCGGAATGAGTCGATGAGACTGAAGCTCGATATGTATGCAAATGTGCTGTTGCCCACCACATTCAGCCGCAGGACACTCGCCGTACCGTCAGGCTCGATCCAGGAGGTTGGCGACAAGACAGTGGTCTTTGTCCGAAACTCCGCCACGACCTTCGAGCCACGGGCGGTGACGGCAGGCAAGACCGTCAACGACATGGTGGAAATCGCGAGCGGCCTGACCGCGGGCGAGACCGTGGTCAAAGCTGGAGCATTTCACCTCAAATCGATCCTGGTAGGAAAAGAGCTCGGAGAAGAATAGGATGCACTCGTTTCATAGATTGGACGCTCCGCTATCGCGCCATCGTCCTGCTGGGTATCGTGCTGACAGTCGTCTTCGGGGTCTATTCGCTTCAGCGGCTGCCGATCGATGCAGTGCCGGACATCACCCCAAATCAAGTCCTGGTTCTGACTCGCGCCCCGAGTCTTTCACCGATTGAGGTGGAGCAGTTCCTTACGTTTCCGATCGAAAGCGCCATGACCGGTTTGCCGGGCGTGGAGCGGATCCAATCGGTGTCAAAGAACGGCCTTTCCTATGTTGCCGTTTACTTCAGAGAAGATGTGGACACCTATTTCGCCCGGAGGCTAGTCATGGAGCGGCTGCCACAGGCCCGGGAGAACATTCCCTCCGGAATGGGCTCACCGGAGATGGGCCCAATTGCCACCGGACTGGGCGAAGTCTATCAGTTCAAGGTGAGTGGTTCAGGGCGTTCGCTGATGGAGTTGCGAAGCATCCTGGATTGGGATATCGCACCGAAGCTACGCTCCGTGCAAGGCATTGTTGAGGTGAACACTCACGGCGGCGAACTGAAGTCGTACGAAATCCAGATCGACAGCGAAAAGCTGGTGGCTTATCACGTCTCTCTGGAGAAACTGATCTCCTCCCTGGAAAAGAGCAATGCGAACGCCGGCGGGGCCTACCTGGAACGGATGGAACAGCAGTCGCTGGTGCGTGGTGAGGCACTCATCACAAGCCTGGCCGATATCGAGAAGATCGTCGTCGGAGTATCACCGACCGGCACACCGATCCTGGTGAGCAATCTGGAGAGGTCCGGTATGCGCCGGTTGTCCGGCAAGGGTTTGCAACGCAGGACGGAAAGGGCGAAATCGTGGTGGGGGTCGCGATGATGCTGATCGGGGAGAACTCGCGTGTGGTCGTGGATCGAGTGAAGCAGAAGCTGAGCGCGATCCAGAGATCGCTCCCCCCCGGTGTCCGGGTGGAACCACTTTACGATAGGACCGACCTGGTGCGCCGCACGATCGGCACGGTGAGCCGGAATCTACTGGAAGGCGGCCTGTTGGTGGTGGCGGTGTTGCTTCTTTTGCTTGGCAGCTTCAAGGGGGGAGTGATGGTATCGCTGGCAATTCCACTTTCGATGCTGGCTGCCTTCACGGGGATGGTGCAAGCCAATATCTCGGGGAATCTACGAGCCTGGGCGCCATTGATTTCGGGCTGGTTGTCGATGGGTCGGTCGTCATGGTGGAGCACATACTGCGGAGGCTCGGCCATCGCAGACCTGAGGATGAGCCGACGGCGGTGATCCGCAATGCGGCTCAGGAGGTGGCCAGACCGACGTTCTTCGGAATTCTGATCATCGTACTGGTGTACGTGCCGATCCTGACGCTGCGGGGTGTGGAAGGGAAAATGTTCCGTCCCATGGCCATCACGCTGCTGTTCGCGCTGGCGGCTTCTCTTGTCATCGCACTAGCCGTCATGCCCGTACTCAGCTCATATCTATTCCGTAGGCACGCAGGCGAGAAGGAGACCTGGGTGATGAGACGCGCCGGCGCTGCTTATGCACCAATTCTGCGCAGAACGCTTCGATTTCCGATGGTCACCGGCGGTCTGGCCGCCTTGAGCCTGGTGGTGGCGATGGCCCTCGCGCCGCGACTGGGCGCGGAGTTCATCCCGACGCTGGACGAGGGTTCGATTGTCGTAATGATGTACCGCGTGCCAGGCATCTCTGTCGCTGAATCACTCCATGGCAATGAGATCATCGAGAACGTATTGCGGGAGTTTCCGGAGGTGCAGACGGTCTATTGCAGAACCGGCCGCCCTGAGGTGGCAACCGACCCAATGGCGATTGACCAGAGCGATGTGTACGTGTTCCTGAAGCCCGCCTCCGACTGGCCAGGCCGACGCACGAAAGAAGATCTGATTTCCAGTATGAAATCGAAGCTGGAGGAACACGCGCCCGGGGCCGGGTACAGCTTCTCGCAGCCGATTCAAATGAGGATGCAGGAGTTGATGGAAGCCGGTGTTCGTTCCGACATTGCAGTAAAGCTGTACGGTGACGACCTGAACATCCTGCGGCAGAAGGCCGACCAGATCGCCTCGGTGGTTCAGAAGGTGCCCGGGGCATCGGATGTGCGCGCCGAGCGGGTCGCCGGACTACCGTACCTGAGGATCCGAATCAAGCGAGACGCTCTGGCCCGTCACGACCTTGACGCCGCCGATGTGCTGAATACGGTCGAGGCGATCGGCGGAAAAGCAGTCGGGCAGGTTGTAGAAGGAAACAAACGATTCGGGATGCAGATCCGCTTCGATGAAGCACACAGGAACAGTATCGAATCCATCAGGAATCTTATGGTCGGCGACAACGAAGGACACTTCATCCCGATGGCTCAACTGACCGATGTGTTCGAGGAAAGCGGTCCCGCCCAGATCAGCCGCGAGAATGCGCAGCGCAGGATCTCCGTGGAGGTAAACGTCCGAGGCCGGGACCTGGCAGGTTTTGTCTCGGAGGCAAGCCGTCTGGTGGCTTCGAAAGTCAGGTTGCCCGCGGGGTACTCCATAGAATGGGGCGGGAAGTTCGAACAGCTGGATAGTGCTTCCAAGCGGCTCGCGATCACCGTACCCATCGTTCTGCTGCTGATCTTCGTCCTCCTGTATCTCAATTTCGGGTCGTTCGTCCCCGCCGTGCTGATCTCCCTCAATGTGCCCCTGGCGGCAGTCGGCGGTATTCTTGCGCTGTATCTGAGGCAGATGCCGTTCAGCATTTCGGCCGGTGTCGGATTCATCGCACTGTTTGGCATTGCGGTACTCAACGGCATCGTCCTGCTCACAAGTGTGATCGAGATGCGGAAGAGTGGAGTGCCCTTGCAGGAAGCAGTGGAGACAGGAGCCCGATCGCGATTGCGCCCGGTGTTGATGACAGCCCTCGTCGCGAGCCTCGGGTTCTTTCCCATGGCGTTCTCTCATGGCGCTGGTGCCGAAGTACAGCGTCCGCTCGCGACCGTGGTGATTGGGGGACTGGTATCTTCCACTGTCCTGACGCTGCTCGTCCTTCCGGCCATGTACATGAAGGCGGCCGGGAGACGAGGTACGAGGCACAATGGGAGTCCTGAAGCCGCTCAGGTATGAAGCCGAAACACTGAGCGCTTGTGATTGAATGGGTGAACCATGCGGAAAGCCTTCCTTCGCCTGACCCTTCTTGGTTTCGTAATCGCGGCAGGGATTGCGGCGGAAAAACCGCCGGCAGTGATCTCCAATCGCCTGATTCGCGCCAAGGTTCACTTGCCTGACACACGAGAAGGTTTCTACAGAGGGACACGGTTCGACTGGGCCGGTGTAGTGTCCGATTTGACACTCTCGGGCCACAATTACTACCCGCAATGGTTCGACCGCGTGGATTCAAAGGTCAGAGACTTCGTTTATGATGGCGCCGCCATCGTGGCGAGCCCCTGCACCGCGGTCACCGGTCCGGCGGAGGAGTTCCGCGCTCCACTGGGCTATGACGAAGCCAAACCCGGTGGATCCTTTGTGAAGATTGGTGTGGGTGTTCTGCGGAGGCCGGATACGGCGCCCTACGATGCGTTCCGGCTTTACGAGTTGGTGGATGGGGGCAAGTGGACGGTCCATCAAGCAGCAGGTTCCGTCGAGTTCGTTCAGCAGATTGACGATCCAGCCACGGGGTTTGGCTATCTCTACAAGAAGACCGTCTCGCTGACAGAAGGCCAGCCGCAGATGGTGCTGAGTCACAGCCTGAAGAATACTGGAAGCGCAGCGATCCGCAGCCCGGTCTACAACCACAACTTCCTTTATCTCGACCGGCGTCCCCCCGGTCCGGATTTTGTGGTCTCGTTTCCCTTTGAAGTTGCCACTCCGCAGGTGCCGCCGATGGCCGAAGTGCTGGGCAGGCAGGTGTCGTATACGAAAAACCTGACGGGCGAGGAGCGGGTACAGTTGCCGATCACCGGGTACGGAAAAGATGCGAGAGATTATGATATCCGAATTGACAACAAGGCCATCGACGCCGGGGTGAGGATGAGGGGCGACCGGCCGTTGTCCCGGATTTTCCTATGGTCGATTCGGGCTCCGCTCTCAGTGGAACCATTCATCAATATCGATCTCCAACCGGGGGCTGAGTTCACCTGGAAGCTTACTTACGACTACCATGCGGGGAGGTAGATGGCCCCTGTGGGATTCGGCCTGCGCGGTGACCTGATGCAGGCGTGGGACTAAACCTGTGGTGAAAAGCACGACACAAGAAAAGGCCGGCCCACCCCGATGCGGTGGCGAGCCGGCCCTGGTTTTCAAGACGACGCCCAGCCAGTTGGGCCGGGCGTGAGGAATTAGAAGTAGAACTTCAGGCCAAGCACCATGCGGCGCGACAGCGCGGCGTTGGTGTAGCGTCCGAAGTTGGCGTTGATCTGATCACCAGCGGCATTGAAGCGCGCGGTGGTATCCATGCTGCTGTATTGTGTGTGATTGAAGGTGTTGTAGGTCTCGAACCGGAACTGCATGGTGCGGCCCTCGCGAGCGCCCAGTTTGAAGTTCTTGAAGAGGGAGATATCCCAGTTGTTCAGACCTGGATTCGTCACGTTGGTCTTTGCCGCTGTCCCGATTCCGTTGACGGAATAGGCAGCCGTGGGCGGTTTGAAGGCATTCACATTGAAAGCCTGGCCGTCGGGCGCTGCCGCGGTGGGGTCACCCACCGTGACGATGCGGCTATCTACACCATTGCCGGAGGCGCCGGTAAGATCGGCGGAATAGGAGAGCGAATACCCGATGCCGGCAGGCGATCCGGTATTGAACTGGCTGACTCCGGAGATTTCCCAACCGTCCATGGCAATGCGGCTAAACTTTGTATCCCAGTGCTTGCTGAAGTCCGGCAGGTTGTAGGTGTAGTTCAGCATGAGGGTGTGGCGCCGGTCGAAGCCGGCCAAACCATAGTTGCGCATCCGGTAATTTAGGATGGGGTTCAGGGCGCCGCCCTGGCCATCGACCAGATCGAGGGCTTTCGACCAGGCATAAGCCATGTGGTAAGTGAAGCGGTCAGAAAACCGCTTGGTGAGTTGGACCTGCATTGCGTTGTAGTTGCCATAGCCGGAGAACTCCAGGTAGTTGATGTTGGAGTAGCCGAGATAGGGCCGCAGGAAGTTGGCGGGGAGTGCAGTGCCGGTGGTGGAGTCGATGCTCGACGCCAGCGAGTTTGTGCCGTACGGCGTGGCATTCAGGTCCCGATAGACCAACAGGTGCTTCTGCGTGTTACCGACGTAAGCAACGTCGAGTACAGCGCCGAAGCCGACGCTCTGCTGAACGCCAAAGCTCCAATTGTAGACTGCGGGCGGGCTATAGCTTCTCTGGAAGCCATAAACGGCCGCCGGCCCAATGGTGGTGCCGCTGGTGGAGGACGTCAGACTGGCGAGAGTTGTGTAATTTGCCGTCCCGGTGGTAACCAGCGGGGGCATTTGAACAAGCTGCAACACCTGATCGTCGTTGAAGCGATCGTAGAAGATGCCGAAGCCGGAGCGGATGGCGGTCTTGCCGTTGCCGAATACGTCCCAAGCAATGCCGATACGCGGCGCTGCCTGGATGGAAGGCGTGTCGAGGACCTTCTCCTTGTACGTGGTCATCCCCTGATAGGGCGTGCCGGTAGCGGGCGAAAACGCTCCGATCTTGACGGCGGGATAGAGCGTCCCGGTGGAAGGATCGCGAGCCATGCGAGTCTTTGAGACTGGGTCGACGTAGGGTGCGAGCAAAGGCGGTTGGCCGGAACGGCTGTAGGTGCTGCTATCGAAGATAGCCAGCGTGTCGTTGGCGCTGTAGCTGGGCTGGATGGAGTAGAAGCGGACACCGGCATCGACGGCGAGCCGGCGACTGACTTTCCAGCTGTCCTGCACGTACCACTCCGCATTGAAGAACCGGCCGTGCGCGGAGGGGTGCCCACTGGATTCCGAGTAGGAGTCCACGACTCCGAGAATCGCGTTGGCGTAGGGGTGATTCGTATCGTAGGGGTTGTTGACGTCCCGGTTGAATGCAAGGGAACCGTTGAAGGTGGTCGAACGCGCGGCATTGCGCGTTGTGCGCTCCAGGTAGACGCCCATCTTGAAATTGTGCTTGCCCCAGATCTTCGACAGGTTGTCTGAGTAGTTCCAGATGTTGTTGGTGCCGAAGAAGGGGTAGCGGCCTTCAATCGATAAGGAGGCAGCGCCGGTGACGCCGGAGAAGGTGGCGTTGGGGATGAGGTTCAGCGGGTTGGCCGCGGGATAGAACTGTCCCAGGGTGATCCCGAGTTTGCCGCGAACATTGGCATTGAGGCGATCCTGAGTCAGGGCATCGACAGTCTGCTTTGCTCGATTCACGCCGAAGGTGAATTCGTTGACCATGGTGGGACTGAAAGTATGGATCAACGTGGCCACGGCGCCGGCGCTATGGATCTCGTAAGAGATGGGGAGTTGGGGCCAGGCGTTATTCCCGCCGAGGCCAACTGAGAGCCCGTACTCTCCACGAACGGCCTGGAAGTCCTGGATGAGGCGGACATAAAAGGTTGTGTTGGCGGTGATGTTGTAATCGGAGCGAAGGATCGAATCGCGGCGAGGTTGCTTGTTTACGCTAACGCCCGTCCAGTTATAGGTGTTGCTGGGACCTTTTGTATTCGGCAGAGGAAAGATGCTGAGCAGCTTCTGGCCATTCGCATCGATACGGCTGGCGGGTATCGTATTGTTCGGGAACGCCGCGCCGTTGTTGTAAGGGTCCTTGATGGCGATGAGGGTATTGTTCGTGTCGAAAGACTGAGAATAGTCCCCGTTGCGCTCGAGGGTCGAGGGGAAAGTCTGGGTCTGGGTGCTGGAGGGTGCCTGGATGGGCAGGAACTCCTGCGACCAGAAGAAGAAGAGCTTGTCGCGGTTCCGGTTGAACTTTGTCCCAGGCAGAAGCACCGGACCGCCCAGGGTATAACCAGGGTAATTGTAGCGATAACGAGGACGAGGCAGGCCGCTCTTGTTATTGAGCCACTCGTTGGCGTTCAGTGCCTCATTCCGAAGGAAGTAATATGCACTGCCGTGAAAATCACGAGTTCCGCTTTTAATTACAGTCAGAATTGTGGCGCCGGAGCTGCGTCCCTATTCAGCCTGATAATTGCTGAGCAAAACTTTTACTTCACCCACGGCATCGATACTGGGAGCGAGATATGGTCCGGTAAGCGAACCGGTATCCAGACTTGAAACACCGTCCAGCGTCAGGTTGATGGAGCCCGCGCGGGTGCCGTTGATGTTGATGCCGGTGAGGTCATTCCAGCCGGGGGATTCACGATTGGCGGTGTCGATCACGCCGGGCAAGAGCTTGGCGGTGCCCATGTAGGAACGGCCCTTCAAAGGCAGTTCAGCCATCTGGCGCGATGAGATGAGGCCGGAGCGTTCCGCGCTCTCAGTCTGCAGGCGCGCCGCCTCAGCGGTAACGGTGACCGTATCGGTGAGGGCGCCCACTTCGAGGGAGATGGGTTGCAGGTTCACCCGCTCGGTTGCCGTGATGGAGATCTTCGACTGTTCGTACTTTTTGAAGCCCTTCGCGTTGATGCGAAGCGAATAGGTACCAGGAAGTAGTTCAGTAAAGAGATAGTAGCCTTCCGCGGTCGACTGGGCCGTGCGGGTTTGGCCGGTTAGTGCGTTAGCGATGGTGACTTCAGCATCGGCAACACTGCCTCCGCTTGCGTCAAGGATTGTTCCCGACAGTTGACCCGTGAGTCCCTGACCCACGAGCGGTGCGGGCAGCGTGGCCGCGAAGAGAAACAGTGCGGCAGTCAGCAGCCCTGAGCGTTTCGAGACGGGAAGTTCGTGTTGTTTCATGGTTAACTCCCAATGACGGCAGGCCTCCCAGAGAGTAAGCGGGCCAGCACACACAATGCTCCTTGGTCCTATGTGTGTTGTGGGGCTTACCCCTGCGGAGCATTCAGCTGGGGCGATATTATCACCCTGAATTGCGGGTGACAATGGGGCCCGATTGCAAAGAAGTGTCAAGCAGGTATGAGGGAAATCCGCCACAATACCGCACGGACTTGCCAAGTATATGAAAGGACTGAATGCCAGAACTGAGGGTCATTCAGGACGGAGATCGATAGATACTACTCTTCCCGTAAGACAGCCGCCGGTGCCATGGAGATTGCGGACTGGACCGCCGACCAGGTTGCGCCAGCCGAGGCGAGGAAGACCAGGAGAAGAGCGAATCCGATGCCTGCCGGGTTGACCGCAGGCAATCCATAGACAAAACTGCGGAGGTAAGGCGAAGCAAGGAGGAATGCGATGGCGCCGATCAACGCCCCAGCGCCCACGAAGAGCAGCGGCCGGGCGGAGAGCAGCCACACAATGTCGAAGGGTTGAGCGCCGAGCGCCAGACGAATCCCCACTTCCCGACGGGCCTGTGCGACGGCGAAGGCGAGAGTAGCGTAGATCCCCATCAGGACCAGCAACACTGCCGCGAGGCCAAAAGCCGATGAGAGCCAGGCGAGGACCCTCTCGGCCCAGAGGGAGTCGTCGACTTCGCCGCGCAAGGTGTGGATCTCGTAGAAAGGCAGACGGGGCTCCAATCGCGCAAGAACCTGACGCACCGGTTCGATTGCTTCTACCGGAGAACCTAGCGTGCGAACGTGAAGTACGAACGAACCACCCATCTTGAAGGTGACCGGCGCGAAACCGTAGACCGTGGGAGGTACCGGTTCGCGCAACGACCGGTATTTTGCATCGCTGACAACGCCAATGATGCGGCGCTCAGGTTTTGCGATGGAATCCAAACCGCTTCCAAAGAGTTTGCCGATGGGGTCTTCTCCAGGAAAGAAGCGCCGGGCAAATGACTGATTGACGACCGCGGGATCAGGTCCGTGCGTCTCCTTGTCGGCGGACTGGTAGTCGCGGCCGGCCACGACTTTCATGCCCATCGCCTCGAAGTAGCCCTCTGAGACACTGTTTAGACTGGTGTTCAGAAAGTCTTTCCGGGTCAGGCGCTGTCCCGCGGGGCCAACCGTCGTCTTGATGCCCGTGCCTCGCATGAGCCCACGAGACGCAAAGCCGGCAGCCGCCACTCCAGGCAGTTGTTTCACTTCATGAAGGAGGCGGGCGCGCAGCAGGCCGCTTTGCTCAGCGGTGTAACCCGCCATCGAGGGATCTAGGGTGAAGGTGACTATGCGCGCGGCGTCGAAGCCCGGCTGAATGCCGCGAAGGTTCCTGAGCGTTGCGGTGAGTAGGCCTGCACCGCTGAGCAGCAGGGTACAGAGGGCGGCCTGACACACGATGAGTGCCCAGCGGAGGCGCTGACGATGAGTAGTGCGAATCGAGCGCAGGGCGCTGTGCAAATCGACACCAGCCGATTGGATGACCGCTGGAAGGGCCGCGACCAGCGCGGAGGCCAGGCACATCGCCATGGAGACAACCAGGACTCGCGGGGATAGACGCAGATCCAGCGAAACAGTGAGAGTGGCCGCCGAGAGGTCGCGTAGCGGCGGAAGAGCCCGGGCCAACAGAGGCGTCGCAACCAGCGCGACGAGGAGTCCGCCCACGCAGCCCAAGCCGGTAAGCAGCAGGCTTTCCGTGAGGAGTTGGGCCGTGATCCGCCCGGCGGTGGCCCCCAAGGCCAGGCGCACCGCAATCTCGCCCCGCCGCGCGTAACCGGCCGCCAGCAATAATCCTCCAGCATTGGCGCAGATGATGAGCAGCAGAGCGGCCACACCGCACATCAGAAGCAGCAGTCCGCTCTTTAGCCTCGGACGCAGCAGCGAGATACCGGTTTTCATGGACTCCAGCCGGAACGGCCGTTCCCGCCAGTAGGCGGGTTCACCTGCTTTTCCAGCCTCGTCGGCCAGTGTGGTGTTGAGGATGCCGTAGGCTTCGTCCCGGGCGGCGGCGACCGAGACGCCAGCTTTCAACCTCACAAACGGGATGAAGTCGAGCTTGCGAAAAGAGGAGTATTCCGGATCGGTGGCAAGTGCGGAAACCGCGCGCAGGGGCACTCGAAGGTCAGGCGTGGTTTCCACCTGCACGCCGTTGTCGTGCTCCCGCAGCACGCCGACCACCGTGAAGGGATGCTCGTTGATGGTGATGGCGCGGCCGATGACAGCGGGGTCGGATGCGAAGTGGCTCCGCCAGAAAGGATAGCTGAGCACGACGGGTAAGGCGGCCGCGCCTTCAGCGTCATCCTGCGAGGTGAGCACGCGCCCCAGAAGGGGAACCGACCCGAGGGTCTCAAAGAAATTGCCGGTCACGACATGGGCACGCACGCGGGCCGGACCGATGGGCGTACGGCATGCGGTGTCGTATTCCGCATACCCGGCCACCCGGGAGAAACTGGTTCCCCGCTTCTGCAGTGCCTCAAGTACGGAGTATGGCTGCTCACTGCGCGGCCCGAGGTTGAGTACATCCTGGCTCAGCACATACAGTTCGGCGGGATTCTGAACGGGCAGGGGACGAAGAATCAGTGCGTGGATGAGGGCAAAGACCGTGCTGTTCAGGGCGATGCCAAGGGCCAGCAAGGCAACGATGAGAGAAGAAACACCCAGCGAGGCGCGAATGCGCCGCATGGCCACGCGCAGGTCCAAGAGGATCATCGGCCCCGTGTGGCTCATGCGGCTATTTTACTGTGGTCCGGCTACTCCTTAGGGAGCTTCTTGTCGGCCTCGGCGATCTTCTTGAGCAGGGCATCGGCGTCCTTGTTGCCCTTCACGAGCCCCAGCGCCTGAGTGGCAGCATCATACGCAGCGTGCGTGAACCGGGAAGGCTGGTTCAGCTTCTTGGCGCCGAACATCTCCCCGACATTCCAGAGTTGCTTCGCCGTCATGAAGAGAAACGCCTGGCCGGCCGCGGTAGCGGAGCCATCCTTATACGCGGCACGGGCCTTCGCGGGGTCCTTGGGCGAACCGAGGGCGATGCTTGCCTGGAGTGCGATCTCGCGGCGCACGACTTCCTGTTCGACAGTGGCGATCTCAGCAGCGGGCACCATCAGACCGGTGGTGATTTTCTTGTATTGGCCAGGCTCGGCAGAGGTGGACTCGGGCATTTCGAAGACCAGTTTGGCGTCGGCCGCTTTGCTCTCAGCCACATAGGCGCGAGCAAGCTCGACAAACTGCATGGCCGCGGCCGAAGCTTTCCCTTTGTACTCGTTGTTGTAGCGCCGGAAAGGCGACGCATCGCCGCGTGTCTTCTTGGTCCCTTCAGCAAACTTGTCGGCCAGTTCCATGTATGCGTTCGACATGCCGCCGGTCATTACCATGGCCCAGGGCCGGGCCTGCTCGGTAAACTCACCTTTCTTCTCGGCGAGTTCAACCAGGACGCCGCTGACCTTGATGTAGTCGCCCTTCTTGTAGGACTCCCTGGCGGAATTCCACTTGAAGGCGGGGCTCCCCGGCTTTGGCGGCTCGGGGCCTTTGTTCTCCGCACAGCCCGCGAGGAACAACGCCACGCCGCAAACCGTCCCGATCAACGTCCTGGTACCAACTCGCATATCCTTAATGACCTCCCAAATCACCTATTCAGGTCTCGTACTCGGCCAAAGTATACAGTTATTGCGAGCCGGGGGAAACCCCCTGGAGCCTGGAGGGCAAAGCGATGCGGCGGGGCTGGAAGGCGGTCCGCGATACAATAAGGTACGGTGGGGTTAAATTTCCGATCAATCATCGTGCTCGCCGTGTGCCTGACGGCGCTACCCGTCTGGGCGGAGACTCCGGCGCAAGTGGAGTCGCTGCTCGAACTCGGACACTTCAAGCGGGCCAAAGCCATCGTCGAAGCGCAATTGAGGGCCAATGCCGACGATGCCCAGGCGCATGCCTGGATGGCGAAGATCCTCATCAATTTCAATGACATGGAAGGTGCTGTCGTGGAGGCTGATCGGGCCGTGGCGCTGAATCCGAAGATCGCGGCGTTCCAGGGTCAACTCGCCGAAGCCTGCGCGATGATGGCCGATAAGTCGAATCCGCTCAAAGGCTACGCCTATGTGAGGCGGATGAAGAAGGCGATCGAAACGGCGCTGGCTCTGGATCCGAAGCACATCGACACGATGCTGGTGGAAATGATGTTCAGCTGGAAGGCGCCCGGGATCGCGGGCGGCGACCGCAAGCTGGCTGTCCGCATAGCAGATAAGATTACGGCGATCTCTCCAGTGTGGGGCTACCTCGCGCATGCGCGACTGTTGCAGGACCAGGGACAGGATGCGGTGACCGAAAACTGGCTGCGAAAGGCGGTGCAGGCTGACCCGGGCTTTTACCGGGCACGAGCCTCTTTAGCACGGTTCTATTGCTGCACAGCCACCAACAAGCGGCTCGACCTGGCAGAGAAAGCAGCCAACGAAGCGATTGCGGTAGACCCGACAGCCTCGGCGGGGTATGAATTGCTCGCTCACGTCTTCGCAACTCAACAACGGTGGACCGACCTGGAAAATATCCTCGCTCGAGCCGAGAAGGCCGTGCCGGACGACCTGGGTCCCTATGAGTCCGCCGCGCGCGCCCTGATGGAGATCGGCCAGGATTTTCGCCGGGCCGAGCGCTATCTGGCCAAGTATCTGAGCCAACCGGCCGAAGGCCGACAACCCTCGCACGCCGAGGCACGCTGGGTGTTGGCGAACCTCTACATTAAAGAGGGCCGGAAGGCAGACGCGATTCGCGAACTGCGGGCCGCACTCAGGCTACAGACGGACTATGAGCCTGCCAAACTGGACTTGAAGCGCATGCTCAATTCCTGAGTAAACTCAGGGGATTACCAAGACATCCAGACCGCTGGCCATGGCAGCCTGGCGCGCAATTCTCTGGGTCGCCTTGATAAAGTCCTCGGCGCGCGCGTCCGGGATGCTGGGTACGAACTTCTGGGGATTGCGGTCGACGAGTGGAAACCAGGAGCTCTGCACCTGAATCATGATGCGATGGCCACGCTTGAACGTGTGCAGAATATCGGGCATCACGTATTCGATCTTGACGAACTGATTCGCCGGCAGAGGCTCGGGCTTCTCCATGGATTTGTAGAACCGTCCGCGGAAAGGCTCGCCTCGGACCAACTGCTGGTATCCACCCATCCGGATGTTGTTCGGATTGGGGGATGGATCTGGAGAATCAGACGGATAGACATCGACCAACTTCACTACGAAATCGGAATCGCTGCCTGAGGTAGAGGCGAAGAGGTGAACGTTGAGGGGTCCTCCCACGGTAATCGCTTCCTCCAGGGGCTCGGTCTGGTAAGTGAGTACATCCGGACGGGCCGAGGCGTGCCTCTGGTCATCCACCATGTAGGTCTGGGGGACACCCGAGGCAATGAAACTGGTGAAGGGGACGGGTTTCGCCGGATCGCTGATGTATGAATCGAATGCCGCCGCATCCGTAGGGGCGTCGAAGGTGAGCTTGCCGCCCGCCTGAAAGTAAAGAGTCTTCTTTGCGGCACCACGCGGCGGCCAGGCGTCATAGCTGTGCCACTCATTGCTGCCGGTGGCAAAGGCCCAGGCAGCCGGGGGTTTCCATTCGCCCTTTCCCTTCAGAAAGTACTCAAAAAACGGGAATTGGATCTTCTCCCGGAAGAACTCGCCGGTCTTGACATCGAAGCGGACCGGCCCAAGAGAGGAGCCTTCACCACGTGACCAACCGCCATGGACCCAGGGGCCCATCACCAACGTGACTGGCGCCTTGGGCTGATGCGTGGTGGCCGCGCGGGCCAGGCGAAGCGGGCCCTGCAGATCTTCAGCGTCGAACCAACCGCCCACGGCCAGGATGGCGGGCGTCGTGTCGTGGATGTGAGGCTCCAGGCTGCGCGACTTCCAGAATTCGTCGTATGACGTGTGCTTCAGGTTGGCGGTCCAGTAGGGATTCTCGAATCGAAAGTACTTCTCGTTGCTGTTGGCTAGCGCGCCAAGGCCCAGGTAATAGGCGTAGTGGTCGGACGTGCCGAACTGAAAGCCCGCATTGCGCTCGGAGGCAGGCCGCTGAGGCTGCTTGTGCTCATAGAAGAATCGGTAGAACCCGAAGTTGGCGGCGAGCATGAAAGCTCCGTTGTGGAAGGAGTCGTCGCCACGGAAAAGGTCTATCATCGGAGCCTGCGGCGAGGCGGCCACCAGCGCGGGATGCGCACCGGGGATCGCGGCGGCAGCGTAGAAGCCGGGATAGGAGATGCCGAGGATGCCCGCTTTGCCATTGTTGCCTTTCACGTTCTTCAAGAGCCATTCGACAGTGTCATAGGTGTCGGTACTCTCACTGAGGGGGCCGCCATGCGGCCGCATCTCCAGGAAAACACCCTCGCTCTCATATCGGCCGCGCACGTCCTGACAGACGAAGATGTAGCCTGACTTCAGAAACTGCTCGCCCGGCCCCAGGCGTTCCGGATAGTTTTCGATTCCGTAAGGCGAACAGCTGTAAGGAGTTCGCTGCATCAGAAAGGGGTAGGTGCGAGACGAGTCCTTCGGAACATAAACCGATGTGTGGAGGCGCTTCCCGTCCCTCATCGGCACCTTGAACTCGTACTTGGTGTACGTCTCACGGAGGGAGATTGTGCTCTGTGCGAACAGCGCGAGGGAGGCGAATAAAAGGGGGATCAGTTTGCGCATCGAAGACCTGAGTGTCCTTCCAGTGTAGCGGTTCGGTAGGACAGGTCCACCTGTAACGGTTTGGAAACCAACATCGCAGGTGCGGAATCTAACCGGATGTAGAGAGCCGGCACACCCCCCAAAGGCGAGCTGCTCACTCGGCAGCCCGCTGGCTGGTTCTCTCGTTAGGGCGGTCGCTCCTCCTCCGACGACCGCCCTTTTTTTGCCTCCCTCGCCACGGCGTTACACTGAGGGCGGAATCGAATGCAAACCATCATCGAACCGTTCCGAATCAAGAGCGTAGAACCCTTGCGGAGGACCACTCCCGAGGAGCGCGCCAACTACCTGGAACAGGCCGGCTACAACCTGTTCCTGCTACGTGCCGACGACATCCTCATCGATCTGCTGACGGATTCTGGCACCTCGGCCATGTCAACGGCCCAGTGGGCTGCCATGATGCGCGGAGACGAGTCCTACGCGGGGAGTGCCAGCTATTTCCGTCTGAAGACCACCGTTGAGGACCTCACCGGGTTTCAACACGTCATTCCCACACACCAGGGCCGGGCGGCCGAGCGCATCCTATTCTCCGTATTGTGTAAGCCCGGCCACATTGTCCCGAACAATACACACTTCGACACCACGCGAGCGAATATCGAGTTCACCGGCGCTGAGGCACGGGACCTGCCGCTGCCGGCGAGTGCGGATACGCAGTCAAAAGGTCCGTTCAAGGGCGGCATGGATGTCGAAGCACTGGAACAGCTGATCCAGCAGCATGGGGCGGAGCAAATCCCGCTGATCATGTTGACGGTCACGAACAATTCCGGTGGCGGACAGCCCGTTTCGATGGCGAACATTGAGGCGGTCAGCGGCGTTGCTCGCCGCCACGGCATACGGTTCTATCTCGATGGATGCAGATTCGCCGAGAATGCCTGGTTCATCCGGGAACGAGAAGAGGGGTACTCCGATTGGACGCCCAAGCAGATCGCTCAGAAGATGTTCTCGCTGGCAGACGGCTGTACGTTTTCGGCGAAGAAGGACGCGTTCGCCAATATCGGCGGGCTGCTTTGCACAAATGATCCAGCCCTGGCGCAGCAGGAGAAGGACCTGCTTATTTTGACCGAGGGATTCCCCACCTACGGCGGATTGGCAGGACGCGACCTGGACGCGATCGCAGTCGGACTGCAGGAGATCCTGGAACCGGATTACCTGGAATACCGGATCGCATCCACGGGCTATCTGGGCCGTCACATCGCCGACCATGGAGTACCGATCGTCGAGCCTCCGGGTGGTCACGCCATCTACATCGACGCAGGGCGCATGCTGCCCCACATCCCAAAACACGAGTTCCCTGCACAGTCACTGGCCGTAGAACTGTACCGTCACGCCGGAATTCGCGGGGTGGAGATCGGATCCGTGATGTTCGGAGAGCACGCGAGAAACGAATTGTTACGGCTGGCGATTCCGCGGCGGGTATATACGCAAAGTCACGTCGACTATGTGGTGGAGGCGATTCTGGAAGTGAATGAGCGGAAGGGGGAGTTGCGAGGATACGAGATCACCCAGCAACCCGAGTTTCTGCGGCACTTCTCCTGCCGCTTCCGTCCACTCTGATCAGGGCTGGCCCACCGGAACGGGCGCTTTGGAGGAGGGCGCCGGTTTGCCATCGACAGTATGAGGTTCCATGAGTTCCACACGCGTCCCGTCGGGGTCGAAGAGGTTCAGTTGACGCTTCCGGTTGATACCCGTTCGAATCTCCATGGGCCGCGAGTAGGCGGCTCTGCCGGGCATTAGGTCAAGGGCAGACTTCGCCTTTTCCATGTCAGGGACAAACAGGCAGAGGTGATGGGCCGAGCCGCGTTTTGTCGGTTCAGGAATCGGCCCGTTGTAGAGCATGAACTCCACGTAGTCATCGCCGTCCGGCACTTTGGCGTTCACCCAGCTGAGGAGTTTCTCGTTGCTGCTGCCGCGCCAGATCTCTTCGAAACCAAGGATGCGGCCATAGAAGTCCATCGCTTTGTCGAGGGAACCCACCAGGATGCCGACGTGGGCAGCCCGATCTGAGACACGGTTGCCGGGCATGGACCGGCCCTGGGCTTTGGAACTGGCGCTGTCCGATTCATATTGAACGATTTCCACGGAATGACCGTCGGGATCCTGGATCATGAAATTCGAGTTCCCTGTGCGTCCCTTGGGTGTCCGATCAGGCACTTTCACCCCTTTGGAGGCAAGGTAGACCCTCATCGCCTCCGCATTGTCCACCTGCAGGGCGATGTGATTGAGTCTGTCCGTATTTGGAGCGCGCTCTGGAAAGAGTTCGATGTACTGGCGTTCGTTGATCTTGAAAAATGTCAGGGAGAGTGATCCATCCGGCTGGGTGAGCCAGAACGCTTCGTCATAGCCGAGCAGCCCATGATAGAACGCCCTGGATGCCTCGACATCCTTCGCGTAGATGGCGAAATGGGCGACGCCCGTGATTCTGGGGCGATTCACTTCCTGGCCGGAGCAGAGAGCGGCGAGCAACGCGAACGAGAGCACGGATCTCATGGCTTCCGCATCATATCGCGACCGGCAGCCCACAGCGCAACGGATCCGCCGGTCTCCCTCAATCTCACTCGTGGCGCAAGGCAATGAGCGGATCCACGTTCATTGCACGCCTGGCCGGCACATAACACGCGGCTATCGTGACACCACCGAGAACCAACGCAACCGCGGTGAATGTCCCTGGATCCACCGCGCTCACTCCAAAGAGGAGCTTCGTCATCAACCGCGTGAGCAGTAAGGAAGCGACACTGCCGGCCAGAATGCCGGACGCGGCAATCCGTCCGCCCTGGGCAAACACCAGCCGCAAAACCGACGTCCGCTCAGCGCCCAATGCCAGGCGGATCCCAATCTCCTTCGACCGCTGGGCCACGGAGTACGAGACGACCCCGTAGATGCCGATCGAGGCCAGCACCAGCGCCAACCCACTGAAGAGCCCGACCAGGATCAAGGTCACGCGGTTGGTGGAGAGCGAGGCGTTCACGACCTCCTGCATGGTCGCCACGCCGAAAACAGGCTGGTCCTTGTCGATCGAGGCGATCGCGGCGCGAATGGGCGCGACAAGAGCCGTCGGGTCGCTTCTTGTCTTCACCAGGAGGGTCATTGAATCGCTCGGCTTTTGCCGCAGCGGCACATACACTTCCAGTCGTGATGGATTGGCCAGGCCGTAGAGCCTGGTGTCCGCCACAACCCCGACGATCGTCACCCAACTCGTCGTCTTGCCGGGACTGGGCCGGCCGAACGCGAAGCGCTTCCCGAGGGGATCCATGCCGGCGAAAAGACTCTCAGCTACACGCGCATTCACCAGTGCGACCGGCGGCGCCTTCTCGCCGTCCTGATCGAGGAACCCACGGCCACGCAGCATCCGGATGCCCAGTGTTCGCACGTAGTCCGGACTGACTATGTGTACGTCCGGATGGGGCAGGTCACCGAGCTTGGGCAGCGGCATGCCCTCTATCGTGATGTCAGTCCGCCAATGGTCTTGAGTGAGCGGCACGGCCGTACCCAACGCCGCCGATTCGACGCCTGGCAATCCACTGACTCGATCCAGGGTCTGCTGCCAGAAAGCGGCCACGGCCGGGCGCTTCTCATACCGTTCCGTGCGTAGGCTTAGCTCGAGTTTGACAACGCCTTCCCGTCGAAATCCCGAATCCACGGAGAGGAGTCGATAGAGGCTCTTCATCATCAGGCCCGCGCCCACCAGCAGGATGAGAGCGAAAGCTATTTCGCTTGCCGCCAACAGGCCGCGCCAGCGATTGTGTCGAGAGGTACCCGTCGACTTGCCGCCCTCTTTGAGATCGGAGTGCACAGCTCCATTGGTGGATGTCAATGCCGGTGCCACACCGAACACGATCACGGACAGTACAACGAGACCCAAGGAAAATAAGAGTACCGCTCCATTCAGCTCCACTTTTGCACCAGAAACCGTCTCCGGTGGAATGAGTTGGACGAGGGAGGGAATACCAACCATCGCCAGGCCAACTCCGGCGGCGCCGCCCAATAGTGCGACTAGAAAGCTCTCCGTCAGCATCTGACGAATGATCCGCCCCCTGCTGGCGCCAATGGCGATCCTCAGCGCCAGTTCTCTCGTCCGCACTGCCCCTCGCATCAGGAAGAGGTTCGCAACGTTCGCGCAGGCTACAAGGAGCACGAACATCGCAGCCCCCAACAACAGCAACATGGAGGGTCGCGCATCTCCGGAGAACGCTTCGCGCAGGGATTGCAGCCGGACTCCAAACTGAGAGTTTGTCTCGGGATACTCCCGCTCCAACCGCGCGGCAATCCCCGTAAGTTCGGTTCGAGCCTGCTGGAGGTTCCGGCCCTCTGCAAGACGGCCCACGACCACCATTTCGCCGCGTTCACCACGGGAGGTGGTTCCACTATTGTCCGTGGCCCAGACACCGGCGGGTTCGATCACGTCGCAATTCTCTGTCCAGCGGAACTCCGGCGGCAACACCCCGATGATCGTGTAAGCCCGGCTGTCCAGGCGAATGGTGCGGCCTAAGGCAGCAAGGTCCGCTCCAAAATGCGAGCGCCACAGTGAATGACTCAGAAGCAATACGGGTGGGGTGCCAGGCTTTTCTTCTTCCGGCGTGAAATCCCGGCCCACCAGAGGCCGGACACCCATCATCGACAGAAAGTTGGTCGAAACCGCCAGCCCGGAGATATTCTCGGGCTCCCGGCTGCCGCTCATATTGAAATGAATGCCTGCCACCTGCGCCATGGCGGAGAAGCTACGGGCCTGAGCACGCCGAGTCCGCGAAATTGGGATACGAGACGCTGACATTGCCCACTCGCGGGGTGGTCTCATTCATCACCACCAGTCGCGCAGGATCATGAAAGGGCAACGGCCTCAACATGACGCCGTACACGAGGGAAAAGATGGCGGTGTTCGCCCCAATCCCCAATGCCAGCGTGAATAGCGCCGCCGCCATGAAGCCAGGAGACTTGCGTAGCATGCGCCAGCCATATCGAAAGTCCTGCCGACGGTTTCGACGAGAGATACACCGCGAGACTCCCGGCACTCCTCCCTCACCTGCTCCCAACCTCCGAACTCCAGCCGGACACGGCGCATCGCGTCGTCCCGGTTCATGCCCGATCGAAGATACTTCTCAAACTGGCGGTCCATGTGGAATCGCAGTTCCTCGTCCATTTCGGATTCCACCGCGTTCCGCCGGAAGAGGGAGCGGAATCGAAGGCGCAGGTCGTCCCACATAACGTGCTCCTACGCTGGACCGAGCACCTGAGCCACGGCGGCTGTCAGCCGTTGCCACGAGTCGGTTTCCGCCGCCAGTTGCTGCCGGCCGTTCTTGGTGAGTTCGTAGTACTTCGCTTTCCGGTTGTTCTCCGAGGTGCCCCAATGGGCCTTGATCCAACCCCGCCGTTCCAACCGGTGGAGAGCCGGATACAACGAACCCTGCTGGATCCGAAGAACGTCGCTGGACATCTGCTGCACACGCTCCGAGATCCCCCAGCCATGCTGTGGCTCGAGCGCCAGTGTCCGAAGGATGAGCAGATCAAGTGTGCCTTGAGGCAGTTCAATCCGATCGTTCATGGGTCTCCCTTTTCACTTCTACAGGAAGATACCAGACTTCCCTGTAGAAGTACAAGAGGAAAGGCGGGACACCTTGCACATCAACAAAATCCGGATGTCGGGCATCCCCCGCGACCCGGAAGCAGACGCTCTACGCTCCGGGCTTCACCTTCCGCCTTGCGTTTTCGCAGAGCTTTCTGGCATGGCAGCCTTCCAGATGATCGTTCACCAGACCCATCGACTGCATAAATGCATAGACGGTCGTCGGGCCGACGAAACTCCAGCCTCGTTTCTTCAGATCCTTCGACATGGCGATGGATTCGGGCGACGTCGGGAGAATGGTCTCCGGCACGCGACGCTTGGGCTCATACTTCCAGACATAGGCTGCGATGGATCCAAATTCGTCGACAAGTTCGCTGGCACGGGCAGCATTGTTGATAGTGGACTCGATCTTGCCGCGATGACGGACGATTCCAGCATCGGCCAGCAGGCGTTCCACATCGGCCGGCCCAAAGCGCGCGACCTTCCGGAAATCAAAGCCAGCGAACCCGTTGCGGAATGCCTCACGTTTGCGGAGGATGGTGAGCCAGCTCAAGCCGGACTGAAACCCTTCGAGGCACAGTTTCTCGAAGAGCCGGCGATCGTCCAACATCGGCATGCCCCACTCGTCGTCATGATAGGCAATGTATTCCGGGGTGGCACCGCACCACCAGCAGCGGTGTTTCTTGTCGTCTCCAAGCGTGAGTCCAGGCACTCTTACAAACTCACATCCGGCTGCCTAGTCGGCCGCGTAACGGACCACGGGATCAATCCGCGCTGCCCGCCGCGAGGGCAGATAGCCGGCCAAGGCCGAGACGGCCAGCAGGAGACCGACGATGCCTCCATAGGTAGCCGAATCAGCTGGTCGGACTTCGTAGAGCAGCGAGGCGAAGAGCCGGGTGAGGATTAGTGCCCCCGTGAACGCCCACAATGAGGCCCCCGGCCGTCAGTCCGATCGCTTCCCTCAGAACCACTCCATTGGACGTGGGCAGGCTGCGCACCGAGAGCCATGCGAATGCCGATCTCGATACCACGCTGCGAGACACCGTAGGAGATCACACCGTAGATCCCCAAAGAGGCGAGAATGAGCGCCAGGCCCGCAAAGGCGCCCAGCAGCAGGAGCAGGAACCGTCGCGGCGAAGCAGCGCGGGCGACCAGATCATCCATCGAGCGGAACTCACCCAAGGGTTGAGTTGGATCCACAGACCAGACAGCCTGCCGTATCGCGGTGGCGACCGCGGAGGGCGGAAGAAGGGTGCGGACCACCACATCCAGAGAGGTGGGTGAGCGCTGATTTGAAACCAGATAGAATTCTCCTCCAGCCTCTTCTTCCAGGGAGGTGTGGCGCACATCTTTCACCACTCCAACGACCCGCGGAGCATTCTTGGGATCACCCATCGACACCCTCTGCCCAACCGCTTCGTCCTTGCCAAAGAGTGTTCGGGCCAGGGATTGGTTGAGGATAATCACGGGCTCTCATGCGCGAATGTCGCCCGCGTCAAACAGCCGGCCGGCGATCAAGGGAATCCGCATGGCTTCAAAGTATCCGGGGCTGACCATCCGAACAGCTGCCGGCAGTTCACCAGGCCCGTAGCTCTTGCCAACCACGCCGATGTTCCAACTGCGATCGCGATCGAAGGGCAGTGCATCCGTGAGGCCCACTGCGTCAATCCCGGGCGCCGCGGCGATCTTCTGACGGACGCTCAGGAAGAACGCATCCAGCTTCTCCGGCTTGGGGTAGCGCCGTCCCGGGTCCACCCTCACCGCAATGACATGCTCCGACTGGAATCCCCGATCGGTCTCCATAAGCTTGACGAAGCTACGCATCAGTAGACCGGCACCAATGAGGAGCACGGAGGCCAAGGCCACTTCAGTCGCCACCAGTCCCTTGCGGGTCCACTGGCGATTGTTTCCATCCTCGTCCCCCCGGCCCGCCTGCTTCAGGGTCTCAAAGAGCGATCCATGGAACAGGCTGAACGCCGGCGCGAGGCCGACACACCGGAGTAACCCACTGGACGGCAGTGAACAACAGAGCCCAGAAGTTCACTTCCACCTGACTGAGCAAGTGATCGGCTACCCTGGAGCCGGGCGACCAGGGCGGTGGCAAGAACCGCCATCGGCAGGCTCAGGAGAATGCCGGCCAGGGAAAGCATCAGGTGCTGTTCGGATTTATCGTGTTTCCCTATTAACCTT
>JASGIE010000054.1:0-50956 GCA_049841055.1 Paludibaculum sp. | reverse complement strand
AATAGGGAACACGATAGAATCCGAACAGCACCTGTAAGTTCCGTGATCGGATCCCCCAACAGAAGGGCATCCTCCAACTGACGCTCCTTGTCGGCGGCCGTGAAGCGGCCGAACTGCTTTGCCGCGTAGTAGCCCCGGCGATAATCCAGGGACGCCTGGATTCCGCTATGGAGTGTAATCTGCACCCGGCGGAATTTGCCGTCCAGCGCCTCATTGGAAGTGTAGTAGCCAATCACGTAGTAACTGGATCCAGCCCGCTGTGCCTAAGCAATGCCGCGGGCCAGGTCATTGGAATCGAGCAACGCCTTGCCGCCGGTATCCGCGGCCAGGGCAAACAAGGTGTCCTGCGACCTCTGAAATCCGAAATTGACCGCCGCCGCGGTGGTGCCACTGTATACACCAATGTCGCCTGGCGAGCCCTGGGAGGCATCGCCCAGCGGGGCCAGGGCAGTCAACCCTCGTGCGTCAATGGGCCAGAAGCTGACGCCTGCACGAATCGCAGCGTTCAACGTAGCCCGGAGCTGCGCCTGATTGTCCACACCATTCAACCGGAGGCCACTGGCGAAGTAGATGAGCGATTTCTTCTCACTCAACCGGCCAAGCATCACGGCCGCGGTCTGTAACGCAGAAAGCTGCCTGTCGGTGTTGAAGAGATTGAATTCCGAGTCATCCTGCCCGAAGGCGGCACCCGTATCAGCGGCCCCGGCCTGTGACGCCACCGCCCACTGTTCCTCGCCGACGACTAAGGTCTGTAGTGTCGTCAGCAGATGGGCGCGATCCGCGGTGAAGTCCTCCAGCACCTGCACGGCCCCGCCCGAGTACATCATCACCGCCAGCAAATCGGATGACGTCATCTGAGTCCGGACGAACCTTGGGCTGCCCGCAATGCTCGGACCTGGTCGGGCGCCGGCATCGCAGTCATGTCGAAGTAGAGAACCAGCAGACGGCGGTCGCGATATCTCACTTCACCGGGCCGCTCGGCCGCAATCTGGGTCCGTGTCAAGCGGGGCACCACCACCGCACGCATCGATGCCGCCGCCGGATCAACCGAGGCGTCATCAGGCAATTGCTGGAATTCAGCGAAAGCGACTTTCTGTGGGACGCCGTCCTCCAGAATCGTGAAATCGCGGGCAGTCAGATTCTCGATCGAACGACCATTGCCGTCGCGCACCCGCGACAGTTTCCACCACCAGTTGCGCGGCTGCCTTGAAAGTCGCAGTTTCGCCGGAGCGCTGAACCGGCCCTGCCGGCGGTTGAGCCGAGAGAACCAATGCAGGGAGGAGTGCCCAGCAGATGTGACGGATCATGGCCTAAAACCTCACCCGCACCACGGTCTGCATGGTTCGCATCGGATCCGCTGTATTGGCCAAGCCGAACTGCGCGCTTGTCACCGTCGAAACCCAACCAGGAAAGACGGGGTGATTCAGGGCGTTGAAAGCATCCACGCGTATGTCCAGACTCCACCTGTCGCCAAATGGGAATGTTCGGTTGATGGCGGCATTCAAGGTGAACGCCGCCGGCCCTGTGATGGTGTTGCGCCCGGCGTTACCCCAGTGTCCGGCTGCCGGCGCGGCATACGCAGACGGATTCAAGGCCAGGCCTGGCGGCGCACTATAAAGCGGTGCTCCGGTATAGTCCGGCCTGACACTGCCCGTGACCCCAGTGCCGCTGACGGCAACAAAGTACACAGGCGTGGAAGGCAGTCCGCTGCCGGCCGTCATCTGCGTGCTGACGTTCAATCCTTAAGTAAGGCCGACTTCTTACCCGCGGCCAGAGCGCCACCACGCAAGCCCATACCGGTGGTGTATTGCATCAGAGCACTGAGCGTGTGGCGCTGATCGAAGTTGGACAGCGCCCGTTCCGCCCGCAGATCCAACCAGTTCTGCGCGATGAGAGGGCCGGACTGGTTTCGTCCACCCAATGAGGCATTGTCGATCGACTTCGAGAAGGTATATTGCAGCGAGGCGGTGAACCCGCGCCACGTAGCCTCCGCCGGAGGTCGATGGAGCCCGCATGGCGGATGGAGTTGCCGTTTGAACTCAGGTAGGTGAATCCGCGCGGCAGTCGCCGGAGGCATCTACGGCACCTTCCGGGGAGAGTGTTGGGCAGAATCTGCTGTTGAGCGCGCGTGCCTTTCGCACCCTGATAGGCAACTATCATCACCAGGCTGCCAGGCAGATCCCGCTGCATGGAAAGATTCCAGTTTTGCGCGTAACCTGTGCGCAGATCCGGATCGATGGCGTAAGTATTGCGCGCCGATGCCGGTGTCGATTGGAGGGCCTCCGCCAGGCTGAGCGGATTCTCCGGCGGTTCGAAATCTGGAAACTCGCGGAGAGCGGCGGCTGCTGCGCCATCTGGGAAGCCATGGCCTGATAGATCGAGGTGTCGAAGTAGACACCATATCCGGCGCGCACGATCATCGAGGAGGCCGCGCCTAGGGCGCCAGGCAAGCCCCAACCCTGGGTGCAATGTTGTTTCGGTCCGGCCGGATCAGGGAAGACGGCAGGCGCCTGCCTGTCAGCGGTCCGGAAGGAGCCGTGGCCACGACGGGCGCTGCCGCGCGAAAGCTCTGGATGATGTCGAGATTCACGAGCCGGCCATCGAGTTCACTGACCGGGGCGTTGTACTCCCAGCGGACACCCAGGCTCAGTGAGAGTCCGGGTTGAGGCGCCAGTCGTCGCTGACAAACAGAGCGGCAGCGGGGGCACGAAAGTACTTGTCCGGGTTTCCACGAGCAATTGCTATGGTGTCGGGGACACCCAGGAGGAAGCCGGCGAGGTCCGACCCTGTCCCTGACACTCCGGAATCATTGGCTCCCCCTTGAGTGGCCGCACCTGTGAACGCAAAGAGCCCGCGCGGATTCTCCTGTGTCAGCAGGTTGAACTGCTGCTTCCTCCACAATCCACCGAAGGCCAGACTGTGGTTTCCGCGGCTTCTGCTGAAATCGACGGATGCCCCACTGGTGCGATTGCGGGACAACGAGCTTTGCACATCGGTGAGGCCGGCCAAGCCGCTAGAGAAGGCCAGCGATGGGGGGCCCCAGTTCTCGGGCGACTGATCATTCCCCTCGATACCGGCTTCCCCTGAGATATTGCGCCGGCCAGCGAAATAGGGCTGAGCCCTTGAATCAAGTCGGCTATATTGGGCGCCGACCACGACTCGAAAGCTCTGGGAAAACGCGTAAACCCAATTGATAGCCGCGTTGATCCCAGTCGTTTTGTTCCTGTCCAGAAATCCGAGCAGGCTCGGGTTGTCTGTCCGCGTGTTCGCGTAAGCGAAGCTGCCGAAGAGTTGATTCCGCTGCGCCAATCGCTGCTGGAATCGCGTCTGCAGATTGTCATCGTGTGTTTCCACAGCGAGAGGAACCTGATAGTTGGATCGCGATGCGCTCTGGAAATTCGGCAGTGGATAGAGCAACAGCAGTGCTTCCGCCTGCGGGCTGATCCGGCTGGAAGGGATGCGCTGTCCAGGGAATGGCGTGCGAGTCCACGGATCATAGAAGGGTCTGTTCAGCAGCGAGAGATCCCCAGACCGCTCCGCCGCTGTCGGGACAACTCCGCTCTGCGCGGTTACGGTCGAACTGCGCAGCCACTGGTAATTCACGGTCAGGTTAGGGCCGTTGCGGCGCAGCAGGTGTGGGATCTTCAGCGGGCCACCGAACGACAGCATCGCCTGAGTCCGGCTGTACCCGGGCTTCGGCGTGTTCTGTCCGGTGAGCGAGTAGGGCCGCGCATCCAGAGCCGCATTGCCCAGGGTGACGCCCAGATTCGCATTGTATTGGGATCCTGGTCCACGTCGCTGGTTTCCGAACGACGGAGCCTGGCCGAACTGCGAACTAGCTCCATTGTTCGTCGAACCGTTCACCAGGAATCCATCCACCGCGCGGCGGCTCAGTTCTTCCGCATCGGCATGCTCGAATGCGCCACTCACGCTCTTCGGTGCCTGGATGGCCGAACCGGGCTCTGCAGCCGCGCCCAGTTCGGTTCGCTGAAACGTGGTCTGAGTGGTGGTCGGTGAGCCCTGGACCGCTTTCCCCTTTGTCCCCCTGTCCTGACCCGGCACGAGGACTGGCGCGGCAGGCGAAGCCGGCGCACCCTGTGTACTCATCGCCGACAGGGTCAACATCTCGAGATTCCAATCCCGTGGCCCGTTGCTTTCAGAGACGCTCACTGCGGCATTCAGCGTGGCGAAGCCAGGCATTTCCACCTTGAACTGGTACTCTCCCGGTGGCAACTCTGTGAACTGATAGGCCCCGTCGGATCCGGTCACAGTGGCGGCCGACTGTCTGTCTGATTTCGCAGTCACACTGGCGCCCGGTACTGGTAGGCCGTTGAACTTCACAACGCCGCGTTGTTCAGCGGCAATGATCGGGAAGACGAAAGCCAGCACCGGCGCGCACAATCCAAGCTTCGAATGGATCCTCATAGGCAAGCCCGCCGTGAGTTTGTGGGGTCCGGCTAGTTCTCGGAAGGCTTTTCGGCCCTGTCGATGACCACCATCTCGCCAGGTCCTTTGGTGGATTCCAGCTTCAGGCCCAACTGCTCCTGCAACGCGGTGAACAGCGATGGACCAGTGGGATCAGCGGCGCCAATCGCCGAAGCCTTCTCGGCCTTGCCCGGCCCACGAGGCCCGCCTTCTAATTCGTTGTCCGGGGTCCACTCCAACTGAAAGTTGAAGCGGCCGGTCAACCCGGTACGATCGAGGACCGGCCGGCTGAGCAGCCGCGAAAGATGGTTCGCCAGTCCGTCGAGCCCCATATTCTCGGCGGTCAGTTGGCCTGGACGTCCGCGCATCTGTTGCCGGTTGCCTTCCTCGCTGCCCGCAGGCTTCAGTTTTGCTCCGCCTTTGACAGTCACCAGGGCGTAGACAGGCATTTCCTTGGAGGTCCGGTGGAGAGTGAGTTGGAAACGCTCGGCCAGCAGCGACCGCGTACGCTCCCTCACCAGCATTTCCAAGGACTTCTGTTGCTCCAGGTTCAGATTCTCGAGTTCCGGCGCATCCCCCGATTGCGGCGCCTTGGCGACAATGTCGAATCCGCGCGAGTTCAGCCAGTCCGGTCCGCCGGAGATCTGGAACGGCTGCACTTCGTAGGCAAACTCAATCAACTGACGCAGCCGCACGTTCTGGCAGCGAAGTCCGCCACCGGGCAGGAGGCCCAGGCGAATTCCGCGCGCGTCCGGATCGGAAGGTTTGATCGAAGCAACCTCAAACGAAGCTGAATCCGAAGATGACTGCGCGCGACCGGCGGGAACACTCAGCGCACCGATCAGCAAGGGGCCGGCAACCGCGGTCGCACCGGCCATGCCCAACAGGATCTTGCGGCTGAAGCTCAACCGGTTCACTCCGCGATGCATCATGATCGCCTCAACTCTCTTCAATAGATCGGCGCCCGTCACACCAGAGGCGCAGACCAGCGGCGATTCCAGGTAATGCCGGCAGACGTTCAGCAATCCCGAGGCGTAGACTTCCGGCTCGTTGCCCGTAGACAGCACCTCCGCGTCGCAACAATTCTCGCGCTCTGCCACCAGGCGTGAGCCGATCCACCAGACCAGTGGATGGAACCAGAAAACCGTTCCGACCACCATATGCAGAGCGGCGGTCAGATTGTCGCGTCGGCGCACATGGCAGAACTCGTGCGCCAAAATCGACTGAAGTTCCGCCGGCGCCAATCTTTCGCTGATGCCATTTGGCAGCAGGAGGACGGGCCGCAGGATTCCGAAAACGCCGGGTTCGATTCTCGCCGGTGAGGAAAGCACGGGCACTGGTCCCGCGATGTTCAGAGGAACAGCGGCCTTTACGGCACCCCGGATCCGATTCCAACGGACCCCGCGTTGAATGAGCAGGCACACTGCACCCAGGATCCAGACTGCCGTCAGAGCGAGCCCAAAATCTGGAGATGTCTGAGGCGCCGTTCTGGCGGTCACCGCCAGCATGAGTGGCTCTGGTTCAAACGGCTGGCCGAACTGCCGAATGGTGTGAGCGACCGGAACGGAAACCGGCGGAGCCTGGTTCCAGTGGAAGAAACTGCCTGCGGTGACCAACAGCGAAAACGGCACCAGGAATTTCAGCGAGGCGGCCAGCCAGATGGAGTACCGCAGCTGCGGTCCATGCTGGCGAAGACTGTGGGCAACCGCCCAGGCAACGGTAGCGAAGAGAGTCGACTGCCAGACATGGTTGGCTGCCGGAGAGAGTTCCGCCAGAGTCATTGCTGCTTCCCCTTTCCCGCCAATTTGCGGAGCAGTCCTTCCGCCTCCGCCACGTCTTCCAGTGTCAGCTTGCCAGTCTCCACCAGGTGCGCCATCAGCGGCTGCGACCGGCCGCCGAACAGACTCAGCAACTCGTCGATCAGCTTACCCCTGGCCTCATCGCGGGCGATCACGGCCTCAAAGATATGGGCGTTGCTGATTTTCTTCACCCGGCGTAACGCCTTCTTGGTTTCGAGGCGATAAACCGTGGTCTGGATCGTGGTGTAGGCGGGACGGCCCGTCTCCGGAAAGGCTTCCTGAATCTCCCGGATCGAAAGCCCTCCTCGGGTCCAAAGCGCCTCCATGATCTGGAGTTCGAGTTTCGTGAGCTTGGGCAGCGCCATGATGATCTACTATGCCTGTTTGTGAGACTACTACAGGTGTTTTATTCTTGCAAGACACAGTTCAACTGTTTACAGCGGGAACAGGATTCGGAGGCCGGACCGGCGGATCGTCTCCCCAGATGTCGGGGCGTCGCGCTTTTACTCCGAATACCACCCATGGGACGCCCGCTTTGGCGTGTAGTCCGCTTTGGGCAAGTCATCCTGCGTGCGCATGGTCCAGCGCAACAACTCCGCCAGCAGTTGCGGTTTGATTTCTGCTGCCTCGTGGGCACTCCAAAGATTCCTGAGTTCGTATGGATCGGCAGCGACATTGTAGATCTCGCCGTTGCCGGCGGAATCGAAGACGAGCTTCCAATCGCCCTTCCGAACCATCTTCATCGTGCCGCTTTGCGTCACCGAGTTCAGCTCATCGTAGGTGGGAATCGCATCCGCAGTGCCCCGCCCCCGCCCCGAGTTGGGTGGCAGCGCATCTCCAGGACCATAGCTGAGGCCGCCAAACCCCACCTCGGCGTAGATGCTCTCAAACTCATTCTTCGGGTAAGCCTGGCCCGTGAGCATCGGCCACAGGCTGCGCCCTTGACTCCCAAACGGGATGCCGGTTCCTATTGCCTCGCACAAAGTGGGCAGTACGTCGGCCGTTGAAACAAAGGCCGGCAGCTTTGCCTGAGGCCTGATGTTCCAGCCGGACCAACTCATCGGGATCCGTGTAAGGACTTCCGGCAGTTCAGCACCCTTTCGCTCCAATCCATAGTCACAGAAGAAGTCGCCGTGATCGGCCAGGTACACGACGATCGTATTCTTCGCCTTTCCGCTCGACTCAAGGTGACCCAACAGCCGGCCGACCTGATCGTCAATCATCCTTAGCATCCCCAGGTAGTTCGAACGGGTTCGCCGCCAGCGATCCGCATAGCCAGGGTAAGTGCGCTCCTCCAACTGCCTCAGCCAGCGCCACCGGAAACTCTTTGAGGCCAACGCCTCGAGGCCCACGTCCCGGGCGGGCACCCGGTCGGGCGGAAACATATCGAAATACGGCTTCGGGACCTGGTAAGGGTTGTGCGGTTCGGGGAAGCTGACCCACAAGGCGAATGGGTCCTGCCTGGCACTGTCGATGAACTCGATCGCACTCGAAACAATCCGGTAAGGGAACTGGGACTCGACGGGGAATGGTGTCGCCTTCTCGCCCGTGCCGTGGTTCAGGTGCTTCATCCACTTTTCGAAGTCGACGAGTTCCTTCGGCGCGGGATCCGGCATCCATCCATCCAGGTGGCTGAAGGGGCGCCAGAGATCCACGCGAGACGGGTTGAGGTGCGAGTGGTTCTTCCCCGAGAGCCCCGTGCGGTAGCCCAGGTCCCTGCAGACGTGAAAGAGGTCCTTCTCAAACGTAGCGGCACTGGCGGCACTGTTCTGTCGAACCCGGTGCGCGTGCGGCCACCGCCCGGTCAGCATGCTGACGCGCGCCGGTACACACAATGGAGCGGTTGTATAAGCGTGGTCGAAGCTGACGCCTTGCGCCGACATGCGGTCGAGCGCCGGCATGGTGTCCAGCGAGAATCCAGTCCCACGGGTCAGACCGGCGCGCTGCTGGTCGGCCATGATGATGAGGATATTGGGCCGCTCTCCGGGTGCGGCGCCCCGCACCGGGACCTGCGCGGTTCCGGCAAGCGCCGCGGCGGGAAGGGATTTCAGAATGTCTCGTCGGTTACAGTCCATGGGACCTCAATCTGCTGATCGTTATCACGGGCTATCATATCGAAGCAGCCTGGAGCATTTGCTCTGTCCTGATCTGCCTCCTCCAATCCGGGGTGAGGTGATGTACCATTTCCGAAAGGTTCACCACAGATGCGTCGAAGAAACCTCCTAGCGACTGGACTCGGCCTTGGCCCGTTCTCAACAATCCTCTTCACGGCCTTGGGCCAGGGAAAAGGAAAAGGGAAAGGAAACGGCAAAGGGCCGAAGAATAAGGACGAAGGCCCTGGGCACGATGAGGGCGGTGGTCCCGGCGGTAGCTATTTCCGGCGGGAAGACTACGTAGTCGTTCAGCGGTACTACCATGGACCGAAGGACCTCCCGCCCGGTTTGCGCAAGAAATACTACCGGACCGGACAGCTTCCTCCTGGTTGGGAAAAGAAGATTCAACCGTTCCCGCCGGAGCTCATCCGGGTGCTGCCTCCGCCTCCTCCAAATTGCGAACGCGGCTATATCGATGGCGTCGCCGTCGTCTACAACCGAACCACACGCATCATCGTCGATACCATCGATCTGATTGCCGCGATTTCGGGACATTGAGTTAGCGAAGAGGGCTGTATCATATTGCCCTGCCCGGCTCCTCCTCGCGCCGGAAGACGGGTTCAAATCGGAGTCCATCCTCTTTTTCCAACCGGACCTGGTTGATATAATCGGCGCCGGACAGGCTTTTGCGCCACTAGGCCGCGCTCGCCTGTGTCATTGGGTAAGGAGTAGATCATGAACGGGTTTCGAGCGGCGCTGGCAGTGGTATTGGTCGCGGCTGGGCCGGTGCAGTTGTCGTCCATCGCACAGTCCGGTCCGGTGGGCGGCCCTTCCTTTCAGTTTACGAACGTCCAGTCGCGCAGGACGACCAGCCTGAACGGCAAGTGGCGGACGATCGTGGATCCGTATGAAAACGGCTACTTCGATTTCCGCATGCAGCTCAGCCGCGAAGGATACTTCCTCAACCTCAAGCCCAAGGACAAGGCGGATCGTGTCGAGTACGACTTTGACAGCTCTGAGACCCTGAATGTGCCCGGCGACTGGAACTCCCAGCGCGACAGCCTTTTCTTCTACGAGGGAACAGTCTGGTACAAGAAATCGTTCGACTACCAACTCAAGCCCGGTACGCGGGTCTTCCTTCATTTCGGTGGCGCCAACTATGAGACGATCGTGTTCCTCAACGGCGAGCGTCTCGGCGCGCATGTCGGAGGCTTCACCCCATTCGACTTCGAGATCACAAGCAAGATTCGTCCGAGGGACAACTTCGTCATTGTGAAGGTCGACAACAAGCGGCGCCGGGAGGGCGTGCCAACGCTCAACACCGACTGGTGGAACTACGGCGGGCTGACCCGTGAAGTGACACTGGTCGAAGTGCCAGCTACCTTCGTCAAGGATTACCTGGTCCAGCTGAGGAAAGGCTCGCTGGACACGGTCGCCGGCTGGGTGCGGCTCAACGGCTCGGAACCTTCACAACAGGTAACGGTCAGCATCCCGGAAGCGCATGCCTCCGTCGCGGTGAAGACGGATGCCCAGGGCTATGCGGCCTTCAGTTTCCCCGCCAAACTTGCACTTTGGTCGCCGGAGAGCCCAAAGCTCTATGATGTGCGCGTCGAAGCGGAAAGTGATACGGTCCGGGAGCAGATCGGATTCCGCACCATCGAGACCCGTGGCACCGATATTCTGCTCAATGGCAAGCCGCTGTTCCTGCGCGGCATTTCCGCCCACGAGGAGGCGCCGTTCCGCGGTGGCCGCGCCTTCAGCGCGGAAGATTCGCGAACGCTCCTCGGCTGGGCGAAGGAACTCGGCTGCAATTTCATCCGGCTCGCCCACTATCCGCACAACGAATACATGCTGCGCGAGGCCGACCGCATGGGTGTGCTGGTCTGGTCCGAAGCGCCGGTGTACTGGATGATTGACTGGGAGAATCCCGAAACCCTGGCCAATGCGAGCAATCAGCTCACCGAGGTCCTGACACGCGACCGGAACCGCGCCGCCATCATCCTGTGGTCGGTGGCCAACGAAACCCCTATCAACGAGGCGCGCAATACCTTCCTAAAGAAGCTCGCCGCGCTGGTCAGGAGCGAGGATCCGACGCGGCTGACAACCGCCGCCATGATGCACCACGAGGTCGCCGGCACAAACGATGTCGTGTTGGACGACCCACTGGGCGACGTGCTCGACGTCCTGGGCTGCAACGAGTATCTGGGCTGGTACGACGGACCGCCCGAAAAGGCCGACCGCGTGATCTGGAAGAGCCCCTACAACAAGCCGCTGATTATGAGCGAGTTCGGCGCCGACGCGCTGGCCGGCCTGCATGCGGATGAAGGCACGCGCTGGACCGAGGAATACCAGGAAAACATCTATCATCACCAGGTTGGAATGCTGAACAGGATTCCGTTTCTACGCGGAACATCCCCCTGGGTCCTGATGGACTTCCGCAGTCCGCGGCGCGTGCTGCCCAACGTACAGGACTTTTTCAACCGCAAGGGTCTCGTCTCCGAACGCGGCGAGAAGAAGAAGGCGTTCTTTGTGCTTCAGGAGTTTTACCGGGAGAAGGCGAAGCAGTAATTGCCTGACCAGGCCAACGATCCGCGGGATGATCATTCCTGAAGCGCAGTGGCGTGCCCACCCACCGCCGGTCAGGTCCGGAAGATGAAATCCGCCGCGCGCCACCCTACGATATTCCGCTGGATGATTCCCAGCCACCGCCGCTGCTGCGCGTGATTCATACCATGGTTGGTGTCGCGGTCATACTGGCAATCCCCCATGGAACTGTTGATCGCGTACATCCGTGCGTTCGCCACAGCTGAATCCGTCGTCTCGTGCGCCTGTCGCAACAACTCCACTGAATTCGGAGCACGCAGGGCCGCCAGGTTGACCTCCAGTTCGCGACCAAATAGCCCCATCAGATCCATGTGCCCCTGCTCGTGGGAAAGGTAGTAACTCTCCTGCCCTCGAGGAATGCGCGATGGCACATAACTCGTCATGGATCTATTCAGATTGACGGCAACATTGACGGTGCCGAAACGATATTGACCGCCCTCCACCACCATGGCATGGTGTGCCGGATCGAAGTTGATGGTGATCGCGACCCGGGCCACGATCGGATGCCCGTTGCGCGCCACCAGTGTGCCAGGGCCTGGATTGGCCATCTCCTGAAAATCGCCCCAGGTCAATTGACGAGGCCAGCCTGTCATATGTCTGAATCCCCTCCGAGATTGGTACTTCGGCGCTCATCCGAGGCGCCCGATGGGATCCATTGTAGACCGGGAACGACGGCCTTGATCCCGAGTTTCCACCGGAACTAGCCCCGCACGGAAAAGGAGCCGGCGCTGGTCTTCCTGACCGGCTCAGCTCATCGCGAGTGCTCCCGAACGAAATTTCCGCCCCGGCCTGCAACGATAGGTGACCACGGATCACGTATCTTTCGTCAGTCCCGTTGACCGGGAGGCTTATGAAACTCTGGGTGCGGCACTTCGCGGTCTGGGCTTAAGCGCGAAGTGACCCGGCATCACTTTGTCAACGCAGCAACCGGAATTGGTGCGCAGGAGAGAGCTGTGCCCCAAAGGAGTATGCGCCATGCCGCAGAAGTCAGTCGAACCCTTTGCCGCCGTCAAGGCGGCCCGCACACTGTCGAAAGGCCAGGAAGATCCCGGATTCAAACCGGTGCAGGATTTCCTGCAGAGATTTGGCTACCTTCAGCCCGACTCATTCAAAACGAATCAATTGGATGATGCAACGGCTGAGGGACTCACGCGTTTCCAGCGACAACACGGTCTGTCGCCCACGGGTGTATTCGACAACGCCACCCGCGACGTAATGGCCACACACCGCTGTGGCATGCCGGACCCCGCCTCCGCGGTCGCTTTCAGCATCGGCTGTTCCTGGCCCAACCCGAACCTGACATTTGCTTTCGAGGACGGTACCAACGATATTTCGGGAGCCGGCGAATTCCAGGCTGTTCGCAACGCGATCGCCACCTGGGCGGCGGCTGCGCCGCTCAAGTTTACAGAGGTCGGACGGAACCAGAATCCCGACATCGCCATCGATTGGCGGCCCGCGAACGACCCCGATCACTCCATGGTCGGAGGTGTCCTCGCTCACGCTGATTTCCCGCCCGGTTGCAGCGTGATCACCGACGGCTTGCCAAAGCCCCTCCACTTCGACGACTCCGAAAACCAGTGGGTGGTAGGGGCGGTCTCCGGCGGCTTCGACGTGGAGACCGTCGCGCTGCACGAGTTCGGCCACCTCCTGGGCCTGCAACATTCCAACGTCGCCGGTTCGGTGATGTTTCCTACCGTCTCTTCCAACTTCACCAAGCGCTCCCTCACCGCGGACGATCTCGGGGGGATCCACGCCCTGTATCCCGCCGGCATCCCGGCGCCCGGCACCTACACCATCCGCCAGAAGAGCAGCAACCGCTTCCTGGACGCACACGAGATCGCTGACAAGGACTTCCGTCTGGTGACCCGCCCGGCTCAGAACAACGACACCCAGCGCTGGGAACTGGCTTCCGTGGGCGCGGTCTATGCCATCCGCCAGAAGAACAGCGGCCGGTTCATCGACGCCTACGACAGCTCAGACCACGACTTTCGCCTCGTGACCCGCACCGCGCAAAACAATGCCACACAGCGCTGGGTCGTCGTGCCTGCCGGCGATGGCAGCTTCACAATTAGGGAACTCAGCAATCTCCGGTTCGTGGACGCTCACGAAATCGAAGGCGAAGATTTCCGTCTGGTGACCCGCCCGGCCCAGAACAACAACACACAACGCTGGTTGCTGGGCAATGTCGGCACCAACCTCTTCACCATCCAGCAGAAGAGCAACAACCGATTCGTTGACGCGCATGAGACCTCCGATAAGGACTTCTCAGTGGTCACTCGTCCGGCGCAGAATAACGACACGCAGCGTTGGATCTTTGGCCAGGTGGGCGCGGTGTATACGGTACGCCAGAAGAGTAACAGCCGCTTTGTCGACGCGCACGAAGTCGCCGCTAACGATTTCTCGGTGGTCACCCGCCCCAACCAGGGCAACGACACCCAACGCTGGATCGTGATGCTGGCTGGCAACGGAAGCTTCACCATCCAACAGTTGAGCGGCGGCAGATTCGTGGACGCATACGAAACGTCCGCCAACGACTTTGGAGTGGTGACGAGGACGGCTCAGAACAGCGATACCCAGCGTTGGCTCTTCGACAAGCTCTAGAAACTCCACCCACCCGAACAGCGGCAGCGGGATGGGCGCAGAAGCAGAGGATAACGGCGCGCCGGTTGGTCCGAGAGGTCAGCCGGCGCGCTCGAGGATCACATACCTATGAAACCAACCCGAGGAAACCAGTCCGCTCAGGTCCAAATCCGCGTCAGGAACGCCTCCAACTTGGATTTCGATCAGATTCGCGTCACATTTCCTGACGGCCGGGAAGTGGACTACGGCCCCTTGTCCAAAGGCGCCAGCTCGAACTTCCGAGAAGCAACCCAGGCGTATAGGTATGCCGGTGTCTCGGTCACGGCCGCCGGCCGCACAATCTCGCTCACGCCTGCCGACTACCTGGGCGAGAAGGAACTACCCGCCGGCCGCTACACCTACGTACTGAAAGTGTCCGGCGGGCAACTCACCGTGGAACTGGAACCAGCGGAATAGGGCAATCCCTGTTCCGCCCTACCACACGAAGCCCTCCACTCCAGGCCCACCGCCGTGGCGCCATTCGTCACTCCGCGTTTGCGTACACTGTGACACATGGTCCCACGGACGATTCTCTGGCTCTGCATCGCTGCCGCCGCGGCTACCGGTATCGCCGTCGAGCTCGTGATCGGGAACCTCGGCCACGGGCGGGAAGCCTGGGATGTATCGTCCTATTGGACCGTCGGTTTGCCTGTCCTCCTTGCCGCGGCTCTGGTGTTTGGATTTGCGGCCCGCCAGGCGCCGGTCCTGATCGGCTATGCGCCTTTCGCGGGCCAACTCGCCGCCATGACCGCGAAGACCGGAGGCGGTAGCATGATCGTTCCCGGCATCCTCCTTCTCGCGGGTCTTGGCCTGGGCGGGGTGGCTGCAGCCTATGTGGGTGGAGTCCTCGCTCGCCGGCTTCGCTGACCACTCCTACCGCCATCCGGATCCACCGTCCATCCCATTCCGCCAGCGCCCCCAGGCAACTGCCCCGGCCAGGCAATCGTCCCTCCGCGGGTATAAACTGTCTCCAGCCGGGACCGCCCGAACTGGGCAGCCCCTGCAGGATTGCGAGGCATTCAGGGCAATGAAAGCAAATAGACGTAACTTCATCCAGGCATTGGGCACGAGTTCAGCCGGACTCGCCATCGGATCGGCGGCGATTACCACGGCCGCCGAAATCGCGGAAGCAAAAGGCAACGACGGGCAGTTGCTGCTGGTCGGCGACAACATCGCCGTCACCAATACGCAGTACGGAAAGGTCCGGGGCTATATTCTCCGGGGTATCCATCACTTCCTCGGCATGCCTTACGGAGCGGACACCTCCGGAGCCAACCGGTTCATGCCGCCTCGCAAACCCGCGCCATGGACCAATGTCTACCCGGCGCTCTTCTACGGCAACTCGGCGCCGCAGAACATGGACAATCGTTACGCCAATGCGTACGCTTCCTTCCGCGACCACTGGAACTACGGTGACGTCAGCGAGGACTGCCTGCGTATTAACGTCTTTACCCCCGGCATCAACGACGGCAAGAAACGGCCCGTGCTCTTCTGGATCCACGGCGGTGGCTTCACCGCTGGCAACGCGATTGAGCAGGACGGCTATGGCGGAGAAAACTTCGCGCGGCTCGGCAACGCCGTGGTTTGTTCCATCAACCACCGCCTCGGACCGCTCGGCTTCTGCAACCTCGCCGGAGTCGGAGGCGAAAAGTTCGCTGCCTCCGGCAACGTCGGCATGATGGACATTGTCGCTTCCCTGGAATGGGTTCGCGACAATATTGCCAACTTCGGCGGCGACCCCGGCAACGTCACCATCATGGGTCAATCCGGCGGCGGAGCCAAAGTCTGCACCCTCACCGCCATGCCGTCTGCCAAAGGACTCTTCCACAAAGCGGTGGTGCTCAGCGGCGCCTCCCGCAGGTCCGCCGAGAAAGCGTTCTCAGAGAAACTGGGCGCGGCCGTAGTGAAGGAAGCCGGCTTGAGCCCGGCTGATCTGGAGAAGCTTCAAACCATGCCGTGGAAGGATTTCTACGCGCTGGCGACCAAGGCCCAACAGGCAGTGGCCCGCGACGCTGGCCCCGGCGGTGGCATGATGCGCGGCTTCTCGCCCGTCGTCGACGGCACAATCCTGCCGCAACATCCGTACGACCCGATTGGCGCCCCGACCGCGGCCAATATTCCGATGATCATCAGCTCCGTCGAGAACGAGCAGTCGCCCAGTTGGATCGACTCCTCCCTGGAAGCCGTCACGCTCGACGAAGTCGCGGAAAAGGTCAAACTTCGCGCTGGATTCGGCGCCGGCTTCGGCGATAAAGCGAAGGAGGTAGTCGAATCCTACGCAAAGGCTTTCCCGGGCAAGAAGCCGGTCGAGATCTGGTCGCTCGTCAGCAGCAACCGGCAATCGGTGGTGGCGCTGGCGGATGTGAAATCCAAACAGCAGGCACCGGTCTATGTCGACTGGTTCACCTGGCAACCGCCTCTGTTCGACAACCGTGCCCGCGCCTTCCATTGCGTCGACATCTGCTTCTGGCTCTACAACACCGACGTCATGCTAAGCCATACCGGCGGCGGTCCCCGGCCTAAAGCGCTGTCGGCCAGGATGGCGGGCGCGCTCCTACAGTTCATGAAGACCGGTGACCCGAACGGAGGCGGACTCCCACCCTGGCCGAAGTACACGTCGGCCAAGGGCGAGACTATGGTCCTGGACGACACCTGCAAGGTGGAGAACGATCCCGGCCGCGACGCCAGAAAGATCCTTCCGAGCTAGCGTTCGACAGGCGCGGAGGACGGAGGTCCGCCAGGACTCCTCCGTTCTCCGTGCCCTCCTCTTCCAGGGATCAGGGCTGTATTCCGGCCCTCGCTACCGCTTCACTTCTGCCAGATTTGACTTATCGATCAGCATCGTCCCAGTATCCATGAACACCGGATAGAGGGCCTTGGGATCCGAGGCATTTGGTTTGCCTGTGGCCGCTTGCTTTTCGAGAACGATGCCCGCCAGCGTCTTCAATCCGTAGTAGCCCATCGTGTAGGGCTTCTGCATCAGCGTAGCCGCAATCTTCCCCTTCTCAATCCAACCCAGGGTGCTCGCCGCCGTATCCATCGCCAGAACAATCTTGCCTTCCACCTTCTGCCGCTCCAGCACCTCGGCAATCTCGCTGCCGGACAGCGACTCCAGGGAGACAAACGCGTCCACCGGAGTCTTCTTTTCGACCAGGTCCGTCGTCTGGTCAAAGGCCACACGCGCATCGCCCTTCATGTCGATCACCTGGGTCACTTTGATCCCGGGCGACGCCGCAATCGCGGCGCGATACCCGTCGAGACGCTCCTCGAGGTTCTTCTGGTGCGCAATCGTATAGAAAACGACGTTGCCTTTCCCATTCAACAGCTTGACCAGCAAGGCGCCGCCCATCTGCCCGGCCTGGTAGTTGTTTGTTCCAATGAAGAATAAGCGCTGGCTCTGGGGTGCGTCCGAATCGACGGTAATCACCGGAACGCCGGCAGCGACGGCGGCATCGATCTCCGGACGCAGCACCGCCGAATCCCCGGGCGAGATCAGAATGCCGGCGGGTTTGTTGCCCATGATGCGCTTGAACTCAGCCAGCTCCGATTTGGCGTCATATACGTCGGGGCCGATCAGTTCGGCCTGCACATGCAGCTCCGTAGCCGCCTTGACCAATCCGGCTCCGGCTTCCTGCCAATAGGGGATCTTCGGATTCGCGCAAACGAGATAGTATTTCTCGCTCGGCTGATGGCGGGGCCCACCGCCACAACCGGTGAGGATCAGGACAGCGAACACGACGGACATGGTGTGTTTCATGGTGTCACTCCCTGCGTTCAATGTATTCCCATTCGCTGGAAGCAACTACGCGAAATCAGGAGCGGCCGGCGCGAAGATACCAACGCAGGTGGGACTGCCCCGGGCCTTCGGCATTCACATCTGGCGCAAAAGAACTGGCGTTGAGCCCGGCCCCCGTCGGCTCCTCAGCTATTCAGCTTGTTGGCGACCTCCGCAATCCTGCGGCCCGATGACCTTGCCCCATTTAGATCGCGCTCGGAGGGCTGCCTCGATCCGTCTCCACCAGCGATGGTCGTCGCCCCGTACGGCGCGCCACCGGCCACTTCCTGAACCCCCATCTGGCCTGCATACCCATAGTCCAGCCCCACCACAATCAGACCAAAATGAAGCAGGTTGGCGATGATCGAGAACAACGTCGTCTCCTGCCCGCCATGCTGCGTCGCCGAAGAGGTGAAAGCACCACCGACTTTTCCGTTGAGCGCGCCGCTCAACCAGAGCTTTCCGGCCTGATCGAGAAAACAAGCCATCTGGGAGGCCATCCTTCCGAATCGCGTCCCTACCCCGATAACGATCGCGTCGTAATTGGCCAGTTCGCTGATTGTGGCCACCGGAGCCTTCTGATCCAGCTTGAAGTGATTGGCCTTCGCGGTCTCCTCGGGCACCGTTTCAGGAACCCTCCGGATATCGACCTCCGCGCCCGCCCCACGGGCACCCTCCGCTACAGCCTCGGCCATCTGCTCTATGTGGCCGTAGCTCGAGTAATAGAGAACGAGAACTTTGCTCATGATTGATCCTTTCCCTACGTCTTTCGGTCGCGGCCCGGATTCCGGCCTGGGACCATAGCCCTCTACACAGCCATAGCACGATCCAGACTTAGGAAGCTGGCGGCGTCTTCCTGTCCGGGAGGAGCCGCGGGCAACAGCGTTACCCACCGCGTACGAAATCGTATACTATGGGCCACAATCGGAGGAGCATCAGTGTCCAAAGCGGATGTCAAGGCGTTCAAGGGTACCAGTGGGTGTGAGCGCGTCTACATTCAAGGCGGCGACGCCACTGGCGACGTGATCCATGTCTTCGCGGCGATGAAGGCGGACCCCAGCACTGCGCTCGTCCTCTTCCAGTGGGATGCAAACACCGGCGAGGCGATCCGGCAGAAGATGCAGACTCTCGGTATTGAACCTAAGCGGATGCTCGTTCAGATCGAGGTGGGCGCGCGGAATACAGTGCGGAACAGAGTCACCGGCTGGTGCAAGGACGCCGGGTTTGTGATTATCCAACTGCACGAGAGCACTGAGCGCGGTATCGGAGCGCTGCAGAATGAGGCCTTGCGCAAGTCCATGCATATAACGCTGCGTGGAGACAAGGAGATCACCGAAGACGACAGGCGCTTCGCCGATTTTTGGGAAGCCAAGTTTCGATCGGATACCGTAGGCGCCGCTACAGTGATCCTCTGGGGCCGCAGCAGTGGAAAAGACAAAACCACGGCGGATAAGTTCGGACCCCATCCTTACGGCGACTCCAGTACAACCGGACTGATTCAGATCGCCACCAGGTGCATCGCGAAATCGTGGAAGGTCGTCCTCACCGGAGACATCGACAGCGCCAAACGAAATCGCTTCCCACCGGAATGCATCTACATCGGCAAGTTCTGGCGTGACGACCACTGGAAGGGCAAGGGCATGACTCAGAAGGAGCAGGTCCGCCTGTTCTACATTCTGAAGCGAGTGCTCAAGGTGGAAGGCTTCCGCATGGTTCATGTCGGCATGCGTAGCGGTAACCTGGATTACTTTGCCTTCGCCGGTCAGACCATCGTCTATCTTGTCGCGAATGGCTTCGACGACCGTCGGATCCAGGCGCTGGCCGATGCGGTCCCGAACCGGTGGGTCCGCAGCGAGCCAACCAAGACGCCCCGGCAGGGCTATCTGCGCACATGGGATCCTGAGTGGCTGAACATCGTAGGCCGCACCGACCTGAGCCTGCTGATGAACAACGCCCAGCAACAGCGCGAACTATTCAAAGCGCTGGACTACCCCATCGACCCCCAGACACAGATCAACGGCAACCTGCTCTACCGGGCCATCAAGGCAAAACTGAAGGAGAATCCAAACTACGGCACCGGAACCGAGCTTCTGGAGGCGTATCTGAAACAGAAGAACAAACGTGGATTCACGGAGGATTACCTGAACGACCTGATTGCGGCGATTGCCGGCAAACTGGTCTAGCAGCGTCCCGCTAGCCGGGGCTTCTGCCTCAGGAGTCTAAGTTGAGGGCATGAGGCCGCGAAGATACCGGGCAATCTCGGCGTACTCTTTCGGCCTCTGGCCCTCTCGCTGGAAGTACTCCACGTCACCCTCACCGCCCTGTTTGGCGAAGTACTCAGCCCAGGCAAGCGGAGTTGCCGAATACGAACCATCCCTGGCTTCGGGCCGGGCTCCGGCCTCGACGAGCGCCTTCACCGCGGCCAGTGAACCGGAACAAACCGCATTGTGCAGCGCGGTAGCGGTTGGGTTCAATCCCGCATTCGGCTCATTGGGATCAGCGCCTATCGCCAACGCGGCGGAAATCGCTCCCAGCCGCGCGTTGTAAGCGGCCGCCGCCAGTGCCTTCTGTTTCTCCGCCGGGCCGGCCAGCTTCGCCAGCCGCTCGATGTCGTCATTTCTACCCAGGCAGACGGCCGCTGTCAGGGTGAGCCCGGCAGCCTCTACATCGGCTCCGGCAGCGACCAATGCCTCCGCGATAGGCAGCGTGGATTCATTGGGTGTCCATTCCGATTGATGCTCCAGACAAAGAAATGCCACGCAGAGCGGGGTCCGATCCCCATGCCGCCTGGCTTCCAGTGGAGCGCCGCGCTGGATCAGCAGTTCCGCCACTGTCCGGCAACCCCGGGCGGCCGCGACGTGCAGCGCGGTTTCCCCGGCAACCCATCTGGGTTCAACTCGCGCCAACCCGGCATCGAAGCCAAGCTCCAACATCAACCGGACTGCCGCCACATTCGCCGCCCCGGCGAAATCAGCCAGCATCCCGGGATCCTGACTCTGCAGGCGCTGTACGAGAGATGGATCCTGCCCGGCCAGACGGCGCGCCTCGGCTTCATTGGCTCGCGCGCACGCGGCACGGAAAGCGTCGTCTCCAGCCAGAACGACCGCAACTCCGCGCCGTTCGAATAGCTCCAGCACGTCGGCGCGGCCTCGTCGTGCGGCCTCTGCCACGGACGTCGTTCCGACTTTGTCGGTCAGCATCGCATCTGCCCCATGATCGAGCAGCCACTCGAAGTAGTGGAGGGGCGTCCCATGACGCAACGCATAGTGGAGCGGGCGGCTCCCCCAGAGCAGCCAGTTGGGATCCGCGCCGTGGTCCAGCAGCCAATGCACGCCTTCGTCGTCATGCCAGTTGAACTTCCGCGCCAGCATGAGAGAAATGCTCTCCTGGTTGAGCTTGCCGCTCTCCACCAGGACGCGCAGGGTTCGATTGTCGAGCGTCTCCGGAGCGTGGTAAGCCACCTCCCCGTCGTTTGGATCCGCCCCTCGATCCAGCAGCAGCTTTGTCAGTTCCGGATGATGGGCCACACCGGCGGCTCCGTACAGGGCACATTCCCATTCCGGCTTCGGCTGATGGCTCGCTTCGAAGAAGCCCGTGTTGGGATTCGCGCCGGCATCGAGGAGTGCCGTGGCGGCCTGGATGAACCCCTCCCCGCGATCTGGTTCGAGTCGTAGAAACCTGGAAAAACACAGATAGGTCAAGGCATCCCAGCCCAGCGCGCCGCCTTTCGCGTGGACGCTGGCCGAATCCTGGGAAAGGCAGCGCTCGACAGCCCCAGGGTCGCCCAGCAGTGCCGCCGTATAGATATCCATGGACACGATTTCAGGATGCGCGGCCAGAATCTCGCGTGCACGATCCAGCGACCCGTGCCAAACGGATTCGCGGATAAACTCATCCCTCACAGCCTGTGGACTAACGCGATTCTCGGACATATCGGTGCCACTGGTTCCCAGGAGCCGGCTCGCCCGGAGAACGGGCGGGGCCAATGCGCCTCGCCTGAGCCTAACAGCCGGGGAATGGAATGGCAACGCCGGCCGGCGGCTGCCAGTGCCGCGCTGAACCTATCGCGAAAGCGCGAATCGCTCCAGCCAGGTCGGCTCGTGGTTCTTGTCCCCACTAAGCGCCCGACTGGTGCTCTCCAGCTTGTACCCGACAGCCAATAACGCGAGTAGCGCAATGATGAGCGCCCGGGCGGTTTTCAGTCTTTGTTTCGGTGAGGACTTGTCCCGCTTCTCCGGTGGGACGGAGTTGTACTTGAGGTAGAGCAGCCCAAAACAGGCCGCCGCGCCCACGATGAGACTGAGAGACATCACCCGGAGCATATCCCTTGCCGGGGATTGGAGCGATCAGGCATTCGCCCTGTTCGGCTGAGGGGTTTACCCGATATGCGTGGTGGCGACATTGGGGCGATCTAGTAATCAGGGAGGCAGTGTGCACATCAGGTTCGCGGTGCTTGGCATCTTCGCAGTGGCGCTTGGTTCGTGGGCGCAATCCGGCCCCCAGACGTTGGTAATACCGGAAATCAGGGTCCGGTACACCTGCGAGAAGACCGGCCGCTATTGGGTCTCCTATGGCAAGAACCCGAAGGACAGGCACTATTGCTGGGACGGAACCCACTACAGCCGCGCCGAAGGCGGCGTCCCGGCATTCGTTCTCGACTATTGGGCTCAGAAGGAACAGGAACGGGAACAAATCCGGCGGGAGATCGAACAGAACGGCGCCGAACTAAGGGCCCAGGTTGAGGCGAACCGGGCTCGTCTCGACGCGGACCGGCGGGCCAAGGGTCTGCCGGCGATTTCCGACATTCGCCGGAACTCAGAACTGGCTCGTAGCAGCAGAATGGGCTCCGCACCAATGGGACCCTCACCAGGGGTGGAGGCCAGCGCCCGTCCGAAAGCCCAACCGGTGGAGCGTGACCGGTTTCAAGGACTGACCGTTGGCACCGATCGCAGTGAGGTTATTAAGCAGTTGGGGGAACCCCATGGACGCGTCGAAAACCTTGGCTCTGAAGGAGATGAGGAATCCCTCACCTACCTGCTTGCCGGCGGTGGACAGGCCAGCCTCCGCCTGAAAAGCGGTAAAGTGACGGCGGTTCGCATGCCATAGCCGGATTGTTCGGGTTCGTTTCGTCGATTGGCGCCCGCGGCGTACAGAAGATCGCGCAATCAACCGATTCATAGCGGGAGAGCACGCCCGGCTAGAGGAGCCCTGCATCCATGGAAACCAGCACAAGCGATTGCACCCCTGGGCTCTGCGAGTCCAGCGCGGCGGGGACCCACGACTTCCCGGTCTCCGCAATGGTCGGACGGGCCTGATTGCGGGAATCCGCCCCAGGATCTGACGGATGTCGGGCCAGTCGCTCCGGCTCCGCCCGCGGAACGCCTCATCTATCCCCCGCCCACACCCCCGTCCAACGTGAAGACCGTCTGCATGGGGATCGCGATGGGATTCTCGGTCCTGGCCACCAACAGGCCACAGACATTCCCCTGGCCATTGCACGAATCCTTGGCCTACACACCAATCCTGCTGGTGGCGATCGCCGCTGTCGATCATCGCCAACTATCGCCTGAGGCATCACAGCTACCCGCCAAACGCCGCGATTGCCTCACTTTCCCTGATGGCTGCGGCTTCCATCCTGGCCGTTACCGGAACATTGCCGGTCTGAGAAACTCTCAGGCCCTGGCCTTCCCCTTCTCCATTCCCATCCGCACCAGGTTGGAAACATTCGCCGTCGCAATCAGCGCCTCTAACACGGTGCCGCCTATGGACCGGCTGATGTAGCCATTCACCAGCCACATGAGCGTTGTGGTCAGTAGAACCAGCCGCAAACCACCCCTTCCAGGGTGAAAAGCGCGACGGTCGCCACGCAGGATGCGAAAATCGGCAGCCACCCCAGGCGATCGTGAGCCACCCGGAACCCCACCCAAACGTTCAACGCCACAGCCGCTGCCGCCAGCCAAAGGGAACGGGAACGTACGGACAGATAGGTGCGACCAGCCGAAATTCCGGCGGACCCGGCCGCCGCCAGATTCCCCAACATGAAGTAATGGGCCCCGTAGACGACGCTTTCCGCGGACAACAGAAGTTTCATCCGCCGGTCGTCCCTGCTCATAAAAGCGCCCACACCCAGCACCAGCGCAACATACCCGGCACATTGCGCCGGCGAAAAGTAGTCCATTCACTCTCTATTCTCGCAACTTTCGCTCTTTCCTGGTGCTGTCGGGCAGACGAGTGGTGACTCGGCAACGCCCACCGGCCCACTTATTCTTCTGGAAATGTGGCTCGCCCAGATGGTTATCGGGATCGTAAGTCCTTGGACTGAATGCGCTTCCAGGTGAAGCACGAGCCATCTTTCCGATCGGGTACTGGCCCCGGGTGATCAGCCGAAACCGGTCCCGGATCCCTCGGCGCAACAAGGTAGCGGTGCGTCGCGAGAGACAACAGCATCGTGTCCCCACGCTGCAGGTCGACCCATCTGGAATGTCTCGGCGTTCCCTGGCGGGCCCGGCTTCACCACCACACTGCCGGTCCTCCCCATGCCCGAAACCGAAACGAACTGCCCCTGGTCGGTGCGAAGCGCAATCCTGCCCCGCCCCCGGTCCACAATTCGGAATGCCGCACCCTGCCCTGGCTTCGTTGCCGCGACTACTCGCCCTTCTTCCACCGCCAGACTGTTCCCGTTCGAGAGGTCGGCCAGTGTAATCCAACCACCCACCGGTATGGGCTGGGTCAGACCGCGCGGTCTTGGCTCCACGACGCTGAATTCGTTGAAGTCAGCCTGGCCGCCGGCCAGGCCGGAAGAGTTGAAATGAAACAGCGCGAAGCGAACCCCCTGAAAGGTCTTCAATTGGAACGCAAGCGGCAGTTCGGGCCCTATGTCCTTGAACGTTTTGCCGTTGAGGCTATAACTGAATCGGGCGATGTCCCTGTCGAAATCGCAGTGGACTCGCAACCAGAGAAGCCCGCCGCTCAGCGCTTCACGCACCGGATTCCCCGATCGCTGATCGTGGAATTCCAGCGCCAGTTGTCCGTCCTGGCGCGTAACTCCAATCCAGGAGTACGGCAGGTTCAGCAGCGCCAGTCCCGCCACATCGCCGGCGATGAGCCCCGACGCGTCCAACTCGGCCGTGGCCGTCGACTCAGGCCCGATGGCTCGTTGTGTCAGAGTATTCCGGGCCATCCAAAAGTCCGGAGCCGGCATGGAATGCAGTCGAAGGTACCCCGGACGCTCGCGAAGCGACCACTTTGCGTCGTCGGGCAGATGGTTCCACTGCCACACCGGCTGGAGCTTCGGACCCGAGAAGTCGTCGTTCCGGTCGTAAGGCGAACTGAACGGCACCTGTTCGTCCCGTATTGGGTTTCACCCAAATCGAGGGCGTGCGCGTCAGATTACCCGGCAGTCCAAAGAAAGGCCAGCCATCCACCCAGGTGACAGGCGACAGCGCGGTCAGCCGCCCAACCGCGTTGTGGTCCTGCATGGAGTAACCCCACCATTCGCCGGTGACCGTGTCGATGATGCCACCCTGATGCAATGTCAGGCTGAGGTTCTCATTGGAGCTCGGTGGCAGCACTTCAAATGGGGGAGCAGGACGCCGGAAGTTTTTCGGTCTGTAGCTCTGGCCGATGCCCAGGCTCTCGTTTTCGCTGATCGTCTTCACTTCCCACGGTCCGCCCAGACTCCCGGCCCGCGCACACTTCATCGGCACGTGCGCACCCGGGATCGCGCTGATGATGTAGTACTTGCCGTCGAGCTTGTAAAGGTGCGATCCCTCCCCCATTCCCTGGTCCTTCTCGATAAGGACGCGGTCGGTGCCCGGCAGAAGGGCGGTCAGGTCCTTGTTCAATTCCACGATCCGGATCGTCGATGCTCCGTAGACGGCGTAGATCCTGCCATCTTCGTCAAAGAGGACTGACAGGTCGTGCAGGCTCTGCGGGATACGGTTGTGCTTCCACGGCCCGCGCGGATTGGACGCTCGAAACACCTGCAGCCCGAACCGGTTGACGTTGGCGAAGATGTAGAAGGTCCCATCGTGATAGCGGAAGCTCGGCGCCCAGATGCCCTGTCCGTAGATCTCCTTGCCGTCTTCGAGACGAAAATCAGGACCAAGGTCAAGCCGGTCGACGGCGTAGCCGATGATGCGCCAGTTCACCAGATCCTGGGAGTGCAGAATCGGCAACCCGGGCATGGCGTGCATCGTGGTGCCGGTCAGGTAGTAATCCGGCCCCACGCGAATCATGTCAGGATCGGAGAACTCGTCGTAGAACAGCGGGTTGGAATACGTTCCGTTCCCGTTATCCGCCGCCCAGGAACGAGGCTTGACCCCCTGGCCCCATACCGCAAACGCCGCGGCCAGGACACAAATCGTCTCTCGAGCGAACTTGATGGGTAAAACTCTCATCTGCCTCACACCCAATGCGGAACTGTTCTCTGCCCCGGAATCCAGTTGACTGCACGCGCTTGCAGAAATGACCAGCAGCGAGTTTATCGTGACGGCATATGAGAGTCAAACTCCGCACCCCCAAAGGCTATATCGCCGCTTTGACTTCCGGCCTCCGATGCAATAGAGTGCATTGAAAGCGTTCCCAGACTTGCTGGCTACGCAAGGCCGGCCAACCGCTCGGCCATGGAAATAACCGGGCACCCAGGACGGACATGACGACGAACTCGAGATTTGCCCCACTACTCACGCTGGCGCTGCCAATCTGCGCCGCCTTGACGATGTCCACCGGCTCCGCCGCGGCCCCCGCGCGTCCGCAAGGTCCCTGCGATATCTACGCCGCAGCCGGAACCCCGTGCGTCGCCGCCCACAGCAGCACCCGTGCCCTCTACGCCGCTTACCAGGGCCCGCTTTACCAGGTCCTCCGCCAGTCGGACGGCAGGACGCTGGATATCGGAGTCGTTCCACCCTCAGCCCAACCGGTGCCGGATGCCGGCGGATATGCAAACTCGGCGGCTCAGGACGCCTTCTGCGCCAACACCTACTGCTGGATCAGCATCCTCTACGATCAGTCGCCCAAACGGAATCATCTCATCCAGGCGCCGCGCGGCGGTTTCAGCGGCCCCGCCATGGGCGGATTCAATAACCTCCCCATCGCCGATATGGCACCGGTCACGCTCATGGGACACAAAGTCTACGGCGTCTTCATCGCACCCGGGATGGGGCTTCGCCTGAACGACGCCAAGGGCACCGCGGTGGACGATCAGGCAGAAGGACAATACTGGGTCATCAACGGCCACCACTACAATTCCGGCTGCTGCTTCGACTACGGCAACGCCGAGACGGACAGCCGGGACGATGGCAATGGCACCATGGAGACCACCTACTACGGCAACGCCACCGCCTGGTACCGGGGCTCCGGCAGCGGCCCCTGGATCATGACGGACCAGGAGAACAACCTCGTGGGCTGCGTGAACCCCGACGGCTCGAAGCTCTGCACAAACCTACCGAGCATCACCTGGCGTTTCGTCACCGCCATCGCCAAAGGCGAGCCGCATCACTGGACCTCCCTGGGCGGCGACGCACAGCGCGGCCCCCTCTCCGTCATGTTCGACGGGCCCCGCATCGACGTCACCTACGACCCCATGCGCAAGCAGGGCGCAATCCTTCTGGGCAACGGAGGCGACAATAGCGTCGGCTCTCAGGGCACTTTCTATGAAGGAGCCATGACCGCCGCGGGCACATTCCCTTCCGACGCGACAGACCAACTGGTACAGGCCAACGTGGTCGCAGCCAGATATGATGTTCCCCGCCTCAGCCTTGCTCCGGCCTCGGCCGCTATGCCGCCCGGACTGCAGACGTTCTCCCCTGGATCCACCACCGACGTCACGCTGACCTTCACCAATACGACCGGCTCCACCGTGTCCGGCCTCAAACTCAGTATCGACACCCCCAAACAGTGGACCTCCGCCGTCTCCAGTTCCACCACATCCTCAGCGGCGATCCCCGAAGCCGTCGCACCTGGCGCCAGCGTCAAGGCAACTTTCAAGATCATCTCAGGACCGGCACCCTACAACGGTGACCTGGTTGGCCGCGCTTCGTGGTCCGCCGCGGGCGCTCCCTCCACCGAGACCACGGTGCAGAAGGTACGCAATGTCAGCCCGGTCCGGATCAACGAATTCCGTGTCAGCGCCGGCAATCCTCCCAACTCCACGAACTCCTTCGTCGAATTCCATAACGCCGGCACGGGTCCGGTCGACCTCTCCAACTGGAGCTTTACCCAGCACCCAACCCAGCAGCCCGTTCTTCTCCGCTGTCCGGATACCCGCCGGCACAAAACTCGCCCCCGGCGGCTTCTACCTGTTGGGGCTCGCCACCTCAGGTCTCGCCGTGCCGGCGCGGCCCGGCGACACCACGCTGTACGTCAGAAGCACCACCGGCATTTCGGTGGGAGACACGATCGAGATCGACACCGGCGCCGCGATGGAAACCCGCAAGGTCGCTGGCATCGGGACGGCGGCCGCCGCGAGCACCACACTGTGGCAGCCTCTGCCCGACGGCATGGTGATTACGATTCCCGCCGGCTCCACGAATGTGCCGGTCACCAGCACGGCCGGGTTCGAGGTCGGCCAGAAGGTCGCGCTCGGCCATGGCGCCACCTACCCCACCATCGCAAAAGCGCAGGAGAAATACGAAGTGGCCACGGTCACGGCCGTCGGCAAGCCAGGCACGCAGGCATTCCTGGGCGTCGACGCACGCGCCGGCGCCACTGAACATCAAAGTGACCTCGGTGGCCAACATTACCGCCGGAGACAAGATCCGCCTCGACATCGAAAGCGTTGGCCACGGAATCGAAACCGTTACGGTCACCCGCGTCGGCACACAGTCAAGCCGGACGGCCTTGACGGCGGATGCAAACGCGGGCGCGACCAGCATCAAGGTGCGCAGTTCGAACGGTTTCACGGTGGGTGACAAGTTGACGGTCGGAACCCCGGCGAATCAGGAGACGGTCACGATCAGCGCGGTCGGCGCCAGCGTGGAATTCACGCCATCCCTCGCCAAACCGCACCTCAATCGGGAGGAGGCGGTCGCGACAGGGTTCGGGCCTCGATCTCGCCGCTCCGCTCCGCTTCTCCCATGCGGGCAACATGCCCTTCAGCGTCAGGGGGACTGGCATCACTTTCCAACCCGCGACCGCTTTCGCTCACTCCAGCAATGAACCCATCCAGCCTCTCGGCACCGGGATTACGCTGGACAAGCCCCTTTCCCGGCAGCACGAGATCAATGCCGCCGTACGCGACTCTGCTGCCTCCTCCGCCGGATATCAGGGCACACCCGCGCCGAACCAGTGGTTCGGAGGACCTGCCCTCTCCCCCAGCGCGGGCAACATGGTGTTAAGGGACGCCGCCGGCCTGGTTGTCGATAGTCTGAACTATGGACTCATGGTCGACCCCTGGGCCTCGGAGGGCTACCACGGCACTTCCGGGTCGGGTCAGGGCGGCTGTCTGGTTCCCGCTCCAGGTTTTGCCCGAGGCTTCGGACCCGCCGCATCGGCCGCCGGGCCAACCAACCGCAGTGCGGGCCGCTTCCCGGATGGCGCCGACACCGACAGCAACTGCGCCGATTTCCGGCTGCAACCCGCCACCACTCTCTCCAGAGCCTCCGCCGCGGGCACGGCGAATATCAAGGTGGCCAGCATCGCGGATTTCAAACCCGGCCAGACCGTTCTGATCGACGCCGGCGGCGAACTCGAAAATGCCGTCATCGACTCCGTCGGCACAGCCGGAGCAACAACGGCGGGCGCAGCCACCAGCGTCGGCGCGACCGTCATCCCGGTGGCCGGAGCATTCGGCTTCACAGCCGGCCAGACCATCGAAATTGACGACGGGGCAAGCCGGGAAACCGCCGTGATCGCTTCGGTAACCACCGGCTTCCGCAACGCCTCCATGACAGTCGCATCGCCGCTGCATGCGGCGCACGCGGCCGGCGCACAGGTCACCGGCACCGGAATTACTCTCACCGCCCCACTCACCAAAGCCCATACCAGCGGGACCCAGGTGGCGCGCAGCCTTCCCACTCCTGGGGCGCCCAACCAGTTCTAAAGCACAAGCGGGATGCGCCGCTGCGGCACCGGTTCCGGTCGAAAATGAGGATCGGTGCGGACTTGAGAGATAATCAGATGGCAATCCAGTTTGGAACCCACTCGTATCATGGCCAAGATCAAGGTGAAGAACCCCGTCGTCGAGATGGACGGCGACGAGATGACCCGCATCATCTGGCAGAAGATCCGCGAGAAGCTCATCCTGCCGTACCTCGACATCGACCTCAAGTACTACGACCTCGGCATCGAGAACCGCGACGCGACCGACGACAAGATGACCTTCGACTCCGCCGAGGCGACCAAGAAGTACGGCGTCGCCGTGAAGTGCGCCACCATCACGCCGGACGAGGCCCGCGTTAAGGAATTCAACCTCAAGCGGATGTACCCGTCGCCTAACGGCACCATCCGGAACATCCTCGACGGCACCATCTTCCGCGAGCCGATCATCTGCAAGAACGTGCCGCGCGCTCGTCGGCCACTGGGACAAGCCGGTGGTCGTCGCCCGCCACGGCTTCGGCGACCAGTACAAGGCGAGCGAAATTCTAGTTCCCCGGCGCCGGCACCGTGAAGCTCACCTACACCCCGGCCGACGGCGGCGCGCCCATCGAGAAGGAAGTCTTCAAGGCTCCCGGCGCCGGCGTCACGCTGGCGATGTACAACCTCGACGAGCTCGATCAAGGGCTTCGCCCGGGCCTGCTTCAACTACGGCCTCGGCCGCGATTACTCCGTGTACCTGTCCACGAAGAACACGATCCTGAAGATCTACGACGGCCGGTTCAAGAACCTGTTCCAGGAGATCTTCGACGCCGAGTTCAAGGCTGCATTCGATGCCAAGAAGCTCGACCTACGAGCACCGACTGATCGACGACATGGTCGCCGCGAACATGAAGTGGACCGGCGGCTACCTGTGGGCGTGCAAGAACTACGACGGCGACGTGCAGTCCGACACCGTCGCGCAGGGCTACGGCTGGCTCGGCCTGATGACCAGCGTGCTGACGACGCCGGACGGCAAGACGGTCGAAGCCGAAGCCGCCCACGGCACGGTCACCCGGCACTACCGCGAAGCACCAGAAGGGCAAGCCGACGTCGCACGAACCCGATCGCGTCAGATCTACGCTTGGACCCGCGGCCTGCATCTACCGCGGCAAGATGGACGGCACTCCGGACGTGGTGAAATTCGCCGAGACGGTCGAGAAGGTGTGCGTGGACATGGTCGAAGTCCGGCAAGATGACCAAGGACCTGGCGATCCTGATCGACGCCGAACAGCCCTACCTCTCTACCGAAGCCTTCATGTCCGAGATCGACGAGGAACTCAAGCGGCGGCGGCTTTCCTAGGAACCGGCGCCACTACAAAACTGAGGCCGCTGTCCATCATGGCAGCGGCCTCTTTCCTATTCGCGGCTCTCACACCCGCGGCTACGCCCAACTCAAGTTGGTAATCGAGTAGGCCGGCAGCGTTAATCTGGTCATCACGCCGCCACCGGCACCTGAACTGGCTTGTCCGCATCGGTGACATTGCTCAACACCAGCACCTTGACCGTCCCGATGCGCAAACGCGGCATGCGCCACGCCCTCTCCTCCGCCCTGCGAGGCGAATCGCTTCGAGCCCCGGCGTGCCGCGTGCGTGTAGTGCCTCAGCACCCAGTAATCCGTGCTCCGCGAGATCTCCTTCGTCTTCGAGTCGATCGTGATCATGCCCCGCGCATGGACGAACGGGCCGATATTGGGATTGCCATTCTCATCCAGCACGAGATTCCACAGCATGAAGCAGCGCGTCCAGTTGCGAACCGCCGCCGCCGCCAGCGCGCCGCCTCTGGCAATCCGGATGTGCGGCATACCCGCCTCGCGCTTCGGTGCGTCGGTGGACGCCAGCGGCGCCGCGCCCGCCAGCCCACCGCCGGCAAAGGCGCCGACGCTGTTGAAGCTCCCCTCCGTCCAGTAAGCATGTTTATCCGGGAACGCATCGTGCACCCGGCTCATGGCGTCGATCGTGCCGAGATAAGGATGCCAGGCGACGCCGTCGACGTACTTGTTGAACGCCGGCTCCTCCAGCGAGTTGATGACTCGGCCCCACAGGTTCCAGTTGTGATCCAGCATCCAGATCTTCGTCTTCAGCTTGTTCTCGGCGAGAGCCGGCCCAAGCTGCTGGCTCACGAAAACGATCTCGTGCTCCTGAGCCCACACGCACGCGGGCATGCGGGCGTCCTGGTCGGTATCCACCTCGTTCTGCGAGGTGATCGCGTCCACCGGCACTCCCTCCGCCTCATACGCCTTCAGAAATTTCACGAGATACCGGGCATAAACTCCGAAATTCTTCGGCTTCAAGGAGCCACCCAGCATCGTGCCGCTGGCCTTCATCCAACCGGGCGGGCTCCACGGGCTCGCCAGCAGGTAAAGCTCGGGGTTCAGCTTCCGCGCCATCCGCAACTGCGGCAGGATGTACTGCTTGTCCTGATCGATGGAGAAGCGTTTCAGCTCTGGATCGGGCTCTCCGTCGTCATAGCTGTACATCTTCGTCGCAAAGTCGCTGGAGCCGATACACACCCGCGTTACGGCCATGCCGAGTTCCGACGGATGATACAACTCGTGCATCAGCTTCTCTTTTGCGCCCGCATCCAGTTGGTGGATCATGTAGGCCGAGGCATCCGTCAACGCGCCTCCAAAGCCGAGCATCTCCTGATAGGTGCGCGTCGGATCCAGGACGATCGCGTCCTCCGCCTGAGCCGTCGCGGGCTGCCACTGGAGTGCGGCCTGCTCGGCAAACTGATCCTTGCCCGCGGTGCGGCGCACCTGGATGGGGGCCAGTCCGCCCGATTGTGCCTGTGCCGCGGCGGGCACTGCGCTGAACAACGCGGCGGCGCCCGACGCGGTCAGCAATTCTCGACGAGTACTTCCGTTCGACATCGCGCCTAGTCTATGCCCGCCGGGCCGGATTGACAAGCACCGTCTGTCTCGAATCCGCGCGGATACAATGAGTGCGATGCCGGCACGCTCCATGTCCCTTCCAAGATCCTGTCTGCTTGTGGCCCTCTGGACCGTCGCCGGATGGGCGCAAAACCCCGCCACTACGCCCGCCGATCGTCTCAAGGAACCCTGGTGGGCCAAACGGCATTCAGCGATTCTGGAGAGGATCCAGACAGAGAAAGACGCCGAACTCCTCCTGCTGGGCGACTCCATCACCCAGAACTACGAGAAAGCCAATCCCCCGGATGAAGACTTTCAACCCACGTGGCAGCGCTTCTATGGCAGTCGCCGGGCGCTGAACCTCGGCTTCAGCGGCGACACCACGGCGCACGTCCTGTGGCGGTTGGAGCACGGGGAGGTGGAGGGTTTGCGCCCGCGGGCCGTCGTGCTCTTGATCGGAACCAACAACACCGCGCGCGGACACTCAGTGGAGGAAACCACCCAGGGTATCGATGCCGTGGTCGCGAAGTTGCGCGAAAAGCTGCCTCAGAGCTCCATCCTGCTTCTGGGCCTCCTGCCCAGTGAAGTCTCCCCGGAGAAGACCGCGGTCGATGCCGCGGTGAACCGCTATCTGGCCAGGAAATACGAAGAAGAGGCCAACGTATCGTACGTTGACGTGAGTTCGATCTTCTTCCGGGATGGCAAATTGGATGCTTCCATCTTTTACGACCCGCGCCTGAAGACCCCGCGGAAGCCGCTTCATCCCGACACCACCGGCCAACGCCTCATGGCGGAGGCCATCGAGCCCACCCTCGCCCCCCTCATAGGCGACGCACCGCGCCAGTACCTGGCCGCGCTGACCAGCGTGAACACCGCCCTGATCCCAGTCCCCAGACTGGAACGCGACTCCTACGATTGGGACCAGCGTCACCGGGACGTCCTCGCCGCCAAGGCACAGTTGAACCCGGAACTTGTCCTCATCGGCGATTCCATCACCCACTTCTGGGGCGGGCCACCCAAGGCCAACCATGTCAACGGCCCGAAGTCCTGGGACGCGGCCTTCGGAGGCATGCAGGTTTTGAACCTCGGCTTTGGCTGGGATCGCACGCAAAACGTCCTTTGGCGCCTCGATCACGGCGAATTCGACGGACTCCATCCCCAGACCGTCGTACTCAACATCGGCACCAACAACCTCACCGGCACCGTGAACGCTCGAGCAAACACGCCCGAAGAGGTAGTGCAGGGCATCCTGGCCATCCACGACAAGGTCCGAGCCGCGTCACCGCAAAGCCGCATCATCGTCATGGGTATCTTCCCGCGCGGATTCCACCCTTCCTCCCGGCTCCGCGCTCCCATCGCGAAGGTCAATGAATTGCTCTCCGTCGCTCTGGCCGGCCGGACCAACACGGCCTTTCTCGATATCTCCGCCCGCTTCCTGGACTCCGACGGAACCCTGCCGAAACGTCTGATGAACGACGGCACACACCCCACCGACGAGGGCTACGCCATCTGGGTGCGGGCCCTCTCCGAAGCCGGAGCGCTCCGTCCGCGGTAACTCACCCGTTGCGCTTGCGATGGGATGGCAGCGGCTGCGGAGTCGTCACCGGGCCGTGCACCACCAGCGTCCCATCCTTCTTGATCTCCATCCGATCCAGAAACAATACCCGCTTCTGGCCGGTCGCCGCCGTGCGCCCGGCATACAGGCAAAGCATCTCCGACCCGTCAGGAGAGTAGGTCACACAATTGTGCGCCGGCCCGGTCACTTTGCCGCCGCGATCGGTATTCTTCTTCAGAACCGGATTGTTCGCTGCCTTCGTGTAGGGACCCAAGGGGCTCCTCGCCGTCGCATAGCCCAATGCATAGTTCTCACCCAGGTAGTGGTTGGCCGAGTACATCAGGTAGTAGGTTCCATCGCGCTTGAACGCGCACGGACCTTCCGTCCAGCGGCGATTCACTTCCTTTGTCGTCACCGAGAGATTCTCCCAGGCAGCGTTCTTGTCGGAGAGACTCGCCGGCGGACGCAGCACCATCACCGGATCTCCGATCGTACCTGTGAAATCCGGCTTCACCTCTACTCCGTAGATCCAGCTCTCTTCAATCTCGGTGTAAAGCTTCTCCTTCCGCGCCCACTCGGCAAGTTCGCTCTCCACCGGATGCTTGTAGCAACAGCGCGAGTAGAAGAGATAGATGCGCCCGTCCGTGTCGAAAAGCACCTCCGCATCGATGGCCGGGTAGCCAGGATCGAACAACGGCGCATTGCGGACATCCCGGAACGGTCCTTCGGGCTTGTCCGCGACGGCCGCGCCGATGCGGTAGTTCTCCTTCTCCTTGTTCGGGTTGTCGCGCCACTGCGCACTGTAGAACAGGTAGTAGCGATCCTTCACGTGGTAGACCGCGGGAGCCCAGAACGTGTCGGAGCACCAAGCCGTGGCGGGGTCCCGCGTATAAACCTCCCCGATGGGCTTCCAGTTCACTACATCCGTGGAAGAAAAAGCGGGATACGCCGTCGTGCCTCGCCCTCCACCCGTGCCGTAGACGAAATACTGCCCGTTCGGCTCTCGCAGGACGAAGGGATCCGCCACGGCGATAGTCAGCGGATTCGTGTAAGTCTGCGGCCCCTCCTGCCCAACTGCCAGCAACGGTGCCGCTAACGTGGCGCCCAACCCGCGGAGCACGGTGCGCCGCGAGGATACCGGCGTCGCCGGAACGCCACCGCTGAGTTCGTTCTGATCCTGCATTTTCAACTCATCCCTTCTACTGCTTCGCATTGCCGCACTCAGTCCCTGAGATTCTACTCACGGCAGACATAGTTCTTCGCGTCTTCCGGGTCACCTTGCCCGGTGTAACGCGCCGACTTCGGATATGCGCAGAGCGGCCGGCTGCGGCCGGGGAATGCTCGCCCCGTCGCCACAACCGACTCGGGCGCAGTGCCCTTCTCCACCCAGTCCACGACCGCACTCAGCATATCGAAGCTGTCCAGGGCCGCGTCTCCGCCTCCGCAATGCCCCATGCCCGGCACCAGATACAGCCGGCTCCAACCCGCGGCCTTCGAAAGACCACCATTGGCTGCGGTCATCTTCTGGTAGTACTCCAGAGTATCCAGCGCCGAAAACCACGGATCGCTCACTCCGTGGTAGAACAGCAGCTTGCCTCCGTGTCCTGAGAAGCTGGTCAGGTTCGTCGACACGGTGTCCACCAGCGGGTTCACCGCCGCCATCGCTTCTTTGTCCACGTCCTGCTGCGTTCCCGTGTTGGGTGGGCCTACCGGACTGGGACCGGGATTCAACAGGCCCGGGATGCCCCGCTTGGCGGTGATCCCGGTGTCGAACAGAAATCCGGGGTACACCTGCACGCCGCGCGAATCTTTCGGTCCCCCAAACGCCCGCTTCAGCGCAGTGGCCTGCTGCGCCGTCAGGCACGTCTCGTCCTTGGCGCCGCTGCAAACCAGCGACGCCGGGTCGAACCCGCAGCCGCTGATGTTGAAGACCATCCCGTCTTCCACTCCATCCTTCCCATCGCATTGCTTCAGAAACGACTTGACCACCATTTGACGCTCGGCGTCGGTAAACGCCCCGCCTTGCACCGGTTTGCCCCTGGGCATCGGTCGGCGCAATCTGGTTGAAACTGATTGCCACCCAGCGGTCCGCCAGGTTCGAGAAGCCGGTACGCATCGCTGGAGCCCCTGAAACCACGCCATCGAAGTAAAGCGGATATCGCTGGGTCATCAACATTGCTTCCCGTCCGCCGGTCGAGCAACCCGAAAAATACGAATGCGCCGCCGGCTGGCCGTAGTAGTGCGCAATGATCAGCTTCGCGGCCTGCGCCACCCCGGCCGACGGCAACATAAGCGAAATCCAGGCTCGCCTGCTGATCCTGCAGGAACGAAGCGTCGAAAGCTCCGGTGCCCGTATGTCCGGAATCCGTGTTCACCACAGCGAAACCGCGCGCCAGCCCGGGCACAGCGCCCGCCGCTTGGGCGCCCAGCGGGAACTGCACCGACCCGTTCAACCCGCCGCCACCCTGCATCAGAAACCGGTGATTCCACTCCGCTGGCAGGTTCAGCGCAAAACCAATGCCGTACACCTTCCCGCCCTCACCGGTGCGCTTATCAATCACCGCGTCCAGGCGGCAGAACGCCGGCAGAGGCCCTGTATACCTGGGAGCCGCTGGAGGCGCTCCGGGCGGTGACGCCGGGATCCACTCCGTCTTCGTAATCACCATGGCGAGATGAGGGATGTGGAAGTTTGCCAGGCTCGCGCATTCGGCCGGTCCTTGCGCCTGCACGAGACCGGCACTCCCCCATCCGAGGACAACAAACGCACACCGCAGCAGCCGCATCATTTGCTTTTCACCTCCGATTCCCTCATATCTCACGCACGAGGCCATTCTACTCAGTTGGAGGCGCAAGGACACCCACCGGCCTCGCCGCGGCCGTTGGGTCCGCGGCGAGGCCGTTGGTGATCAGGGACAGTTTAGTTCCAGCCGATATCGACCAGGAATGCGTAGGTCAGATCGGCCGGGACGGTGACTTCGTGCGTCAGATCGGCGTTGATGGCGGGTTCCATCAACTGATTCGGGAAGGCACTGATGTCGAAGTGCGATACGGACGATCCGATCTGGAAGGGGCTCGGCGCATACATGTAGGCATGATTGAAGTTGTCCGCACCGGTCCGCAGCGTCAAGTCGATGCCCAGAAAGGCAAACACCCCGGAATGCGTCCGCGACCGCTTCGCCAGCGCGGTCTTCAGCAGGTTTCCGTCAGCCAGCGTGATGCGGACCGCCGGGATGGTAATCGTCGGATCAGTGCCCCCTAATCCAGGCGGCGGCGTGCCGGCGACATTGTCGACCACAATCAGGCCGACCGCTCCGGCAGCCTGTACGTTCGCTGCTTTGACATTGAACGTGCAGGTGCCCCTGTCCACCAGGGCCAGTTTCCCGTTCACCGCCAGTGCGTTGGCCGCTGAGAGCGCCGTGCACGCCAGGCCGGTTGTTCCGTTCGCCTGGTCGACCACCGGCATAATCTCAGCGGTGACACCAGCCGAATTCAGGGCAGGTCCGAATGCGGCCGCGCCCACCAGGTAGTTGCCCGCCACCGAAGACGGCGCGGTCACTCGCAGATTCGGCGCACCCATCTGCAGCACCGACGGCACCCCGGCGGTCACTTGTGAGCCAATCCACACCAGCTTGTTGCCGCTGATGGCTGAGGTCGCTCTTTCCGCCGCGGTCATAACATCCCACGTCTTCGCGGTCGCCGGGTTCATCAGGAAGGCGTCCGCGATGCTCGGAAACGACGCCAGGTAGGTGCCCGTCTGCCCGTTCGTAAAGGTTTGGAACCCGAGCCCGTGCGCGAACTCATGCTGCAGCACCGTCACCAGATCGACGTTTGCGCCATGGTTGCCGTCCAGTCCCAAGTAGAAGAACACGCCGTCCAGGCAACCTGTTTGCCCCAGGTTGATGTTGAAGCTAGCCCGGATGTCGGCGGTGGCCGGGTCCGGGTCGGCGCCGAAGATTTTGGCCGTCAACGCCTTGCCATACCAGTGGCCCGCCAGCGGCGCGCCCGGGAAGTCCCGGAAAACTTCCGTGGCGCCCGCGCTGCCCAGAACTGCGCCGGTCGTGTTGCACGCCAGGGCTTCCCAGGTCGCCAGAACTCTGATAATCGGAACCGACGTAATTGTCGCACCCCATTTGTTGGCCGCCGCCTGAAATGCGTTCAGGCGCTGCTGCCCCAGCGTGGTGCCCGGATTGCCACCCACCGGAGCGGCGGGCGTCGCATCGTTGAAACCAACGCCGGCCGAGTCCCCGTTCACAATCACGATCGTAGCCGCGGCATTGAGCGCGAGGGGAACCATGGCGGTGATCGCCAGCAGACCGAGGATCCTACTTTTCATCGAGGACCTCCTTCGGCGAAGCCGTGGGAGCGGCCGAGACCTTGGCCGTGGCCGCCTTCTCACCGGTGACGCACGACTCCTTCAGCTTGCCGTCAGGCCCCCGTGTCACGACCGTGTAGCTCATCGATTCCTCACCCACTTTGAGCCCAATCCCGGCGCCCGCCGGAGACCGGAATGGTTGGGCCGTGGGGGCGGCAACACCTTGAATAGACCTCTGCCCGCTCTTCAGCAGGGAGTCCACTTCGCCCGGCTCCGGCGCCCGGAGCTTCCCGGTCACTGGATCCTTGAAGACCAGTACCCCGCCGGCGCTCTTCGGCGCGGCCTGGGCCGGGGCACCCGTCGCGGCTTTTGGGGTGGCCTGCACCGCCTTTGTCTCAGCCGGTTTCTGCTCTGGATCGGAGGCGGGAGCCGCGCTCAGCGTGCTAAGAGCCACCGCGAAAACAGACGCAGCAATCGTGATTCGTTTCGTGATGTTCAACATGTTTCCCTCCGCCGGCTATTCGCGATTCCGGCGCGCGCGGCGCAAGCCCAGCGCGCCAAGTCCAAGCGCCATCAATCCGATCGTTGCAGGCTCAGGCACGGCGGAAAGGCTGAGCGAGTCGATTCCGATGTAATCGCCATTGGTGTTGGTATCCGGCAACACGTACCGGATTCCGATCCGGCCGCTCACCGGGCTCCCCAGCGGAACTCAGGGTTGCAGAAACCTTGGTCCACGAAGTGGGGTAGCCCGCAGGGTCCAGCAGCGGATTCACGCTCAGGATCAAGGTTGAGAAGTCGCCCACCGATGTGTCCGTCGCTCCGACGTCCGTGCTTGCACCATTCGTACTGATCCGCACCTCAATACTGTCCGCGTACACGGCCGGGTTCTCCGTGCGTGTGTAGAAGGTGATGTTCGTGTACTGATCCAGCAGCAGAACCGGCGAAATCAGCCAGTTGCTGACGTTGCCCCCGGGGCCGGCATTCAGGTAGTTGGCGGCGATGTAGGAATCAGTGGATCCGCTGTGGGCGTCGAACACCCCCGGGTTGCCCTGGAACGCAACCAGTGGTTCCGGGTGGCGCACTGTTGTTGACAAACACCCAGCCGTCTCCGGCCAGCGTGGTGATGTCGTTGAATCCCTCCGTGAGAATGGGAGCGGCTTGGAGTTGGATACCGGCCATAAGAATGGTCAGGCATACCCCCAGCAGGCGAAGCAAACGCATAGAGTTCCTCCAGGTCTTCCGGGCACTGGAAACGACAGTTCGCCCTAAGTCCCGTGAAGATTAAGCATGTTAACACGGAAGCAGTTACAAGTTACCTACCAATCGCCTCCTGGGGAATCAAGAAAACTGATTTTTATGTCTACATTCCATCGTGAAGGCACGGCGAAGATATCAGGGCATTCGGTGTACTTCCAGTTTCTTTCGTCGAATACCTGCCTCTTGCGCCAGCCGACTTCCGATTGAGGCAAACTGTGTAGAACGCTTGTGCCTGCATTAACCATTGATCTTGCCGGCGCCACCGACTTGGAATGGTGCGCCCATGTGATGTCCACCAGCGAGCCCTGGCTCACCTTGGGCCGGAACTTCGAAGCCTGCCTGGCCCGGTGCCGCGGTCCGGAACTGCTGGTTCTTCTGGCCTGCCGCGAACAGGAACGCCAAGGGTTCCTTCTCCTCCATCCGACAGGGCTGGCGGGCTCTCCCTACATCGCCACTATCGCCACCTGCGAGACTGCGCGCGGTCAGGGAGTCGGATCCGCGCTCCTGGATGCGGCGGAGCACTGGATCCCCTCCGCCCGCCACATCTTCCTCTGCGTCTCTTCCTTCAATCTTCGCGCCCGGAAACTGTATGAACGCCGCGGCTACACCCAGGCCGGCGAGTTTCCCGACTATGTCATGGAAGGGGCGTCAGAGATCCTGATGCACAAGCGGCTGGTGCGCCCATGACCAGACCCTGGCGGCTGGTGGCTTTGCTATCCGCTACGGCCACTGCCAGCTATCTGTGCCGCGTCAACGTCACCGTGGCCGGTGTCCTGATGATGAACGAACTCGGGCTCACCCATCAAGCCATGGGCCGTGTTTTCAGTGCGTTCCTGGTAGGCTACGCCATCTGTCAGATTCCTGGCGGCATGCTGGCCGACCGCTTTGGCGCTCCGCGCGTGCTTGCCTGGGCGTCCCTCGCCTGGGTGGCCGCCACCGCCTGGATGGCGGGCGCCGGAGCGAGCGTGGCGGCGCTGCTGGCAGCCCGCTTCGCCCTGGGGGTGGCGGAATCCCCGACGTTTCCCGCGGCCACTCAGGCAATTTCGCGGGTCTTTCCGGCGGAGAAACGCGGCCGGGCCAACGGGCTTGTCGTCGCCGCCATCGGCCTCGGCTCCGCCATCGCGCCGCCCTTGATCTCATTCCTGATGGTCAGGTTTGGCTGGCGGACCGCATTGATGGTCTCTGCGCTGCCCGCCTTGGTAGTCGGGATCTGCTGGCTCCGGCTCCGGCAACAGCCCGCAGTGGAAGAAGCGGCCGCCTCGGTCTCGGCACCCTCGGGACCGCCGGATTCGCGCAGCTTCGTCCTGCTGACTCTCAGCTACTCCCTCCAGGGCTACGTTGGCTATATCTTCGTCTTCTGGTTCTATTTATATCTGGTCGACGTGCGCCACTTCGATCTGCTGAGAGGAGCGCTTTTCGGCAGCCTTCCCTGGTTGCTGTCCATTGTTTCCATCCCCTTGGGTGGCTGGCTATTCGACCGGATCCCGATGGACCGGCGGGTGATTCCCATCGCCGGACTGGCCGGATCCGGCGTGTTTATCGCGGTCGGAGCCCATACACAGCACGCCTATCTGGCAGCGGTCTGCCTGGCCCTCGCCACCGCTCTTGTCCTCAGCGTCGAGGCCCCCTTCTGGGCCACACTGACCTCCGTGGCCGGCGCCCGCAGCGGCGCGGGCGGCGGTGCCATGAACATGGGCAGCAATATCGGCGGCCTGATATCCCCGGCACTCACACCAGTGCTTGCCGGCTTTATCGGGTGGGAAGGAGCGCTGCTGGTTTCGGCGTCACTGGCAATCATCGCGGCACTGTTGTGGTTCTGGATTCAACCACCCACCGCGAAATAGAAAGCACTCCCTATCGGGATACTTCGGCGTCAATGATGCCGAAATACTGAAATGCCATCCTTATTCATCCGGCCGCCACAGAGTTGAGCAAATCTTCGAGTTTGTCGAAACTATCATTGGCTCCATGTTCGAGGCCGGATTTCATGACCGCGTCGCGCACTTCCCGGGAAGGAAATAACACTGTTGTGGAAAGAATGGTGAGCCCCGCTTCCTCGGTCAACACGGTCGTGACCACGGTTGGCCGGCATCCCAGTCCTCCCACGCTTCCGTCCGCACGAACCCTTCCGGAGGAGTGACTTCCCGATATACACCGTACATGCCGACATCCTTGCGCCCTGGACCACGCCAGACGTACCGGTAGCTGCCGCCCGGGCGCAAGTCCACGTCGCAGACCTCCATGGTTCGTCCAGGCGCAACCAGCCAGCGCTTCAGCAACTCCGGCTTGGTGGACGCATCGAAGACAAGCGTTCGAGGCGCCCGAAAGGCCCTGGTAAGCACGACTTCGCGGTCTGACGGCGTACTGATCTCAAGTCCAGGCATGGCTCTTCTCCTTGTTTCACTTACGACGGTTGGTTAGCGCTTCGAAGCCCGTTTGGTCAGGTCTTTCAGCGCATCTTTCCCCACCCAGCGCGCCCCGGGATGCGTTGCCTCACTTAAGCGCCGCGCCACGGCCAGAGCCGCCTGGCAGACCGCCGGCCCGCGACGGCCGAGCCCTCGCAAGGCCCAACTGACCCCTTTTTTCACGAAGTTGCGGTCGTCAAACGCGGCCCGTTCAATCAGCGGCAGGCTGGCCAGGAACGGGGCATCGCCAGACTTCTTGTCGTGGCCCGCCAGGCTGGCCAACAACGCAAACCCCGCCCGCTTGATGAACTCCTCATCGCGAGAGCCCCACTCCTCCACCTTGGCCCAGGCGTGTGGCGTCCGGTCGAACAGACAGAAACAGAGTGTGTCGCAAATGCCCCAGTTGTCGAAATCACGGCACCACCGGTCCATCTGATCGGGCGTCACTTTCGCCGGTTCATCGACAAAAGCCGTCAACATGCGGGCTTCGTAAACGCCGGTGGACCAGAGCGCAGCCGCTAACTCATGACTTCGTCCCAGCCGTTTCGCAATCGACTGGATGTTGGCCATCGAAACACCCAGCGCCCGGTTGGCATTGATCCCAAACCGCACCAGATTCTCCTGATCGTGCGGCGTGCTGGCCTCCTTCAACCAGGCGAGCGCCTGCTTCACCTGCGCCTCCAGATTGACCGTGGTCACTGGGGCTGCGGACGAGGCCTTTGTGCTCTTCGGTTTCGGCGCCATGGGCGATTGGTTACCCTTCCGGCTCCCGGTGCTGCAACTCACCCAACAAGGCGTCCAACCGCTGGAAGTTCTGCTCCCACAGACGCCGGTAGTTCTCCAGGTATTGCGCCGCTTCCGCCAGCGGCTTCGCCTCCAAGCGCCTCGGCCGCCGCTGGGCATCGCGGCTGCGCGAGATGAGTCCAGCCCGCTCCAGCACTTTCAGGTGTTTGGAGATCGCCGGCTGAGTCATTGCGAAGGGCTGCGCCAGTTCGACCACCGAAGCTTCCCCTCCGGCCAGCCGGGCAATGATCGCACGGCGCGTCGGATCCGCCAGCGCTGCAAAAGTGGCGTCCAGATTGTGCGAACCGCCATCTACATAACCATACGGTTGCATAACTAAACGGTATTGTACGGATGCACAAGATGCCCGTCAAGAGAATTCATACTGGATTCTCTACTGCGGCTGCGGAGGCGCCACGCAGGCAAAGCTCGAAGCCTGGTTCGGATCCCCGGAACCGTTGTATCGAACCACTTGCGGGTAGGAGCAAAGTGGACGCGTCAGCACGGTATCCGGACTCCCCGTCGCCCGCCCGGTTCCAATGAAGCGCTCCGGCGCGACCCCTTGCTCCACCCAGCGATCCAGCGCGGTGAGCAGATCGCGTTCCGGGTCACCTACAAACTGATTGCCCGCATTCCCGAAGCTATTCGGACCAATGCCTCCGGCGCAGTGGCCCATGCCAGGCACCAGGAACAGCCGGTAGAAACTTGCGATTTCCGGGTCTTTCGCACGCGGGTCGGGGAACCGGCTCAGGAACGACCGTACCTTTTCGTAGTAGTTGATCGAGCCATACGGAGAGATGGCCGCGTCCGCCCAGCCGTGATACTGAATCATCTTGCCGCCGTGGGCGCGGAAGCTGCGCAGATCCGGACTGTTGGAGGCGACAACCACGCCGCCCTTCTCCGCCGCGAAGGCGATGTCGGAATCGAAGTTCAACTTCCGGTAGTCCCAGCCCGCGTCTTCGAACACGGCCTGGCCAAAGTAGGAGTTGCCGAACTGGCTCTGAGGCGACTGTTGCGGAGGAGTCGTGATGATCCAGGGACGCCAGGCTCCGGGAATCGCCTCATGACCAGGCGGATACCCCGGATAGATCTGCTGCCCGGTTCGTTCGTTCTTCGGGCCGCTGTAGATCTTCTCCAGGGCGGCGAGTTGGGGCTCCGTCAGGCACTCGGCGGTATCTCCGCCCTTGCAGGCCAGGACGCCGGGATCGAAATGGCAGGTGCGAGGATCCTGGATGAGTCCATCCTTGACTCCGTCGTTGGCGTCACACGCGGCCAGGACCGCCTTCTGGATGGCCGGCAGCTTTTCGGCCGGGATCGCGCTCTCGGGACTCTTCGTAAGCGCCTGCTCGTTCCAAACGAACCCGGCGAAGTGGTTGGACCAATCGTTGGCCGGCGCGCCGGCAATGATGCCGTCAAAGTCCTCCGGATAACGCTGAGCCTCCATCAGCGCTTCCCGGCCTCCATCGGAACAGCCAAAGAAGTAGTTCCGGGAAGGCGGCTTCTCGTAGTAAGCCCGAATCACAGCCTTGGCGAGGTTGCCCGTCTCGTGCAACGCTCGATGGCCGAAATCGATCAATTTCTCGGGATGCCCGACAGCCCACCCGGCAGGCCCGCCGCCGGCCGAATTCGAATGGCCATCGTCGGTACCCGCGGCGGCATAGCCGCGCTGGATGAACGTAGCGAGAGTGGAAGTCGGAATTGAACCGGCCCAACCGCCGTTGCCGGACTGGAGATACTTGCCATTCCAGCCGGTGGCGGGCAGCCAGACCTCGATCTTGATCTCCGAGTCCGAAGTCGGCCGGGCAATCGCCTTCACCACGCAGCGCGCGGGCAGCTCCACCGGCTTGGCGCTGGGGTTTCCTCCCGGCATCGGTCCGGCCGGCAACGCGGCTGCCGATGTGATCTCTGTGTGCGGCAGCTTGAGCTCCGCCAGCTTTTCGCAGGACTGCTGCGCCTGGACGCTCTGGCTGACGGCAATCATTCCCAACAAGGCAAGGCGGTGGAACATGGGGTGGCTCCAGAAACGGACATCCTCAACAATAGTCGGTTTTGCGTCAACAGGGGAGTCCCTGTCTATCTCTTCAATCCATCCAGAGCCGCCGCGGCAAGAGCAGCTCCGGCCGGCGGCGTGAACGGGGTAACGGTGGTCTCGTAGCCCCCTTCCGGGAAGGCCGAGGCCGTAGGCAGATAGCCCAGCCAGCCGTTCGCATAACCCACGTAGAAGGTATTCCTGAACGGAGATTTGGCACGGACCTCCATGGCGATTTCGCAGAAGAGCTCCAGCGGCGCGGACCACAGAGCCGTGTCCGCATTGATCCGCAGGAAGCGGACGGGCAGCCGTACCTGCGACTGCGGCGTCAGGTAAGCCCCAAGCTCCTCCGGCCACTGCAGACCCGGTTTCATTGGCGTTTCGAGCACATATTCCGACGCCTTCAACTTCACCGGGGACGCGGCCGCCGGCAGGGTTCGGTTGGCTTGCAGGATTCGATCCCCCAACAGAACGTTGAACTCAGTGATGCGGACCTTCTTGAAATCGTCGTAGACGCTGTAAATGGGAGCAATGTCGCCCGTGGCGGAGTTCAGAAACAGCATCGGCGCTCCGAGTTTCTGCTCGACGTAGTTCGCCACGATGCCCGGCGCATCGCCGCTGATGAGCTGGTTCTTTCCGCTGAGTACCGTACCGTGCATGGCATAGTTGGCCAGCAACGCAATCGGTGAACCATCGGTCCGGTCGATGCGAATCAGCCCCACCTGACGATCCACCGGACCATCGGGGTTCAGTCCAAGGGCAATGCGTCCGTCGACGTCGCGCGCCCGGCGATTGATATTCGCATTGGCGGTCGTGACGCCAATACTGAGCCGGGCGGGCGCGAGTTTTGCGCGCGCCTCCTTGATTCCGGCAATAAGTTTCTGCTTCACCGTGCGGGCATAGTCCCAATCCGGCTCGTGATCATAGCGGCCGGCCAGGAACGCCCGAGCCAGACCGGCGGGTCCCAGTTCCGGAGCCGAGTGCGTATGGGTGACGGTCCACCAGAGATTCATCCGGTCGATGCCCGTCTGCGCCTTGAGCTCCTGGCAAAACTGGTCGTAGAACGCAGGGGAGAACAAGGCGATGTCGGTGGAAATGAGAAAGAACTGGGTCGCGCCGTCGTCCAGCGCCACGATCCGGTGAAACAGAGGATCGTGTACGCCGGTGGACTGGCGCGCTCCATAGCCCAGCAGCCACTGTGGCGTGGAAGGCGTAATGTCGTCCTTGACGGCGGCGGCGCGAAACTGGGCGCAAGCCGCCAACTGGATCAGAAGCAGAGCAAGGGTTCGGATGGCCATGCGGGTCCTTGATTGTACAGCGATCCGCTCAGGCCCGCAGCGCCGCGGGAAACGCCTTGCGCACCGCGGCCACAATGTCATCGGTGTCCTGCCGCGTGTACTTAGGACCCACGGGCACACCGGCGAAGCGGGAGAGGATGTCGATGGTTCGCGGGCAGGAGGCTGCGCCGTAGCGGATTGCCTTGCCCCGCTCGGACTGCCAGGAGGGCCAGGCAGGATGAACCGTGATCTTGTTCTCAATGTAGGGTTGGATGGGCAGAACCACGGAACCGCCCGGCCCATTCGCCGGCACATTCTCGGCCTTCATCAACTCCAGAAAGCGGTCGCGCTGCGCCTTGGCGTCGAAGCGGACAAACACCGGAGCGCAGAGGTCGCCGGCGGGATCAGGGCGCAGGCGGAAGCGCAGGCCGGGAATGGCCGCGAGTCCCTCATACACCCGTTCCGCATTCGCGCGCACCGCAGCAAGAATCTGGTCCAGCTTGCGCAGTTGCGCCAGCATCACTCCGCCCGACAGCTCATTCATGCGGAAGTTCGTACCAACAAAGGGAGACAGCCGCACATCGCCGAGCTGATCCTTGTGAGGCGCGAAGATGTTGCCGACATCATGGAAGCGAACCGCGCGCTCGAACAATTCCGGATTGGACGAAACCAGCGTCCCGCCTTCCCCGGCGGTGATGGTCTTGCTCTCCTGATGGCTGTAAGTGCCGATGTCGCCCATGGAACCCAGGCGCCGGCCTTTGTAGGACGCCCCCACCGCCTGCGAGCAGTCCTCAATCACGCGTAGCTTGCGCTTGCGGGCGATGGCGAGGATGGGATCGAGCTGGGCTGGATTGCCTTGCAGGTGGACGGCGATGATCGCCTTCGTCTGTGGAGTGATGCGCGCTTCGATGTCGGCGGGATCCAGGTTGAAGGATTCGTCGATCTCCGCGAAAACAGGCAATGCTCCGGCCCGCACCACCGCGGTGCAGTCGGAATGCCAGGTCCAGGCGGGCAGGATGACCTCGTCGCCCGGACCGATCTGCAGCGCGGCAACGGCGCATTCCAGGGCCGCTGTGCCCGAACTCACCGCAAGGGCGAATCGAGCCCCGATCTTGGCCGCGAACTCCTTCTCAAAGGTGGCTACCTTGACAGGCGCGACACCGCGCCGGCCGGAGAAGCGGAAGGGCACGCCGGTCTCGACGACCTCATCCACCTGCGCCTTTTCGGCGGAGTCGTAGTGCAGTGGGCCCCAGCTATCGGTGCGCAACGGTTTATCCCGGACAGGTGTGCCGCCCTGCGCGGCAGGAGCCGTCGGAACAGCGGCGGCGGAAACAGCGGCGGATGCGAGGAAGTTCCTGCGGTCCATGGTGTACTCCTTCCAGAGACGAGGCGACTCCCATTATTCTGCGGGTGCGGGCGAAAGGCAAAGCGGGCCAGAGAACTTGCGGCCCTGTTTCGCCTACGATGTGTAGGATGCAATCCAACGAACTGGGCGGGCTCAACCGGTGGTGGCGTGTCGCGGGCGGACTCTCCATGAACCTGGCGTTAGGGACCCTCTATGGCTGGAGCGTCTTCGTCGCCCCACTGGAGGCCCAGTTCGGCTGGAAACGCGCCGAGACGTCGATGGTCTTCACCATTGCCGTCATTGTCTTCGCGCTGAGCTTCGTGGCGGCCGGCCGGCTGCAGGACCGCTATGGTCCCCTGCCCTGTTCGCTCGCCGGCGGCATTCTCGTGAGCCTGGGTTTCTACCTGTGCTCCTTCACCACGAGCCTGAACTATCTCTATCTGTGTTTCGGCGTGATCGGTGGGCTGGGCAACGGATTCGGCTATGCGACCCCCATCCCCGTCATGGCGAAATGGTTCCCGGACAAGCGCGGCCTGGCCGTGGGATTGGCGGTCGGCGGCTACGGAGCCGGCTCGGCCATCTTCGGACCTTTGTCGCAGTTGAAACTGATACCCACCTACGGGCTGCCGGCCACCTTCCAGATTCTGGGTGCGATCTTTCTGGTCATGACAATTGCCGGCGCTTTGCTGCTGCGCAATCCACCGCCGGGGTACCGGCCCGCCGGATGGACTCCTGTCGTGGCGCAAGGCGCGCCGCTGAGCCGCGACTTCACGCCGGGTGAGATGCTGAAGACCCGCACGTTCTACCTGATGTGGCTCGGCTATGCGCTGGGCTGCTCCGCCGGATTGATGGTGATCAGCCAACTGGTGCCCTTCGCCAAAAGCGTCGGCGTCGGCGCCGCGGCCCTGGCCACCATGACCCTGGTGGTGGGCGCCTTTGGCAATGCGGCAGGCCGGATTCTCTCCGGCTGGATGTCCGATCGGCTGGGCCGCATCAATGTCCTGCGCACCATGATCGCGATCTGCGTGCTGGCCATGCCCGCTCTCTATGCCGCCGGCAGCAACGTGGTGCTGCTCTATGCCGCCGTGTTTGTCGTGTATTGGTGCTACGGGACCCAGTTGTCGGTCAATGGCGTCGCGGCCTCCGACTTCTGGGGCACGAAGAATGCGGGCATCAACTACGGAATCCTGTTCACCGCCTGGGGTGTAGCCGGCATCATCGGACCACGCATCGGCGGAGTCCTCTACGACCGCTATCACAACTATCAGGCCGCGTTCTACACCGCGGCCGCCCTGGCCGGTGTCGCTCTACTTTGCGAACTCGGAGCCAGGCGTCCCGACGGCAAAGCCTGATTCACTGTGAATGCCAGGATCCGCTGGCGTTGTCAGGACAACCGGTGTATCCTGCCTGCGGAGTCTTCGCGAGCATCGGGTCTGGAAGTCCCTTCCCATGACGAACCAACGCCTATTGCTGCTGGCCGCGGCTGCATTCCCGTTCCTCCTGCCTGCCTCGCTGGGAGCGCAGGAATCGAACACGTTCTCCACCTGGACGAATCTCAACTCACTGGCCTCCGGAGCGGAAGTTCGAGTCACTTTGGCCGGCGGCAAGGAGGTCCGCGGCTTCATCCAGCGCGTTACCGCGGATTCGCTCTCGTTGAATACTGCCGACAGCCAGGAGACCCTCGCACGGCCGCAGGTAAGGCGCGTCTCCGCGAAGCGGCCCGGCCATCGCGGCCGCAATACTCTCATCGGCCTGGGCATCGGCGCGGGTGCCGGGCTTGCCACGGGCGCTGGCATTGATTCTCAGAGGAATTCCGGCGACTGGTTCCCCAATGTGGGCAAGGCCGTCTTCGCGCCGCTGGGCGCCATCATCGGCACGGTCGTCGGGGCGGCTTGGCCCACCGGCGGATGGAAGGACATCTACCGGGCGCCCTAGGCTACCCCGAACCGGTTAGTCGAAGGACGTCGGCCACTCCGGATGGCGGTGGTGCTCGAAAAGATGGGCAATGAGCGCGGGCGTCACACGCGTCAACGAAAGCGGCGGGATCCGGTCCTCGGCAAAGAAATCCACGGCGTCGGTCTCATGGCTCAATGCGGGCTGTCCGCCTACAAGATCACACAGGAAATACAGCTTGTAAGCATGGAAGGGGATGGGTGGGTGACCGTGCAGGTTGCGGTCGAAGACGGCGGCGATCTTCGTCGCCACGACATCATAGCCGGACTCTTCCTTCACCTCGCGAACGGCCGCCTGGCTGGGCGCATCCCCCACGTCGGCCCAACCGCCTGGAAGCGTCCAGAGGCCATCCTCGTGCTCCTTTACGAGCAAAATCCGATTCTCCCGGAAGACTGCGGCCCGCACGTCGACTTTGGGCGTGGCATAGCCGCCGTCCCGGCTGAACAGATCGAGGATCCGCTCGGAGTCAGACAGACCGGCGCCCGCCGCCGCCATCTCCGCCGACAGTTGGCGGAGAGTCTGGTAACGCTCGATGTCGTACACGTCTTTTGCGTAGGTGAGACCGGTTTGCGCGATCGCCTGCAACTGCCGGACCCACGTGAGCCATTGCGGATCTTCCATGATGATTGCTCCATTATCGGCAATCGCACACAGACGCGACGCAGCCTGGGAACCCCGGCTATTCTGAGAAAATGCCATCAAAAATCGTTCAGCGAATTGAACGCGCATTGGGGATGGCCGATCTGGTGGACGCGCTGGCCAGGAAACTGCCCGCCAGCGATTTGCGCTCGCTGCTGATGGAGGTCTATCAGGAGCGCTCCGCCATGGCGACGGAGCCCGCGCTGCTTGCCCAAGCCGTGCGCGATCCGCTGGTCACCCCCAGCAGCGTCAGCGCGCGCGACTTCGCCGCTTTCGACCAGGCGGCGTTCGAAGCTGCCCGCGGGTTTGATGCGCTCGATCTCTCGCCGGTCTGCCCCTTCGGCGTCAGTTCCAAACTCGGGGGCACCCATCAGAACAACCTGTTGACGACGATTCGCAATGTGGAAGGACTGGGCGACTCCACCATCGCCATGGCGCTGGAGGCAGCTCGCCGGCGCGCCTCCGGCGAAGTCATCCGGCTCTGTGCCAGCCATCGGGTGATCCGTCTGCAGCCCTTCGAAGGTCCGGGGCTGACGCCGCATTTCCGGTTGTTCGCCACGGTGACCGCCGGCCGCGACACCGGCTCGTCCACCTTCGAAACCCGGCACCTGGTGGAACACGTGCGCGTGTACCTGAACCTCTTCCGGCTGTTGGAATCCGCCGGGTTTTCGATTCAAAGCCCGCTGGTGGAGCTCACCGACATGGCGGCCATCGAGGCCGCGCTGCAGGCCGCCGGTGTGAATCAGGCCGTGGTCCGTCAGAACATTCGGGCGCATTGGTACGGCGGTTCGGAGCGGTTTCTGAAGGAGCATGGCCTCGATCTCTCCTCGGACGCACCACACCCGCTGCTGCGGCAGGCCGTGATCGCGCCCTTGCAAAGCGAGTTCCCCGAAGCCCAATTTCGAGTGAACCAGTCGCGGCTGGAGGGATTCGGCTACTACCGCGCCTTTGCGCTGCGCATCTCGCCCCAGGCGCCCGATGGCAACCGCTACCCCGTGGCGGATGGCGGCTTCACGGACTGGACGGCGCGGCTGCTCGGCAACCGGAAAGAGCGGCTGTTGATCTCCGGCATCGGCAGTGAATTCCTGTGTAAGAAGTACTGGCGGTCCTGACTGCTCTCGCACATCAGTGGAACAGCCCCT
>JASGIE010000053.1:0-17143 GCA_049841055.1 Paludibaculum sp. | reverse complement strand
CTGACCGCTGACAGCTGCGCGCACCGCGCGCATGACGGACTTTTGGCATCTTGATTGCTAAAATTGATTCATGGCCGCGCCGCCTCTGAAATACAAACCCAATCCAAAGGCTCCCAGACAGGCCTTACCCCTTCTGGATGCACAAGTTAGGGCCCATACCGCGGAAGAGGTCGCGCTGGGCTTCACGCCCGAACAGGTGAGTGTAGAGGCCCAAAGGTGTCTCCAGTGCGCCAAACCCACCTGCGTCGAAGCCTGCCCCCTCCACATCGACATCAAGCGCTTCATCGCCCGCCTGGCCGAAGGTGAGTTTCAGCCGGCTCACGACGTCATCAGCGAACAGAGCCCCTTCCCCGGCGTCTGCGGCCGCGTCTGCCAGCACGAGCTCTTCTGCGAGGACGCCTGCATCGTCGGCCGCAAGTGGGATCCCGTCGCCATCGGCAGCCTTGAGCGCTTCGCCGCCGACCATGCCCGCCTTCGCATGCAGGAGCTCGCCGCCAGCTATCCCAAACCCACCGGCCCCAAGGTCGCCCTCATCGGCAGCGGACCCGCCTCCCTCATCGCCGCCTACGACCTCATCCGCTGGAACTACCAGGTCACCGTCTTCGAAGCCCTCCACAAACTCGGCGGCGTCCTCGCTTACGGCATCCCCAACTTCCGCCTGCCCCGCGAAATCCTCCGCGAAGAGATCGCCCGCCTCCAGAACATGGGCGTCGAGTTCGTCGTCGACTTCATCGCCGGCAAAACCGCCACGCTCAAGGAACTCATGGAAGAGGGCTACCAGGCCATCTTCGTCGGCACCGGAGCCGGCCTGCCCCACATGATGGGCATCCCCGGCGAGAACCTCGTCGGCGTCTACACCGCCAACGAATTTCTCACCCGCATCAACCTGATGGAAGCCTTCAAATTCCCCGACGCTCCCACCCCCGTCCGCGTCGGCAAACGCACCATCGTCGTCGGTGGCGGCAACTCCGCCATGGACGCCGCCCGCTGGGCCAACCGCATGGGCAGCGAGACCACCATCCTCTACCGCCGCGGCCGCGTCGAACTCAAGGCCCGCCTCGAGGAGATCGAACACGCCGAGGAAGAAGGCATCCGGTTCGAATTCCTCGCCGCCCCTGTCGCCCTCTTTGGCGACGAGAGCGGCTACGTCAAGGAGATCGAGTGCATCCGCATGGAACTCGGCGAGCCCGATGAAAGCGGCCGCCGCGCTCCGGTCCCCATCGAGTCCAGCCGCCACCGCATCCCCGTCGACACCGTCGTCGCCGCCATCGGCCAGGCTCCCAACCCGACCCTGCAGAAGGTCACCCCGCAGCTCATCACCCGCCGCGGCCGCATCCTCATCGACGAGCAGGGCGAGACCTCCATGCCCGGTGTCTACGCGGGCGGAGACGTCGTCCGCGGCGGCTCCACCGTCATTCTCGCCATGAAGGATGGCCGCGCCGCCGCCAAAGCCATCCACAACGCACTCAGCGCAGCCCCGGAGGTCCAGTAATGAATCGCGTCCTCGCCAAGCGGGAACTCGCCCCCCTCGTCACGTTGCTGGAAGTGGAGGCGCCGCGCATCCAGCGCCGCTGGAAGGCCGGCCAGTTCATCATCATCCGGCCGCTGGAAACCAGTGAGCGCATCCCGCTCACGATTGTCGACTCCAGCCCGGCTCGCCAGTCCATCACCATGGTGATCCAGGCCATCGGAAAGACCACGCGCGAAGCCGTCTCCCTGGAACCCGAAGCCCTCATGTGCGACCTCGTCGGCCCCCTCGGCGAGCCCGCCACCATGACCACCGGCAAAAACGTGGTCTGCATGGCCGGAGGCGTAGGCGTCGCCGAACTCCTGCCCGTCGCCAAGGCGTTCCACGAAGCCGGCAATCGCGTCGTCGCCCTCTGCGGCGCCCGCTCGGAAAACTACCGCATCCTCGACACCGAACTGCAGGCCGCCGTCGACGAACTCCACTGGGCTACCGACGACGGAACCTTCGGCTTCCACGGCAACGTCGTCCAGCTGCTGCAAAGCCTGGCCGGACCGGGCACCTTCCAGGAAGGCCATGTCATCGGCCCCATTCCGATGATGAAGGCCGCCGCCGAAGCCACCCGCAACTGGAACCTCAAGCTGCACGCCAGCCTGAATCCGGTGATGATCGACGGCACCGGCATGTGCGGCGGCTGCCGCGTCACGGTAGGCAACGAAGTGAAATTCGCCTGTGTCGACGGCCCCGAGTTCGACGCCCATTTAGTGGACTTCGACGAACTCACCCGCCGCAACCGCGCCTATCGCGAAATGGAACAGGAATCGCTCACCCACAAGTGCCGCGTAGGCCTGGACATCCGTTAAGGGGGACATTCACCGCGCAGGGGACGTTCATCCTCTGTCCCAAACCGCATACGGCCGGGAACCCCAACGAAATCCGAAGGTGGACAGAGTGTGAACGTCCCCCGACCGCCGGGTCCCCCACCGCGCGTCCCCCCTACTTCAACCCCGCCAGCGACTCCTTACTCACCTTCGCCACGATATGCACCAGAGGATCCACCACCTCCGCGATGTCATACCGCACGGACGTCCCCAGAACAATCGCCGACTCATTCGCACTCAGCTTATATTCCCGCTCCAGCCACCGGGCCAGCTCCGTCGTCGCCTGCTGCAGCGCCTCCGGCAGCGAATTGGCGATCCCCGAGGCCATCAGCCACTCGGCATCTTCCATCCTCGGAGCCTGCGTGCTCTGCCCCCGGATCACATTCACCGTGAACTCAATGTCCATCGACGTCTCCAGCGCATCGCCATTCAACTCACCATCGCCCTGCGCCGCATGACCGTCCCCTACAAACAACAACGCCCCGGCAACGTACACCGGCAGGTACACCGTGACGCCCTCCCGCAGCCCGTTGTAGTCCATATTCCCGCCGAACGAACCCGGATACCCCGTCCGGAACGCCTGGTTCGCCGGCGGAGCCACAGCCACGCACCCCAGCATCGGCCGCAGCTTCACTTTGAAATTCTTCAGCCGCTCCGTCGGCTTCGCCAGCATCCCGATGCCGGCCGCCCGGTCCAGCTTCCACGATGAATCAAAGTTGTCGTCAAACTTCGCTCCGCGCGCATACCCCGGCGTCACGGCGCTGTTCACAATCGTGTCGCCGCTCCCGGCCGAATCCCGGTTCAGCCGGATCCGGTTGAACTTCACCGCCAGCGTATCCCCAGGCATCGCCCCTTCCACATAGAACGGTCCCGTCTGCGGATTCCCGCCCAACGACCGCCGCACGCCCTTCGGATCCGTCCCGCCGGCATCCACCGCCCACGTGCTCACCGTATCGCCCGGCTGCAGCCGCATCACCGGTTCAATCGCCCCCGAGAAAACCCGGTGGAACTTCACCGGTTCAAACGTCTTCGTCACCGGAGCGCGCTCTTCCAGCTTCACCCGCCGGGCCTTCCAGCCAAACTGATCCGTCCCCTGAGTCACCGTCCCGCTCATCTCATCGCCGCTCACCCGGCCCTCCAGCACGCCGAAAGGCTTCCCGTTGGGCCGCATCGCGGTGATCTTCACGGAGTCGCTCTCCGACGTCCCCTCGAGCTTCAGCTCGTTCAAAGTACCCGTCACCTTCGACGCGTCCGATTTCAGCTCCACACGAGCCGCGCCGAACTCTTCGCCAAACCGCACCAGCACAAACTGCCACGTACCGGTGAGATCGGCGGAAAAGGCCAGGGCGGGCCACAGCAACAGCGGCAGAGTCCATTTCATAGGGAGAATTCATCCTTTCGCGGGCAGCCCGGGCATCCCATCGAGCGCCCACAGCCAACTGGAATGAATACTACCGCGCCAGGCCCAAAGTTACATCCCTCTCTGGAACCAGTCAGGCGATGACTACGTCCGCGCCCTAATCCCTGCTTACCGTTACAGCCTCGATACTCTTGTCAATTCTTTGCCGGAGCGCCGGGATTCCCCCCGTCCAGCCACTCCAAGGGCGCCCGGGGCTGTTCCGAGGCGCCCGGCGGCCTGTCAGAAATTGTGGGAACACCAGAGCAGTAGAGGTCCCACCAACCGACCGCCACGTTTCATCCGCGAGATGACCGGCGATTCGACCGGTTCGCGCCTGAAACCTTCAACACAAGGAAAGAAGACTTTGAACAAAGCTATGTGGTACCCCATGCTATTCCTGCCGGCACTCATCGTGCCGTCTTTCGCGCAGACGTTTTCATCGGACCCAGCCAAGGGTGCAAACCCGCGCCATACCGTCATTGCAGCTTCAGGCGGCACGGCTCCAGTCGGCGGAAACTACAATCCGCTGTCTTTTCTGAATGCCACCGTGAATCCCAGCGGGGCCGTCGTCTTCGACGCGTTTCTAACCGGCCCCCCGCCATCCGCCGCCGTATTTGCGAGGAAGGGGCACAACACATCACCCGTGGCGCTAGGGGTCAATCCCGATCCCGCGGGCCCCAGCTTCGGATTCGTCACCAACTCGTTCATCACGCGCAATGGCGATGTCATCTTCGACTCCAACTTCAGCGACGTCTTCCGAAGCAACGGGAAGACGATCGTTCCACTCCTCAAGCTCGGCGATCCGGCGCCCGATGGCGGCACCATAGCCTCTCGAGGGCAGGAGCGCATCGTGAACAAACACGGCGCCATCAGCTTTGTAGCCACCATCAGCGGAGCGGCAACCAGCCAGGCCATCCTGCGCACCGATGGATCGCGCACCGTCACCATCGCCAGCGACAACATTGCTCCGCCCACCGGTGGAAGATTCACCGCCCTGCTGAGCATGGACATGAATGATCTCGGACAGGTGGCCTTCAAATCGGAAATCACCGGAGGCACCGCGGATCAGGGCGTCTTTCGCGGTGACGGCGGCCTGCTCACGCCCATCTTCGTCGCCAACCAAATCGCGCCCGGCGGCGGCACGTTCCAGGACTTTGGCATACCGGCCATCAACTCGCACGGCCAGGTCGTCACCATCTGTCTGCTGAACAACAGCACCAGCGCGGCCGGCTTGTTCGTCGGAGACGGGAAGGACACGATTCCGATTGCAATCCTCGGCCAGCCGGCTCCGAAGGGAGGCAACTACACCGTCTTTACAGGCTCGACGAGGCTGAACGACCACGGCGATGTCGTCTTCCAATCACGCCTGAGCGGCGCCTTCTCCGGCATGTTCCACAGCAACGGCAAACGCACCACAACCGTCGCCCTCGCCGGCACGAACGCACCCGGAACGTCGGGCACGTTCGAGTCGTTCGGGGATGTCTTCGAATTCGGAACAGACGGCCGGATCGCCTTCATCGCCAGGCTCGCCATGGGCGTAGGCGGCGTGGACTCCTCCAACAACACGGGCCTGTGGACGGGCACTTCAGAAGACGACCTGCATCTGGTTGTCCGCACGGGAGAGGTCATCGGAGGAAACGTGCTGACCGATCTTCACTTTGCCGGAGCGGGCGCTGGCGGGCATCCGGAGGCGATGAACGAGAACAGTATCCTCTGGCGCGGTAGCTTCGGTCCGGCCAGCGCCCTGGTTCTCTCGCAGATCCCCGGCAGCCACTGAGCCAACGAAGGAACCAAGTGCCAGCGGTAGAGGAGCGGGCAGCCGTCCACCCCGGTTCACCTCCGGGAGCGGCACTGCTCGCTCCTCACCGCACCAATCACCACTTCCGCAGCAGCATTCCTCCACCCGACGGGCAGGATTGGTAGGGCAGGACGCATTCGCTGGCAGGGCAGGACTGGTGGGGCAGGATTTATCCTGCAAGGGGCTTCAGCCCCTCTCTTCTGGGGGCACCCAAATGCCCGCGTCTCAAACCCGGCAGACCTTCCCCAACACCGCCCCCCGCTTCGCCCCCGTAGCCGAAGGCAGATTGGAAGGCTGCCCGTTCAACGTCTCGGAAGCCAGCACCGCAAACGCGACCGCCTCCTTGGCATCCGCATCAATCCCGTGCACTTCACTCCGCGAAATCTCCGACTCCGGCAGCTCCGCCCGCAGGAACCGCATGAGCGTCTTGTTGTGGACCCCGCCGCCGCTGACAATTACCTCCGCCGGAGGATTCTCCTCGCCATCGGCAAACCGCGCAATCCCCTCCGCCACCGCCGCCGCCGTGAAATAGGTAGCCGTCGCAACGGTATCCTCGGTACTCAACCCCCGCCCGATGAAAGCCTTCACAAACTCCGACCCGTACTGCTCCCGGCCGGCCGTCTTCGGCGGCCTCTGCGAGAAATACTCATCGGTCAGCAACTCGGCCACGACCTCCGGGTGCACCAGCCCTTCCGCCGCAATCGCACCATCCCGGTCGAACAGCAGCTTCCCCTGCGTGTAATGCGCAACCAGCTGGTCCACCACCATATTCCCCGGACCCGTATCGAACGCCACCACCTCTTCCGCCCCCAGCCCCGCCGGCAGCCAGGTGATATTGGCAATCCCGCCGATATTCAACGCAACCCGCGTCAGATCCTCATCGTGGAACAACAGGTAGTCGACAAACGGCACCAGCGGAGCCCCCTTGCCGCCCGCCGCCATATCCGCCGGCCGGAAGTCCGACACCACCGTCCGCCCGGTCCGCGCCGCCAGCACATTCCCATCCCCGATCTGCAGCGTGCAGGCAATCTTCTTCCCCAGATACTCCACCGCCGTGCCCTCGTGGTAAATCGTCTGCCCGTGACAGCCGATCACCTCCACCTCTTCCGGAGCGATCTTCCCCTTCTTGCAGGCCTGCGCAAAAGCAGCGGCATACAATTCGGGCAGCAGGAAATTCAACCGGGCGATCTCGCGCGTATGAGTCGGGCAATTGGAGACACTGAGCAGCGCCGCCCGGACCTCTGCCGGATAGGGCGTGGACTGAAACGCCAGCATCTCGACGCCCGCCTTGGTGCGCCGCACCACCGCGACGTCGATTCCATCCAGCGAAGTGCCCGACATAATCCCGGCGCAAACCAAGCCGGCTCCATTCTTCTTAGGCACCAGGGCCGGCCGGCCGTTCCGAATCTCTTTCATAACATCTCTCCTGACTCCACCCACCAAGAACCGCGCAAGTCAGCGGGCACCCATCGCCTCTTCAGGAACGAACCCAACGAACCACGACCGTAAGGGAGTGGTCCCACCACGAACCGCGCACGTCAGTAAGCGGGCACCCATCCCCACCGCCTCCTCAGAAACACACCCTGCGAACCGCGACTGGAAAGGAGCGGGCCACGGCCCCTGCCCGCCGCCAAAGCGGTGCAGCACCAGTCCCGGAGCGCAGCGACGGGCTAAGCCCATCCCAGTCCCGGAGCGCAGCGACGGGCTAAGCCCATCCCCGTCCCGGAGCGCAGCGACGGGCTAGCGCCCCCTCCGCGGCCTCCAACTCCCCTCTACCCCTTCAACTCATCCTTCAACTCCGCCAGCAACTGCAGCGCCTCAATCGGCTTCAGATTATCAATATCCAGCCCACGAATCCGTTCCGCAATCTGATACCCCACGGGCTCGAACAGCTGAATCTGGAACCCCGGCTCCGGCTTACTCCTCCGCCGCGGACCCTCCAACTGTTCACTGACCTTATGCTCCGTCTTCTCGTGCAGCGACAGAATCTCCCGGGCCCGTTCAATCACACCCATCGGCAGCGCCGCCAGCCGGGCCACCTCAATGCCGTAGCTCTTATCCGCACTCCCGGGCTCCACCTTCCGCAGGAAGATCACCTGATCCCCCACTTCCTTCACCGACACATGCAGATTCCGGATCCCATCCAGCTTATCCGCCAGCTCCGTCAGTTCGTGGTAGTGCGTCGCAAACAACGTATAAGCGCCGATCCGCTCATGGATATGCTCAATCACGGCCCAGGCCAGCGACAGCCCGTCGTACGTCGCCGTCCCCCGCCCGATCTCATCCAGCACAATCAGCGAATTCGCCGTAGCCGTATTCAAAATCACGGCCGTCTCGGTCATCTCCACCATGAACGTACTGCGCCCGCGAGCCAGATTGTCCGACGCCCCAATCCGCGTAAACACCCGGTCCACCAAAGGCAGCACGGCCTCCGTCGCCGGCACGAACGAACCCATCTGCGCCATCACGGCAATCAGCGCCGCCTGCCGCAGATACGTCGACTTGCCGCCCATATTCGGCCCGGTAATGATCGCGATCCGGCTCTTCTCCTGATCCAGATACAAATCGTTCGGGATAAACCGCTGCGCGTCCTTCTCCGTCAACCGCTCGATCACCGGATGCCGCCCGCCAGCGATCCTCAGTTCACCCGACTCCGCCGAGAACTTCGGCCGCGTATACCGGTGGTCCAGCGACGCCTGAGCCAGCGAGCAGTAGAAATCGATCTCCGCCACCGCCGCCGCCGTCCCCCGGATCCGCCCCGCCTGCGCCGCCGCCTCCGCCCGCACCTCCGCAAAAATCGCTCGCTCCAGCTCGTTCGCCTTGTCCTCCGCATCGAGGACCTTCGACTCCAGCTCCTTCAATTCCGGAGTCGTAAACCGCTCCGCATTCACCAGCGTCTGCTTACGCTCGTAATCCGCCGGAGCCAGGTGCTTATTCGCATTCGAGATCTCGATATAGAACCCGAACACGTTGTTGAACCGCACCTTCAACGACGCAATGCCGGTCCGTTCCCGCTCCCGCAGCTCAATCGCGGCGATCATCTGCCGCGAGTTCTTGGCCAGATTCCGCAGCTCATCCAGCTCCGCGTTGTAGCCCGGCCGCACAACCCCGCCATCGTTCAAAGTCACCGGCGGCTCATCCGCAATCGCCGCCAGGATCTTGTCCCGTACCTCGGCCACGTCATCCAACTGCGCGCGCACGGCCCGCAGCACCGGCACGTCCGCCTTCTCCAGCAACGGCCGCAGCAACGGGATCCGAGCCAGGGTACGACCCAGCCCCAGCGCATCCCGGGGATTCGCGGTCCCGACAGCGATCCGCGACAGCAGCCGCTCCACGTCGAGCATCCCGCCCATCACGTCGCGCAGCTTAGCCCGCTCCACCGTAGCCGACCGCAGCCACTCCACCGCATCCAGCCGCGCCTCAATCTCCGCCCGGTCCAACGACGGCCGCAGCAGGCGCCGCTGCAGCAGCCGCCCGCCCATGCCCGTCTGTGTCACATCGAGAACACTCAGCAGCGTGGAATCCCGCTTGGCATCCAAATCGGCCGAAAACATCGGCTCGACCAGTTCGAGGTTCCGCACGGTCACCGCATCCAGCAGCATCGCCCCGGCCCGGTCGAAGTACGCCGGCCGGTCCAGGTGATCCAAAGCCGACTTCTGCGTCTCCCGCAGATACGCCAGAATCGCCCCCGCCGCCGACACCGCCAGCCGTTTATCGGCCAGCCCGACCCCATCCAAAACCAGCAATTGGAAATGGTCTTTGAGGCTCTGCTCCGCGTAGTCCGTAGTGAACGTCCAAGCGTCCACCGGAGTCCTAACCCACCGCCCCTCCGGAGCCTTGCCCGACCCCTCGGGCACCAGCAATTCCCGCACCTTCAACTGTTCCAAAGACGCACCGGCGTCGGCCTGATCCATCTCGGTAGCGCGAAACTCACCCGTGGAGATATCGACATAGGCGAGCCCGGCCCGGTCGCCCTTATACGCCAGCGCGGCCAGGAAATTGTTCTCGTGCGACCGCAGCAGCGAAGCCTCGGTCACAGTGCCGGGCGTAACAATGCGAGTAATCTCGCGCCGCACGATCTTCTTGGTCTGCCGCGGATCCTCCATCTGGTCGCAGATGGCAACGCGGTAGCCCTTCTGAATCAGGCGCGCGATGTAGTTTTCGGCGGCATGGGCCGGCACCCCGCACATCGGCACGGGCTCGCCTTTTTCTTTATTTCGAGAGGTGAGCGTGATCTCGAGCTCTTTAGCCGCAGTGACAGCATCGTCAAAGAACAGCTCATAGAAATCGCCCAACCGGAACAGCATCAGGGCGTTAGGAGCCTGCTGTTTCGCGGCGTGATACTGCCGCATCAGCGGTGTCGTCGGTTCGCCCGCCACTATAGCCCCAACCCCCGGAAGCAATGCATACCCTCACCATCAAACCGCAAAACCCCACTCCAATCCAACCCCGCCCCAAACCCCAGCACCAGCCCGAGCCAAACCGCGAGCGAGGATCATCCGGAAGCAACCCCACCACCGCCGGTCAGCGAGGCATCCCAGCCCCAAGAATCGCGCACATCATTAAGCGGGCGCCCGTCTCCGTCACGCCTTCAAAGGAGTAGCCATCGCCCTGCGGGCCGCAAAAGTCGATGAAACGCCCACGGGACCGCCACAGTTGGGACGGCGGACCCCCTGGTCCGCGGTCGACCCCCTGGTCGACCACGCGAACCCACACAGTCACCCCACAGCCCTGACTTTCAACGGCGTCCCCATGCCCCCGCGGTCCGCAAGCCGTAGGAAGACCCCATCGGGCCGGCCGTATGGTAAGGCGGACCCCCTGGTCCGCGGTCGACCCCCTGGTCGACCACGCGAACTCACACAGTCACCCGACAGCCCTGACTTTCAACCGCATCCCCATGGCCCCGCGGTCCGCAAGCCGTAGGAAACCCCATCGGGCGAAGCGCATGGGACGGCGGACCCCCTGGTCCGCGGTCGACCCCCTGGTCGACCACGCGAACCCACATAGTCACCCCACAGCCCGACTTTCAACACTGCGGGCCACGGACACCCAGCGTATCCGCAAAGGAGTCCCACAGGCGCCGGGTGTACATATGTCGAGGACGGCACTCCGCAACACCAGCATAGGAGTACACCAACCCCTATCATCGGGGACGCCGGTAAGCGCGGAGAAACACACCGGAACCACAGCCCTGCAAAGCGGCACTGGTCCCCGAACTGGCACCGGGGCCTCCAGCCCTCTGGAAGCCCCCAGGAATCTCAATCTACGCGTAAATCCCGCGCAGCTTGATCGCGAACGCCACCCGGTCCAGAGCCAGCATGTACGCCGCGGCCCGGTTGTGCACCTTGTGGCGCTCCCCGTAGTCCACAACGTCCTTGAAGGAGTTCACCATGATCTCCTCCAGCCGCCCGTTGACCAGTTGCTCATTCCAGAAGAAGCCCTGCCGGTCCTGCACCCATTCGAAATACGAAACGGTGACCCCACCGGCGTTCGCCAGAATGTCGGGGATCACAAAAATCCCCTTCTCCTCCAGAGTCTTGTCGGCCACGGCCGTAGTCGGCCCGTTCGCCCCCTCGCACAGGATCTTGGCGTTGATCTTCGAGGCGTTGCCCGAATGGATCACGTTCTCCTTCGCCGCCGGCACCAGCACATCGCACTCCAGGAACATCGCCTGGTGCTTGTCAATCGCCTCGGCTTCGGGATACCCGACAATCGTTCCGGTCGCCTGCTTGTACTTCGCCAGAGCCTCCGGATCGATCCCGTTCGAGTTATACAGCGCGCCGTCCCACTCGATGATCGAAATCACCTTCATGCCGGCCTTGTGCATCAGCTTGGCGGCCTTGCCGCCGACATTGCCGAAGCCCTGCACGACCACCTTTGTCTGCGCCGGATCCATATGGAACTTCCGCAGCGCCTGCAGCGTGACAAACAGGCAACCACGTCCGGTCGCCTCCGCCCGGCCCCGCGAGCCGCCCAGGTTCAGGGGCTTGCCGGTCACCACGGCGGTCACGGTCGTGCGCTTGTGCATGGAGTACGTATCCATAATCCACGCCATCGTCTGCTCATTCGTATTCATGTCCGGAGCCGGCGCATCCCGCTCCGGTCCGATGATGTCGATGAGCTCGGCGGTATAGCGCCGCGTAATCCGTTCCAGTTCGTTCTGCGACAGCACGGAGGGATCACAAATGACGCCGCCCTTTCCGCCGCCAAAGGGGATGTTGACCACGGCGCACTTCCACGTCATCCACGACGCCAGCGCCTTCACTTCGTCCAGAGTCACATCCGGAGCGAAACGGATCCCACCCTTGGCCGGCCCACGGGCCAGCGAATGCTGAACACGATATCCAGTAAAAACTTCTAATCGGCCGTCATCGAGTTGGACGGGAATGTGGACGGTCATCTCCAGGGTCGGCGTACGCAACACCTTCCGGAGACCATCGTCCAAGCCGAGCAACATGGCGGCTTCGTTGAAGCGGGCCTCGGCAGCAAGCCATGGGTTGAACTCCCGGTCGAGAGCGGCATCGCTGTCAGGCTTCGTGGCTTCGAGGATCATTGATGATCACCTCCGCCCCCATTATGCCCCAGCGCTCAATCAGTTGGTACGGGTCCAGCCCCCTATCGGACAAAAAACTCCACCTCCGTACAGAAACAGCACCTCTTTCAGGTGGGTGTCCCGGCCCGCCTCGTCAATACCCCACCCGCCCCATCAGCACAACGAACTCCGACCGTCCACGAGGAGCCCACTGCGAACCGCGCACGTCAGTAAGCGGGCGCTCTCCCAGGTCCGAGTCCGCCTCGAGCCCGCCCCCCGGGAGGCCCACCACCGCCCACCAGCGGGAGCCCAACGCCACCGTAAACTAATCCCGAAATAAGATAAGATAAACGCGTCCGAAATAATCAATATCCGGATTCACCAGAATGGCTCGCCCTTTTCGCCCAACCAGAACCGGAGCGCACCTCGTGAAACCCGCCATCCTCATCCTCCTCCTATCCGCCTCCCTCCAAGCCCAGATCGCCAGTCTCAGCACGACCGACGACGGCAGCGTCCTCTACTTCACAACGCCCTTCATCCAACGCGGAACCGCCCAGCCCGCCCACGGCAAGTCCTTCCGAATCGACGCCCAGGGCCTTGCTCTCCAGGAAGCCCGAACCATCGAATTCGTCGTCGTCCCGCCAAACATGGTGACGAATTACTACAACATTTCCGGCATCGACGTCTCCGGGGATGGCCGGGTCACAGCCACCGCCGCCGCCCGCGTCTGCCGCGAAACCTACTGCGCTTCGACCGTCAACACAGTGACCACCCTGCGCGGCCGGGGCGAACCCAAAGACTACTTCGGACCCGCCCGCCTCAGCCAGAACGGCCGCTACCTCGCCGCCACCATCACCGGCATCCCCCGGCCCACCGGAGCCCGCCGCAGCGAATGGGACCTCGAGACCGGTGAATCCTGGCTCCTCCCCTACAACTCCTTCGCCCCCTCCGGCCGCATGATCACGAACGACGGCACGGTGCTTCTCAGGTACGACGACGACCTCCAACTGTTCCAGCTCGGCACCCTCCAACGAGTCACCTTCCGCACCGAAACCATCGAAGGCGCCGCCATCGACGCTGAAGGCCGCTCCATCATCTTCACTTCGCGCTGGCCCGCGCCCTACAACCAGTACAGCCGCCTCCGCCGCCTCGACCTCACCACCGGCGAACTCATCACCATCCTGGAGGGCCCGGCCGACTTCAGCCAGCCCGCGGTCAGCAACGACGGATCCCTCGTCCTTACGGTCAGCGCCAACCAGGTCTTCCTCCTCAACGCCGACGGCACCGGACTCCGCCAACTCACCAGCGAGGCCGACGGCATCCAGACCGCCATCCTTGCCGGCAACGGCCGGGTCGCCTATGCCCTCACCTTCGGAGGACGCCTGCTCCGCATCGATGTGGAAGGATCAAGGATCACCGAACTCCTCGGTCGCACGGCCCACGTGGAAACAGCATCCCTCCACGGCGCCACCGGTTCCGCCATGGTGATCAGGGGAACCGCGCTGGATGAGCCGGACCTCCAGGTGACGATAGGCGGTCTGCCCGCGCCCATCGTCCAGGCCAAGCCCGGCGAACTCCTGGTGCAGGTTCCCTGGGAGTGCGCCCCGGACCCCGAAGCCCCGGTAATGTTGCAGACTCAGGCGGAGTACCCACTCGTCGAGGCTCTGCAGTTCCACGTCTACCTCAACACTTTGTACCCGGACATTTACGGGATGCCAATGCACGCGAAGACGCAGCAACCCGTAACCCTGGACGACCCGGCCCAGCCCGGAGAGTCGATCTTTTTCTATGCCCTGGGCCTAGGCCCGGTGAAAGCACCGGTAGAGACGGGCAAACCACAACCATCCACACCCGCGCCCACGCTCCAGAACGATCTCGTCTGCACTTGGAACACCTCCGACCCCTCAGCCCGTCTGGAGAGGCCCTATGCGGGCCTGTTACCCGGCCAGTTCGGACTCTATCAGGTGAACCTCCTGATGCCGGCCCGGCTCCCCTCGACGCCCGATCACCAGGTGGGAGTAGTCTGCGAATCCCAGGCAGATCCCAGCAGGTTCTGGTTACGGTTTGACCTGCCCCTGAAGCCCTAGCAACCAACAGGAACGACGAGCAAAACACCCTGAAGCCAGACGCCCCAGGGGACCATCATCTGCCCAGACTGCAGCGATCCCAACGGCCCTGGGGAGATCCAGTGACCCAGACTGAAGCGATCCCAACGACCCCGGGGAGATCCAGTGCCCCGGACTGCAGCGATCCCAACGGCCCCGGGGACGGTCCTCTCTGCCCCCGGCTGAGGCGGTCTCAACATCGCAGAAGGCTGACGTGGGCAGAGCGGACCGCTCCCCACCAACGGAAACGGCCCCAGCCTTGGTCGAGTATTCCGCACTAGCCTCTGCCCCAATCCCAATACCTGCTCCCCCAGCATTACCCCCGGCGCAAGCCGGGGGCCCATCGCAATCCCAACAGCAACCACCACCAAACGGACATCCATCACCGCAACCATCTGCCCCAATCCCAATACCTGCTCCCCCAGCATTCCCCATGGCATTGCCGGTGGCCCATCGCAATCCCAACAGCAACCACCACCAAACAGACATCCATCGCCGCAACCATCAGCCCCAATTCCTCAACCCGCTCCCCCCAGCATTCCCACTGGCATTGCCGGTGGCCCATCGCAATCCCAACGGCAACTACCACCAAACGGACATCCATCGCCGCAACCATCTGCCCCAATCCCAATAGCTGCTCCCCCAGCATTACCCCCTGGCGCAAGCCGGGGGCCCATCGCAATCCCAACGGCAACCACCACCAAACGGGACATCCATCACCGCAACCATCAGCCCCAACTCCGCAACCCGCTCCCCCCAGCATTCCCACCGGCATTGCCGGTGGCCCGCCGTAATCCCAACGGAACCTGATCGCAACCCAAATCCCCGAACCCTGATCGCCCGGGAAGCCCCGTCACCCCCTGCACCGACACCACCACTCCCGCCTTTACCAAAACATTTCTCAGCGTTTTGTAGGGAACATCCGCACCGCTCCTCCGCCAGCGCCGCCGCCGCACCCGCTGCCTGCCCCAGCGCCATGAACGTCCATTCCAGCCGCACCGCCCCGCATACGCCACATGCGACGACTGATGGACACGACGCCGCCAGCAGATTCAGCGCCTCCGACCGCCTGGGCGTCAACGCCCGATACGGAATACTGAACGGACCCCAGTCCTGCCCGCCAAACACAAAGCCCTCGTTATGACGCCGCCCCTCATCCTTCACAATCCGCCGCACATGGTGCATATCTGGAGGCCAGTACGCCACCGCCACCGCATCCTCCACCAGCGGAGCATTCACCCTCCGCGTGTGTAACTCCGTCAACACATAATCGGAGACCATCCGCCGCGCATCCCGCACATACACCTGCCGAGGCCAGCCGCCGTTATCCGTGAACTCGTCCTTGCACAACCCCCACTCCCGCCAGGCCGCCCGCACACTCTCCGGCAACCCGGCATCGTGCGCCAGGAAATACAGCAGCCCCCAGGTAAACTCTCGAGATGCCGCTGGTACACCTTCTCCCGCATGGCACACGACCTGCCCGGATCACGCGGCATTCATCCCGTACAGATTCGCCGAGAGGTCATGCCACGACCCCAAATCCGTCTTCCCGGCGCTCGGCAACGTCTCTCCGGCACAAACACGCGCCCGCCCGCCTGCACATACCGCCGGTAGATCTACATACTGCGCCGATATTTATAGTGATCCGGTTTCCGGATCGCCAACCGGTTCCTCGGCCGCCGCGTCAGGCACAACCGGAAACAATACCCATGGACCCGAGCATCCCCCGACCCCGGCACCCCAAGCTCTTCATCCTGGATCGTCGCGATCAGCCCGCTCGATGGCACGCCCGGCGTTTTGTACGGATCCACCCGCACCGGAAACTGCCGGTCCCGTTCTCCCGCGAATGCCGTTCTTCGTCTCCCCATACTTCGAGTTCGCCTCGCGCCCGATCACCGTCTCCACCCCAGCCGCGAACAGCAGGTCGCCCTCGATCGAGGTCGATCAATCGTCGGCCGCAACACACTTCACCCGACTCCGTCACCATCGCCTTGAGCCGCTTCCCTTCCCCCCAAACCACGGAGAGGCAGCGGCTCCTTCAGCTGCCGGCCCCGAAACACCGGGACATGATTCTGTTCCAGAAGATCCTCGAAGACAGCCTCGGCCACATGCGGCTCAGCGCTAGCACCTAGTTTTGCTCGCCATACTTCTGGCCGACCCGCGTGTAGAACTCCAGCGCCAGCCCGCCCACCGCGATGCTAGTTCTTCTGCAAATCGTGATCGTCCATCCGACCCGCCGAGACCCTCCACCTAGATCCCCCCAAGGTGCTTCTCCGGAGCGACCAGGGCGACCGTCTTCCCCATCCTTGCGGCCTGGACAGCCGCGGTGATTCCCGCGGCTGTCCCACCGTAAACGACCACATCCTGCACCGTATTTGCAGCGCCAAACAAGTTGACACCTACAATAAATATGGTTGTTCTGTGACGTATTGTATTTGATGACTAGAAGAGAAACTTCAGGGCCAGTTGGACTCATCCGTGATGGTGTCGGTCGCCAGCGTACCGTACTGTCCCGAAACTTCCGGAGCTGATGTTCGCCGTTGGATTCCCGAATGTGGGCGTGTCCGTCAGGTTAAAGAACTCCGCCCGGAACTGTACCTTGTAGCGCTCTTTCAGGCGGAAGTTCTTCAGCACCGAAGGTCAATGTTCTGCATGCCGTCGGTCCGCACGGTCTCGGCAGGTTCCTGGGCGCGTTCCCGTAGGTGAACGGCTGGATCGGAGCGAAGGCCGCCTTGTTCAGCCAGTTGTCGATCGTGGGGTTGCTGACCGAAGGGTCGCCAATCAGATCGGGCCGCCCCCCTCCGAATGCCGGAGCATTCGCCGTCACCGAGATGACGTTGCCGCTTTGCAGCGTGACAATCGGGTTCAACTGCCACCCGGCCAGCAAGGCAGGTGCTGTTCGGATTCTATCGTGTTTCCCTATTAACCTTAGCAATACGTAAATGAACGTGTACGCACAACAT
>JASGIE010000052.1:0-45970 GCA_049841055.1 Paludibaculum sp. | reverse complement strand
TGTGTAGCGCTTCGTTCAGTTTACGTATTGCTAAGGTTAATAGGGAAACACGATAGAATCCGAACAGCACCTGAACCGCCATGGTGGTGAGGCCGATCTGGGCGCCGTTGGCATCGAGTACCTCGACGTTGACCAGCGCCGCCGCTCCGGTGGGATTGGCTACGCCGACGGCTGTCGCGAACGCGGTGTCGTCCCAGATGAGCGTACTGCTGGACAGCGCCGTGCCTGTCAGCGGGACTACCGCCTCCTGGTCCGCGCGGCCCTGAATGCTCTGCCGGAAGATGGCATAGCCGATCACACCGGCGGGCGTGTCGACCTTCACCCATCCTTGTGTGAGCGCTCCATTGTTGGTCGCTTCGAAGATCCCGGTGCCGTTGGCGCTGGGTCTAGGCGTTGGAGGTGCCTCCGCACGTAGGGAACCTGCAGCGGATTCCCATCCTCGCCGATGAAGTTGGCGGTGACGGAAAGCGCGTTTGCGGTGGTGTTGCTGAAGTACAACGCCGTATACCAGCCGCCGCCGAAGGCCAACTGGGGCAGGGCGAACGACGTGCCGGAGGGCGGGGCCGTGGGGATGGAAGTGAAAGCCTCTCCGCCGAAGCGCAGCCCAAGGACGGAGAGTCCGCCAGCCGGGACTGAGAACTTCGCAAGGCCCCGCTTGCCGACCATGCCGTTGAGCCCGGGCAGATCCCGCAACAATGCGGCGGTCTTGCCATTGGCCGGGACGTCGATGGTGGAAGCACCAGGGAGTTCCCGGCCGCGTCGAGCACATTCACGTTCACCGTCACTGCGTTTGCGTTTGGATTCGCGATGGCCACGGCTGTGGCAAAGGCCGTGTCATCCCAGATGAGCGTGCTGGTGGAGTCGACCGTGCGGGTCGACGGGCACTACCGCTTCCTGATCCGCGCGCCCTTGAATGCTCTGCCGGAAGATCGCATAGCCGGTGACGCCGTCCGGCAGGTCAACCTTCACCCAACCCTGGGTCAGCGCCCCGGAATTCGTCGCTTCAAAGATCGCCGTCCCCTTGGGGGTGATGCTTAGCGTCTTTGAGGTTCCTCCGGCGTCCGGCACTGTGAGCGGATTCCCGTCCTGTCCATAGAAACTCGCCTTGACGGAGACCGCGCTGTCTGTACCGTTGTTGAAGTACAGCGCCGTATACCAGCCGCCGCCGAAGGCGAGTTGAGGCAAGGCGTAGGTGGTGGTAGTGGGTGTCGAACCCGAACCCGCCGACACCGTCAGCATGTTGTTGTAGATGTGGTCGCCCGGATCCTCGCGGCCATTGTTGTTCGCCGCGTTGCCGGCCACATAGAACGTCACGCCGCCAAAGTTCGCGTCATCCGGCGGGGTCCAGAGGACATCCCAGGTGGAGGAGTCCGCCTGTCCCTGGCGCGTGCCCGTCGAGGTGTGCGTAATGAACTGGATCCCGGCAGAGGTGATCTTCCGGGTGTTCGTCGCATCATCCACCACCAGCGTGCCCGCGCTCTACTCGCATCCGACGCCATAGGGGCGAGATCTCGAACCCCCACCGCCGCGCCGTCGGATCCGCCAGTATGATGCGCAGGCGGAGTTGTTGCCCCGGCGTCCAGTGGGTGGCGTCCACCAGTTCCACTTTCACGCTGCCGGCGCCGCTGTTTGCTACCCCTCCGTGGCAATCTGTACAAATTCCATCACCAGGAGCGCCCGTGACAAACGTCGGGGCGCCTGTGCTGTTCGCCAACAAGGAAGCGCCGAAAAAGAGGGCGCAAATGGACAGTTTTGTAGTGAGTTGTATTTTCCCCATCCTCATGTCGATAGAAACCCAGATGCAGAATTCAGGTTCTGGTTACTTGTCGGTAGAGGGAATCGCACTGAACGACGTGGTGCCAACACGGAAAACCCGCCACCGAGAAACTGCCGGAGTCCACCGAGAGCACTACCGTCCCGCGATTGCCCGCGGCGGCTGTGAACTCCGGTATGTCCTTCAGGTTGACTTCCAGTTTAGTTTTGGCGGGCAGAGCGATGCTGGAACCAGCCACGGCTTGACCGCCAGGATCCACCAGAGCCAGGCGCACGGTGGTTTGCTCTGACCCGGGGTTGCTGAGCGAAAGCTGAGTCGTGAGTGTCGTATCATCCCACGCCAGCGTACTGCTCTTGACGCCCGGCGCAGTGAAATTGAGTACAGTCTCCATCGCCGGTTGATCCGGTGGAGTCCTGGTGAGAACCGCATAGCCTGACACGCCGTCCGGCAATGCTAGCGAGGCGTAGCCTTCCGTCTGAGCGCCGCCGGCGGGAGCCTCCACCACGGCGCTGCCATGCGCCGCGAGATCCACTACGGGCGCGGCTCCGCCAGGCACTCCGGCCATCGGCGTACCGTCGTTGCCTGTGAAGAAGATGTGCGCTTTCGCCGCGGAATCCGTTGTGTTGTAGAGGTACAACCTGGCGGACCAGTTCTGCCCAAAGACAAAGCGCGGAAGGATGCGGTTGATGGTTGGAGCGGGCGGAGGTGTGGGTGTATCCGGCGTGGTGGAACCGGGAGAAACCGCGAGAGTGGACGTGTAGATCTTATCGCCCGTATCGGGCTGGTTGTTGCCATTGGCCGCATTCCCGGCGGCATAGAAGGTCACTTCCCCGGCCGAGGCGTCAGCCGGCGGCGTCCACAGAAACTCCCAGGTGGAAGAACCCGTGGTGCCCAGCCGGGTGCCTGCCGCGGTGTGCGTGACAAACTGAATCCCCCCGCTGCTGTTGTTCAGCTTCGTGGCGGCCGTATCGGCCACGGCCAGAGTGCCGGCGCCGGAATTAGGATTGGACGTGAGGCGGGCCGTGATGTTGAAACCCCAGCGACGGGCCTGCGGATCGGCCAGCGTGACGCGCATGCGCACCTGTTGCCCGGGCGTCCAGGTGGCCGCATCGACCATGGATACGGTCAGACTGCCTGCCCCCGAATTGACGGTACCGCCGTGGCAGTCCGTGCAAATCCCATCCCCTGGCGCATTCGTCGTATACGCCGGCGCCCCATTCACCTCGGCCCACAGCGACGCCCCCAGCATCGCCGAAAACACAAACAACAGTACTGCCCTACGGCCCATTTGTCTCTTTACCCTTTCTACCCTCCGGGGACATCTCCGGCGCCCCCATGAAAGCATCTATCCTGTGGGGTAGGACAAATGCTCGTTCCGGTTGGAACAGCAATCCTCCGCGGACGCTTTCAGGAGACGCTCAAATGCTTAACGCCATGCCCCCCATGAAGCTGGGGCTGAATACATACTGTCTGCGCGCGCTGCGCTGGCACGACGCGCAGTTGCTCGACTACACCGCGTCACTCAAACTGGATGCCGTCTTCCTGCAGGATTCCCTCGATCCGAAAGCAATGGATCCGGCTCACTGGAAAGAGGTCCGCGAACAGAGCGAGAGGCTGGGACTCCACCTAGAGACCGGCGGCGGCGGCATCCTGCCCGGACCGCGGAGCAGTTTCAGCCCGCGGTCGCCTCCCTGCTCAAGAACGTCGAACGCGCCAAAGCTATGGGTTCGCCCTATATGCGGGGGGTGCTGGCTAGCGAGCGCGCGGCGTTCCCTCCGGGTCCTGTGGAACAGCACATGGAGACGGCCGTCAAGCTGCTGAAGGCGGTCCGGTCGCAGGTGATGGACGCAGGGATGAAGATTATCATCGAGGTCCACAAAGACCTGCTCGCCTGGGAACTGAAGCAGGTGGTGGAGACCGCCGGCAAGGAGTTCGTGGGCGTCTATATGGATACCGGCAATCCGGTGTTCGTGCTGGAACATCCCATGACGACCCTGGAGACCCTGGCGCCCCATGTCTGCTGTCTACACCTGCGCGACTCAGTGGTCTACGAGACCCGCGCGGCGTGGCGGTGCAGTGGGTACCCCTTGGCGAAGGTGTCGTCGATTTCAAGGCCATCATGGCCCGCACGCGCGAGCTCTGCCCCAACGTCTACGTCTATATCAAGCCCATCACCGGACGCCCGCCCGCCATTCTGCCGTACCTCGAACCCGGCTTCTGGAAGATGTATCCCGACATGCGCGGCTCCGACCTGGCCCGCTTCCTGGCGCTCGCCCGGCAAGGCCACCCCTACGAAGGCCATGTCGTCATCGAAGACGTACCCGGCCGTCCGGTGCCGCCCGAATTCGTCGAAGCTCTCAAGTTCCAGCAGAAGGAACACATGGAGCGCAGCGTGGAATACGGCAAGAAGGTGCTGGACCTCGGCGTGCGCTGGCGAGGTTAGCAGGTAGTGTCCCAGCCGTTGTCAGCCCGCCGCATTCCCGAACTCGATGGAGTCCGCGGGCTGGCCATCCTGCTGGTGCTAGCCGTCCACTTCGGCCTCACCGCCAATCTGCCGGAACCGCTCTACTCCCTGCTGCGCCTGGGGTGGAGCGGTGTCGACCTGTTCTTCGTCCTGTCGGGTTTCCTGATCACCGGCATCCTGTTGGAGACCGCGGGCTCGCCCAATTACTTTCGCGCCTTCTATGCCCGGCGGGCGCTGCGCATCTTCCCTCTGTACTACATCTATATCGCCGCGTTCTTCTTCGGCGTGCTGCCCCTGGCGGCCGCGCTGCACCGGCCGGTGCCGCCGGGTCCCGCCCAGGGTTGGTACTGGCTGTATCTGTCCAACTGGCGGAGCGCTCTCGGCCCGGACTATGCCTTTCTCAGTCACCTCTGGTCTCTCTCGATTGAGGAGCAGTTCTACCTCGTCTGGCCGCCCCTGGTTCTCTGGCTGCGCCGGCGGAGGTTGCCCTGGCTTTGCGGAGCTCTCATCGTGGCCGCGCCCATCCTGCGGTTTCTGTGGCGCGATCACCAGTATTCACCCGAGTTCCTCTACCGCCTGACGCCGTTTCGCGTCGACACTCTCGCCTGGGGCGCGCTGCTGGCCGTCACCGTCCGCTCGGATGCCGCTCTGGCCTGGTGTCTCCGCTGGGGCAGAATCGCCGCCGCGATGGCAGGCGCGGGGTTGACCGGCATCTTCCTGTTCTTCGGGACCAGGAACTCCCAGCCGGTGGTGGCGGTGGCGGGCTACAGCCTATTCGCCATTCTGTACATCTTTGTCGTGCTATCTGGATACCAGGGCTGGCGGCCGTTGCGGTTCTCGCTGCTCCGAACCTTCGGAAAGTACAGCTATGGCGTCTATGTCCTCCATTTCCCTCTGGTGGGCTACTTCTACCTGGCGATGGCGCCGGTGTCGAAGACGATGGGCAGCGTGCCCGCGGCGCTGGCGGCGTTCCTGCTCGGCTCGGTGATTTCTCTCGGCCTGGCGTGGGTTTCCTGGGCGTTGCTGGAGCGCCGGTTTCTGGCTTGGAAAGACCGCTTCCAGGCGTGATATCGTGCTTCTGGGATCACCATTTTTCAGCGAGGTATTGTCATGAGCTCCGTCTCTCGCCGTCATTTCTTTCAGGGCGCCGTGCTGGCTGCTTCCGCGACCCGTGTCATGGGCGCCAACGACAAGATCAACGTCGGCATTATCGGATTGGGCGGTCGTGGCAACGACCACCAGTCGAACTACATGAAGATCTCGGAAGCCCGCATCGCCGGGCTGTGCGATGTCAACCAGGCCGCGCGCGAGCGCTCGCAGGGCCGGCTCACCAGTGCGTCGCTCGAGAAGGCGGCGGAGTATGACGACATGCGCAAGATGTTCGCCGACAAGAACATCGACGCGGTCTCGATCGCCACCCCGAACCATTGGCACGCGTTGGCCACCATCTGGGCCTGCCAGGCCGGCAAGGATGTCTATTGTGAGAAGCCGGCCAGCCACAACATCCATGAGAGCCGTGCCATGGTGGCCACCGCGCGGAAAACGACCCGCATGGTCCAGATTGGCTCGCAGAGCCGCAGTACGCCCTATAAGATGCGTGCGATGCAGATGCTGCACGAGGGGGTAATCGGCAAGCTGTATATGGCGAAGGGGCTCTGCTTCAAACGCCGCAAGAGCATCGGCAAATCGCCGGTCACTCCGGTGCCGGCCGGAATCGACTGGAGCCAGTTCCTGGGGCCCGCCCCGCTGCGCGATTTCACCATGAACCGCTACAAGTACAACTGGCACTGGTTCTGGGATACGGGCAACGGCGACATCGGCAACCAGGGTGTGCACGAGATGGACATCTGCCGCTGGGGCCTGGGAGAAATCACCTGGCCCGAGATGGTCACCTCCACCGGCGGCAAGTACGCCTACGATGACGACCAGGAGACCCCGAACACGCAGCTCGCGTCATTCCAATATCCCGGGATGGAGATCGTCTTCGAAGTCCGCGGCCTGCTTACCGGGCCCGAAGGCGGCCAACCCGTCGGAAACTATGCCGTCGGCAACCTGTTCTACGGGGATGAGGGCTGGATGTGGGTGGACTCCACCGGCTTCCAGATCTACAAGGGCGAGAAGAGCGAGAAAACGCACGAGGAGAAAGCCGAGCGCGGGCCGGACGGAACCGTCGCACACATGCAGAACTTTCTCGCCGCCTGCCGCAGCCGCAACTACAAGGAGCTGAATGCGGATATCGAGATAGGCGCCATGTCGGCCTCGCTGTGCCACCTGGCCAACATCAGTTACCGCGTGAAACACACTATCAAGTGGAGCGCCGCCGGTATGAACTTCGGCGCCGACGCAGCGGCGAACGAACTGCTAACCCGCAAGTACCGCGCCCCCTACGTGGTGGCCTAAAGCGTACGTCCGGGCCCGGGTTGGGCGGATGGGCCGTGCGGATATGATGGAGGTGCCATGATTCTAGGCATCGAACATACCGCGATCGCATCTCCTGACCCGGCTGCCCTGGCGCAGTGGTACGTGGACACGCTTGGCTTTGTCATCAACTACCGCGGCAGCACCGCGTTCTTCGTCAAAGCACCGAACGGAACGATGATTGAGATCATTCCTTCCGAAGGCGGCCGCGCCGAGAACACTCTCAAGACGCCCGGACTGCGCCACCTCGCCCTCACCGTCGGCGACTTCGAGTCCGCCCTGGCCGGGCTGCGGGCCAAAAACGTCAACTTCCTCAGCGAACCCAGCGAGAGCAAGGGCAACAAGGTGGTATTCTTCACTGACCCCGAGGGCAATATCCTCCACCTGCTCTACCGCGCCACCCCTCTGGCGTGATCGCCAGCCGCGCCCGGTGTTTCGTTTTGCGCCAATGGGGCTGCGCACTGTTCCAAACCGAAGCAGTCCAAAAATCGAGGCAGCATCACGCTTCAGCTTCGATCTTGTTTAAGAACAGTTACTTAGAGAAGATCGTGGGATTGGCAGGCGACGTGTAATAGAAAGGTCAATCTCCGAAAGGTCACCTCGTAGGACGGACGGGTTCTCCGCTGCGAGGCATAGACCGGTCCGTGAATACTCGGCAACATGGCCGAGGTTCCTCCGAAGGTTACGGCGGTGAGCGCACCTTCCTCCTTGCTCACCGCCGTTTCTGTTTCTATTTGCCCCTACCCGCATCGCAAGCGCGGCTATCGTCCCAAGAGCCGGCGCACTTTCGAGGCCCAACGCACCAGCCAAAAGTCGCGATAGCGCGCAAACGCCGCCTCCAGGTCGCGGAAGTCATCCACCGCTTTCCGCGCCTTCTCCTCGAGGTGGTCAATCTGCGATTGGCCGGCCGTCAGCAGAACATCGCATTGCTCCTGCTGCCGACGCTCCGCGGCGATCTGCTGCCGGACGAATTGCAGAACACCCGGAGTCGCGGCGTCCGGAGCCATCCGATCAGCGGCTATTCGCAGGGCATTGCGCTCTGCGTCGCCCACGGGATCGTCGCGACGCTCCACGGCGTGGCCTTCGCGCCACCCGCAGTACTGAGCCGAACAGCCGGACCGCAGATACCGGCCGGCCAGCATGTCGCTCCGCTTCGCCATCGCCACCGGCGAGTTCCAGAGAGCGGACAGCGAAGCGGCGTACAGGTTGCCGACCGGCTTCGCGATGAAACAGACATGCGCGTCGCCGTTCTCGGCGAGGAACAACGTCGTCCAAGGATTCGGGCACAGCTCAAAGGCGCCCTCGGACAGGCCATCACTATCCGGATACAGGCCCAGCCGTCCCTCCTCCAGAAACGAGGCATCCAGACCCTGATTCTCGAACAACGACTGTAACCCGGAAACCCGCAGAGTCCGGAAGACTGAGCGGAATTCCGGCAACGCTTCACGCAGAAGGCGATGCAGTTCCTCGACTTCTCCGGGGACGCGGATCGATTCGTCGGCTTCCAGATTCGGATGCCGGGCGGTGTTCTCGCTGGAGAGTTCCATCGTCTGCAACGTCACGTCCCACATGCCGTGATCCGCCATCAATCGGAGGTACTCCGGAATCTCGCGGAAGTTTGAGCGCATGATCACGAAGAACGAGTCGAGGTAGGGCGTCTCGCTTTGCAGCCGCTGTTTCCAGGCCCGGACCCCGTCAATATTCCGCAGGACCTGGTCGAGATCCGCGCCGCGCCGCAACCGGTTGTAGGTGGCGCGAGTCCCCCCGTCGATGGAGACGGTGATGCTGGCAAATGGTCCGCGGACCAGCCGTTCCGCCCAGGTGTCATCCAGCAACGTGCCGTTCGTACTGATGCTGATCAACTTGCGCTCAACCAGCGACGTCACATCCTCGATGAGCTCCTGGAATCCGCGCATGGCCAGAACTTCCCCACCCTGAATCCGGAGTGTGGACAGGTAGGGATAGAAAGCCATCAACTCCCGGCGGAGCTCGACTCCGAGTTCTGCCGGCCTCAGGAGATTGGCGCCGCTTTTCGATTGGTAGCAGTGAAGGCAATCGATATTGCAGGCATTGCCGAGCACCAGGCCCAGGCACCGCGGCCGGCTATACAGATAGACTTGCCCCTGTTCGTACTCGATCTGGCTCAATCGCAGATTGTCGCGATACGCCTGGTCTTTCTCGGTGGGCATCTGATCCCGTAACGCGATTACCTGATCTCAGTGCGCGACACCATTCCATCACATAGGACGCACCGGACGGAATCCGTTGGCGGCGAACTGCTCCAGCCAGTGGATGCCGAACTGCACCAGATCCGGGCCATCGAATAGAAATGAGTCCGCCGCACCGATCCGGCCCTGCAATCCGCGCCCTGCCGCCAGATAGGCTTGGGCAATCTGCTCGAAGCAGTTCTGCGGCAACAGATCGTGCACGGGATCCGCCGTGTCGAACTCTTCAAACTCAACCCACTCCGGACCCTGCGCCCCGGGCATCCACCGGCGGTAGCGCCGGATCCGCTTGTCCGGAAGCCGCGCCTGATGCTCGGCGAAGTGCAGCAGTGTGATCGTGTCCAGCGGTGCGCCCAGCATCAGTACGCGCCCTTTCGCCAGCACTATCTTCTCCAGAGGTGTGCCGGGACCATAGCCGTACTGGAAAGGGTGCTCCGACGTGATCCATTCCGCCTGCGCGCCCAACGCCGCCACCCCCGCGTCCGGGTGATCGCTGCGAAGAGTGCCCGGCCAGTTCCGGATTGTCTCGTGCAGGATGCCGTGATCGCGGGCCGCGTGCGCGATCCGTTTGTCGAAGACAGGTACGTCCTCCTCATCCTCGTCTTCGAAACAGGGCTCGAAATCCAGATACGCCACCAGCGTGCCGGATGGTCCGATGACGTCCAGCAGAGACTGCACGATGACATTTACGCCACCGCGCACCTCACCCACGGTGCGAACGCTGGAATGGACCATCAGTACCTCGCCGTCGCGAACACCCAAACGTTCCAAATCAGCCCGAAGCGAAGCGCGGGTAGCAATCATAACTCGATCGTACATTCTCGTGGTGGCATCTTCCCCGGGCACGGGCCCCCACGACGCCGCGCCAAGGCATAGAATCCTCCCAGGACGATTCAATGAACAGACGCGACTTCATGCAGATCTCCGCCGGGCTCGCCCTGCCGGCCGCCGCTCAGAATCCGGGCTCCGGCGCGCAGCCGGCCTGGTACGACCGCCCCATGCGCTGGGCCCAGCTCGCGTTTGTCGAGGACGATCCCGGTCAATACGACCAGGCCTTCTGGCTGGACTACTTCCGCCGGATTCATGCCGATGCCGCTTGCCTCAGCGCCGGCGGCTGTGTTGCCTTCTACCCCACGAAGATCCCGCTCCACTACCGCAGCAAATGGCTGAAGAACGGCGACGCCTTCGGTGACCTGGTGAAAGGCTGCCGCGGACTGGGCATGAATATCATCGCCCGCACCGACCCGCACGGTCTTCATCAGGACATGGCCGACGCCCATCCGGAGTACGTCCTGGTAGGCGCGGACGGGAAGCCGAGGAAACATTGGGCGGATCCCGACTACTGGGTCTCCTGCGCCCTGGGCCCCTACAACTTCGACTTCATGACCCGCGTCACCGAGGAGATCGTCAGCCTCTACCACGTCGATGGGATCTTCTCGAACCGCTGGGCCGGTTCGGGCATGTGCTACTGCGCGCACTGCGCCCGGAACTTCCGGGACTTCTCCGGTTTAGACCTGCCGCGGACCAACAATCCGCAGGATCCGGCTCGCCGCCAGTACATCGTTCTGGAAGGAGAAGCGGCTCTTCGACCTCTGGCACCTGTGGGACGAACGCATCAAAGCCATCAATCCGAATGCCGCCTACATTGCCAACGCCGGAGGCGGCTCCCTGAGCGATCTCGACATGAAGACGATTGGCGCCCTGACGCCCACCCTCTTCGCCGACCGTCAGGCTCGCCACGGCCTCATGCCGCCCTGGACCAACGGAAAGAACGGCAAGGAGTACCGCGCAGCCCTGGGCCGAAAGCCCATTGCCGGCATCTTCAGCGTCGGTATCGAGGAGTCCTACCGCTGGAAGGACTCCGTCCAGAGCGGCGACGAAATTCGTCTCTGGGTGATGGACGGGGTCGCACAGGGCCTGCGCCCCTGGTTCACCAAGTTCAACGCAAAGCCACTCGACCGCCGCTGGCTCCCGGTGGTCGAGGAGATCTACACCTGGCATCATCGCAATGAGCGCTACCTGCGGAACGAAGAATCGCTCGCGCGGGTCGGGCTCGTTTACTCCCAGCAGACCGCTACGTTCTATGGCGGAGAGCGCGCCCGCGCCAAGGTCGAGGATCACACGCTGGGCTTTTACCAGGCGTTGCTAGAAGCGCGCATCCCGTTCGAGATGGTTCACGATCGCATGCTGGAACCGGCCCAACTGACTCGCTTCCGCACGCTGATTCTGCCGAACATCGCCGCGCTTTCCACAGCCCAATGCGAGCAGCTCAACGCCTTCGCCGCGGCCGGCGGTAGCATCGTCGCCACTCACGAGACCTCGCTTTACGATGAATGGGGGCAGCGCCGGAAAGACCTCGGCCTGTCCAACTTGTTGGGAGCCTCCGTCACCGGCGCAACCGAAGGTCCGCTGCAGAACTCTTACCTGCGCCTCGTCAAGGATCCGGCGACTGGCCGCTTCCATCCCCTGCTGGCTGGAATGGAAGATGCCGGCCGTATCATCAACGGGACCCACCGCGTCCCGGCGCGCGCCCTGGCCTCCTCGGCGTCCGTGTCGCCGCTGACCCTGGTCCCCACCTATCCCGACCTCCCCATGGAGTCGGTCTACGTCAGAACGCCGCCAGGGAACGAGCCTGGCGTGTTTCTCCAGGAACACGGGCGGAGCCGCATTGTCTATTTCCCCTGGGATCTCGACCGGACCTTCTGGGAAGTCATGTCCCTCGATCACGGCAGGCTCCTCCAGAACGCCGTCCGCTGGGCCCACAATGAACCTCAGCCAGTCACTGTGAGCGGCAAAGGTCTCTTCGATCTGGCCATCTGGACTCAGAAGAACTCCATGACGGTCCACCTCGTGAACCTGACTAACCCCATGATGATGAAGGGGCCGATTCGGGAGGTGATTCCCTCGCCGCCCCAAACCGTCACCGTTCCCCTGCCGAAAGGAAAGAAGGCCGGTGCCGTGCATCTACTGGTGGCCGGCCGAACCGTCACGCCCAGGCATACCGCAAACGGAGTTGAGATCGACGTGCCTCCGATCGGGATTAACGAAGTGGTGGCCATCGATCTCCTGGGGTAGCTACCCATCGACGCTAAAGGTACTCGTAATCCGCAGCCGGCTCCGGGTGTAGCCCGGCACAGCTTGTGCGGCAAGCTTTTCCTGTCCCAGGTGTGACCTTTGGGCCCGCGCTGTCCGGCGCGCCCAATGCCATAGTTCCAGTGCTTCTTCCCACTGCCGCCGATCTGAGCGGTAACTCGTCGTCAGGATGTCCAACAACGACGCGGAGGCGCTGGCCGCAACGCAATGACGCTCCGCCGAGACGGCCTCCCGGAATTCCGCTTTCAGACGATCAATTTCGTCGTCCATAAGTCTAGTTGTTCGAGCTCTGTGAATTCATGGAATCCAACATCTGGCTGATGTAGTTGTATTGCTGCTCCAGGGTGGCCACCAGGGCGTCGGCGGCCGCCATCCGCTGCTCCAGATCGGCCTGCATACCATCGATGAATGTCTGCTTGTCGGCAATCTGCTTGTCGAGAGCCGTTGTCTGCCCGTCCAGCACTTTCCTGGCCGCAGCCAGAGTGCCGGTGACGGAATCACCTACTTCGTCCAGCGCGGAAACTGCATCATGCAGGAATCCCTTCGTCGCGGAGGTACCCAGGAAATTCGTGACCCCAGCCGAATCGGCGAAGTTGGCGGCATAAAACGACATCTCGTTGAACGCCATGTGACCCGTCTGGTCGAGGCTGACTCCAAGTGCCGCCAGCGAATTCACGCCGGCACCCGACTCCACGTGACTCGTCATCTTCTGTAACGCACTGGTGAGATTCCGTAGCACCGCCTGGCCGGCTAGAGCACCGCCTGCCGTCCCGTGGTGCTTGTCCACCTCGTCAACAGCCGCGTTGTAGGCATTTGCCAGCGCCGTGAGGGCGTTGGAAACCGCGGAACTCTCCCGTGTCAGCGTGATGCTGGTGGGCTGATCCGCCGTGCTGACACCGATCAGGTTCACACTCAATCCCGGCGCAATCGTCACCGAGCGCGAATCGCTCTGCGAGATCTTCCCGGATCCATTGACCTTATAACTCGCCACCTCGCCGCGGACCTGTTCCGATTGCAGTTGAATCACGCCGTCGGTCAGCGTTACCGCAAAGTCCCCCAGTTTTGACGCTTTCAGGGACAAGCGATAGTCCGGAGCCGCGTTCGAACCCACATTGACCATGGTGGCCCGGACACCGTTCAGCGAGTTGGCATTGATGGCGTCCACCAGGCCGCTCAGCGTATTCTTTGCCGGCTTGACCGTGAAAGTGTTCGCACCCACGGTGAGCTGAAAAGAGGGTGCTGCCTGGTTGCTGAGGCTCTGTGTATCCGGATTGGTAACGATGTTCGGTCCAGGCACGGCACTCAGCGTGGATGTCATACCGCCGCTGTCATCACCGCGCGCCTGCTCTGCCAGCAGATCCATCGAGCCATCATTCAACTGAATCGCAAAATCGCCTTGCACCGTACTCTCGACAGACAACCGGAAGTCCGGAACCGCGGCGGTGCCCACATTCACAGCCGAGGCCTGAACATTCGCGCCGGCCTGCGCGTTGATTGCATCCATCAAACCCTGCAAGGTGTTGGAAGCGGGACTGAGGTCATAGGTACTGCACCCGACAGTCAGCCGGAATACCGGAGCGGTGGCCTTGCTCAGGCTCTGGCTGGCCGGATTGCTAACACGCCGCGGCCCTGCATCCGAAGTGAGCGTCGTGGTGTAGGCGCCCTGGTTCAGAACTTCGATGTCGTAAGTGCCCTCAATCGCTCCACTGGAGACTGAGGCACTGACGGTTTTCGTCTCCGTGAGAGTCGCCCGGATCGCTCCGCTACCCATCGCATCGTTGAGCCCGGCCAACGCCGTCTGCAGTGCCTGAAACTTGGTGTCCAGCCCCGCCAGCGCCGTGGACTCGTCCGCCAGGCTCGTCTTCTGTGTCTTGAGCTGATTGAGGGGCATGGACGCAATAGCCACCGTACGATCGATGATCGTCTGGAAGTCGCTCGCATAGCGGCTATTGCCGTTGAAGATTGTACTCATAGTGCGTCCGGACCAGGCGGTTTACGGCCGCCCGGTCCGGCTCGGTTAGTTAGCGGACGGTGGATGGTTAACCACGGAGCAGGGACAGAATGAGCTGCGGCGCCGAATTGGCTTGCGCCATGGCGGCGACCGCTGCCTGTTGCAGCACCTGCGCCTTGGTCAGGTTGGCGGCTTCCGCGGCCACGTCAGCGTCCCGGATGCGGGACTCGGCGGCCGAGAAACTGGAGATCTGCGACTGCGCCAGGGAAAGCGCGTAGCTCAACTGGTTCTGCCCACGGCCAACGGCGGCCTGGGCGGAGCCCAGCTTCGAGATCGCCGAAGAGATCGACGAGACCGCCTTGAGGGCGTTGGACATCGTATCGATCGAGATCGTGCTCGTCACGTCGCCGAGAGCCTCGGAGTTGACTGATCCGGCCGTCGTGGTTGCATCCGAGGCGCTGCCGTCAACACCGGTGTTGTTCGCCGTGCTGCCGACACTCACCTTGAAGCTGTCGCCGCTGCTGAGGAAGTTGATCTTCTCGGCGCCGCCAACGTTCTCCTTCACGGCTACGATGCCTTGCAAGGCGGCTATGTTGGACTGCTGGAGTTGCTTGTTGATCGAGTTGATCGCCTCGTCGATGCTGCGGGAGGAACGCGCCGTCGCGTCGTTTCGCAGCGAAACCACCTGGGATTGGATCTTTCCATCCGCGTCGGTGACCGAAACGGTGAGGGTCTGATCGTCGCTTGCGTAAACCGGCGCCGTGAAACTAAGAGCCGTGCTCTGCTGCGCGCCATTGGAGTCGACGGCATTGCGCTTCGAGTCCGTCACCGTCAGATTGTTCGCCGCAGCAGCATTGAATGTGGAACCGGAGACGCCGAAACCAAGATTGGCATCCAGCGCCACGGCGCCGCCGTTCACACGGAAGAACGTGCCGTCGGAGTCCAGTTTGAGGGCCGTACCCGAGCCATCCGCCTTCAGGCCCGCCTTCTGGAGCGTGGAATCAGCGGCAATCTGTTGATTGACCGCATCCGCTACGCTGCTCAGACTGCGGTTGGCCGCCGCCGTGACTGTCGAGAACGTGAAGAGCCCGCCCGAAATTGCGTTGCCGGCGAAGGTCAGGGTATGAGCCCCGCCCTTGTTGGCGTTCTCAATGGCGATGCGGCCATCCTGGGTCACCGAAACCGTCGCGCTGGCGCCACCGGTCAGACCCGCGGCGTCAATCTGTGTCTGGATCTGGCCGGCAATGCTGAGGGCGGTTCCCCCCGCTGCCGCCGTGCCGTATCCAATCGAACCGGCTGTAAAGCCGAGATTGGTGACGCCCGTCTTTCCGGAAGCTGTGTTGATCGCAACGCTATGCCCGACACCGGTGTCATAGCCCGTGATGACGAGATTGCCTGAGCCATCCACAGACGCCACTGCCTTGTTTGCGCCAAACTGAGCATTAATGGCTGTCTGAACAGCACCCGCGATCGTGCCGCTGTCATAAGTTCCATTGGCCACGCTGACCGTATGGGTGACCCCATCCACCGTCAGGTCAAAGCCCTCGTTGTTGCTGGCGGAAGCAACCGTTACGGTGGCGGCGCCCGCGAACTTACCGCCGCTCGCCGCCACCGCGCCACCCGCCGGCGCTGAATTGGTGAGCGTCACGTTCACGGTCTGCCCGTCGATGGTGACATCCAGCGAATGGTTGGCATTCGTAATCGTACTGTTGGCGGGCATGACACCCGTTTGCGACTTCGCCGCCGTCGCGTCTCCATCAGTCAGATTCACAGTGATCTGGCGGGCTGCTCCACCGGCCAGTGAGATCTCCAATGTCGAAGTCCCACTGGTCGTGGAAGCCACGTAATTGCTGCCGGTGATCGTGCTGTAATCCACCGCCCCGGCCGCCCCCGAATTGAAAGCCCCCAAACCCAGGAGATTTCCTGTGTCACCGGATGCCTGAACACTGAATTTATCGCCATGGCTGCTCGTGAAGGTCAACGGTGTGCCGACACCTCCGCCACTGACGGTGATACCCGCATCCACCAGCGCCTGGTTTGCCCCAATCTGCGAGGTGAGAGAGGTGACCGCCGCCGCAAGCGTCGATCCGCCGGCGACCGTGACATCCACCGGGCTGCTGAGCCCGGCCCCGGTGATGCGAACTGTCACATTCCCGGCGCCCAGCGTGCCGGCCTGCGTATTGGCACCATGCACTGACGTGGTCAGGGAAGCGCCGCGCGTGGCGGGGTCGCCGCCCACTGTGCTGAAATTGCCCATCAACGCATTGGCTTTCAAGTCGCCGGCCTGCACCTGAATGGGCGCATACGAGGAGTTGAACGCCAGCTGCTGACCGCCGTTCTCATTCGTGAAGGCCGACGCCGAGATGCCAGCGCCCTTGAACGCGTTCGCCGCAGGCGTGACATTGTTCCCGGCCTGCCCGATAGCGTCGTTGATCGCTGTCACCAGACTGTCGAGATCGCTCACGCCCGTGGTGTTCACCGAAAGCTTGATCTTGTTCGCATCCGAGAAACCGGCGCCGGAGACATAGAACGTCGTGTACCCGGCCGCGCTGGTGTTTCCCGTGTCATTCAGGATGTCCGCCACCGTGTGGGTCGCCGAAGTGGAGCCGATGTCCGTGGTGTCGTCACCGGCCAGAACCTGCATGCCCTTCAGATTGAGGCTCTTTGTATCCACCGCAGCGCCGCCGAGGTCCAACTTGACTGTTCCGTTGGTCGTATCCACCGCCCCCAGCCCCGCGGTACGGCCGCCGCCCACAAACACCGACAGCGTCTTGGCGTACAACCCGTCTTTGTCCAGTCCGACAGCCTGCGCCTGCCGGTCAATTTCCTTCAGCAGTGTCTGGAACTCGTCATTCAACACCTTGCGGTCGCCGGTAAACGTCTGCGACGCGGATTGCGATGCCAGAGTCTTCAACCGGTCAATCATCTTCGAGATGTTGTTCATGCCGCCGTCGATGATCTGCAGCGTGCTGATGCCGTCATTGGCATTGCGCACGCCCTGGGCGAGTTCGGCCACATCGCTGCGGAACTTGTTCGCCACGGCCAGGCCGGCGGCGTCGTCACCGGATTGATTGATGCGATAACCGGAAGTGAGACGCTGGATCGTCTTGCTCTGGAAGTCCCCGTTCACGCGCATATTCTCCTGCGCGATCAGAGAGTTCACATTGGTCTGAATAGAAAACATACGATTGGCAAATCCTTTATGCGTGCAATGCCGGACATTCCTTCCGGCGACTCCCAAGCGGAACCCGGTTCGGAGTCACTGCCCATATCGGCCAGCCCTACAAAAGCTGAGGAAAAAAGCAACGGCGGGATTCGACGGCCGGCAACGGCAGAGGCTTACTTGCCATCGTGGTGCCGCGTGCTGCATGCCGCACCCACCGGGCTGCCGGCCTCCGAAGAAGCTTCGCAGCCCGTGCCCAGCTCAGCACGCAACCGTCGGGCCAGCAGCGACGGTATTTCCGCACCCACCCCCTGCGCGGCGGAACGGTTCTGTTCACTCACCGCCCGCATCTCGCCCCGCACAATCGCCAGGCGCTTCGGCACCTCCAGGCCCAGCTTGACATGCCCCCGCGAACACTCCAGGATCTGGATCCTGATCTCGTCCCCGATGAGGATGGTATCCGTCTCCCGGCGCTGCATCACGAGCACGGCGCGCCTCCAATGGGATGGCGCAGCTCATAGTCCGGATTGCTCTGGATGATCTGCACCGCCCGGCCGGCCGGAACGTGGATCACGACAGGTGCCATCAGATTTGCCGTGGGTGGGCCGTCTTCATTGACCGAGACAATCGCCAGGCACGCGAAGTCACTACCGATGCCGGCTTCGCAATCCGCCGGCAAATCCAGCGCCAGGCGCTCGTCCGGCTGCAGGTCAATCTGATAACTGGGACACAGCGGCAACACCGACATTGTGACGAAGCACAACTTCGGGGTGCTCAAGCTCTGCAGGAAGATCAGCGGCTCGCAGTCCTCCTTGGAAATCGAGACGAAGCGCGTCTCGTGTTCAAATCCGGGAAGCCCACGTTCAAAATGGATCACGCTGGCTTCCGGGAAACTCACTTCGCCAAAATACGCCGTCTGAATTGCTTGCATTGGAACCAATCCGTCCCTATTCGGAACATCTGCTCTAATGCTTGCAATCCATCCGCCAACTGAGGCAGACCCCGCACGGTCGATTCCGCGTCAATAGCTCACGGAGAGTTGATACTCTCGCGGTTCCGGCGGTGGTGGGTACGCCGCTCCATACCCCGAGGAGTAGTTTGTCCATTCATTGGGCCCATCCTGCGCCGCGGGGGGGGCAGGCTCCGGCCCAATCTCCACTACGGACTCGACCCGCTGCTCCTGCTGCATCGGCACCGTCTCCTTGCATGCCAGCCAGGCCTCCTGAATGACCCGCAGCAGCCGCGTCACTTCCTCCAGTGGACCCTCGCTCTGCTCCAGATTCGCCGTCAAAAGTCGCCCACGCAGGTAGCAGTAAGTTTCCGCAAGGCCCCGGCTGACCGCCCCGCCCACCTCGTGGTTCAACGACACCTCCAGCTCGGTGATGATCTCGTACGCTTTCGAGATCGCCTTCGAGCGCCCGGCAATGTCACCTTGCCGCAGGCACTCGAGCGCCAGTTGGGCTGAATCGATCGCAGCCTGATACAGGATCTGCACCAGTTGCACTCCATCGGCATTCAGTATTCGGCTTTCGAAGTACGAGTCCTGGACATCAATCGGCAATGCAGTATGTCTCCCTCAAAAGCCTCATCGGTTAAGAGCGGCCCAGTGAGACCAAAAGTAAAACCTGTTCAATGATGCCGCTTCGCGCGGCGGCGTGCAGCCAATTCCAGGGAAAGGACGCACAAAGGCATCCAGAGCCTCCTGCACCGCGCGCGGATCCAGCCGGCGGGCCAGGTTCTCGTGCACGCGGAAAGGCAGTTCCGACACCAGGAACACAGCCCTGTGCCCCGATGGCGCACTACTCACCTGGTAGCGTCCGCGCGGACTCGGCGTCTCCCAGTCCAGCCCCAGCCTCTCCTCCGGCCACAGCTCCGCCACCAGCAGGGAGATTCGTTCTCCCTCCAGACCGAGCACCAGGTGATCGTACGTCCGGCCCTCCTGGCGGCAGCGATGCATGTCGAGCAATCGGAAGTCGCCTGGCATCTGTCGCTCGACGTACGAGCGCAACCCGCCGTGCCCTTCCGCCCACGGCTCCACGGGTAACAGGTGCGCCACCGCACAGGCAGCATGTTGACCGGCCGCGAGTTGCGGCGGATCCGCTGCACCCGACAACGGCCCGAACATCCACAACAAAAGAGCGGGGGCCGCCGCCAGGCCGGTCCAGAGCAGGGCAAGCTGCAAACGGTTCCGGCGCCGCGCCTGCTCCACCGATGCCCGCACCTTGGCCTGCAGCAACGGATCGACAGGGATGCGCCGGACGGCTCGCTTGATCCGCTCATCGGCTGGATCGCCGCCGCCGGCATTCGGTGGAAAGTCCACGGGACACTCAGAATCAACTCAGGCTCGCGGACACGGCGTCCGCCCGCCGGAAGAACTCAGCTCTCCAGCTTCCGCAGAACCGACTGGATGCCCGGAGCCATCGCCAGCATCAGATTCCGGTTCTCCGCGCCATCCAGGTCAGAGACTACATAGGCCAGGTAGTCGCGCGTCTCCATCGCCGCCATCTGGAATCGCGCCGCGCGCGCCGAATACAGCGCCACTCCATGCTCCTGCAGCTCAGGCAGAACCTGGTCGCGCACAAACGATTCCTCCACATTCCGACGGGTAATGATCACCGACAGCAGCTTGGACCGGGACTTCAACTGAAAGTGCACAAACTTTCGTCCATGCCTCGTACACTGGTGCGCCGAGTACAGCTCAAACGCCTGGGGCGCATTCTTCTGCACGACCGTCAGCACTTCCGCGAACTGCGGCGGCAGGTCCTTGATGGCCTGCGCCAGCGGCGGAATCGTTTCGGGCACTCGGCCGTAGACCGAACAGTGCAGATGATCATCCAGCCCCGGCCGCATCGGCGTCGAGACTTTTACCAACATGGAACTCATGAACGATTCGCGCTGCCCCGGTGTCAGGCGCAGATGACCCTGCTGATAGGCGATCCCCGCCGAAATACACAGAATCAGCGCCGTCGCGGCAGGTAGCCACACAGCCGCGCGCCACACGTCATACCGGCCGCGCTGCTGCTCCGCCTCCAGACGCTGCCGGATCTTCACCGCCAGTTCCGGCGGAACCTGCTGGCTGCGCACCGCCTGCCGCAACCGCCCGGCCAGCTCTTCGTCCCTGGGCATCGAGTCCATCGGCTCTGAACTCATAAACCTTGCTCCTTCGCCTGCCGCTTCCCAATCCCATATGACTCCGCAACCGACTTGAGCTGCGCACGCAGCAGCTTGCGGCCTCGACTCATCCGGGACATCACGGTGCCCAGCGGTAGGGATAGGATACTAGCGGCGTCCTTATACGCAAATTCCTCGACATCGACCAGCAGAATGACAGCCCGGAACTCTTCGGGAATCCTGTCCAGAGCACCCAGAATCTCCTCATCCGTCAACTGGTCTGAGATCGGTTCCGGGGCGACCAGATTCGCCTCCAAAAACTCCTCCGTCTCCTTCAACAGTGGGAAACGAAACCACTTGCGCCGGTGATGGTTGATGCAGTGGAAGAGAATCCGGAACAGCCAGGCGCGGCAATTGGTACCTCTCTCGAAGCGGTGGTACGACTTCCATGCCTGCAGGTACACTTCCTGCACCACGTCCTCGGCACGAGCGCCGTCGCCCAGAACCCGCGCTGCCGTCCGGAACAGGTCGTTCACGTGCGGCATCGCCTCGGCTTCGAACTCGCTCCGAGTGGCCTCGGCCTTTGCGGCTGGTTTCAATTGCTCCACAAATAGCTGGCGTCCCGACAGCCCATGCTCCATGCCACTCTCCGTCAGGCCGAAAGGCGGCCCGACAGTCACATATCCCACAGAGTAGGCGATCTATTCCCGCTGGGAGGCGGAAATTTCGCCGCCATCCGCCAGCGCCGCAAGATGGCCGGCCAGAAACCGGCCCACCGGCACCGCATCCTCCTCCGCCAGTCCATGTGTCACCAACGGACCACGAAAACCGGCCTCCTGGAGCCGGGCCAGATAATGGCCATAGTCCAGCACCCCGGCGCCGGCCCGCGTAAACCGGCCGTCAGCCAGACGATCCTTGGCATGCGCCAGCACGATGCGATCAGCCAGCAGGTCGATCCCTTCAGCCACAATCGCCCGCTGTCGTTCCAGTGGTTCCACCTCAAACAGGTTTGCGCCGTCCAGGATGATCCGCACGCGAGGGCTTCCCATCTCATCGATCAGCCGCCGCGCCCGCCGCGCTGAGCTGACCACGTTCGCGTGCTCCGGTTCGATGCCCAGCTCAACATCGAACTTCTCCGCGATCCCCACCGCGGCTTCCATGTTCTCCAGCAGCACTCGCCAAGGTTCGGCCCCGTCGTTCCCGGGGTGGCGGCGCCATTGATCCTCCGGATCCAGAGTACCCGTACACAGCGTCAATACCCGTGTCCCCATGGCTCGGGCCGCCTCGGCCAGCACGCGCAGCCGCCGCAGCCCGTCCCGCCGCACCGACGGGTCCGGATGAATCATGTTGTAGGTGGCGGAAAGCGCCGCAATCTGGACCCCTGCCGCCTGGGCTTCGGCACGGATCGTCTCCGCCACGCCCGCCGGAATCTCATCCGGCATCGGCTCCAGGCCCGCACAGGCCATGTTGTACTGCACCACCTCGTACCCCGCCCGCCGTGCCGCCTCGAACGGCCGTTCCGCGAAGGTCTTGGCGAAGATTCCGGGAATCACAGAACACCGCCCTGTGCATCCGCCAACTTCATCGGCCGCCCGGTTCGAGCCGATTCGGCAATCGCCACCATCGCACGCACCGACGCCACGCCATCCTCGATGCCGGCCCCCATTATCGGAGTCTGGTTCAGAATCGTTTCCGCGAATCCCTCCAATTGCCTCCGGTAGAAATGGCCATCCGCTCCCAGCACGCGTGTGGTGGAAGCCGTGGCCTCATGGAAGATGTCCACCTCACTCGACTTGTAGAACCACGGGTTGAACGTTTTGCCCACTACGCTACCCCGCTCGCCATAGATGTGGAAGCCCTCATGCCAGTCCATCCGGACCGAGACCGTTAGATCCAGGTGCCCCAACGCTCCATTCGCAAAGGCCACGTCCACAAACCAGCAATATGCCCCGAAGCGCTGTTTCAGCCGCGCTTCCACCTCCACCAGTTCACCGCCCAGGTACCGCGCCGTATCCACCAGGTGGCTGCCGTGCGTCAGCAGGAAGTATCGTCGCAAGTCGGCCTTCGGATCTCCTTCGGGGCGACGCGCCAGACGGCTTGTCACCAGCGCCGGCTGCACCGCATCGGTCATCGCGTAGCGGTGCGTCGAGTCGCAGTACCACGCCTTCAGGGCCAGCATCTCGCCCATCTCCCCGGCGATGAAATCGTGCGCCGCCTGCAGCCCGGCATCGAACCGCTTCATATGCCCCACCTGCAACACGAGCCCGGTCTTCTCCACCGTCCGGCGCAGCCCCTCCACCTCCTCCACCGTCAGTCCCAGCGGCTTCTCACATAACACATGCTTGCCGGCCTGCAGCGCCAGCTCCGCCGCCGGCACGTGGAAGGCGTCGGAAGTGGCAAGAATCACGGCCTCCACCTCCGGATCCGCCAGCATCTCGGAGTAGTCCGAATACGCCCGGCGCGGCTCGTGCGCCACCGCCATTCGTTCCAACAGATCCGGCGCCAGATCGCAGATCGCGAACAGCTCGGTATTCCGTCCCTTGATGCAGCTTTCGAAATGTGCGGCCTGGGCGATGGGCCCACAGCCCAGCACACCCACCCTGAGCAGGCGTTCTTCCTTCGGGGGCATGATTGGATTCTCTACCAGTTCGCCCTTCGCCGGAGCGCCTAAACCTGCTGCCGGATCCAGCTTCGCAGCAGATCCAGCTTCAACGACTTCCGCAAATGGGCGGCCCAACGGTCGATGCGCGCCTCGCGCTCGGCCGTCACCGCGGCGTGATCCTCGGCCGGCGGCAGACCGCACTTCCGCCTCGCCCGATCCACAAAGCGATGCCGGAACGCGTCGTCGTCAAACAGCCCGTGCACATAGCTACCCCACACCCGGCCCGGCCCGTCTAGCGCACCATCGGCGACTTCAGCCCCTTCCCCCTCGCGCAGAATCCGCGCAAACGGTGTGCTGCCCGGCTCGTATACCGTCTCGCCCATGTGGATCTCATATCCCGCGAACGCCGGGGCCTCCCAGCCTTCCACCCGCCCTGTCGCTCGCCGCACCGTCTTCTCCGGCTCCATCACCGTGCGCACCGGCAACAATCCCAGACCATCGACGGACCGCGCCACTCCGCCATTCTCGACGCCCTTCGGATCCTCAATCGAGAGCCCGAGCATCTGAAACCCGCCGCAAATCCCGATCAAAGGACCGGCATGCGCCGCCAGAGCCGCCGCGAACCCTCGCTCCTGCAGCCAGTTCAGATCATCCACCGTTTGCTTTGTCCCCGGCAGAATCAGCACATCCGCCAGCGCCGCCTCCTCCGGATTCTCCAGGAACGCCAGCGACACCGCCGGCTCCATCCCTAACGCATCAAAGTCGGTGAAGTTCGCCATGTGCGGCAGCGCCACGACGCCCACCCGGAGCCGTCCATCCAGCAAACCGCCCCACTCCCTCGTGGCAGTGCGCCGGTCCTGCATCGCCACTCCGTCTTCTTCTTCCAGCCCCAGATCGCGTAGGAAGTGGACGACCCCGACGCAAGGGATCCCCAATCTCTGCTCCATCATCTCGACGCCCGAAGTGAGCAGCGCCTCATCCCCGCGAAACTTGTTGATGAGGAACCCCCGGATCCGCGCCCGGTCCTCTGCCGGCAGCAGCTCCACCGTCCCATACAACGACGCAAAGACCCCACCCCGGTCAATATCGCCCACCAGCAGACAGTCCGCCTCGGCCGCATGTGCCATCCGCATGTTGACGATGTCGTACGTCCGCAAATTGATCTCGGCCGGCGACCCCGCCCCTTCCAGCAGGATGAGGTCATGCTCTGCCGCCAGCTTCCGGTAGCTGTCCAGTACGGCCGGAAACAACGCCGCCGTGCGGTGCTTGAAATAGTCCTCCGCTGTCACCTGGCCCCATACCCGCCCTTGCAGCACGATCTGCGCCCCCGTCTCGGACGAGGGCTTGATGAGTACCGGATTCATCTCCATCCGCGGAGTCACCCGGCACGCCTCCGCCTGCAACGCCTGCGCCCGGCCGATCTCAAACCCGTCCGGAGTCGCCGCCGAATTCAGCGACATGTTCTGAGCCTTAAACGGAGCCACCCGCCAGCCCTCATCGGCAAAAATGCGGCCCAGTCCAGCCGTAATGATGGACTTACCCGTATGGGAGGCAGTGCCGAGGATCATCAACGCGGGCGTTCTCATAGGTCTGCTACCAGCATGACCGATGTGGAACCACAGCTTCCATGCGGTGTCTCTAGAGACATGCCTTGCGGTTGCGTGCTGCTCGCTTACCTCGGGCTCTCCATCCTGGATGGCGCGGCCAGGACCGTTAGCTTCGAAATGGACTCTTGGGAGAACGCATCCTGGGGCCTGCACAATTTCAAACGGGTTTCCGTCGTGGGAGAAGTCGCCATCTCAGCGGATGGATCTCGCAGGAACACCATCGAGGTGCGCCATTTTACCCATATCTTGATTCCGGCAGGCGGCGGAAAGATGTCCAGCCTGTATCTACGGCCCAGCAACTCCGGATACACTTTCGATGACGAGCAGCGCACGGGCTTTGGAGGCGAGTGCCTTTGTACTTGGAAACTCTCTCTTTTGGGTTCTGACGACGCCCGCTGCACAAAATCGGCACGCAGTCAGATCCAGGGCGGAATCTACATGGGCGAAGGTCAGATCGCGGGCCGTCGCGTCGTCCGGTATCTCGGCAGGAGCGAGGATGGCCGGGAAGATCGGATCGCCTATGCGCCAGACCTTGCCTGTGAAGTTTTCGAGGAGGTGCACGTTCTGGCCGGCACCTTCGGAATTCCGGCAACTTACTCGCGCTACCGCGTGACTTTCTACGAGCCCGGAGAGCCGCCCGGCAGCAGATTCCGCATGCCCGCAGGCTACACCGTCGACACCCGAAAGCCGTAGCGGGACAGCAACACGTCCTCCCCACACTCGGCGCTAAACTGTAGTTTGCAGTAGTCCCCCATGACCGGACCCGCTGAAGACCAGAAAGACTCCATCCGGGCCGAGCTCCAGCGGATCCTGGCCAGCACCGCCTTCTCCGGCTCCGAACGCCACCGCAAGTTCCTTACCTTCGTCGTCGACCAGGCCCTGAAAGGCGACACCGAGAAACTCAACGAGTTCGTCCTCGGCTTCGAAGTCTTCAACAAGAACGAATCCTTCGACCCCCGCATCGACTCCATCGTCCGCGTCGAGGCCCGCCGCCTCCGCGAGCGCCTCAAGAAGTATTACCAGGAGGAAGGCCAGGCCGACCCGCTCGTCATCACCCTCCGCCCGCGCAGCTTCGTCCCCGAGTTCGCCCCACGCGAGGCAGCCTCCTCCCAGCCCTCGTCCCCCACCAGCCTCTCCTCCTGGCTCCACTCTCGCCGCCTTTGGCTCGTCGCTCTCGCCGCGCTCCTCCTCGGAGCCGTCGGCACCGCCGCCTTCCTGTTACTCCGGCCCCGGCCCTTCGTTCCGCCCTCCACCGCCGCCATCCTCGTCCTGCCCTTCCAGACCTTCGCCGGCTCCCCTGACCCCGAACTCGGCAGCGCCCTGGCCGACTCCATCATTTCCGGACTCACCGGCAACCCCGGCCTCCGCGTCATCTCCCGAGGCTCGTCCATTCAGTTCAATGAAACCACCGGCTCCCGTTTCGAGCGTGCCTCCAGCCTCGGCGTCGACTACATCGTCGAAGGCAGCGTCCGCGTCACCGGCACCCGCGCCTCCGTCTCCGCCAAACTCACCGACGTCCGCACGCAGTCCTACCTCTGGGCGGATACCCGCGAAACCGACATCGCCCGGCTGACCGAACTGGAGCGGGACCTCACCCAGGCCATCCGCGCCCGTATTCGGGTCTCCGCGCCACCGCCCGGCGCCCCACGCATCCCTCGACGCCCCGCAGGCTCACCCCAAGCCTACGGAGCCTTCCTCAAGGGCCAATACTACTGGTATCAGGGCAACCGCGACAGCCTCGCCAGAAGCGTGTTCTCTCTTCGAGGAAGCTCTCCAGGGCGATCCCACCTTCGCGCCCGCCTGGGCCTGGCTCTCGCAAAGTTACCTGTTGATGGTCTTCCACCAGGACGGCCACGATTCCGGCGCCCTCACGAAAGGTAGACAGGCCGCGGCCCGGTCCTTGGAGCTGGATCCTTCCCTCGCCGAAGCCAACGCAGCCGCCGGCAGCTACGCCGCCCTCGACTGGAACTGGCCCGAGGCCGAGCGCCGCTTCCGCCGCGCCGTCGAGCTCAACCCCGACTGGGCCCAGGGCCACCTGATGTTCTCCATCATGTATCTGGTGCCCATGCGGCAGTTCCCGGAAGCCGTGCAGGAAGCCTTTCGAGCCCATTCGCTCGACCCTCTCACCACCGTCACCCGCACCATGCTCGCCGAGGTCCTCTACTTCAATCGTGATTACGCCCGCGCCATCGCCGAGTCCGAGGATCTGCGCAAAGGGGCCGCCGGCCCACCCACTGACCGTGCCTACCTTCTTTCGCTCAGCCTCTCAGGCCAAGGCCAGCGCGCACTCTCCGCATGGCAAGCCCCGGCCGGCCGCGGTGAAGATCCACTCGGACTCTCTCTCCACGGCTACCTCCTGGCCCGCCACGGCGACCGCGCCCAGGCCCTCGCCATCCGAACCCGGCTCGCCGCCGAGGCAAAAACCTCCAATATCCCGTCCGTCTCCCTGGCCCTCGTCAGCACGGGCCTGGGCGACAATGACGAGGCCCTGCGGCAGCTCGGCATCGCGGTAGCCAACCACAGCCCGCTCGCCTCCCAGATCGCCGCCGACCCGCTCTTCGAGCCGCTCCGCAAGGACCCCCGCTTCACAGACCTCCTCCGCCAGATGGGCCTGCACTAATCCATCTACTCCCGGATGGCCCCTCCGCACGGCCATCCCCACCAGCCCCCAAAACGCAGGAATCCACAACGAACCACGACCGTAAGGGAGTGGTCACAACCACTACGAACCGCGCACGTCAGTAAGCGGGCACCCGTCTGAATCCCGTCTTCAACGGAGCACGCCACGACCTGCGTATCTCTTCATCCAACCGGATCCCCTGGAGTACGGCGCTCCGTCCACCCCGAACGCCCACAACCAAGCCTCTCCGGCGTCCACCGGACCGCTTCATTCCATACACTCTCGATCAACCCCGCCCTCCTTTGGCGGCTGCATCAAATCCGAAGCCGTGCGTCCTAGTAAATCACGGCGGGGATGCCAGCCCCCGCTCTGCCCGCTGTCCCTCCGTCATTCAGGAACACAAATCGGCCCGCTCGATCGATGTACCCCGCCCGTCGGATCACAACCGGTTTGTTCTCGTCCTCGACGGCGAAGGCAACTCCGGCCGGTGTGAACATCAAGGCCTCCCGGAAGCGGAAGGGAATCTGGACTCGACCAGTTGTCGAGATGTATCCATAACGCTGTCCATCCGACACCGCGGCCAGCCCCTGCATAAATGGTTTGGCTGCGCGATACTTTGGCGGAATGCGAAGATTGCCACTGTCATCGATGTAGCCCCACAGCCCGTTGATTTTCACTGCCGCCAATCCTTCACTGAAGCGTCGTGCCTCTTCAAAAGCAGGTTGGATCACAACCTGACCCGAGTGATCGAGGAAACCCCAGCGAAGCCCATCCATGCTGAAGGCAGCGAAATTCTCGTAAAACGCCCCAGCGCCTACCGGGCTGGTTTCAAATGCCCTCGAGCCATTCGCGAGCACGGCTTCATACCGGTGGTTGCGGTGGATCCAGGCGATACCCTCACGGAGATTGCTCAGTTCTGCGGGAGCACCCAGATTCACGAACTCACCCCTACGGGTTAGAAACCTCTGTTCACCGCCTTGCCGGATCACGGCCAGGCCCTGCCAGAATGGCGAGGCACGCTCAAACCACACTGTCGACAGCAGCACGCCGTGCCGGTCCACGAAGTTGAATTCGGACCTATAGCCCTGCTGCAGATTTCGCGAGACGACAGCCAGCCCGGAATGAAAGGAACTGTCGAAGCACCAGCCTTTTGGGAGTTCGAGGATAGTCTTGCCACTGTAATCGATCGCGATCCACCCTTCATCGCGAACTGCCGGAATCAGCCCCTCGGATGGAATCTTCGTACTGGCGTAGACGGGTTCGATGACCACCTTGAGGTTCCAATCAATGAACCCCTGCTTGCCCTGCCTTGCGATCGTCAGCAGCGGTGGGTGCAGCGCGGAGAGTTCCTGGGCCGGTAGCGCGAGCCAGCCACCCGCGAGGACCAGCATCATCTGGAGAGACACCGCAGAATACTGCGGCAATTTGATTCGCAGGGATCTCTCTCGTTGCACACTCACCTCGGACGTCGGCTCAATCGCAGCAGCCCGATTGGAGCGGCACCTATTCCACTGTGGGCGTCACTCCAACCGGGGAGGCTGCTTTCTAAGACACCGCGACGTTACGAAATGGATGCAAGTCCGGCGAAAAGTGTGGCTCCATGATTGCCCGTTCGCAGTTCGGCTCGTCTCCCAACCTCCAAATCGGAGCAATCTGCGTTACGAACCACGACCGTAAGGGTGTGTGAAATAATCCAAAACGCTCAACCCGGGACCCCGCAGGGGGGTACGCAAACCATTAGGCGACCCGCTGCGATCGCTCCTAGAGCCTCTGGCGATGCCATTCTCGCGTGCATTTTTACGCGTTTTCGCGAAGTGGGATTTTTTCACAGACCCGTAAGGGAGTGGTCCTCCGGCGTTGCGAACCGCGCACGTCAGTAAGCGGGCACTCGTCTCAGTCCCACCTTCGATAGTGCCCCGGAGCCCGCTCCAACTCCCTCACTCATACCGCAGGCAAATCATCGGATCCACCTTCGCCGCCCGCCGCGCCGGCAGATAGCTCGCCAGCAGCGCCACCACCGCCAGAACACCACCCACCCCGGCCATCGTCAGCGGATCCCGGGCCCCCACTCCAAACAGCAACGTCGCCAGCAGCCTCGTCAACGCCAGCGCCCCCAGCAGTCCGATCCCCAGTCCCAACGCCGCCATCAAGACGCCGCGCTTCAGGATCAGCCCCACCACATCCCCAGCCCGTGCCCCCATCGCCGCCCGGATCCCGATCTCATGCGTCCGCTGCACCACCGAGTACGAAATCACCCCGTAGATCCCGATGGCCGACAACAGCAGCGCCACGATCGCGAAACTGCCAAGCATCAGCGAGTTCAGCCGGTTGCCCGCCATCGACTCCGTCTTGATCTGCTCCAGCGTCTTCATGTCCGTCAGCGCCTGGTCTTTGTTCACCTGGTGCACCGCATCGGTAATCGCCCTCTGCAGCCTCAACGGATCCATCGCCGCCCGCACCACCACCGCCTGCCCGAACGTCGGACTCTGCTCGTTGCTCACATACATCCCGGGATTGTCCCGCGTCTCATCCAGATTCCCCACTTTCTCATCCTTCACGACACCCACCACCTCCCAGGGAATCTCCTCGCCCAGCGCCGTCTTCCCCGGCACAATCTCCTGGATCAGAATCCGCTGCCCCACCGGCTCCTCATTCGCGAAGTACTTGCGCGCCATCGTCTCATTGATCACCGTCACCGGCGGAGCGCCCTTCCCATCGCCCTCCGCCAGCCCCCGGCCCTTCTGGAACGTCATCCCGATCGTCCGGAAGTACGACGGACTCACCATCTTGAAGAAGCACGGCTTGCGGTTCGCCCGGTCCACCACCGGCTTGCCTGCGATCTGAAACGGCATCCCGTATCCCCAGCCCTGCATCGGCAGAGCGGACGTCAACGCCACATCCTTCACCCCCGGCAGAGTCTCCAGTCCGGCCACCACCTGCCGCAAGTACGTATTCAGTGCCTCCGGCGTCTTGAACCGGGTGTTCGCAATCGGCAGTCCCGCCGTAATCACATTCTCTGAATTGAACCCCGTATCCACCTGCTGCATCGCGAAGAAGCTGCGAATCAGCAGACCCGACCCCGCCAGCAGCAGGAACGCCATCGCCACTTCCGTCACCACCAGCGCCGACCGCAACCGGTGCTTCGCCCCACCCGTACTCGACCCCCGGCTGCCTTCCTTCATGCGCCCCGCCAGGTCGGACCGCGTTGCCTGAACCGCCGGCGCCAGCCCGAATACCAGCCCCGTCACAATCGACAATCCGATCGCAAACAGCAGCACCCGCGAATCCAGGTTGATCGTCGCCTCCGAGGGCAGCGAGAACGGCGGCAGCGCGGCCTTCAACCCCGCAATCAGCGCATAGCCCAGCGCAACCCCCAGCACTCCGCCCAGCAGCGACAACAACACACTCTCCGTCAGGAACTGCTGGATCAGGCGCCAGCGGCTCGCACCCACCGACACCCGGATCGCCACCTCGCGCTCCCGCACCGTCCCGCGCGCCAGTGTCAGGTTCGCCAGGTTCGCGCACCCGATCAGCAGCACCATCCCCACCGCCGCCAGCAGGACATACAACGACTTCCTCAATTGCTGCCCCACCGTCACTTCCGACAGCGGATCCACCCCGACGCTCCAGCCCTTGTTCGAATCCGGATAGTCCCGCGCGATCCGCTGCCCGATCGCATCCATCTCGGCCTTCGCCTTCTCCACCGTGACGCCCGGCTTCAACAACCCGATCGCGCCGAACCAGTGGAAGTTCCGCGTCATGTTCTGCGGTTCGAACACCAGCGGCCGGAAGATCTGTGCATACGACCGGTCGAACGCGCTGCCCGCCGGCAGGACCCCGATCACCACGTGCGGCTCGTTGTCCAGTTGAATCACCCGCCCCACAATCGTCGGGTCCGAGCCAAACTGCGAGGCCCACAGCGCATTGCTCAGCACCGCCACTTTGTTCTTGCCCGGCTGGTCCTCATCCGCCGCGAACGTCCGGCCCAACACGGCCTGCACGCCCAGAATGTCGAAACCATGCGCCGACATCCGGGCCCCGCGCAACTGGACCGGATTGCTCACCCCGGTCAGCGTCACCGATCCGCCGGTGCGCGCCGCCAGATACTGGAACACCGTATTCTGCTTCTGCCAGTCCAGGAAATTCAGCGTGGAGATTCCGTTCCGCGCATCCGGCGCCCCGGGCGGCTTCTCCAGCACCCGCATGATCCTGTCCGCGTTCGCATACGGCAGCGGCTTCAACAGGACCCCGTCCACAAAACTGAATATCGCCGTGTTCGCGCCGATTCCGATGGCCAGCGTAAGCAGGGCAACCGCCGTGAATCCCGGGCTCTTCCGCAGAGTCCTCAACCCGTATTGAACGTCTTGCCAGAAATCGCGCACACGGACCTCCGGCAGTTGATACGTTCAATCCGGTCCGGCGTTCGTGTAAACTTTCCAAACCGCGACAGTTTAATCAGATCGGCTCCGGCCGCCTTCTCTTCTTTCCCTTGGCCTTCGCCATCCGCCACGACACCGCCAACAGATCCCGCAAGGCATCTTCACGGACGTGCGCCAGCCGCACCAGCACCACCGGATAGCTCCGGTAATACTCCGTCAGATAGTACGTCTCCGGAGCCTCCTCCACGAACAGGTCACGCTCCTCCAGCCTCGCCCGCACCACCAGCGTCCCCGGTTCCGCCGAAGCATGCATCGCCAGTCCGGCCACAAACACGCCATCCACCTTCAACACCGGCGACCCGTCGTACTTCGTCGCAGCCTCCACGCCCGGCAGCGCCAACCCGATCCGCCGCACCACCTCGAATTCCTGTCCTGGACTCTTCCTCTGCATCGGCCTACACATCGGCAAGGCTCAGCGCCCGCGGAACCTTTCCATCGATATCGGCAAACCCATACTCCTGCGCGACACTCGCCGCCACCAGAACCGACCCGTTAAACCGCGCCACATCCGCATCGCCCGCCAGCGCCGCCACCGCCCGCCCAACGAACTCGGGCGATTCCGAATTGCTCAGATCCAGCCACGCGGCGGCCTGCATCACCTTTTCCGTCCGCACCAGACCCGGATAGAGCGATACCGCCGTCACGCCAAAGCCCTGCAGCTCCGCGGCCATGTCCGCGGTCAGTTTATCCGTGGCCGCCTTCGACACCCCATACGCCGCGTTCCCGATATGCTTCTGCGCTGCCCAGAACGAGATGTTGACAATCAATCCACTGCGCCGCGCCACCATGCCCCGGGCCGCCAGTTGGCTCGCCAGATAGTGTGCCCTCACACCCGCCTGGAACATCGCGTCCCACCGCCACAGCGGCTGCTCCCAGAACGGCTTGCTCCACGTGAAAACGCCATCCTCCACCATCCGTTCATATCCACCCCAGACGTTGTTCACCAGGATGTCAATCGCCCCGCCTTCCCCCTCGACTCGCTGGAACACCCCAACCACCTCCTCATCCACCCGGTGATCGCACCGCAGCTTCGTAATCCGCCCTTCAATAGCGCCGCTGGCCGGCGCCGACCGTCCGGTCACAAAGACCCGCGCTCCCTGCTCCGCCAGCACACTCGCAATCCCCCGGCCCACGCCGGCCGTCCCGCCGGTCACCACCGCGACCCTTCCATCCAGGCTCGTCATGGCTGCCATCTTCTCACGCCCGCCGCCCGCCGGTGCGACTCACAATTTACAAACCATTCCGCTGCTGCGGGGTAACTTCCCGCCCGGAGTATTGTAGATTATTTAGGTATTCGATTGTAGAACGCTTAGGGGTAGAAAACAGCATGGCCAAATCCTCGGATCTCATTCACGGCACACTCGATCTCCTCATTCTCAACACCATCTCCGTCACGCCCCAGCACGGCTGGGCCATCGCCAAACGCATCCAGATGGTCTCGAACGAAGTACTCCAGATCAGCCAGGGCGCGCTCTACCCCGCGCTCCACCGTCTGGAGCAGCAGGGCTGGATCGAATCCGACTGGCGCACCACTGAGGGCGGCCGCGACGCCAAGTTCTACACCCTCACCAAGGCCGGCCGCGTCCAGCTTCGCAAGGAACTCGATCAGTGGGAGCGTCTCTCTCACGCCGTCGGCCTCGCCATCCGCCTCGCCCCCGGAGCCGCTCTATGAACCTCGGCCGCGCCGTCGACATCCTCCGCCATCGCGCCCGCTCTCTCTTCCGCCGGCGCCGCGTCGAGCACGACCTCGACCGCGAGTTGAACTTCCACCTCCAGCAGCAGATCGAAGAGAACATCGAAGGCGGCATGAACCCCGGCGAAGCCCGCCAGGCGGCCCTGCGCGCTCTCGGCGGCCTCGCTCAGATTCAGGAGGAATGTCGCGACATGCGCCGCACCCACCACATCGAAACGCTCCTCTCCGATCTCCGCTACGCAGCCCGCGTCCTGCGCCGCGCCCCGGGCTTCACCGTTACTATCGTGCTTACCCTGGCCATCGCCATTGGAGCCAACAGCGCCATCTTCAGCGTCGTCCAGGGCGTCCTCCTCAAGCCTTTGCCCTTCGCCAACGCCGGGCGCCTGGTCCGCATCTACTACAACAGCGACGCCCAGCCCAAGTTCCCTCTCAACCCCAACGACTTCCACGACTACCGCGCTCGCAACCGCACCTTCACCTCCATGGCGGCCATCACCCGCAGCGACGCCCAACTCGCGGGCGCCGGCGAGACCATCCGTCTCAGCGCTTTTGCCGTCACCGCCGGCTACTTCGAACTCCTCGGCTTCCGGCCCGCCATGGGCCGCGAGTTCACCAGCGACGACGAACAGCCCGGCCGCGGCCGCTCCGCCGTCCTCAGCGATCGCCTGTGGCGCAGCCGCTTCCACGCCGATCCAGCCATTCTTGGAAAGACCCTCACCCTCGACGCCCAACCCGTCACCGTCGTCGGCGTCATGCCGCCTTACACCAGTCATCCCGGCAACAACTTCCACGCTGTGGCCGACGGCGACACCGTCGATCTCTGGTTCCCCTTCGTCTTCGAGGACCGCCAGGACCGCGGATCTCACTACATGGATGGCCTCGGCCTGCTCAAGGAAGGCGTCACACCGGCCCAGGCCCAGGCCGATCTCGTCTCGGTGCTGGAAGGCATCCGCCGCGAAACCGGTTCCGAGCAAGGTTGGCGCGTCTATCTCCTCCCGCTCTTTCAGGAGATGGTGGGCCGTACCCGCCGCATGCTGCTCGTCCTCTTCGGAGCCGTCGGCCTGCTCCTTCTCATCGCCTGCGTGAACGCCGCCAACCTCCTGCTGGCCCGGTCCACGGCCCGCACCCGCGAAGTCGCCGTCCGCTCCGCCCTCGGAGCCGCCCGTGGCCGAATCCTGCGCCAACTCCTCACCGAAAGCCTCGTCCTGGCCGGCGCCGGAGCCATCCTCGGCACCGCCCTCGCCTACGCTGGAGTCCGGATCCTCGTTGCTCTCCTGCCCGCCGGCTTCCCGCGCGCCTCCGCGATTCGCCTCGACTCCGGAGTTCTCTGCTTCACCGTGGTCATCGCCATGCTCACCGGCCTGCTCTTCGGACTCGCGCCGGCCATCTCCGCTGCCCGCGCCGATGTCCAGCAGGGCTTGCGGGAAGGTGCCCGCGGCTCCACCGGCGGCCGCCGCAAGGCCCGCCTCCGCGACCTGCTGGTCGTGGCCGAAACCGGCTTGGCCGGTGTCCTCCTCATCGCCGCCGGACTCCTGCTGCATGGGTTCGTCAACCTCGTCCGCAGCGACCCGGGCTTCCAGCCGCAGCAGGTGCTCACGGCCTCTGTCGTACTCCCGGGCAAGCGCTACCCGAAGGATGAACAGCGGGTCCGGTTCTTCGAACAATTGATGGCTCACCTGGAAACCTTGCCGGGCGTGAAAGCCGCTGGCGCCGGCACGGACCTTCCCTGGACGGGCTACGACGGCAACGCCGACGGCTTCCGCGTGGAAGGACGCCCGGACTCCTACAGCGACCACACCACCGCCCGCTATCACATCGCCACGCCGCACTACTTCGAGGCCCTGGGGATCCCTCTCCGCGACGGCCGGTTCTTCGACGCCCGCGACACCGCCAAAGGCCCGTTCGCCCTGATCGTCAACGAGACCATGGCCCGCCGCTACTGGCCCGGGGAGCAGGCCATTGGCAAACGCATTACCTTCCGGGGCATGCCAAAGGAATCGGACTGGATCCGCATAGTCGGCGTGGTGGGCGACATCCGGGACGATCCGGGCAGCCCCAGCGTGCGTCCCGCTTTCTGGTTGCCGTTGACGCAGGAGACACACCGGGGGCTCTCCGTGGCGGTTCGGGCCAATTCCGATCCTGCGCCGTTGGCCCGCCAGTTGCGCGAATCCGTGGCCCGCCTCGATCCGGACCTGGCCGTTTCGGACCTCCGCTTCATGACGCGGGTAGCGGAAGAGTCGGTCGCCACCCAACGCTTTGTCCTGTTCCTGGTGGGTCTGTTCGCGGCCATCGCCCTCATCCTGGCCGCCATCGGCATCTACGGCGTAATCTCCTATTCGGTGAGCCGGCGCATGCCCGAGTTCGGAATGCGCATGGCGTTAGGAGCCACCGGGCGCGACCTGATGTACCTGATCCTGGGCCAGAGCGCCCGTCTCGCGCTCACCGGCATGGCGGCAGGGTTGCTCTTCGCCGCATCCTCCGTCCAGGTCCTGGAAAGTCTTCTCTACGAAGTGCGAGGTCTCGATCCGGTCACGTTCCTCTCCGTAGCCATCCTGATCGTGGCCACCGCCACGCTAGCTTCGGCCCACCCGGCCCGCCGTGCCGCGAAAGCCGACCCCATGACCTCCCTGCGAGCGGAATAGCCCCGACCCATCGACCGCCGCGAACCACTTTGCGAACCGCGACTGGAAAGGAGCGGGCCCGTGGGACAGGACGCGCACACCTCCAAGGAGCACAGGGGCCGCAAAACCGAGGAAATCCCCAACGAACCACGACCGTAAGGGAGTGGTCTCCGGCGCGCGCTTGAGTCCCGTCTTCAAAGGAGTTCCCATAGCCCGACAGGCCGCGAAACCGAATGAAGGCCCCTTCAGGCCGGCATGCGGTAAGGCGGACCCCCAGGTCTGCGGTCGACCCCCTGGTCGACCACGCGGAGCCGCATCATCACCCCACGAACCTGGTTTCAACGGATCGGCCCACAAGCCCTGCGAACCGCGCACGTCAGTAAGCGGGCACCCGCCCGTCGCCTCTTCAAGAGAGTCCCCCCAGTCCCGACAGGCCGCAAAGTCGATGAAAGTCTCAAGCGATCGACATACTTGGGACGGCGGACCCCCTGGTCCGCGGTCGACCCCCTGGTCGACCACCCGGAAGCTCCTCCGGCACGCCCCTACCCACCCCCCAACTCCGCCCCATACCCGCACAGCTCAATCCCCACCCGCCGCACAGTCTCCCTCACCCGAGGATCCACAAGCGCCTGCAACTCTGCCGCCCGGCTCTCCTTCAACCTCGTCCTGGCCGCCTGCAGCTCCGCCGTACAGAATCCCGGATGCACCATGAACTCCGTCGACCCGTCCGGCAGATTCTCCAGCAGGTGCACCACATCCTCAGCCCGAAACCGCCCGGTAATCTGGAACCCCGCAAACCAATCCGTAGTCCGGCACCCATGCCTCGCCAGCTTCCGATGAAACTGCCCGCGCACCGACCCGAACAGCCGGCTCACCGCCCGGCTTACTCAAGGGCACCTCCGCCGGAGCCCCGGTAATCGGCAGATCGAACGGCCGCCGCACCCACCGTACATCGAACTCCTCCGACAACCGCACCACCGCGTCCAGCACCGGCGGAAACAGGTGCGTATGCTTATGCGTGTCGAGATGCGTCGGCCGCAAGCCCGCCTCGAAGATCTTTACCATCTGGGCCCGCAGCTCGTCATACACCCGGATTCGCCCCAGCACCACGGCCTTCATCAGCTCTGAGACCGTCCGCGGGAAACTCCGCCCCGGATCCAGCAGCGACTCGCCCCCCACCAGCACCAGATGCACGCCAATGTCGAGCGTGGGCACCTCGCCCGCCAGCCGCACCGCATCCCCAAACGCGGCCCCATTCGCCATCAGCGTGGTCGACGTGAGAATACCCTTGGTATGCGCTTCAACAATCCCTGCATTCACATCGCGGGTGAAGCCGAAATCGTCGGCGTTGACGGCGAGAAGTTTGCGGCCCATCAGAACAGCTTCAACTGAATGGTGAGGAACTTCTTCGGGTTGGCCCGGAAGTCCTTCATCATGGCCTGGATCTCCGCGGAAGTGGCAGTCAGATTCTGGTACAGCGCCGGATTCACCATCAACTGCCCAATCGTCCCGCGGCCCGAGTTCACACTGTCGATCGTGGTGTTGATGCGGTCCAGGGTCGCCACCAGCTTGTTGTGCAGCGCCTCGTCCTTCAACAACTTGCCGGCTGTGCCCTTGCCGGCGTTCAGGTCCGATAGCAGGATGTGCAGATCGGAGGTCGACTTCTTCAGCTCGTCGAACAGCGCCGGGTCCTTCAGGAGTTTCCCCGCCGTCCCTTCGCCGCGCTCCAGCCCGGCCACCAGGTTGTCCATCCGGGTCAGCGTCTGCCGCAGGTCGTTGTAAAGCCCTTCGTCATAGAGCAGGTGGCCGATCGTCCCCTTGCCTTCACTCATGGCCTTGGTGATCTTCTGGGCATCGCCCATGATCCCGTTCACCTTGTCGTAGATCTCGGAGTCGTACAGCAACTTGCCGATGCTGCCCTTGCCCGATTCCACCTGCGACACGACCTTGTCGATGCGCTTCAGGATCGACTGCACGGAGTCCAGCAGCGGCATCGCCGACTGCATGATCTCCAGGAAATCCTTCTCGTCCCGCGCCTTCAACTCGCCGCCCTGCTTCACCGCCACAGGACTCGATCCGCGCTTGATATTCAGGAACTTGGCGCCCAGGACGTTCTCCGCGCTGAACCCAACGACAGAATCGTCCGGAATCATCGGCATGAACTTCCGGTCGATCGCCATCGTCATCCGGATCGCCCGGTCGTTGTTCTTATCACCGGTCAGGTCGATCTTCTTCAGCTTGCCGATGAGAATCCCGTTCAGCCGGATCGCCGCGCCCTCACTCATCGCCGCTGAATCCTGAAGGTAGGTGTAGAGCGACGCCTTCTCCTCGAAGGGATTGTCCGCACCCGTCATCAGGAAGATCAGGACGGCCAGCAGCGCCAGGGCAATCAGCGACATGATCCCCACCCTGAGCTGTGACCAGGCAACTTTATTGGACGCCGGCATTCCTCCTCCTTAGCTTCCCACGAAAGCGCCCCGCGCCTCAGCGGCTGGCAAACTTGGCAACATAGGGATCCATGCAGCAGTCAAAATCGAACGATGCCCCCAGAAAGGCAATGGCACCCTCCTTCATCACCATGTAGCGGGTCCGCGTGGAATCTCCGTTCGTCCCCACGGGCCGCAACCCGCCGCTCTTGTCGTTATATCGGTACCGCTCCAGGATTTCTCCATCCTGATGCCGGTGCGTCACAATCACCGTCGTCGCGCCGCGCACATCTCTGCCTTTTACGATCAGCGCGATGATGTTGTTCGCCGTAATCGGGTCCAGGCCCGCCGTCGGCGAATCGTACAGCAGCAGCTCCGGCTGCGTCACAATCGCCCGCGCGATGCCCACCCGCCGCCGCATGCCGCCCAACAGCTCGCTGGGGAACTTGTCCATCGTGTGCCCCAGCTCCACAAACTCCAGCGATTGCTCCACTTTGGGCTGGACCTGCTCCTCCGGAATCTTCAGCAGCCGCTGGTTCAGCAGCGGATACCCCACGTTCTCTTCAATCGTGAAGGAATCGAAAAGGCCGCCCTCCTGGAACAGCACCCCAATCCGGCTGCGTACATCGAACCATTCCCGCTCCGGCAGCCGGGTCACGTCCTGGCCGAAAAGCTGGATCCGTCCCGAGGTGGCGGGCAACAGCCCCAGTGCCAGCTTCAGCAGCAGCGTTTTCCCGCTGCCGGCCGCGCCGTGAATGATCAAGGTCTCCCCGCGCCTCAGCTCAAAACTGACGTGGCGCAGGAAGAGGTTGTCGTCAAAGCCGAAGCTGACGTCGTCGAAGATGAGAATCGGCTCTTCCTGGGGGTTGCTCATGGCGTCGTCACATGGAGACGAAGATCCGGCCGATGATGAAGGTCAACACCACCACCCAAACAGAAGCCACAACCACCGCCTGCGTCGTCGCCCGGCCTACGCCCTGTGTTCCCCCGGTCGTCCTCATCCCGTAGAAACACCCCACCAGCGAAAGCACAATGGCGAACACAAACGGCTTTAACAGGCCCTGGGCGATGTCGTCGTACCCCAAAGCGCGCCAGGCCGTATTCCAGTACTGCGAGCCCGTCGTCAACGGCAGCATCACGCAGGCGACAATGTAACCGCCCACCAGCCCGACGAAATCCGCCAGCACGGTCAGCAGCGGCAAAACCACGGCCGTCGCCAGCAGGCGCGGTTTCACCAGCTTCATCACCGGATCCGTGCCCAACGCCCGCATGGCATCGATCTGCTCGGTCACCTTCATCGAACCGAGTTCGCTGGCCATGCCCGACGAGTTCCGCCCGGCCACCATCAGCGCCGTCAGCACCGGGCCCATCTCGCGCACCAGCGTAATGGCCACAATCATCCCCACCTGGCTCGTCGCCCCATATGTTTGCAGCGCCCGGGACATCTGCAAGGCCATCACGGCGCCACTGAAGAATCCGGTGAGAATGACGACCGGCAGACTGCCGACGCCGATCAGATCCATCTGGGTGAAAACGTCGTCCCAGTAGTAGGGTTTCAGGACGACACCGCGGGAGGCGCGCGCCGACAACTGGACGAACTCCTGGAACGTAAGGACAGGAGCTTTCAGGAATTCCAGCAAAGCGCAGCGATCCCCTCGAATTCTGATGCTACCATACGGGGCGGGAAGGGCTCTTTCTGTAACAATTGGAACTGGATATGAAGGGTCTCACCGACATCGACGGCATCCTCGTCGGGCATGCCTCGGACTTCGAAGCGCTCACCGGTTGCACCGTCATTCTGTGCGAGCAGGGAGCCGTTGCCGGCTACGATATCCGCGGCGGAGCCTCCGGCACGGAAGAGGTTGAGGTGATGAGCCCCTTCCACATCGCCCCCGTCGTTCATGCCGTGGTCCTCGCCGGCGGCAGTGCCTTCGGCCTCGAGGCCGCCAGTGGCGTGCGCCGCTTCCTCGAGCACAAAGGCATCGGCTTCCCCACCGGAGCCGCCATTGTCCCCATCGTCCCCGCCGCCATCCTCTACGATCTCGGCATAGGAAAGGCGAACATCCGGCCCACTCGGGAAATGGGCGAGGCCGCCGCCTCCGCCGCCACCGCGGATGCGGTCAAGGAAGGCAACATCGGGGCCGGCACCGGAGCCACGATCGGCAAAGCTCTCGGCATGAAGAACGCCATGAAGGGCGGCCTCGGCTCAGCCACGGTGGATCTGCCCAACGGCGTCAAGGTTTCCGCGCTAGTGGCCGTCAACGCCCTCGGCGACGTCATCGACCCCAAATCGGGCCGCATTCTGGCCGGCGCCCGCAAGCAGCCCGACGCCCGCGCCTTCGCCGGCTCTTCCGATCTCATGAAGCAACTCGGTGCCACCGGCGGACTCACCCGCGGCAACACCACCCTAGCCGTCGTCGCCACCAATGCGAAGTTCACCAAGGTGGAATCCACCGCCGTCGCACGGCATGCCCACCACGGTCTCGTGCGGTCGATTTCGCCAGTCCACACATCGATGGATGGCGATATGACGATATGTTTGTCCTACGGAAAGCTCACGGCCTCGGTCGACGCCGTGAGCGTCGCCGCCGCGGAAGCCGTAGCCGAAGCGATCGTCCGCGCGGTGAAGGCGGCAAAATCCCTCGGCGGCGTGCCCGGGCTGGCAGGTTGATCCAATGCGCAAACTACTGATATCCCTCCTCTTGGCAGCGCTCGGAGCGCAAGCGGCAACGCCGCCCGTCTACTATCTGCTCTGGTTCGACACCGAAGACTACATCGAACCCGCCGCGGACGATGCCGCCCTCCGCCTGGCTCAGGAACTCACCAAACGAGGCATCAAAGCCACCTTCAAAGTCGTTGGAGAGAAAGCACGTGTGCTGGAGCAGCGAAATCGGACAGATGTCGTAGCCGCGCTCAAACTGCACGACATTGGCTACCACTCCAACTACCACAGCATCCATCCGGCACCGGCCGAGTATCTGGCTGGGAAGGGCATGATTGATGGCGAGCAGGAGTTCGCCATGCGGGAACTCTCTGGTTTTCAGGCAGTTGAGAAGCTGTTCGGGATGCGGCCGAGTTGCTATGGGCAGCCCGGCAACTCCTGGGGTCCGCAGGCCAACAAGGTTTTGCGGCAGTGGGGCGCCCGCGTTTACATGGACGACGGCGGCCAGGTCGGTTACGAGCAGCAGCCGTTCTGGTTCGGCTCGATGCTGTACATCTTCAACCTCGGCCCGAACACCATGCGCGCGAACCTCGACAAACCGGAGCTTTTACCGGAAGCTAACCGTGCATTTGACCGCGCCGTGGACCGTCTTCGTGCCACCGGCGGAGTCATCCAGACCTACTACCACCCCACCGAGTTCGTCACCACCGAGTTCTGGGACGGGGTCAATTTCCGCCACGGCGCCAACCCGGAGCGGTCCGAGTGGAAGCGCCCCAACCTGCGTACGAAAGAGTCCAGCGAACAGGCGTTCCAATTGTTTCTTGCGTTTATCGACCATGTCCAGAAAACCCCGGGCGTCAAGATCATCACCGCCCGGGAGGCCATCGACGTCTTCCAACCGCGTGAACAACCCGTGACGCTGGAAACGGCCCGCAAACTCGCTGAAAACATTGAAGTTCATGACGGCTTCTCGCCGGCCGATCAGTTACTGGCACTGCTCGGCGTAGCGCCCCGTCACGTCGACGGCCCGCTGCATCGCGCCGCTACCACGCTGAAAGCACAGGAGATTCCGCGCGCCGTATTTGATCGCGCCAAACTGGACGCTGTTCGCACGATCAATCAGTTCGGCCGCCTGCCGGATTCCGTCTGGATCGGCAGCCAGGAACTCGCCCTGCCCGACTTCGCGGCCACTCTGGCAGCCGACGCCGGCGCGGCTAACGTATTGGTTCAAAAGGGCAAACTTGGTATGGAGAGCCGCATCGGAACGAATGCCGCGAAACAGTACAACTGGGTAATTCACCCCGAGGGCTACGCTCCGGAGAGCCTGCTGGAACTCGCCCGCCTCCAGGCCTGGACCCTGAAGCCTGCTAAGCTTCGCTGATCTGGACCATCGCCGCCAGTTTCTTGGGGGCACTCAGCTTGTAGCTCAGTTTGAGCATCTCGCTGACCTCGTCCCAATCGATCTCGCCCCGGTCCAGGCGCAGTCCCACCCAGCCTCTCGGGCCGACATAGGCAGGCATGTAGAATCGCTCCGGATCGGCCGCGATCAGCGCTAAGTTGTCGCCTGGCAGCGCCTTGCAGGTGATGCCCAGGATCCCATCGCCGTGGTGGTTGTCCAGGAAATAGGCGAAGTTCTTCTTACGGACCAGGAAGCTGGCATGACTGCCGTGGATCTCGCGCGTGGCTTCCGGCAGAGCCAGACAAAGCCGGCTCACCTGATCGAGAATGGGCTCTTTCTTCGGCATCCCTAGAGTGAAAGCGCCGCCTGCAGCATTGCCCTCGTATACGCTACATCGTACACGTCTCCAGCATAACCGCCACCTCCGGGATAGCCGGGGATCGGCCCGCGTTCACGGTCATAATCCAGTGCCCTGGGATGTTCGGGATAGATCGTCCCGTTGTACTTGTTGGCGACGATCTCGCGCATCACCGAGAACATGTCCACCTGGCCGGCATCAATGAATACTTCGGCGTATTTCTCATACGGCTTGCGCACCTCCACATTGCGGAAGTGGATGTGATTCACACGCTTGCGGCTGAGGAAATAGCGGCCGACCTCGACCGGATCCTCGCCCATCTCGCGCGTCACGCCGCAGTCGAAGGTGATGCCGTTGGCCGGACTGTCGACGATGCTGATGAGCTTCTTCCAGCCCGCTACCGTACCCATGATCTGCTGCGATCCGCGGCTTAAAGGCGAAGGCGGATCGTTGGGATGCAGGGCCAACCGGACGCCCGCCTCCTCCGCCACGGGGATGACGGCCTTGAGGAAGTAGGTGATGGTCGACCACATCTCGTCGAGGGTATGGGCGCCCTCCTCGGGCAGCGGCGGCAGGTCTTTCATGCGGTCGTAGTCGAAGGCGGTGTAGCCGGCTCCGGCGCGGCCTACCTCCTCGTAGTAGCCCTCCATGGCGCGGTGCGCATACCAGTTATACTCCACCACAGCCAACCCCACTTTGCCGGCGACGCGGATCGATTTCCGCACGTTCTCGATCTCTTCATCGCGGCCTGGGCGGCCGTAGATCGCCTTGTTGAAGCCGCCGATCATCTGGTTGTAGAGGGTGAGTCCGCCAGCCTTGTAGGTGTCCATGCGGTGTCGCATCTCCTCTTCGGTCCAGGGGGAGCGGGGGCCGCCGCCAAGAATATGCGAGACGCCCAACTGCGTGACGCGGCGCATTGCCTTTTCGTCGAGCGCGGAGGGCAGGCAAAGCTTGGGGGTCGACGCGCTTTCCAGAATCGGCCAGGATTTCGAAGGGGCCGCGGCGAGCGGCAAGGCCAGCAATCCGGCGGATTGGAATAGCGCCCGCCGGGAGGTCTTGGAGTGCATACGGAGTCTCCTATTGGAGCGCAGTCTATAACAATTGCGCGCCGGAAACAGGCCCTGGCGCTGCGGTGTCCAACGGCGCATGGCTCCACTTCTACTGTTGTGGCTGCAATTGGGTCAGGTGATGCCGCCGCCGGCTCCGCCGCCTCCACCGGGCGCCCCACGAGCCGAGGTGCCCGCGCTGAATCTGACGGCCAGTTTTGTGGATCAGAATTCCGCGCTGGAGGTGACATGGGCCAATGCAGGCCGGCAGGGCCTGTATCTACAACTGGGTTCAATCACGGGACGGCAGGTGCTGATGAACGTAAAGTTCCGGCGGGAGGACGGTGGCGAGGTTCTGAACAACAGCGAACCCGGAGTGATCGCGGGCAGTTTGCAGCCGTATGTGCTGTTCCTGCCTGACGGTGGCCGGTTCATTCACCGGATCCCCACGGCGCTGCTGTACGACATGAAGGCCCACAGACCGGTCTCCGAGCTGAATGGCGAAGCGTATACGGTAGTCGCGGATTTCGCCTATCTGCCGGCCACGCAGTCCGACCTTCGAATGCTGGAATTCGCCACCGCCGGCATCTGGACGGGGCGAGTGTCGGCCAAGGCCTCACTCGTACGGCCAGGCTGGGCGGGTAAATAGGCCGCCGTCGACCCAGATAGTCTGGCCGGTTACGAAGTCGGCGTTGCTGGACGCGAGATAGGCTACGGTGTGGCCGATGTCGACCGGCAGGCCCACTCGGGCAAGAGGCGTCAGCTTCGACCAGGTGGCGCCGTAGTCGCCGGATTCGTGTTTGGTGCGCTCGATCTCAATGGCTCCGGGGGCCACACAGTTCACTCGGATCCTGTATTTGCCCAGTTCCACGGCTGCCACCTTGGTGAACTGTTCAATGCCGCCTTTGCTGGCGGTGTAGTCCACCAGATTGGGGAAAGCCCACTTATTGCAGCCTGAACCGATGTTAATGATGGATCCGCCGCCGGTGTCCTTCATGCCGAGCGCGGCCCGCTGGGTGCACAGGAAGCAGCCCTTCAGATTCACGGCCAGCACGCGGTCCCATTCGGCTTCGGTCAACTCCAGCAAGGGTTTCCACGTTTGGACGCCCGCGTTGTTGACGTGAACATCCAGCTTTGGAAAGCGCTGGAGCACCTTATCGAACATGGCGTCGATTTCGCTTTTGACGCCCACATTGGCCTGTACGACGAAGGCCGTGGCGCCCAGGGCGTTGGCCTCTTCCACCGTCGCCAAGGCCCCGGCCTCGTCACTGTTGTAGTTCACAGCGACCGCACAGCCCTGACGAGCCAGTTCAAGCGCAATGCCTTTGCCGACGCCCTTGCTGGCTCCGGTGACGAGCGCGAATTTGCCTTCCAGTGGGTTGCCCATACCCTGTCGATTCTACTTCGATCGCATGGCGGGCGTGTCCGGCGGGCGCGGCAACGACAATCGTAAGAGCCGGGGCTGCACGAATGTAACCAATTTCCAGTTGCCCCCTCCTCCGTTTTTATTCACACTTGGTGGTGAGAGAGGCCTTCGACGTATTTGGACCTGAAACTGCCAGACTCGCCCCCAGTGTGGGAGCCGTCCGACCGCTGGACCGTTGTCAACGCCAAGGAGCTGTACGACATCGATCGTTGGGGGAAGTGTTACTTCTCCATCAGCGACGAAGGTCATGTCCTGGTACACCCCACGGCCGAACCGCATAAATACGTCGACCTCAAGAAGCTGGTGGACACGCTGGTGCTGCGCCGGCATCGATCCGCCGATCCTGCTGAGGTTCCCCGAGATTCTGGCGAATCAGCTTTCGGAGCTGAACAAGGTTTTCCTGTCGGCCATCAGCGAGCACAACTACCAGGGCAAGTACCGTTGCGTGTATCCCATCAAGGTGAACCAGCAGCGGCAGGTGGTGGAAGAGATCAACAAGTACGGCCGCCAGTATGGATTTGGCCTGGAAGCCGGCTCGAAGCCCGAACTGCTGGCTGTAGCCGCGATAGCGGACAACGAGACGCCGATCATCTGCAACGGCTTCAAGGACGATGAGTACATCGAGATGTGCATGCTGGCCCGCAAGGTGGGCCGCGACATCACGCCGGTCGTCGAGAAGTTTACAGAGCTCGAACTGATCCTGAAGCACGCCGCCGCGATGGGCGTGCGCCCGGCCATCGGTTTGCGTGTGAAGCTGGCAAGCCGCGGGGCGGGGCGCTGGAAGTCCTCCGGCGGCTACCGCTCGAAGTTCGGCCTGACTGTTACAGGTGCTGTTCGGATTCTATCGTGTTTCCCTATTAACCTTAGCAATA
>JASGIE010000051.1:0-12611 GCA_049841055.1 Paludibaculum sp. | reverse complement strand
AAGGTTAATAGGGAAACACGATAGAATCCGAACAGCACCTATCGCCTCGGTACGGGCCGTGACGAAGAAGCCGTTGCGCGTGGATGCCAACGAGGGCTTCAAGAGCAAGGAAGAAGCGGTTGAGAAGATCAACTGGCTGGAGAAGCAGGGCGTCGAATTCATCGAGCAGCCCCTGCCGGCCGCCAACCTGGAGGACATGAACTGGATCCGAAAGCGAGTCCACATGCCGATCATCGCCGACGAGGCGTGCCTGCACCCTTCAGACATCCCGAAGCTGGCGCCCCACTTCGACGGCGTGAATATCAAGATCGACAAATGCGGCGGCCTGCTGGAGGGCTGGCGCATGATCCAGTTGGCTCGTTCGCTTGAACCTCAAAGTGATGTTGGGCTGCATGGTGCGTTCCTCGGTCGCGATCACAGCCGCGGCGCAGCTCTCCCCACTGGTGGACTATGCGGATCTCGATGGTTTCCTGCTGATCTCGAACGACCCCTATGACGGGGTGAAGGTGAGGGAAGGGCAAGCTCATACTGCCCACCGGGCCTGGGCTTGGCTTGAAGGCGCGACCGGCGTAGCATTCCGTATGTCTCCCGATCTTTCGCTGGCCGAGGCCCGGCGGGTGGCGCTGGCTGCGCAAGGCTTCGCCGACGCACGGCCCGCCAGACCCGGCCTCGATCATGTGCGTCAGGTCATCCGGAGACTGGGTCTGGTGCAGCTTGACTACGTGAACGTCCTGCTGCCGGCGCACTATCTGGTGCTCTACTCACCGGCTGGGCTCCTATCGCCGTGATTGTTTCGAGGAACTGGTGTACCGGAAGCGGGAGTTCACCGAGCACTGGGCCCACGAAGCGTCCGTGATCCCGATGGAGTCCTGGCCGCTGCTGGCCTACCGCCGCGATCAGCACAGGGCGCGCCCCTACGGGTTTCAGGAGTTTCTCGACCAACACCCGGAATATGCGCTCGCGGCACTGGAGCATCTGCGCACGCGCGGCGCGTTGACCCCGGCGGATCTCCCGGACCCTCAGAACCGGTCGCGCAAGCTGGCCGAGTCGTGGTTCGGCACAGTTTCGCGAGCCGTACTGGAAGCCCACTTCGGCCGGGGTCACGTCTCGATCGCCAACCGGCTGCCGAACTTCACCCGGGTCTACGACCTGTCGGAACGAGTGATCCCCGGCGTGCATCTCGAACACCGCGTGGAAGTGGAAGAAGCCCAGCGCCAACTCCTGCTGATGGCGGCAAAGGCCCATGGCGTAGCGGCCGCGGTGGATCTGTCCGACTACTTCCGCATGCCGATGCAGCACGCGAAACCACGGCTTCTGGAATTGGTCGACGCCGGCCTGCTGGAGAAGGTCCGAGTGGAAGGCTGGCGCGATACAGCGTTCTACTATCCGGGCTCGCGGATACCTAAAGCGGTCCAGGCCAGTTCCCTGCTCTGCCCCTTCGATCCGGTGATCTGGACGAGACAGCGGACGGAGCGGCTGTTCGGCTTTGAGTACCGCTTCGAGATTTCTCGTGCCGCAGGAGAAGCGGCGCTGGGGCAGCTACGTGCTGCCGTTCCTGCTGGGCGACCGGCTGGTCGCGCGGGTTGACCTGAAGGCCGAGCGGACGGTAGGGCGATTGGCCGTGCTGGGTTCGTACCTTGAACCCGGTACCGAGCCAGGCGCGGTGGCCGAGGCACTGGCCCGGGAACTGACCGCCCTGGCGCGATGGATGGGCCTGAGCAAAGTCCGCGTGGCCCGGCGAGGTGATTTCGCAAGGACACTGGCAGCAGCAGTGCGGAAGGGGACGGGGGAATGAACGTCCCCGTGGGAGCGTCTTCCTCAGTTCGGTCGCCGCGCTATCCGTCGGTCACTCGTAGCGCAAAGCGGTCGTGGGCTCCACCTTTACGGCCTTGACGGCGGGACCGGCCGTCGCGATCAGTGCGACCGCCAGAAGGACCCCAACCACCGTGGCATATGTCGACACATCCGTCGGGTGGACACCAGGAACCAGGAACATCGTCAGTGGTTGCGTCGCCAGCAAGGCCAAGCCCAGACCTATCGCTGAACCGACCCCGACGAGCAGCAGGCTCTGGCCGAAGACCAGATGCAGAACCTGCCTGGGGCTGGCGCCCAGCGCCATGCGGATGCCGATCTCCCGGACGCGCCGGTTGACCGAGTAGACCAACACTCCGTAGAGACCTAGCGAGGCAAGCAGAAGTCCCAGGGCGCCCATGCTCCCCAACAATGCAGCGCCCACCCGGCTGGGCAGGAAGGCAAGCCCCAGGGCATCCGTCATGGGCTTCACTTCGATCGCGGCGGAGGAGTCGATCCCTCCGAGCGTGCGATCGATCTGACGGAGGAGCCCTTCCGGACGGCGCGAAGAGCGGATGAGGAATGCCACGCTGGAGCCCGGGTCGCTGGTTTGGAAGTAAGACATGTAGAGGGCGTTGGTATCTTCCTCTCCGAGGCTGCGGTACTTGCTCACGGCGACGACACCCACAATCTGGAAGCGATTGACGGTATGGCCGCCGGGTTCACGCCAGCCGAGCGTGTGGCCGACCGCGCGAGCGTTGCCGAACAGGCTGCGGGCCAGGGATTCATTGATGACCACGACATTCCCGGCGCCCAGACGGTCGGCCATGCTGAAGTCGCGGCCATCGAGCAGCGCGATGCCCGTGGTGCGGAAGTAATCGGGGGTGACGCGATTCAGGCTGATGCGCAGGGTGGGCTCATTGCTGCTGGAGTCGGTGATGATGGGCGCCCGCATGTCCGAACTGTCGTTGAGAGGCACGGTCTGCGTGATGGAAGCAGCTTCCACGCCAGGCAGGGATCGCAGGTCGGATAGCGCGCGCTGGACGGTGTTGGTCTGCAGCTCCAGGCGAGAATAGCGTTCCGGCACGAGGCGCATGTTGGCCCAGATGGTGGAGTTCACATCAAACCCGGGACTCATACTGGTGGCCTGATTCAGGTTGCGCAGGAAGAGCAGCCCGGTGGCGAGCAGGACGACGGTGAGGGCAAGCTGCCCGGCGACCAGCAGGCTCCGCGGATTCCAGAATCCGCCGGAGGCCTGGCGGGCATCCTGTTTCAGGCCGGTCTGCACATCGGAGCGGGTAGCGGCCAGCGCGGGCATTACTCCGGAGACGAGCGCGCAACCGATGGCGACGCAGAGGGAATAAGCCCAGCAGGTGCCAGTCCGGCGTGAAGTAGATGCGGATGGGGAATGGCAGCGGTAGAGCCATGCCGCTGACTGCATTGGCGAGCAACAGGTTGATGCCCACGCCGGCGGCCGTTCCCAACCCGGCCAATAGAAGGCTCTCGGCGAGCAACTGTCTGACTACGCGTCCGCGGCTGGCCCCGATGGCAAGCCGGACCGCGAGTTCCTGGCGGCGGCTGGCGGAACGAGCCAGAGCGAGGCTGGCGACATTCGCGCAGGCAACCAGCAGCACCAGGCCAACGACCACCATGAGCAATGCGAAGAAGGCGATGATGGGGCCGCCTCTCTCCCCCTGCAAACGGTCCATGCCGCGAACACCGTACATCCGCACGGTGACCGCGCGCGGCTCCGCATCGCGCCGGGGGTAGATGCGATCGACTTCCTTGGCGGCGTTACGGAGACGATCCAAAGTCTGTTCGCGCGTCACGCCGGGCAGGATCCGGCCTATGAACTGGACATCGGTTGCCTCATCCCGGACAGGCAGGCTGAGATCCGGCGAGAAGCCGAAACCGATCAGGCTGCGGTGCACGCGCGGCAGAACCCCCGCGATGGAGAATGGGCGGCCATCCAGAACCAGGGCCCGGCCAAGCACGTCCGGCCTGCCATTCAGTCGGGACTGCCAGAAGTGGTAGCTGATGACGACGGTGTCGCGATCACCGGGCTGTATCGGGCGGCCCATCAACAGAGGAGTGCCGGTGACCTGATAATAATTGCCGGTGACCTGGAGGGTGTGGATGCGAAGGGTGTCATCGCCGTTCCGCCAGTTCGCCTGGGATTCCCGCATGCCGGCCAGACCAGCGAAGACGTGCGCGTCTCGGACTACCAGGTATTCCCGGTAGGGCGAGTGGCTGCGGCCCGCGATGCGGCCCACCACCAGAGAGCCGGCATCGGCCACGGTGGGGTCACTGAACAGGAACTCCATGGTGATGCTGAACACCGAAGTGTTGGCGCCGGTACCGAGGGCCAGCGAGAAGATGGCGGCCAGGGCAAAGGTCTTGTTGCGGACAAGGGCGCGGGCTCCGTAGCGGAGATCCGACAGCAGGTCCTCCAGCCATTGGAAGTGCCAGAAGGAACGCGAGTCCTCCTGAATGCGGGCCTGCGAACCGAATTCCCGGCGAGCCTGGAGCAGGGCGTTCCTGCGCGTCATGCCTTCCGCTTCGAGTTCGTCCGCACGCGCCTCGAGGTGGAACAGAATCTCGTCCTCGAGTTCGGCATCGAAGCGGTTGCGTCGCAGCAGGTAACGTAGGCGGTTGGATAGCTCGCGGGTCCAGCTCATGGTTCGGCTCCTCTAAACGGTTTTCAACACGAGGCGGATGGCATCGACCATCCGGTCGAAGTCCCGGGTTTCCTGTTCCATCTGGTGGCGGCCCTCGTCGGTGAGGCGGTAGAAACGGGCCTTGCGGTTGTTGTCGGAGAGACCCCACTCGGCGGTCAGCCAGCCTTTGACGAGCAGGCGGTTCAGGGCCGGGTAGAGGGAGCCTTCTTCAATGGCGAGGACCTCGGAGGAGGCATCCTTGATGCGTTTGGCGATGGCATAGCCGTGGAGCGGTCCGCGGGCCAGTGTGCGAAGGATGAGCATGGAGAGAGTTCCGGGTAGGAACTCCCCTTGAATGGGATCGGGTTTGGACATTCGCTTCCCTTGTCGTGTCTATGCATTGGTACAACGAGGGAGAGGGCGGGAATGTTCGGCGGGATGAGATTTGTTTACAGTTGCGGCGGGAGTCCGAAGTGCTCAGGGCCAGCTGTCCTGTGGCCCGCTCCTTTCCAGTCGCGGTTCGCAGGGGCCCACGCACCGCAACGGGAAAGGAGTCCCCACGGCCCTACAAGCCGCGAAACCATATGAAAGCCCCCTAGGGCCGGCCATGCGGTAAGGCGGACCCCCAGGTCTGCGGTCGACCCCCTGGTCGACCACGCGGAGCCACATTGTCACCCGACGGCCCTCACTGTCAACGCAGCGGGCCACGGTCGGCCCCGCGAACCGCAACTGGCCAGGAGTCCCTCTTGGCCCCGCGTGTCGACGAAACGGACAAAGCCGCAACGAACCACGACCGTCAGGGAGTGGTCCCCAAGCCCACGAACCGCGCACGTCAGTAAGCGGGCACGCGGCAAACACACACCAGGCCCCCACGCCGCGTACGCAAGCGCCCCAACAGTTCCATAATTCGCTGTATTTTCGCGCTCAGGCCCACATAGCGCGTCAGCCTATTAGAAAGATATTAGATCGTTTATCCTTGACATTTATGTAACGTAATGACATAAGGTATTCAATGCGGCCGGACGCCTATCGTTTGGCGTGCGGAAACCGCCAGGTCTAAAGGGGATGGTGCAATGATCCAACGCTCCAAGTGTGCGCGGTTGAGCCTTGCGTGTGCTCTGTTTTCCGCAGCCCTGTCTGCTCAGTCTTTCACTGCTGCCGTACGCGGCACCGTAACCGATGCCAGCGGAGCGGCAGTGCCCGCGGCCAGCGTGGTCATTACCGAGACGGAACGCAACGTTCCGCACGCCGCCGTCAGCGACGATTCCGGCCGTTTTCAACTCACCGCACTGCCCCCGGGCCTCTACACGGTGAATGTCGAAGCCAAGGGCTTCCGCAAGTACGTCCAGACCTCTCTCACCCTCGCGGTCCAACAGCAGGCGACCCTCGACATCCAACTGCAGGTGGGTGACATCGCCACTGCCGTGGAAGTCACCTCCAGCGCGGCACTTCTCAACACGACAATCTCGAATCTGGGTCAGGTGATCGAGAACAAGTACATCCTCTCGCTGCCGAATATCGGCAGGAATGCCATGGGCCTCACCTACATGACGCCAGGCGTTGTCGGGTCCGGAGGCCGCGCAAACTCCGACGCCAACACGAATTTCGTCGCCAATGGATCGCGCAATTCCACCTCGGACGTGCTGCTCGATGGTGTCACCGTCGTGACAGTCGAGCAGAACTCGGGCATCACCGATCTCAAATTCAGCCCCTCCGTCGACGCCGTGCAGGAGTTCAAAATGCAGACGAACTTCTTCAGCGCGGAATACGGCCAGACGGGCGGCGCGGTGGTGAACATGGTGACCAAGTCCGGCACCAACGAGTATCACGGCACCGGTTACTATTTCCTGCGCCATTCGGATCTCAATTCGAACAACTGGTTCTCCAACAAATCCGGCCGCGACCGGCCGTTCTACCGCCGCGATCAACTGGGCGGCGTCATCGGCGGACCCGTGGTCCGCAACAAGACCTTCTTCTTCGCCTCGTACGAGTACACCAAGTCCAAGAGCCCGACCGAGCAAACTGCCTCCTGGCCGACGCTGCTCCAGCGGGACGGCAACTTCTCGCAGACCTTCAATGGTTCCGGCCAGTTGATGACGATCTACAACCCCTACGACACCTTCACCAACGCCGCGGGCAATATCGAACGCAGGCCCTTCGCGGGCAACATCGTCCCCAAGGGGATGATGGATCCGATCGCATTGAAGGCCCTGGAGTACTTCTCCCAAACCCAACCAGCCCGGCGCGCCCTTCACCGAAACGAACAACTGGTACGAGCAGGGCATCAATCTCAGCAGTGGTCACCAGACCAACCTGAAGGGCGACCACAACTTCAGCGACAAGCAGCCGCCTCACGGGCCGATACAGCTACAATCGCAGCACCGGCAATCCGGCCAACCTGTTTGGCGACGGGAATCCCGGCATTCACCTTCAACCGACGGCCCCAACATGGGCACAACCCACTCGATGGTAGCGGACTTCACGCGCGCGCAGAGCCCCACGTTCCTGTGGTCCGCTCGTTATGGCCTCACCTACTCCACCTACTTCCGGAACCCGATGGTGCCCAACTTCGACCTCACCTCACTGGGGTTCCCCAAATACATGAAGGACAATGCGACGCTCCTGGTCTTCCCAACGCATCGGCCCTGAGGGCTATCAGGACATCGGCACGGAAGGCTGGATCGTGATGGATCGGCAGGAGGGCGTGCATCACTAGTCCGCTTCCGCCAACAAGTTCATCGGCGGTCACAACATCAAGTTCGGCGGCGAGTACCGGAAGAACTTCCTCGACTATGCCCAGCCCGGGTACCCGTCCGGACAATACTACTTCGCCCGAGGCATCACCTGCAAGGATCGCTTCTCCTGCCCCGGCGATGAAGGCAACGGCCTGGCCACCATGCTGACCGGTTGGTGGACCTCCGACGCGAGTACCACATCGAACCGAAGGCGTTCACCAGGTCGGCCTACTGGGGCTTCTTCATCCAGGACGACTGGAAGCTGACCAGCAAACTCACCGTCAACCTCGGCCTGCGCTACGACTTCGATGTACCGCGCTGGGAAACCACAAACCGGCTACAGCTATTGGGACCTCGATGCCCAATCGCCCGTACAGGCCCCCGGCTACAACACCCGCGGCGTCTTCAGATTTAACGACGATGACAAACGCTCGCCGTTCAACTCCGACATGAACAACTGGCAGCCGCGCGTCGGCCTGGCTTACGCGCTGAACAACAAAACGGCGATTCGCGCCGGCTACGGGCTGTTCTATCAGTTGAGCCGCGCCACCGTGTTCGGCCACACCGGCGCAGGCTTCAACATCAACTCGCACGTCGAACTCTTCGCTGGACTCGAATGCCACGCTCTACGCCAAGCTGAACAATCCCTACCCGGATGGGATCCTGCTGCCGCCGGGCCGCTCGCTGGGCGACAACACCTTCATCGGACTGGGCGCCGGCACCAGATTCTCGGGTCCAACAGCCGCAACCCCGAATACCACTCCTGGAACTTCTCCATCCAACGCGAAGTTGGCTGGCAGTCGGTATTCGAGATGAACTACACCGGCAGCCGCGGAACCCATCTATTCATGCCCGTGACCACGCTCTCTCCGTTGGCGCCGCAGTATTGGACCCTGGGCCGGAATACCCTTACTTCGGCCAGTGACGAATCCGTTCTACGGCCAGATCACTGACCCGCGTGCGACCAACCTCAAAAACCCAACGATCCAGATGTATAGGCTGCTGCGGCCCATGCCGCAGTTCGACGGGACCAGCGTCGGCACCGGCCGAACCCGCCGCGCGCCGACTCCAACTACCATGCACTCCAGCTCAAGTGGGAGAAACGGTATTCGAAGGGGCTCACCATGCTGGCCCACTACACCTGGTCGAAGATGATCGACGACGCTTCCTACGGCTCAGGCAACTACGGCTGGCTGGGCGGAATTCCTCCCTCCAGAACATCTGGGACCTGCGGAGCGAGCGCTCGCTGTCGTCCCACGACATCTCGCACCGCGCCGTCATCACCGGCGCTTATGAGATGCCGTTCGGCAAAGGCCGCAAGTTTGGCGCGAACATGAACCGCGCGTGGCAACTGCTGGCCGGCGGCTGGAACGTGAGCGGCCTCGCCACGCTTTCCGCGGGCATGCCGCTGCAGGTGACACAGTCAGGCGGCAACATCTGGGACGGCACACAGCGCCCCAACCTGGTGGGCAGTCCATCCACCTCCGGATCGATCCAGAGCCGCACGAACGGCTGGTTCAACCCGGCCGCGTTCACCAAGCCCGACATCGATGTTCCGGGCTCCGCCCCTCGGACACTCGCCTACCGTGGTCCGGGTATGAAGATGTTCGACGCTGCCCTATTGAAGAGCTTCCAGGTGACCGAGCGGCAGCGATTCGAGTTCAGGCTGGAAGCACAGAACGCCTTCAACCACCCCGTGTTCGGTGATCCGAACGGAAGCTTCGGCTCCACCAGCTTCGGCCAGATCACCGGCACGAAGGTAGGAAACCGGAACGTTCAGCTTGGGTTCAAGTACTACTTCTGATCCACATCTGTCAGAGCGAGGAGCCACGTAACAGACAGGCCGGCCCGGCTCTGAAAAGAGCAGGCCGGCCTTCTGTTCGTTTGGAGGGAGACACTTGGGACGCAACCTTCAGGCGCAATCGTCGACCATGGCCGGGGGCAGTATGGCCGAGAGCCTTTCGTACAATATGGGACACCTCTCGACTGAGAGCAGCGCGGTTCGCGGATGACCGCGTCAGGGCTACTCGCCGACAGGCGCGTCGAAGTCGATCATGTTCTTCTTGAACCCCGAAGTCTTCCATGCTCCGTAGGCGACCCCGGCGATCAGCCAGATGGCGCCGGCTGTCTTCGCTAGCACGCTCAGGCTCAGCCAAAGATAGAGACATACCAGCCCGCCCACGGCCGGCAAAATGAGGTGTGACCAGTGACGGTCGCGGCCTCGCAGGTAGTAATGAACCAGGCTGGAGACATTGACTCCGGTGAACCCGATGAGCGCTCCAAAGTTCAGCAACTCGGCGCCGGTCTGGTAGTTCATGGAAAAGGCGCCAATCGCGCAGAGAACGCCAATCAGGGCGACGTTGCGGCTGGGGATGCGGCGCACAGGGTGGAGATAACCGAAGAACGACTTCGGGATGGCATTGTCTCGGCCCATCCCATAAAGCAGCCGGGCACCCGCCAGCATGGCGCCCGATGCCGAACCGATGGTCGCGACGACCAGCGTCCACGACATCACCTGGAACAGGATCTGACCGCCGGCGCGTCCGGCGATGTGGATGTAGGCGGTGTCGCTGTCGGGATACGGCTGGGACGCGGGCCAGACCATCTGGGCGGCATACACCTCGACGGCGGAGAGGACCCCGATGATGAGGCACGTGCCGACCATGGCGCGCAGGATGTTGCGCCGTGGATCCTTCACCTCCTCGGAGAGAGTGGAGATGCCGTCGAAACCGATATAGGTGAGCACGGCGATGGAGGCTCCGTTTGACAGCGAGCCCCAGGAGAAGCGCGCCGGGTCATAGAACGGCCGCAGGAAGTCGGAACCGGAGAGAGAGGGGAGGTTGAAGAGATAGCGGGCCGAGGCTCCGAGCATCCAGATAATCACCACGCTCATGGCGAGTGTCAGCATCTCATTGGTGCGCGCCGTGGCCTGGATGCCGCGCATATTCATAAAGGTGAAGAGCGTAACGAAGGCGAGCGCCCAGAACCAGTAAGGCGTGCCGGGGAAGAGGCCCATGGTCGCCCGGGCACACCAGATGGTGCAGATGAGCGGATTGACGACATAGTCGAGCAGCATGCTCCAGCCGGTGAGGTAGCCCAGCGCGGGGTGGATCTCGCGGGCCACGTACGTATAAGCGCTGCCGGCGCTGGGATAGGCTCGAGCCATGCGGTAGCTCAACGCCGTCAGCAGCATCGCGAACATGGCGATGAGAACCGTGGTGACCACATGTCCGTTGGCGCCTGCACTGATAGCTCCGAAGGGCGGCATCGGCGCGGTGGGCTGCACCATGATGACGCCCATGATGAGCAACTGGAACAGGCCCAGCGTACGGCTGAGGCGGACGGGCTCGGCGGAAGTGCTGACATGAGAACTTTCGATCGTGCCATGTTGAGATCGAACGCGCCCGCACGAACGAGACCAGCGATGCGATCTTCGATACGCAGGAAGCGGATTGAATTCAAACAGTGGTTGGAGGCTCGGGTTCGCGAGCGCGTGACCTCGACGGGCCTCGTTTTTCTGCTGGCGCTGGCCCTGACGGGATTCGCCGCCTTCGCTTCGGCCAACAACCTTCTCTTCCTGCTGTTGGCGGCGATGCTCGCCACCCTGCTGGTGAGCAGTTTCGTCAGCCGCATCGGAATCGCGGGGTTGGAACTCGACATCCAACTGCCGGACCACATCGCGGCCAAACGGCCCGTCGCCGCCAAGGTAGTCCTTCGAAACGAGAAGAGCTGGATGCCCTCGTTCTCCATCCGCTTGGTGGGCGTGGAAGATAGCGTCTTCACAACCGACCTCTACTTTCCAGTGATCCCCGGAGGAGGACTCGATCGAGACAACAGTGGAAGTCCGGTTCGGACGCCGCGGCCTGCGAACAGAGGACAGCTTTCTATTCTCATCGAGATTCCCGTCCGGATTCGCGGAACGCCGGGCGCGGGTCACGATGAAGCGGGATGTGCTGGTGTACCCCGCCCTTGAACCTCAGCCGGGTTTCGAGCAGATCCTGGCGGATGTCAATGGGGAGGCGGAAACGCGATTTCGCGGGCGCGGCCACGACTTCTACCGCATTCGGCCGTACGAGATGCTGGAAAGCGCGCGGCATGTCGATTGGCGGGCCACGGCCCATACGGGTGAGTTGCAGGTAGAGAGAGTTCGCCCGCGAACAGGAGCATCTCATCACGCTGTTCCTGGACCTGGAAGTGCCCCGCGAGAGTGAGGAATGGTTCGAGCAGGCAGTGGAGTGCTGTGCGTTCCTGGCCTGGCGCTGCATCCAGGCCGGATCGCGTGTCCGGTTCCGGACACAGGATTTCGAAGTCCTCACTCCGGTGGAAGGCGACGTGTACGTTATCCTAAAGTATCTGGCTCTGGTCGAATGCAGACACAGGGCCGCTCCCCTCAGGAATCTGGAAGAAGAGAGTGTCGCCATCGTCTTTACCTCATCGCCGCGCCGGCTGGAAGATTGCGATTGGAACAACGCTCGCATTCTGGCTCCCGATCACTGGGCTTTCACAGCAAAAGACTGAGCCCGAACCAGTTAAGACCTCGATCACGGTGACGGAGCACGTCAGCACAGAGGCCCCTGCCGCATTGACCGTCTTGAACGCACTGCAAGTTCAGCAGGCGCCCGGTGTCAATATGGACGACCGCCTGAGGCTCGTGCCGGGCTTCTCACTATTCCGGCGATCGTCCTCCCTCGTAGCCGATCCGACGACGCAAGGCGTGAGTTTGCGGGGTATTGGGTCGAGCGGCGCGAGCCGGAGTGTCGTCCTCTGGGATGGCGTCCCATTGAACAGCCCCTTCGGCGGGTGGATCTATTGGACCAGGGTCAACCCCGAGGAACTGGATCGTGTCGAGGTCTCGCGCGGCGCGTCGACGAGTGTCTTCGGCGACAAGGCCATGGGCGGAGCAGTGACCTTGTTTTCGAAGGAACCGCAGAAGAGCCGGGCCTGGCTTGGCTATGAAGGCGGCAACCAGCAGAGCCACATGGTGGAAGGTGCCGGATCGATCTACCTGGGCCAGAGCTGGGCGGTCTCCGGCAACGGACGCGGCTTCACCACCGACGGCTATTACATTGTTCCGGCCTACGCCCGCGGACCCATCGACACGAAGGCGAATATCAAGTTCGCCACCGGGACGGTGCGAGCGGACTACTTCACGCAGCACGACAAACTGTTCCTGCGGTTGGACGCGTTCAGCGAAGAGCGCGACAACGGCTCGACCCTCACCCAGAACTCAACGCTCCTGGGGACCGTGGCCGCCAACTACACCAGAGAACAGGGACTCGTTCCACCTTATACACTCTTAGGCTTCCACAACCGGGAGGAGTTCCATGCGACCTTCTCGTCCATTGGAGCTGGACGTCTGACGGAGACTCTGACCTTGAGGCAAAGCGTGCCGGCGGAGTCGACAGGAGGCGCCGGGCTGTGGCGTAAG
>JASGIE010000050.1:0-64839 GCA_049841055.1 Paludibaculum sp. | reverse complement strand
GCCTGCGGCGCCGCCTTGCCGGCGGACGACGGCGACGTCACCTTCAAAAGCGATGTATCCCTGGTGCGGGTCGACGCGCAGGTGCTGGACCGCGATGGCCGGGCCGTAACGGGTCTGCGCCGCGAGGATTTCACGCTGACGCAGAACGGACGGCACGTGGAAGTCCGCAACTTCGCGCGGGAAGAGATGCCGGTGGACGTGATCCTCCTGCTGGACGTCAGCGGCAGCATGCGCTCCCACGTGCAACGCATGGCCGACGCCTCGCACGACGCTCTGCGCGTGCTGGGCCCTGACGACCGTGTGGCCATGATGGTATTTGACCGATCCACCCGCGTCCGGCTGCCCTTCCGCTCCAACAAGGCCGATGTCGAGCATGAGTTCGAAAGCCTGCTGCGCAGCGAGACATTCAACGGCGGGACAGACATCACCCGCGGCCTGTTGGACGCGGCGAACTATATGCGGAGATCCGCCCGCAAGGATGCGCGCCGGGCGATTGTGATCATGACCGACGACCAGACGGAGAAAGACCGCAGTGAAGCCCGCGTCGGTACGGCTCTGGCTGAAGCCGACACGGTGCTGAGCGCGATCATCGCTCCTGACGCCATGAGCAGCCGCCACGGCGGCTATCCGCAAGGTGGCGGGCAGTATCCGCCCGGCGGCGGCCGGCGCGGCAACTCCTGGCCTCGCGGCGGCTCCATCCCGGACATCATCTGGGGTGGTGGCGGCGGTGGCCGGATTCCTGGCGGCGGAGGCAGCCGCTACCCGGGCGGCGGCGGGATGGGCTCGCGCACGCAGTCTGCCGGAACGTCCGAGATCGCCCGCGAATCGGGCGGCGACAGCATGAGCATTCAGGATGCTTCGGCCTTCGAAACAACACTGGCGCGCATCCGGCAGCGTTACGCGATTTACTTCCAATTGCCGCCCGGCACCAAGCCAGGCGAGGAGAACCGCGTTGAGATTGCGCTGGCGGATTCAGCCCGCATCCGTTATCCCGGAGCTGATATCCGCTACCGTGGCAGCTACCATGCCCCCACGAACATCGACTCCGCGGCCCAGTCTGATGCCACGGTCGTGAGCCAGTCGCAAACGCCTGCGGCAGGTGACGGCCAGCCCGCATCCAACTCCGCTCCGGAGCCGGTCCGGCCGCGGCGCCGAGTTGTACTGGACGACTCGTCGGGCCCGCGCGGTCCGAATCCGAATGTGGGCGCGCCGGCGGAAGGCTCCAGCGCCGCACCGGCCACCGTCGACGACAAGCCGGCACAGCCGGCGGCAACGACCAGCGAGAAGAAGGGGTGGCGCAAGGCGGATCCGTCGGAAGTCGTTCCGGATCCCGAACCCGCGCCCAGTGTGAAGAAGAAGCAGTAATCGCTAGGTCGCGAACCGGTATCCGGAGCCGCGCACGGTCCGGATGAAACGTGGGAATTGAGGATTCTCTTCGATCTTCTGCCGCAGCCAGGCCACGTGCACGTCCACGGTGCGAGTGGAGATATCCGACTGGTACTCCCACACGTTCTTCAGCAGTTCCTCGCGGGAGATCACCTTGCCGCGATGGTCGATCAGATACCGCAGCAACTGCAGTTCCTTACCGGCCAGGCTCACCGGCAGGCCGTCCTTCAATAACTCAGCCTTTTCGAAATCCACCTGGACGGAGCCGAACTGGAAGCGCAGCACCGCCGGGAAGCTCTCCTTGTGCACGCGGCGCAACAGGGCTTCCACACGAGCCAGAAGCTCCGATGGATCGAACGGCTTCGTCAGATAGTCGTCAGCGCCGAGCTTCAGCCCCACCACGCGGTCGATGACCTGTGATTTCGCGGTCAGCATCAGAATGGCGACATCCGAGCCGTGCTGCCGCAGTTCACGGCAGACCTCCAGGCCATTCTTCCCCGGCAGCATGATATCCAGGATGACGAGGTCGCACTGGCCTTCCCGGGCCTTGGCGAGGCCGGTCACACCGTCCATCGCCGTATCCACCTCGTGGCCTTCCGCGGCCAGTAAATCAGAGAGCGTGAGCACCAGACCGGGCTCGTCTTCAATAAGCAGTATTCGCGAACTCATTCCGTTGGTCGGCCGGAACAGTGGGGAGTTTGAGGACGAACACCGCGCCCGTTCCCGGCCCACTCCTTACCGAAACTTTCCCTTCGTGCGCTTCCGCGATTCTTTTGACCAGGCTCAGGCCCAATCCCGTTCCATGAATCTGGTCTTCGACGGCCTTCTTCCCACGATAGAACGGATCGAAGATCTGGTCGATCTCGTCCGGCGCCACGCCGGCGCCCCGATCGGCTACACGGATCTCGACGCAGGGCGCGTCGCCGTCCTTCGTCAGGGCCGCTGTCAGACCAATCCAGTGTCCATCCGAACCGTACTTCGCGGCGTTCGTCAGCAGATTCTGCACGGCGTGCTTCAAGGCAATGGGATCGCCCAGCACCGGCGGCAGGTCCTCATCAATGCTCTGTTCCAGCACGCAACCGGACTTGTCCAGTACAGGGGATGCCGAAGACACAGCGGACTCGAGCAGCGTGGGGACGTTCACCGCTTCCCGCTCGCCAATCACCCGCCCCGCTTTCGCATTGGCGAAGCGCAGCACCTGCTCCACCATCGCCGTCAGCTTTTCCGCTTCCTCGCGGATCAGGTTCCCATAGCGCTGCACCTGCTTCTCGTCACGCACCAGTCCTCCGCCCAGATTGTGACCCGCCGTACGGATCACGGTCAGCGGGGTCTTCAGTTCGTGAGAGACGCCTGTGATGAATTCCATCTGCATATGAGCCAGCCGCTGGGCGCGCTGTGTATAGCGCACCAGCATCGCGATGGCGGCAACCATCAATAGAAGAACCCCGGAAGTGACGGCAAGGTTGCGCCATCTCACCTGATTCACGACAGCTTCCAGCGAACCGGACTTGTGCCGCACCGACATCACCCAGCGGCCCCACTCCGGCGGACCCTCCCGGGGACCGCCAGGCCCGCCACCGGCCCGGCCGCCAAACCACGTGCGGCCTGCTTCCCTGGCCCGGTTCATGGCCGCTCGCCGCATGACTTGTTCAAACTGGACATCCATCAGATTCGTGGAAGCGTCCGCGGCCTCACCGATCTTCGCCTTCTTGTCTCCGGCGGAGCTGAATATCAGCTGCTCCGGACGATCGCGCAGAGTCACCTCCACCTGATACTCCGGCACCGCGCTTCCAAAGAGGTGACGGCTCAGCAATTCAGGAAGTACTTCCTTCTGGATCGTGTCGAGGTCGAATTCAATCAACAGCCATTCCACGTTCAGGCGGAAGAAATCCTCGCGGCGCAGTTCGTGGTGGTCGCCGCGCCGGTCTCCGCCGGGCGGAGGATCCCGCGGGGCGAACGGATCGCCGGGAGGCGCCATCTGTTTCGGCGGCCTGGGCGCGCCGCCGGGTCCATCTGGAATCCGAACCCTTGGCAGCTCAACCACCGCCGACTCCGCCGCGCTGCCGGCCCAGAACGGCCGCCGCCCGCCAAACTCCGATCGATTCAGTTGCGACTCCAGCCGAGCCCGCAGTGCAGGCCATTCGGCGTGCCACTCAACACTGCGGAACGTCTCATTTTCGAAGTCCAGTTCGCGGAGTTTCAGCGTCGTCCCGGCAGGCGTTGCGACAATTACACGCCGGAACAGCCTTGGGTGCCGAGTGGACTCGCGCCAGTGCACATAGCGCGCGGCGTACTCCTCCTCGCGCTGGATGGGCTCGATCGGGTCATTCGCCAACAGCGCCGAACACGCCGTTTGAAGCTCGGAGTTGAAGTCCTGGCTCACCCGCCGCAGCCCTGTTCCGAGGCTCTCTTTCAGCCTGGCTCGTTCGGCGTAGCTGACCTGGGAGATCCAATCGAACTGCAGCCAACCCAGCACGCCGAGCAGGCCCGCCAGCAGGCCCACGAACAGCCAGGAGAGCAGCGCCTGCCTCTTGTTTTTGTGCAGGTCCATCATAAAGATACAGCCGGATCCGGGACTGCCTCATTCTTGAGCATACCCAATCCCGGCGCTCCCACCCGTCATCCGCTGGTAAATCCTGCATCAAGATTGTTAAGGAAATCAAAGCGGGCTGTGCCCTTCCACCACCCGACCAGACGACCCTGTAACGCACCCAACTCTCCTTGCATCAGTACATTGTGGCGGTTCTCGCGTGGTCCGGCTGGGCGGGTGGGGCTTTTGCATATCTTTAACCTCAAAACTGAGACGCGGCGCGCGCGGCCCGCGTCACACCCTGCAGCCGGCAACCCGAAGCGCTCTTTTGGGTTCAATCCGATAGGGTCCATTTCGGAGTTGGTGAAGGCGACCGGACAATTGGCCGATATATTCTAAAAGATCAGAACGAAGATTCTACAAACCATGAGACGGAACTCGATTCTTTTGGCCTTCTGGCTGGCATTGGCCCCAGGGCTTTTCGCGGAAGTACTTCCAGGGCGCTACATTGTTGAACTCACAACGGAGCCGGTGTCGGACCACATGACCCGGACCCGGGGGCGGCGGGCCGATCTGCGCGGCACGGAGGCCGAAGCATTTCGAACCCGTGTGCGCGGAGAACAGGCCACCATGCGTGGCAGCATCGAACGGCGCCGGGGCGTCGTGCTCGATTCCGTGACTACCATCGCCAATGCCATGTTTGTCCAGGCGGACGAAGCCACCGCGGCGCAACTCTCCCAGTTGCCCGGCGTGAAGCGCGTCGTGCCTGTACGCCTGCTGCATCGCGTCCTCGATCGCGCCGTGCTGCTGCACAAGGTCACTGACGTCTGGAATCAGTTCGGCGAAAGCAACGCGGGCGCCGGCATCAAGATCGGCGTCATCGACACCGGCATCGAGTCGACCCACCCGGCGTTTCAGGACAGCTCCCTCGTCGTGCCGGACTCTTTCCCTCGCGCCAACACCGTCTTCGATCTGAACTACACGAATAACAAGGTCATCGTCGCGCGCAGCTATGTCGACCTGCTGCAGTACCGTGACGTGGACTACACGCCCCGCGATCACGTCGGTCACGGCACCGCCCTGGCCACCATCGCCGCCGGAGTCCGCTCCGAAGGGCCGCTCGCCACCATCCAGGGTGTCGCGCCGAAGGCCTTTCTGGGCGTCTACAAGATCTTTGGAACCCCCGGCTATAACGACTACGCGACCGACGACGCCATCATCAAGGCATTTGACGACGCCGTTGCCGACGGAATGGACGTCATCAGCCTCAGCGTCGGCGACGACTTCGCGCCGCGCCTCGCCGACGACTTGGACGTTGCCGCCGTCGAACGTGCCACCCAAGCCGGCGTCATCGTCGTCATCGCGGCCGGCAACAACGGACCCGGGCTGAACACCATCGGCTCGCCGGCCACCGCCCCGTCCGCCATTGCGGTTGGCGCCACAACGAACGACCGCACGTTCGCCTCCAGTGTCGAAGTCGCGAGCCTTGGTTCCTACGTCGCCTACAACGGCTACACACCCGCCGGCTCCACTCCGGTCACCGGCAATCTCGCCGACGTATCCGCGCTCGACGGCAATGGCTTGGGCTGTTCAGCGTTCCAGTCCGGCAGCCTCAACGGCAAAATCGCCCTCATCCAGCGTGGCGATTGCACCTTCGAAATCAAAATCAATAACGCCCGGAATGCGGGCGCTGTCGGCGCATTGATCTATATGCGCGACACGGCGCCGGATCCCATCTACATGAGCGTGGGCACCGCCACGTTGCCGTCCCAGGCGATCAGCTATGGCGACGGAACCACGGTGAAGCAGGGACTCGCCGCCCAGGCCGATCTCTCCACCACGATGCACTTCGATATCGGCAGCGTGCCCGTGACGCCCAATCGCCTGACGGACTTCAGCGCCATCGGGCCCAGCGTCGATGGCGCCATCAAGCCTGAGATCGTGGCCGTCGGCAGCAACTTCTACACCGGCACCCAGACGCTCGATTACTACGGCGACATGTACGACGCCAGCGGCTACATCCTGGTGGACGGCACCAGCTTCTCCACGCCCTTCGTGGCCGGTACCGCCGCTCTGCTGAAGAGCCTGCATCCGGGCCTGACCGTGGATCAGTACCGTTCGATGATCATCAACAATGGCGCGACCGCTTCCGGCATCACGGGAGGCACCGCCACAGTGCAGCAGGTTGGCGGCGGACTCGTCGACGCCAGCGCCGCCGTGAACACAACCGTCACCGCTTATCCCGCCACTCTGCCGTTGGGCACGGGCGGCAGCGACGCCCAGCTCGCCCGCACCCTCACTCTGACCAACATCGGGGGCGGCAAGGACACCTTCACCCTCGCCTCGGAAGGCGGCACGGACCAGTTCCAGATCTCCATCGCCACGCCGAGTGTCGACGTCGAAGCCGGTGCTTCCACCGATGTCGTGGTTTCGTGGAACGGAGCCGGGATGACCGCGGGCGCCTACCAGGGCGCCATCACCATTACTTCCGCCAACACGGGCAAGACGTCGCGCGTGCCTTACTGGTTCGCATCCTCCACGGGCACGCCCATGAGCATGAACATCATGTACAGCGCCGGCAGCGTTAGCAGAAGAACAAATACCACAATCTACTTCCGGGTGCTGGACGCAGCTGGAAACGCCCTAGGCGATGTCAGTCCCACGATCGCCGTCGTCTCCGGAGGTGGAGCAACTGGAAGAGTCGTCAATTACGATTCCGACTGGCCTGGCATATACGCCGTTACTATCCGGCCGGGTGCCACCCCCGGTGACAACGTGTTCCGGCTGCAGGCCGGCGACGCCACGCTGAACTTCACCATCACGGGCATCTAGGCCGCAACAATAAGAAGGCCGGCAGAACGGGGACCGCCCCATTTTGCCGGCCTTTTTGTTTGCCTGCTCGGATCCTAATCGAGAGCCGCAATCTCTCCCGGCAGGATGCGCCGCGTGCGTGGCAGCAACCCGCGAACGCTCATCCAGCCCACCGCCGCCAGCACCCCGATGAAGGTAACCAGCTCAATCACGTCGGAAGTATGGTTGCGAGGCAGCACCTTCCACAGAATCCCCACCGTCGGCTGCGCAATGCACATCGCCCACACGGTCCCGTAGAAATAACGCCGCTCGTGCCCTTCTCCGGCCGTCGAGGGCTTCACACGCGGCAGCTTGCCGAGCGCGCCGAGAATCCATACCGGAATCACCACCGGGAAGTAGCCGTACCAGTAGATCTGCTTCATCATCCACTTGCCGGTCGTCACCGCCACCACCAGACCCACCAGATTCAACAGGCCATAGCTGATCGCCGCGCCCCAGGCGAATGTATAGCAAATCCGGCGATACAGAGGATTCGGCCGGTCCTCCGTGAAACGGATGATATACGGAGCCGGTTCCGACCCCGGCAGCCGCCCGCGCAAGCCGGCAATGCCCGTCCCCACCAGGACCGCCGCCAGCCACCAGACCATATTCCCGCCAAAGCCTTCGGCGAACAGTTTAAACGTCACCGGACCGGGGATCAGGAAGAAAACAAAGATCCAGATGGGCCAGTGGTTCACCCGGTAGTACGTCTTATTGCGCGTACGGATCTTTCTCTCGGTATCGTATTCGATCTTTACCTGCGGATTCATTGCGAAAAGATTAGTGTGGCATACCCATACCCGGATGCGACACATCTCCGGCGGTAGGTCCCCTGCCTGACACCCCTCATTCCCGCTACAATCGTGCTTCATGCGGCTCGATCTCAATGGCGCCAAAGCTCTCGTCACCGGCGGCAGCAACGGCATAGGACTTTCGATCACGGAGGCCCTCCGGTCCTGCGGCGCCGAAGTCACCGTCGCCGACCTCGAATCGGACCCGCCCGTCGACGTCAGCAACCCGGACTCCCTGTCCGAAGCCTTTGAAACCAAAGGCCCCTTCGACATCGTGGTCGCCAACGCCGGCGCCGTCTCCGTGGCCCCACTGGACGAAACCACCGCCGAACAGTGGAACCGTCTGCTGGCTATCAACCTCTCCGGAGCCTTCCACACCATCCAACTGGCTGCCCGCCAGATGAAGCCCCGGCGCAGCGGCGTCATTGTGCTGACCGCGTCCACCAATTCCTACGACGGCGAGCCCGATCTCATCGCCTATAACGCCACCAAGGCCGGCCTGCTGGGGCTCGTCCACACGGCCGCCGGTGAACTCGGCCCGTACGGGATCCGAATCAACGCCGTCTGTCCCGGACTCATCCGCACCCGCCTCACCCAGGCGCACTTCTCCCAGCCGCAGGTATTGAAGGACTACTTCCGGCACATCCCTCTCGGACGGGGCGGCTGGCCCGCGGAAGTGGCCAGCGCCGTCGCCTTCCTCGCCTCGCCGCTGGCGTCCTTCATCACAGGCACCACGCTGGTGGTGGACGGAGGGCAGATGGCTACAAAATTCGGAACCTGGAACGAATCCTTCGCTCGATTTGATACCGATCATTGGGAAGTCAAATGAATCAGACCTTGCGGGCGGAAGGGCTACCAGTCCTTCGGCCAGGTGCACGCCGCCGATCACGTCAGCCTGGCTGTCGCGGCCGGGGAAGTCGTTGGATTACTCGGACCCAACGGCGCTGGAAAAACCACCATCCTGCGAATGATCGCCGGCATCCTGACGCCGGATGCGGGAGAGGTCTTCATCAACGGCATCAACGTCGCGCGCGACCCGCTGGCCACGAAGAGCAAGATCGGGTTCCATTCCGGAGACACCCAGCTCTACCAGCGCCTGAATCCGCGGGAGGCCCTGGAATACTTCGGCCGCCTCTACGGCATGAATGAACGCGCCCTGCACCACCGCATCGAGGAACTCGTCGAGCAGCTCGAGATGTCGTCTTTCGCCTCCCGACCCTGCGGCACTCTCTCCTCCGGCCAGAAGCAGCGCGCCAACATCGCCCGCGCTTTCCTGCATGAACCCGACCTGCTGATTCTCGACGAGCCCACCAATGCCCTCGACGTCGTCAGCGGCCAGTTCATCGTCGAGGCCATCCGCCGCGAAAAAGCCGCCGGCCGCGCGGTCATCTTCTCCACCCACATCATGGGCGAAGCGGAATATCTCTGCGACCGTATTGCCTTGCTGCACCAGGGCCGCATCGTCGACGAAGGCACCGTGCCTGAGTTGCTGGAACGCTCCGGCTGCCCCAACCTCACCGACGCCTTCCTGAAAAACATCGGCGCACGCCGCAACGGAGCAGTTGTATGAGACCGGCCACCGTCTTCACCATCTACCGCAAGGAACTGCGGGAGGCCCTGCGCGACCGCCGCACCATCTTCATGATGATCGGCCTGCCCATCCTGCTCTATCCCCTGCTGATGATCGGCCTCAGCCGGCTGCAGGAGGGACAGGAGGCGGCGCAGGCTGCCCGGGCTTCCCGTGTGGCCGTCTGGGGCACGCTGCCGTTGGATGCGCAGGAGCGCATGCTCAAGTCCGGCAAGATCGAACTGCTGCCCTGGGCGGGCGCCACCGATATGGTGCGCGCCGGCCTGGAGATGGACCAGCTCAAGCCGCCGCCCAGCCCGCCCATCGACCTGGAAGGCGACGACAAGCCGCCGGTCCCGAAGCGGATGCCCGACACCATCTGGGCCAAGGCCGCTCAACAGGCTATCCTCGACCGCAAAGCCGACGCCATCCTCATTGCCTGGCCGAACTTCGGCATCCGGCTGCAGCGCGGCGACATGGCCGTCGCCAGCATCCTCTACGACTCCGTCCGTCCCGATTCGCGCAAGGCCCGCGATCGCATCAGCGACCACCTGCGGCAATACCGCCTCGACCTGTTGGCCGTCCGCGAAACCCAGAACAAGCTACCCACCGGTTTCGCCACCGGCATCGACATCCAGAACACCAATGTGGCGAGCGAACAGCGCAAGTCCGGCATGCTCGTGGGCATGCTGCTGCCCTACATGTTGATCCTCTTCTCCGCCATGAGCGGTTTCTACGCCGCCATCGACATGACCGCCGGCGAAAAGGAACGCGGCACCATGCAGACCCTGCTCTGCGCGCCCGTCGAGTCGCTGGAGATCATCGGGGGAAAATTCCTGGCGGTGTGGAGCATCGCGATGATCGCCACGGTCGTCAACCTGCTGAGCCTCTCGCTCACCTTCACGCGGCTTAAGCTGATCCCCGGCATGCAAACCAGCGTGCCGGTCACGTCCTACCTCATCGCCTTCGTAATGCTGGTGCCCATCTCGCTGATGATCAACGCGGTGTTCCTCGCCGTCGGAGCGTTCGCCAAGGACTTCAAGGATGGCCAGAACTTCCTGACACCCATCCTCATGAGCCTGCTGGTCCCGCTCGTCGCCACCATGACGCCGGGCATCGAGTTGAACGGCTATCTCGCCTTTGTCCCGGTGGTCAACATCGCCCTGCTCATCAAGGGCGTCTTCCTGGGAGAGTGGGCGGCGGACACTCTTTTCCTGGTCATGCTCAGTTCGCTGTGCTACGCCTCGCTGGCGCTGGTTTTCGCCGCTCACATCTTTGAGCGCAATTCCCTTCTGCTGGGCGGCAAGGAGCACTTCTCCGGCGTCTTCGACTTCTCCCGGCACCCGGGCGCCCGGCCTACACCCGCCGTCTCCGTGCTGGTCTTCGCCGTCGCCTTGGTCATGGCCTTCTACGGCAGCCTGAGCCTCACCAAATACGGGCTGCCCACCGTACTCATCGTGATGCAGTTCGGCTTCTTCCTCCTGCCTTGCCTCGCGCTGGTCCGGCTGAAAGGCTACGACTTCACCGACACCTTCGCGCTGCGCCTGCCTTCCTTGCGCGCTGTCGCCGCCTGCATCCTCATCGGGCTATCCGCCTGGGCCGTGGCCGGCGGCCTGCTGGTGCGCCTGCTGCCGCCGCCGGAGTCGCTGCAGAAGGCCATGGAACGCCTGCTATTGCTGGACGACAAGCCAGCGCCGCTCTGGCAGGCCCTCATCCTGGTGGGACTGATTCCCGCCCTCTGCGAGGAAGCGCTCTTCCGCGGACTCATTCTCAGCGGATTCCGCAGGCTCGGCATGTGGCCCGCCATCCTGGCCACTGGCCTGCTCTTCGGCCTGGCCCACGCCTCCATTTACCGGTTGCTGCCCACCTTCGCCCTGGGCGTGGCATTTGGTTACGCCGTGTGGAAGACACAATCCCTGGCGGCGGGCGTGATCTGTCACGCGCTCAACAACGGCCTCATGGCCGCTTTGGCCCGCTCCAAGAACATCGTGGACGAACTGGGCCTGAGCGGTTCCCGCTATGTCCCGTGGACCATCATCGGCGTCGCCTGCGTCGTCATGGCCCTGGGGCTCTGGCTCCTGTCACAGGAACGCAATCCGGAGGCCGCCGAACCCGCTTAGGGCGTCACCGTGACCGTTACTGTCTTGGTGACTGCACCGTATGTAGCGGTAACTGTAACCGTCGTCTGCACCGCGACCGGGGACGTCGTCACCGTCAGAGCGCCGCTCGTCGTGCCTGCCGGGACTGCCAGCGAGGCAGGTACCGGCACGGCCGGATCACTGGAACTGATCGCCACGGCCGCTCCACCTGGCGCCGCCGGTCCGTCGAGCCCTGCCCCAAAGTAGATCTTGCCACCGCCCTTGATGCTCAAGGGACTCACGGTGAAGGAACTCAAGTCCGTAGGCTTCACCGTCACATTCGCGGTCTTACTCACTCCGCCGTAGCTGCCGGTGATCGTCACCGTCCTCGACGTCGCAACAAAGTTAGTGGGGATGCTGAAGTAGGCGGATGCCGTCGCGCCCGCGGGAATCGTCAGCACCGGCGGAGGCACGGCCGAGCCGTCCGATGAAGCAAGCGTTACATTGGCCCCACCCGGCGGCGCAGGCCCGTCCAGCGTCACCATCGCGGCCGTGAAGCTCTTCCCACCGGACACCGTCAATGGACTGATGGAGAGCGAAGCAATCGCCGTGGGCTTCACCGTCACGGCGGCACTCTTGCTCACCCCTCCGAAGCTGGCGGTCAAGGTAACGGAGATCGTCGAGGATACTGCGCTCGTAGGCAGGCTGAAATAGCCCGAAACTGTCGCGCCCGCCGGAATCGTGAAGGTCGCCGGTGGTGTCACCGAAGGATCGGAAGAGACCAGGGTGACGGCCGCCCCGGCCGGTCCAGCCGGGCCATCCAGCGTCAGATAGGCGGATGTGAACGGCTTGCCTCCGCTCACCGTCGGAGGGCTGACTGTGAACGCGAACAGCGAGGGCGGTTTCACAGTGAAGGTCACTGCCTTGGAAACTCCGCCGTACGACGCCGTCACGGTCACCTGAATGCTGGCGGAGACGGCAGTCGTGCTGATCGGGAAGTTTGCTGAGGTCGTGGCTCCAGCCGGAATCGTCACCGTGGCCGGTGGCACCACCGACGGATCGCTGGACACCAGGCTCACCGCCGCGCCGGCAGCCCCCGCCGGACCATCCAGCGTCAGCGAGCCCGCCGTGATCGGCTTGCCACCAACAATCGTCAACGGACTGGCCGCGAACGACAACAGGGATGGCGGCTTCACAGTGAACGAAAGATCCTTCGATACGCCGCCGAATGACGCGGTCAAGGTGACCGCCGTCGCCGCCGAGACAGCATTGGTGGGAATCGTGAAATAGCCCGACGAAGTGGCTCCTGCCGGGATCGTGAAGGTGGCTGGAGGACTCATCGACGCATCGCTCGACACGATGGTCACTGCCGCGCCGGAAGGACCCGCCGGCCCGTCCAGTGTGAGCTGCGCGTTCGTAATCGGCTTGCCGCCTGAAATGATCGCCGGGCTGGCGGAGAAGCTCAGCAGCGACGGCGGTTTCACCTGGATCGTCGCCGTCTTCGACACACCCCCTGCTGTAGCAGTCACAATAACCGAGACGGGCCCGGAAACGGGGTTCGTCGGAATGGTGAAATAGCCCGAACTCGTGGCGCCTGCCGGCACCGTGATCGTAGAGGGCGGCGCAACCGACGCATCCGAGGACGACAAACTCACCACCAGGCCGCCCACCGGCGCCGGACCGCTCGTGACTACATAGGCGTTGGTGATTGCCTTGCCGCCGGAGATCGTCGCCGGCAGAATCAGTGAACTGACAGCCGGCGGCGTCACGGTAATCGTGGCGACCTTTGACAGGCCATTGTAGGTGGCGGTCAGATTCACCTGGACGTTCGCCGCCACAATGCTCGTCGTGATCGGGATGTTCGCTGACGCCGTGGCGCCCGCGGCAATCAGCGTTTGCGACGGCACCTGCACGGACGCATCGGACGAGGTCAACTGCACCACCGCACCGCCCGACGGAGCAGGACTATCCAGCTTGACCACAGCACTGCTCAACGGCTTGCCGCCCGCAATCGACACCGGGCTCACCGTGAAACTCGCCAGGCCCGTCGGATTCACGGTCAGGGTTGCACTCTTCGACGAACCCGCATATGTCGCCGTGATCTGCACAGGAGTAATGGCGTTGACTGCCGAAGTGGTGATGTTGAAGTACGCCGAGACGCTCGTTCCAGCCGCAATCGTCACCGATGCCGGCACCGTGACACCGGGCGTATCGCTGGCCAGAGCGACAACGGCGCCGCCCGGAGGCGCAACCGAATTCAATTGCACACGATTCGCCGTCGTGCGTCGACCCACCGCCGGTCGAATTTGGCGACAGGTAAACCGAGTAGACCGCAAACGGAACCACGCTGAGGTTCACCGACTTCGTTACGCCGCCCAGCGTCGCGCTGATCGTGGCCAGGGTGTTGCTCGCCACCGTGGTCGTGGTAATCGTGAACGGGCTCGACACTGTCGCACCCGCCGGAACGGTTACCGTCGCGGGCGGCAAAGCCACGGCGGGCTTGCTGCTGGTGAGGGTAACAACCGCTCCACCCGGACCCGCCGGAGCGGAAAGCGTCACAGTATTCGCCGTCCCACTGGCGCCCCCACCGAGAGAAGAGGGCGACAGTGTCAATGCCGTCAGCACCGCACTGGATGGCAGTTGAACATCCAGATCGGTGACCTGGCCCTCGCTCACTTGCACATTCTGGATCGTCGCCGGCTGATTATTGACCGCGTGCACCACTACCGTATACGTGCCGGCCGGCAGGGCCAGAGTGGTATAGCTTCCATCCGCGGCCGAGGTCCCGCCACCGGAATCGGTGGCATTGTAGGCCGTGATCTGCGCGCCGGAAACCAGCACTGCCGCCGGGTTCCTGATCACTCCGCTGATGGAACCCATCGCGGGCAAGTTGAAATTCACCGTCGTGGTAGCGCCGGTCGAGACTGCCGACGCGCTGGAAACCCGCGTCGAACGGCTCACCGCACTGGCACGTAAGATGTAGGATCCGGCAGACACGGTCAGCGTGTAGAGGCCGTTGGCATCGGTGACTGTGGCCTGCCGCACCAACCCGCCGCTCAGCGCCTGGACCACAACGTTCGGCAGGGGCACCGAACCATCGCGCACCGTGCCAGTGAACACACCGGTTGACGTCCCCAGTTCCACCCGGACGTGCGTATCCGCGCCGCCTGGAATGACGACAGTCTGCGAGCGCGCCGAATAACCGCCACCCGAACTGGTGAACGTATAAGTGCCCGGCGGAACGTTGGCGAACCGGAACAGACCATTCGCGTCCGTGTTGCCGTTCAATCCACCCATGCCCACCGCGGCATTCGCGATCGCATTGCCCGACGGATCCACCACCTGGCCCACCAGGCCGCCGCCATTCTTCACAGGCAGTGAGCCGCTCAGCGCTCTGTATGCGTTCACACGTCCGAATCCCAGATAGACGTCCCAGAGCCCGTTCGCAATGGTCGTGTCCGCCGACATCTCGATCCTCTGCATCACCGCATCGGCCGAGAGGTTCGGCGTGGAGGCGATGATCATGGAGGCCAGAGCAGCCACGCTCGGCGTCGCCATCGAGGTGCCGCTCATATTGGCGTAGCCGCCGTTCAGGTAGGTGGAGTAGATGCTCACACCTGGCGCCATCACGTCGAGACCGAAGCCGTAGTTCGAAAAGCTCGCACGGGCATCGGAGGAGTCCGAGGCGCCCACGCCCATGGTGAAGTTGGCGTCCCCCGGATAAGTCAGCGCCGAGGTATTTGCATTGCCTGTAGCGGCCACGACGACTACATTGTGGTTCCAGGCATAGTCGATCGCTTCCTGTAGACTCTGCGAATACCCATTGCCGCCCAGACTCATCGAGATTACCCGCGCCCCGGCGTCCGTCGCCGCCGTAATGGCCTGCGAAATGGTGAAATCGTCGCCGCTCCCGGTCCCATCCAGAATCTTGTAGATGACGAGTTCAGCCGTATAGCCGAGGGAAGCCACGCCGGCCGAATTGTTGGTCGCCGCGGCCAGGATGCCGGCCACATGGGTACCGTGCCCATGATCGTCCTGCCAGGGGCAGGCGGCGCCCACTGCGGTGGTCGCGACCAGCGCCTGGCTCAACGACCAGTTGATCTGGCCGCCACCGGTGATGTTCGTGTTGGTTCCGCCCGGGTTGATGAACTCGGAATGATTGCAGTCGGCACCGGTGTCCAGAATCGCCACCTGCACCCGGTTTCCAAAGGCCCCGGCAACCGGAAACACACCGGGATACAAACCCCAGGCCGCCGTGGCCTGCATCTTCGTCAGCCACCACTGCGTTGAGTAGGAGGTGTCGTTCGGCGTTAGTGCCGAAGCGCTGCGAATGCGATTGGGCTCCGCATACTCGACTTCATTCAACGCCGCCAGTTGCTGGAGGATGACATCGCGAATCGCGGAGGGAACTTTCAGGAGGTACAGGTTGAGATTGGATTGAGACGCGGAGACGGTCACCGTGTTGTTGAAGCCGGCCAGAACGGATGAGATGACCCCGTTCGGCTTCAACCGTATGACCACTTCGTCCGGCGTCAGAACTTCATCGGGTCCCGGCGTGATCAGTCGTCCCGCCCAGGCAGACAGACCCAGCAGCGAAGACACTACAAACACGCGTCCGAGGTAATTCATGCCCCCTCCTCCTCAACAGACCATCGGCCGTTGCCCCTCGGCCGATTAGCGCAATTATGACATTGCTGTCGATGCCGGCACCCCGAAACCGGCCTCGGTTTGTGAGAAAACCGGGCTTCCTCCTGCTCACGCCCCGGTTTTCGCGACTGCTCCGCGGTTAGCCCAGATCCACCCCGGTTACCTCGGCAATGGTCCCTGGCGCATTGCCCTCCAGCCGGTTGTTCACAAACAGGAACGCCAGTTGCTTCTTGTTGCGAGCCCGCTCCAGAATCTCCTTCAGACCCTCCCGCACCGGCGGGTTCGGTTCCTGGATCTCCTTGTACGGCTGGAACTTCTCCACCGCCTGTTCATAGGAACGGCCATGCCGCAGCAGCGCCCGCGACACCACGAAATCGGCTGTAAACGCCGAGGATTCCGCCAGTTGCGCCGGAAGCTCCGGCATCCGGGTCCAGGAGTTGAACACATGCGCCACGTTGCTCCGGCGCAGGACGGCGAAATACCGCTCTTCGAAATACTCTTTGTTGCGGATCTCGACCGAATACCGCCATCCGGACGGCAGTTGCTCCAGAAACCCGCCCAGGTCGGCGGCGAACGGTTCCACCCCGTCGTAATGCCGCTTGGGCAGGGTTCCAAACTCGAAAATCATGGCGCCGATGCGCTCTTTGTAGGGCTCCAGCGGCCGCAGAAAGGCATTCTGGAACAGGTCCGCATTCAGGAACGATTCGTTCAACGACCCGCCGCGTGCCCCGTACCTCAGGTGCGTCGGCCACTCCTTCACCGTGATCTCCTCAGGAACCTTGAAGGCAAACTGCAGGCCTGGCGGCGCCGCGGCGAACAGTTTCTGCCAGTAGTCCGTTCGACGGGAACTGGTAGAACGAGAAGTCGCCGCAAACGGCCGGAAAGATCTCGGCGTACTCGGTCAGGCATTCACTTTCGAACTTCTTCTGCGAGAAGCGGCCGCGCGTGAAATACCGCTCCGGCGTATAGATCTGCCCCAGCCAGCCGGGATACTTCCACGAACTGGTGCCGAAGTACACGCCCTCCGCAGCCAGCGTGCGCAGACGGGCCGCCAGACGGTCACGGAAGGCGGGCTCAGCCGGAAAGAGTGACAGGTTCACAGTGAGCAATCCCTCATTCGATATACTGTGGCAGAATTGCGATCGTCTGGGGGATGTGTGTCTGGGCGCCTGATTTGTATTCTGTTGACGGCCGGTCTGCCTGCCTTGGCAGCCAACGTCTCCTTCAATCGGGACGTGCGGCCCATCCTCTCTGATCGCTGCTACACCTGTCATGGTCCGGACAGCGCGAGCCGCAAGAGTAAGCTCCGCCTGGACAAGGAAGACAGCGCCCGCACCGCTCTTACCTCCGGCGATCCCGCCCACAGCGAGATCTACCTGCGTGTCACCTCACCAAACAAAGCCAAACGCATGCCCCCGGCCTATCTGGGCCACCAGCCGTTGACCACCGTCGAGATCGAGATCCTCCGCCAATGGATTGAGCAGGGTGCGAAGTTCGAACCACACTGGTCCCTGGTGCCGCCCCGGAAGGCGCCAGATCCCCCACTAAAACGCCAGGATTGGGCTCGCAACGAGGTGGACCGCTGGATTCTGGCCCGTCTGGAACATGAGAATCTGCAGCCCTCGCCCCAGGCGGACAAAACCACGCTGTTGCGCCGTGTCTCCTTTGATCTCACCGGACTGCCGCCCACGCCGCAGGAAGTGGACGCGTTCGTCAACGATACGTCGGCCAACGCCTATGAGAAGGTCGTTGACCGGCTGCTCACCTCCCCCCGCTACGCCGAACGCATGGCGATCCGCTGGCTGGAGGCGGCCCGTTACGCCGATTCCAACGGCTACCAGTCCGACGGCCCGCGGGACATGTGGCGCTGGCGCGACTGGGTGATCGACGCGTTCCGGAAAAACATGCCGTTCGATCAGTTTACGGTCGAGCAACTGGCCGGCGACCTGCTCCCCAACGCCACGGTTTCACAACGTGTCGCCACCGCCTTCAACCGCAACCACAGCACCTCGGCCGAGGGCGGCATCGTCGACGAGGAGTTCCGGGTACAGTATGTGGCGGACCGGACGGAAACCACCTCCACCGTCTGGCTGGGCATGACGGTCGGATGCGCCCGCTGCCACGACCACAAATACGACCCCATCCTCCAGAAGGACTACTACCAGCTTTTTGCCTACTTCAACAACGTGCCGGAGCGCGGCTTTGTCTACAACTTCGGCAACGAAGAGCCTTATATCAAAGCGCCCCTGCCGGACCAGCAGGTGAAGCTGGAGGATTACGCCAAACGAATCGAAGCCGCGAAGGCGCAAGTCCTGTCATTGCAACCCGCGGCCCGGACCGCGCAACAGAAGTGGGAACGGCAGGTAGCGCGGGAGGACGAAGATTGGACGCCGACTTCCGGTATGACGCTGCGGGTCTTCGACGAGGAGCACTTCGACGGTAAGAAGCAGACCGAGGTCGGCAACAAAGTCGCCGGATTCAACTTCCACGATCCGTATACATTCGCTGCCTGGATCAAGCCCGAATCTCCAGACGGAGCCGTCCTGTCCCGGGGTGAAGACTACCTGGAAGGCACCGGTCATTTCGTCCATCTGATGGCGGGAAAACTGCGGTTCCATGCCACGTTTCGCTGGACGGATCTCGCCATGCGCGTGGAGACCGTCGACCCTCTCAAGCTGAACGAGTGGCAGCATATCGCCGTCACTTACGACGGCAGTATGCATGCCTCCCACGTCAAGATTTACGTGAACGGGGTCCCGCAGAAACTGAAGATCCTCTTCGACCAACCCATCTGGCCGCTCGAGACCAAGCAACCATTTCGGATCGGCGGCGGCGGCGGATTGCGGTTTAAGGGCTCGATTCGCGACGTCCGCGTCTACAACGTAGCCTCGAGTGAGGAAGAAGCCGCGGTCCTGCCGTTACCGGACTCCGTTTCCCAGATTGCGGCGATGCCACCCTCGCGCCGCACCAAGCCGCAGGGCGACAAACTGCACTTCTGCTTCCTGGAACGCCATGCGCCACCGGAGTTCACGAAGGCCCGCACCGGCCTGGCCGCGCTGGAAACAGAACAGGCTCAATACCTTGCCAAGGTACCGACGGTCATGGTGATGCAGGAGCGTGAGACGCCGCGTGAGTCATTCCTCCTGAAACGCGGCGCCTACGACGCCCACGGAGAGCCGGTGACGCCGGATGTCCCGGGCGTTCTGCCTCATATGAAACCCGACTGGCCCAGGAACCGGTTGGGGCTGGCCAAATGGCTGGTCGACCGCGGCAATCCCCTCACCGCCCGCGTCACCGTGAATCGCTACTGGCAGATGCTGTTTGGGACCGGGCTGGTCAAGACCGTCGAGGACTTCGGTTCCCAGGGCGAATGGCCGATGCACCCGGAGTTGCTCGATTGGCTGGCGGTCGAGTTCATGGACAGCGGCTGGGACGTCAAACACACCTTGAAAACCGTGGTGATGAGCGCCACTTATCAACAGGATTCGAAGGTCTCGCCGGCCCTGCAGCAACGGGACCCGGAGAACCGGCTGCTGGCGCGAGGCCCCAGGTACCGGCTGGCTCCGGAGATGATCCGCGACCAGGCCTTGGCGGTGTCCGGGCTCCTGGTGGAGAAAGTCGGCGGCCCGTCCGTGAAACCGTACCAGCCGGAAGGTCTTTGGCAAGAGTTGCAGGGCGGCAGCGGGTATAAGGCGGACGAAGGCGAGGGCCTATGGCGGCGCAGCCTCTATACCTACTGGCGGCGCACCGTACCGGCGCCCAGCATGATCACATTCGATTCACCCACCCGCGAAACCTGTGTCGTGCGCGAAACTCGAACCAATACCCCGTTGCAGGCATTGGACTTGATGAACGACGTGCTGTATCTGGAAGCCTCCCGCAAGTTGGCGGAGCGAGTGATGCACGATGCCGTTGAGACCAGGGCCCGTGTCGACGAAGCGTTCCGGCTGGTGCTGGGCCGCCGTCCGAAAGCCCGGGAGGACGCCTTCATCCAGGCGGCCCTGGAGCGGTTCTCCAGCTACTACGCCTCGCATCCGGACGAGGCCGGCAAGTATCTGCAACAAGGGAAAGCCCCCATCGACAAGACGTTGCCGAAGGAATCGCTGGCTGCCTATACGGCCGTGGCCAGCCTGCTGCTGAATCTGGACGAGGCGATTACGAAGGAGTGATCCCGGCCATGACCCGACGCCAACTGCTGCAACGAATCCCCGGCGCGCTGGGCACCGCGGCGCTGTCTCATCTGTTGAAAGCCGAAGGGTTGAGCGGCCTTCCGCATCACAAACCCACGGCAAAACGCGTGATTTATCTCTTCCAGAGCGGCGGACCGTCGCAGATGGAGACCTTCGATTACAAGCCAAAGTTAGTGGAGTATCAGAACCAGGACCTGCCGGAATCCGTACGCCAAGGTCAGCGGCTGACGACAATGTCGGCGTCGCAGTCCAGTTTCCCCATTGTCCCGTCGAAGTTCTCCTTTGCGCGGCATGGCCAGTCTGGCGCGCTGGTGAGTGAACTCCTGCCCAAGACAGCGGGCATCGCCGACAAACTCACCTTCGTGAAGTCGATGTTCACGGAACAGATCAACCACGACCCGGCGGTCACTTACTTCCAGACGGGCTTCCAGATCGCCGGCCGGCCGAGCATGGGCTCCTGGGTGTCATATGGACTGGGGGCCGAGACCCGCGATCTGCCTGCCTTCGTGGTCCTGATTTCGCCTGGATCCAATGGCAGCGGCCAACCGCTCTATGACCGGCTGTGGGGCAGCGGCTTCCTGCCGACCCGCTACCAGGGCGTCAAGTTCCGGTCTGTCGGCGATCCGGTGCTCTATCTGACCAGCCCGCAAGGGTTTCCAGAGGAAAACCGGCGCACCTACCTGGACACGCTCAACGGGATGAACCGGTTGAAACTGGACGAGACCGGCGATCCTGAGATTTCAACCCGCATTGCGCAGTACGAGATGGCGTTCCGCATGCAAACTTCGGTGCCGGAACTCACCGATCTGTCCAAGGAATCCTCCACCGTCCTGGATAGTTATGGTCCGGATGCGCGCAAGCCCGGCACCTTCGCCTACAACTGCCTGATGGCCCGACGATTGGCCGAACGGGGCGTCCGGTTTATCCAGCTTTACCATCGGGATTGGGACCATCACGGGGGGTTGCCGGCCGGCATGCCCAAGATGTGCAATCAAACCGACCAGCCCTCGGCGGCTTTGATCCAGGACCTGGAACAGCGCGGCATGTTGGAAGACACGCTGGTGGTCTGGGGCGGAGAGTTCGGACGCACCGTCTACTGCCAGGGCCGGTTGACGAAAGACGACTACGGCCGGGATCATCACCCCCGCTGTTTCACGGTCTGGCTCGCGGGCGGCGGCGTCAAACCGGGGGTCACCTGGGGTGCGACCGACGACTACGGCTACAACATCACCGAGAATCCGGTGCATGTCCACGACCTGCAGGCGACCATTCTGCATTGCCTGGGCATCGACCATAAGCGGCTGACCTACCAGTTCCAGGGTCGCCATTTCCGGCTCACGGACGTCGGCGGTAACGTGGTTAAGGACATCCTGGCCTAGCCACGCGGGTGCTCCTGAGTGGTTTGAGGTGCTGCTAGAATTGTCCGGTACCTCTCTTCAGGAGAGCGGAGCCGGATGGCGGACGAGACACCTCTGCACCTTCGAGAACTGGGCCCGGACCCGGAGACCCAGCGGCAACTCCTCGCCCGGATCCTGGCCAGCAAGCCTTTCAAACGCTCGCAGCGCCAACGGGAGCTTCTGGAATTCCTTTGCCGTCAATCGTTTGAGGCCGAGGCGCGGGATGTTCACGAGCAGGCGATCGGAGTGGCAGTCTTCGGCCGCCGGCCGGACTACGATACCAGCCAGGACAACATCGTCCGGGTTCACGTGTCCGAACTGCGCAAGAAACTGGAGGAGTACTTCAAGCAGGAGGGCGCCGACGAAGCGTGGATCCTGGAGGTTCCGCGCGGCAACTATGCGCCAGTGGTGACGCCGCGCATCGCCTCGGCGGTCGAGACCGCGCCCGTCGTGGAAACGGCTCCCGCCATTCCGGCGCCCGCGCCGCGTTCCGGTGTTCAAGCCGCCGCCATCGCCATCCTGGGCATTGCGTGCGCCGGGCTGCTGGTTTGGAATCTGCAGTTGCGGCAACAGGCAGAGCGGCCCGTTTCCACCCTCAACCCGTTGTGGCAGCAGATGTTCGCGGCCAACCGCGAGACCGACATCGTGGTAGCCGACTCCTGCCTGAGCTTCTATACAGACCTGGTCAAACATCCCGTCGTCTTACAGGATTACCTCAGCCGGAAGTACCTGCTGGACGACCTGTCCAGGGAACGTGATCCGGAACGCCGCAAGTCGCTGGAGATGCTGATGGGCCGGCGCTACACCAGCTATGCCGACGTGCAGGCGGTCCAATACATCGCCCAGCTTGCCGCCACTCACGGAAGCACCCTGAACGTCCACTTCGCACGCGACTATCCTACCCGCCGGCTGCAGACCTCCAACCTGATTCTGGTTGGCAGCAAGCGAGCCAATCTCTGGGCGGAACTGTTCGACGACCAGCTCAACTTCCAGGTGGAGTACGACCAAGAGACGGGCGGTAACGTGGTCGTTAACAGGAAACCCCAAGCCGGGGAACAGCCTGTTTACTCCATCCTGACCAAGAATGCGGACATTCGGGATTCGCTTGCAGTGATTGCCTTTGTCCCCAATCTTCAGAACACGGGCGAGGTGCTGCTGCTGGCCGGGACGGGGATGTCCGGCACCGAGGCGGCGGTCGACGCGGTGGTGTCTGTCCAGGGATTCACAAAGCTGCTGAAAGCGCTGCCTGACGGCGATCCAGGACGGGTCCCCCACTTCGAGGCGCTAATCCGGTCCCATGCGGTGGGTGGTGCCGCCCAGACGTTCGAAGTGCTGGCCGCACGATTGATACAACCCGCCAACAAACCTCGCAATTGACTGTAAACACGGCTGTTTCCAGCGGGGCTTACAGTAAACCTAACTGTAAATTCACTTGAGCGTGCGTTCCGGATAGAGCAGACTCAATGCCATTGGAATGCAGGGGCCTCTTGAGTATCCAAGTGGTTGCCAACCGCGTTGGATAGTTGTCCGCCCATAATCCGCTCGTCCCAGACGACACAACACAAGGTGGGTGTTATGAATGCTCTTTCTATGAAGAAAACCTGCAGCCCCGCCCTCGGCCGGGCCGCCCTATTACTTCTCGTCTTCCTTCTTTCGATCGGAACAAGCCTGCCCGTTGAGGCCCAGCAGGTGACGGCGACGCTGGTCGGTACGGTCACCGATGCCACAGGTGCTACCGTACCGGGAGCCACCGTCACCGCCACCAGCATCTCCACGAACACGGTGCGCGAAGCGACCTCGGACTCTTCCGGCTCGTACACCCTTCCCTTCCTCCAGGCGGGGGATTACGCACTGAGCGTCTCCGCCAAGGGGTTTCAAGGCCAGAAGGTGAGCCAGATCACGCTGCAGGTACAACAGACAGCTCGCGTCGACTTCGCATTGAAGGTGGGCGATGTGGCCGAGACGATCAACGTGGAGGCGTCGGCTGCCTCGCTGCAAACGGAGAACTCCACCGTCGGCACGGTGATTGATTCCGGCAAGATCGTGGAACTGCCCCTGAACGGCCGCAACTTCGTGCAACTGGCGCAACTGATTCCTGGCGTCCAGGCGGGAACGCCGGGTTCGATCACGGTGCGGCGCGGCCGCGGGTCGATTGGCGCGCAGGATTCGCCGTTCGGTTCCACGGGAATGTCGGCCAACGGCAGCCGCGACACGGCAAACCGGTATTACCTCGACGGCGTCGAGTTCATGGACTACGACGCGATGACGTATTCGTTCAGCCCATCGGTGGACGCGCTGGCGGAATTCAAGGTAGAAACCAGCACCTACTCCGCCGAGGCCGGGGGCGCCCCAGGCGGCCAGGTCAGCATCGTCACCAAGCGCGGCGGCAATGCCTTTCGAGGGACCCTGTGGGAATTCAACCGCAACGACGCGTTGACGCAATCGTATGACGCGATTGCCGGGGTAAGCGCCACGCCCGCGCGGCTGAACCGCAACCAGTACGGCGGGAACATCGGCGGTCCGGTGTGGATCCCCAAGGTTTACAAGGGCAAGGACAAGACCTTCTTCTTCTTTAACTGGGAAGCCGGCAAACTGGCGCAAGGCGCGGCGGCGGCCTATCGCATTGTGCCCACCAATGCCCAGCGCGGCGGCGATCTGAGCGGTCTGGTGAACGCCCGCACGGGCGCCCCGATCGTGCTCAGTGATCCCCTCGGAGTGGGGATCGTCAACAACCAGATTCCGAAGTCCGCCCTAAGCCCCCAGGCGCAGGCATTTCTCGCCTTCGAGCCTACCCCAAACACGCAGAACGGGGTCTTCAACTTCCTGTCCACACCGGCCAGCGCCGTTTCCACGCAGGATACGTATACGGCGCGAGTCGACCACAATCTGACATCGCGCGACGTCATCTCCGCCCGCTATGTCTTCAACGACACGTACGAGGCGGGTATCCCGTTCTGGGGCCACGACGAACGCAACAACCTGGGCCGCACCCAGAACGTGGCGCTGTCGTATACGCGGACATTCACACCGGTGCTGATCAACGAGTTCCGCGCAGGCTGGCACAAATTCAGCGAGGCGGAGATCTTCGGCACGACCAACGATGCGGCCTATGACGTGGTGGGCAAGATGGGCCTGCCGCTGGTTTCCCGGCTGCCGAAGGAGTTCGGCCCGCCCACGATCAGCATCAGCGGCGCGGACGGCAGCTTCAACATGTACGATCTGCAACGGCAGATCGGCCCGCGCGACCGTTCGAACAGCTTTATCCCCTTTACCGACACGCTGTCGTGGCAGCATGGCCGCCACTTCATCAAGTTCGGCGCGGAGCTGGACCGCCGGCTGGTGACCTTTGAACAGGCGCGCGCTCCACGCGGCTCCTTCAACTTTGACGGCACATATACCGGCAGCGCCCTGGCGGACTTTCTGCTCGGCTATATCCGCAGCGACAGCATCAATCCGGCGCACACGTCCACGGACCTGAAGAACTTCTGGCAGGCCTACTACGTGAATGACGACTGGAAGGTGACTTCCAACCTCACCTTGAATCTGGGCGTGCGCTACGACTACTTCCAGCCCTACAAGCAATCCGACGACAAGATGGTGAATGTCGAGCAGAACGGGTTCATCGTGGCCGGGCTGACCACGCCGCAGACCTCGGCCTACGGACGCGGACTGATTGCTCCGGACCGCAACAACTTCGGTCCGCGCGCCGGCTTCGCCTACCGCCCGAAATTCACCAGCGATGCCGTGATCCGCGGCGGTTACGGGATTTACTACACGCCACAGATCTCCAACGCCATCTTTGCCATGGCGGAAGGAGCGCAGGCCACGGCGGGCGCCACCATCACCGGTAACATCACCGGCAAGCCGAATGTGTTCTTCAGCGATCCGTTCGCCGGCGCGGTGACCTCGGGTGCCCTGAATTTCGCGGTCAGCAACGATCAGAATCTGCGGGACAGCTACATCCAGCAGTGGAATTTCAATATCCAGAAGAAGCTGATCGGCGACTTCATCCTGGACGCCGGTTACGTCGGTTCGAAGGGGACACGGCTGATCGTGACCTTCCAGGACCTCAATCGCCCCGTGCAGATTGTCGATCCACGGACCGCGGGCCTGGCTTCCTTGAATGCACGGAGGCCCAATCAGGCCTACCAACGAAGTGTGCGCTCTGACAAATCCATCGGGAACTCCATCTATCATGCGCTGCAACTCAAGGGAGAGCGGCGCATGAGGAATGGGGTGACGTTCCTGGCGGCCTATACCTACTCGAAGTCGATCTCGGGTCCGCTCGACATCGGCGGCCAGGTGGGCGGCGGCTCATTCATCGGAGACGTGCAGGACATCTACAACCTGCGCGCGGAACGCGCCACATCAGGCTTTGATGTAACCCAGCGTTTTGTCCAGACGCTGATCTACGACATCCCGTTCTTCAAGCATTCCAGCGGAGTGAAGAGACTGCTGCTGGACGGCTGGCAGGCGTCCACCATCATGACGGCGCAATCGGGCTTCCCTGCTCCCATCTCCTTTGGTGTCGACACTACGGGCACCGGCATTGGCTCGCGTCCGGACTATACGGGCCAGCCGGCGAATCTGACGGGCGACCAGAGAACCTGGAAGCGATGGTTCAACGTCGACGCCTTCGCGCAGGCGCCCTTTGGCCGGTTCGGCACTTCTCCCCGGACCAACGCGGTACGCCTGCCCGGCGTCTGGAACTTCGACTTTTCGGTGAACAAGAGCTTCCGCTTCGCCGAGACGCGCAGCGTGGAGTTCCGCACCGAAGTATTCAACCTGTTCAACCAGTACAACCCCGATCCCAGCACCGTGGACCTGAACATCCGCTCGGCCACATTCGGCACGGTGGGCGGAGGCGTTCGCGGCATCACGACACGCGTGGTCCAGTTGGGCGCCAAGTTGTACTTCTGATCTCCGATAGCCGGTGTCTTCCGGCGCACAGGGGGCAAGGGCCGGCAGCCTTGAGTAGAGGCGCCGGCCCTTTTTATTGTCCTCGCAATGACGAGTGCTTGACCGGAGTCGCGCGTGCTGATACGCTGCCTTGAGCATATCGAGCAATATGCGCATAAATATGCATAGCGATCGCGGCACACGAATTTGAGAGGGCTTTGACCATGTCGAACAAACACCTGACCATTTCGAGGCGAGACCTTTCCACAGCTCTGCTGGGGCTGGCTTCGGCTGCAGCAGCCCCGGCCCAGACTGCCGGGCAAGTGGAACGTTGGGGCATGTTCGAGGCCTCTTGGACCGGGCCGTCGAGCGGCAATCCGTTCAAGGATGTCCAGCTGAAAGCGAAGTTCAGCCTGGGGCATCGCGTGGTGGAGGTGAACGGGTTCTACGACGGCAACGGCCAATATCGTGTGCGCTTCCTGCCGGACACCCTGGGGCAATGGACCTTCGCGACCAGCAGCAATGCCCCCGCCCTGGATGGGAAAACAGGCGGATTCACTTGCGTGGCTCCGTCACCCGGGAATCACGGTCCGGTTGGGGTGAGCCATACCTGGCACTTCTCGTATGCGGACGGCACCCCGTACCGGCCGGTGGGCACGACCTGTTACGCCTGGAGCCACCAGACGGAGGCGCTGGAGGAACAGACCCTGGCCACCCTGCGCACGGGCCCGTTCAACAAGATGCGCATGTGCATCTTCCCGAAGGATTACGTGTACAACAAGAACGAGCCGCCGTTCTACCCCTTTCCGCGGGCCGATGGCAAGAACGACTTCAGCCGCTTCGTGCCCGAGTACTTTCAACACCAGGAGAAGCGCATCGCCCAACTGATGGCGATGGGCATCGAGGCGGACCTGATCCTCTTCCATCCCTATGACCGGTGGGGTTACAAAGTGATGCCGCCCGAAGTGGACGATGCCTACTTACGGTACCTGGTGGCGCGACTGGCGGCCTACCGCAACGTCTGGTGGTCGATGGCGAACGAATGGGACTTCGTCAAGGAGAAGAAGCTCTCCGACTGGGACCGCTACTTCCAGATCGTGCAGGAGTGCGACCCGCACCAGCACCCGCGGTCGATCCACAACGGCTCTGTGCTTTACGACCACGGCAAACCGTGGGTGACGCACACGTCGATTCAGGGAGACGACTTCGGAAAGACCGAGGAGTGGCTGCGGGCGTACAAGAAGCCCGTCATCTTCGACGAATGCAAGTATGAGGGCAACATTCCGAGGCGCTGGGGCAACATCTCGGGCATGGAGATGGTACGCCGCTTCTGGCTGGCCACGGTCAACGGAGCCTATGGCGGACACGGAGAGACCTTTCTCAACGACGAGGAGGCCCTGTGGTGGTCGAAAGGCGGAGTGCTGCGGGGCGAGAGTCCGCAACGGATCGCCTTCCTGCGGAAGCTCCTGGAAGAGGGGCCGCCCGAAGGACTGAATCCGCTGCCGAACCAGAAGTACCCGGGCGCGGCCCGGGAGAATGAATACTACCTGTTCTTCTACGATCTGCATCAACCGGCTGAGATGGATTACGACCTTCCGGAGAAGGTGAGCTTACGGGCCGAGATCATCGATCCGTGGGCGATGACGATCACGCCGGTGCCGGGTGTCCATCGCGGCAAGTTCGTCCTCAAGCTGCCGGGCAAGCCGTATCAGGCCGTGCGTTTCCGCAAGGTGTAAGCGCTGATGCCGCGAGAGCCCGTCCAGGCGGGCTCGTGCTATCATTGCCGATTCGGTCCCCTGATAGACCGCCGTTCCGCCTCCACGCCGAACCCCGATAGCCCCGTCGCGCGAATCTCCAGTTCTCCTGCAAGAGGTCAATATGCGACTCGTGCGGCTTATGCTCACGGCGGCGCTGGGACTGTTGTCCACCAGGGCCATGGATCACAACTACCAGACGGCGGGTCCGGCGCCGGGGAGTATTCGTTTCAAGTGGATCTCCGGCTCCATCTGCGCGGCGACGAACCGCGATCCGCGCATCCAGATCATCACCTACAACGAAGACACCTATCTGCTGCGGGAGAACATTGCGATCCACTACGATGCTCCGTTCACCTACCTGCTGATGGGGAACGAGGGCGCGCTGCTGATCGATACCGGTGCTACGCCGGAGGCCGAGTACTATCCGCTGCGCTCGACGGTGGACGCCATACTGCAGCGGTGGGGCGATCTCCGGGGGAAAACGAACATCCCGTTGACGGTGGTTCTCACTTCGCCGGAATACCTGTCACAGAACCAGGGCTACCAGCAGTTCGTGAATCGTCCGAACACGAAACTGGTGCCGCGGGACCTGGCCGGCATGAAGGCCTTCTACGGACTGAGTGATTCCTGGCCCACGGGCACGGGACGCATCGACCTGGGCGGACGGGTGATCACGGTGATCCCCACTCCGGGCGCCCACAAGGATGGCGTCACCTTCTACGACGCTTATAACGGGTTCCTGCACACGGGGCACTTCCTGTTTCCCGGGCGCATCATGATCTCGAACGATAGAGACTATGTCGAATCCATGGGGCGGCTGCAGTCCTTCGCGAAACAGCATCCCGTGAAGTGGGTGATGGGCGGGCAGATCGACATGAAGTTCCTGCCGGGCGTGGAGTATATGCGGCTCATCCGTTACAAGCCTGACGAACGGGTGCTGCAGATGGAGCCTGGCCTGATCGACGATGCGATGGCCACGGCGACGCGCATGTTGGGCAAGGCGGAGGTCTCGATCCGGCCCGATTTCACCATGCGGAACCGCGTGGGCCCGGACGAACGGCCCTCCAGCCGCCCCAAGGATCTGCCGCGCATCCCCGACATGCCTCGCCTGCGATAGGGAATCGACATGAGAATCCTGCTGCTGCTTTGCCTTCTTTCCGCGGCCTACGCCGCTCCACCGGCCGCACCGCGACGGATCGACTTCACATCGAACCTGCCCGCGAAAGGCACGTTCCCCGAGAAATGGATCCACGGTTCCAAGTCACTGATGGACAATCACGATCCGCCGGTTCAAGTTCACTGGTTCAACGAGCACACGGTCATCATGCGCGAGAACAAGGCCTACAACTACGAGGCTGCCTTCATGTACCTTTACTTCGGCAACGACCGGGCGATCCTGCTGGACCAGGGGTCGACGGCACTGCGCTCGGAGTGGCCGCTGCGCGATGTGGTGGATGGCGTCGTGGCGCAATGGTGCAAGCGGAACGGGCGGAGGAACATCCCGCTGGTGCTGGCCTTCAGTCACCTGCATGGGGACCACTGGGCCGCACAGAACCAGTTTGCCGACCGGCCCAACACGCGGATCATGGGCCTCACGCATGAGGAGATGGTCGGCTTCTGGAACATGACCAAGTACCCGGAGGAGCGCGTCGAGTTCGATCTGGGCGGACGGAAGTTACTCATCTGGGGGAGTCCAGGCCATGTCGAGGACGAGTTCGCATACTATGACACCTACACGCAGATCCTGTTCACGGGCGACATGTTCTACCGAGGGTACTGCTACATCACGTTCTGGGATCAGTGGATGCAGAGCATGGCGCGGCTGATTCGGTTTGCGGATGAGCACCCGATCAGCTACGTGGTGGGCTGTCATGTGGAGATGAAGAAGACCGGCGAGTTCTTCACTTACGGCACGACCTATCAGCCGGACGAGGCTCCGGTTCAGATGGAGGTGGCGATGCTGCGCCGGACCTTCGAGTTCGCGAAGAAGATCACCAAACCGGGGGTATATTTCACGGGGGACGTGTACCTCTGCAATCAGACGAGGATGACCAGCACGCTGGACGTGAATCCTTATGTGTACTGACGGCTACACTGGCGGACGGCGCCCTTCGTGGAGATAGCCCCCGATTCGGGCGTCGTGCACCCCCCAAATGGGCTCAGTTTCACCGTTTCGCTGCCGAACCGGGCCATGCCCCTGTTCGGATTCATGGCCCTGCCCGGCAATCATCCACACTTCAAGATGATATAGTCTGAATTCACTCGGAATAACAATCTGGGAAACATTCCAGATTGAACTCCGGTGAATTCGAGGTTCACCATGGGTGTGATCACGCAGCTACTCGAGAGCCACCGGCAGGGTGCACCGGACGCGCTAGATCGTCTGCTGCAGGAGATCTATCCCAGCATTCGCGGGCTGGCGGGGCGGCTGCTGCGAAAAGAGTCGAATGTGCGGACTCTGCAAGCGACCGCACTGGCTCATGAATTCGTACTGAGCCTGCTGGGCGGATCGGGCACAAGGCTCGAGAATCGCGGGCACCTGATGGCGATTGCCGCCCTGGAGATGCGCCGGACGATTATCCGCCATGCCGTCAAACGCCGGAACCATATCGTGGACCTGACGATCGATCCGGCCGGAGAGCATCCCGCACCGGAGGCACACACGCTGGCACTCAGCCTGGAGCACGCCCTGCTCCGCTTGGAGGGCATGGATCCAAGGGCCAGCAAGGTGGTGGAGTTGCGGTTCTTCGGCGGACTCAGCGCCGCGCAGATCGCCACGGAGCTGGGCGTGGCCCGGAAGACAGTGCAGCGGGACTGGGCTTTCGCCAGCGCGTGGCTGTCAGCGGAACTGGGGCCGCGGTGACTGTCGAGGAGTGGGCCCGGCTGCGGCGGCACTTCGAGGAATTACGCGACCTGAGCGACGCGGACCGCGCGGCCGCGCTGGAATCGCTCGACAGCACATTGCCGGAGCTGGCGGTTGAGCTGCGCCGTCTGCTGGATCAGCACGACCGGACAGGTCTCAGGCCCATCGATACCTCGATCCCGGAGAGGCTCGCGTTGCTGGTGAATGGCAGCGGCCAGGAGACGCCGCCGCCGGACCTGACAGGAGCGACACTGAAGGACCGATACCGGGTGATTTCGCGCCTGGCGCGCGGCGGATCCAGCGACGTCTGGCTGGCCCACGATATGCACCTTTCGGGCCGTGCCGTTGTCGTCAAGACACCTCATTCGACGTGGAGCTCCGGCGGATTCCAGGGCGAAGTAGAGGCGCTGGCCGCCATTCACCACCCAGCGATCGCGCGCCCGCTCGACAGCGGCACGACGGAATCCGGATCGCTGTTCCTGGTGCTGGAGTGGGTGGAGGGGCTCAGCCTTCGCGAAATGCTGCGGGCCGACGCCGGCATCGACAGAACCAGCGCGCTGGGCCTGATCGCCGACCTGGCAGGCGTATTGGACGAAGTGCACCGGGCCGGCGTGCTGCACCTGGACGTGAAGCCGGAGAACGTGATGGTAAGGAATTCCGGCGGCAGGCTGCGGGCCGTGCTGGTGGACTTCGGCATCGCCCGATTGCAGGCCGAGGGCCAGGCGCAATGCGCGCTGAGGGGTTCCCCGGCCTACATGGCTCCAGAGCGTTTTGAAGGCGTGGAGTCGCGGGCAGCGGACATCTATGGGTTGGGGCTGGTTGCGTTGGAGCTGCTCGGCGGCCGGCAACCGGAAGGACTGGACGCGAAGTCCCGGCTGGCTCAGTTGCGGCCCAAGGCGCTGCGTGCTCCGTTGGCGGGGGCTTTGTCGGAGGATCCTCAATTGCGGCCCGATTCGGCGGGGGCATTGGCGCTTTCGCTCCTGCAGGCCAGCCGGCGGCCGCGCAACTGGGTGCTGGCGGCGGTGGCGGCAAGTGTGGTGCTGGCCGCGGCCGCGGGTCTTTATGAGTTTCACCGGCGCGGCCAGAAGGAACAGGAGCTGAGTCAATTGCGGGCTTCGCTGGAGAAGGCCGAGATCGACAAGATGATCCTGAGAATGGATTACTTCGGCCGGGACTCGTCCGGCAAGCAACTGCTGCAGTTGGCGGAGATCGCCGATTCCGACTCGAACGATCCGCTGAAGGTGCAGGCGGCCGCGGAGACGGTGATCGAGGCCGGTATGCAGTACGGTCATCCGGGACGCCGTCATATGGGGATGTCGGCTCGCGCCGAAACGGCGCTGCGGCGGGGTGTTGGGCTGGCGGACCGCGCCGTCCTGCTGTCCCACGGACAACCCACCACCCGGAAGCTCGCCGCGCGGGCTCGCGACGCGCTGGCCAGTGTGCTGATCGAGGAAGGCCGCTATGAAGACGCCGGCGTGGTGCTGCGGGAGGGGTTGAGAGTCAGCGAAGGTGTCGCGGAGGCGGAGGGGATCCGGGCCGGCCTGGTAGCCAATCTGTCCAGAATCGCCTTCCACAACCACGAATACGAAGAGTGCCTGCGCCTGCGCAATGACTTCGTCGAAAAAAGGCGGACGCTCTGGGAACGGGGCGGGAGTCATCCGGAGAGCAGCCTGGACTACGCTGGATCGCTGGCGGCCCGCGGCTATCTGTTTCGAGAGATGGGACGCTACCCCGAGGCGCTGCGGGACTACCGGGAAAGTGACCGGTTGATGGAAATCGCGAGCCAGGGCGCACCTCAGAACCAGTTCCCCATCTGGCAACTGGCGCGGAATGCGTTGGAAGAGGGACATACGCTGGTGATGGCCGGCTCGCCGGCGCAGGCGAGGCAGTATCTGGAACGCGGCTGCGCGGCGCTCAGGACCTTCACCGCCCAGGATCCGAACGATCAGGCAACCGCCCGGCAACTGGCGCTGAGCCTGGCCTGGCTGGCTCGGGCGAAACAGGCATCGGGGCTGCGGGAGAAGGAGTGGCAGCCGGCATTGGAGGAGGCGCTGCAACTGGCCGGGGAGGCCGTGAAAACGGATCCGGTCAGTGCCAAAGCCGGCGAGGACCTCAAGGCCATTCAGGAGATCGCCGGTCTGCTCAAACCCGCCGCGGCCAGAGCCCGTCTAGCCCGCAGATAATCCCAGACAGTTGGCCCGCAGGCGGCCCGGGTATCCCGTTCGTCAACGCCCACTACCGGTTCGTCACTACGACAGACCCAGGACCAATGGCGTGGGCTATCCTACGAGCTTAGGCGGAACCGGCTGGATCCGACCACGCCAGCCGGTCCGCATCGGGTAAGAGCGCCAGCGCCCATGCCGAACTTCACCGAGAACCCGACCCTGCGCCGCACCTTCATCCGGTTTCTCGCCTGGACGACGATGGGCCTGTTCATGTTCAGCCAGGGCGTCGTCCAAAGCCGTTTTTCGAACGACCCGAACCCGTGGTGGCACCACTTGACGGGCTGGATGGTGGGCGTCTACGTCTGGTTCGCCTACACGCCGCTGGTCCTGTGGCTTGGCCAGCGCTATCCGCTGGAGCGCCGCGTCTGGCTGCGCCGGACGTTGCTGCACACCACCTTCGCCTTCTTCGTGTCGCTGGCTCAACTGGCCACGGAGGCCGCCATCCTGAGCCGCATCGGGGTCTTCCCCCTCTACATGGGCACGTTCGTGGGGGCATTCTTCTTTCTCCTCATCATCGCGTTCCACCAGGGAATGCTCACTTACTGGACGGTGCTGGGCCTGCAGCAGGGCTTCGCCTGGTACCGGCGCTACGAGGAGCGAAAGCAGGAGGCACTGCGGCTGGAGCTGCGGTCGTCCGAACTGGAGCGGCAACTCGTGCAGGCGCATCTGGGCGCGCTCAAGATGCAGTTGCAGCCGCATTTCCTGTTCAATACCCTGAACGCGATCATGGTCCTGGTGCGGCAGCAGAAGGGCCGCGAGGCGGAGGAGATGCTGGGCCGGTTGAGCGACTTGCTGCGGTGCGTGCTCGAGGATGTCGACACGCAGGAGATCCCGCTGCGCCGGGAGCTCGAGTATCTCCAACTGTACCTGTCGATCGAGCAGGTCCGGTTCCAGGATCGACTGCGCGTGGAGATCGCGGCGCCGCCCGACGTGATGGACGCCGCGGTGCCCCACATGATCCTGCAGCCGATTGTCGAGAACGCCATTCGCCACGGAATCGGCCGGAGTTCCTCCGCCGGCAGGCTGCGCATCAGTGCCAGTCTCGACGGCGGCGAGTTGCAATTGCGAGTCCTCGATGATGGCCCGGGGTTGATCCTCACGGCCCCGACGCAAAGCCGGGGCATCGGACTGGCGAATACGCGGGCGCGGCTGGAACAGTTGTATGGAGCCGGTGCACGGCTCACTGTGGAGAATGCCGAGGACGGAGGAGTGGCCGCCACCATCGTCCTGCCCTATCGACCCATGGAAACGGCCCCCACAGCGGAGCGAATGGAGACCAATGCCCTTCACGGCTTTGCTGGTTGATGACGAGCCATTGGCGCGCGAGGGGCTCCGCATGCTGCTGGCGGAGGATCCGGAGATCTCGGATGTGCTCGAAGCGAAGAACGGGCACGAGGCAGTGGAGCTGATCCGTAGCGCCAGGCCGGATCTCGTATTCCTGGATGTGCAGATGCCCGAGATGGGCGGGTTCGAGGTGGTCCGCGAGATTGGCGCCGAGTCGATGCCGGCGGTGGTCTTCGTCACCGCGCATGATGTGTACGCGATTCAGGCGTTCGAGATTAACGCCGTCGACTACCTGCTGAAGCCCGTCACCCGGGAGCGATTTGCGAAGTCGCTGGTCCGGGCGAAAGATCATCTCCGTGCCAGGCCGGCCGGAGAGGCGAATCGCCAGATCCTGTCGTTACTGGAGACAATTGCCGCGCCGGCTCGCACGGTGAAGCGCCTGGCGGTCCGCACCGCGGGCAAGACCGTCTTTGTCGAGATCGAGGAGATCGATTGGATTGAGGCGGCCGAGAACTACGTGCAACTGCATGCCGGCCGGGCTGAGCATCTGTTGCACGTGACCATGAACGCCCTCGAGAAATCGCTGGATCCCGAGCTGTTCCTGCGCATCCACCGCTCCATCATCGTGAACGTAAGGCGAATCAAGGAACTACAGCCCGTGTCGCACGGCGAATACGTCATCACCCTGTCCAACGGCGTCCGGCTGCAGTCGGGCCGTCTGTACAGCGACCGGGTGAAAACCCTGACCGCGAATCCCTTCTAGCGGCCGGGCGGCAGTTCGCCACGCGATTCGACCAACTCGTCAAACACTGCTTCGCCCGGCGAGATTCTCTACCTCACACTCGAGAGCGTGATGCAGCAACGGAATCTCGCGGAACTATCGAGGGTCACGAAACGCTTCGGCGCGGTGACGGCCCTCGATAATCTCGACCTCGCGGTGGGCCCCGGAGAACTGCTTGCCTTACTGGGCCCGAATGGAGCCGGCAAGACCACCGCCATCTCGCTGCTGCTGGGGCTGCAGCAGGCGGACGCGGGCACGGCGCGCCTGTTCGGCCAGCCGCCTCACTCCATTGAAGCCCGGCGCCAGGTAGGTGTCATGATGCAGGAGGCCGCGCTGGCGGCGGAGTTGCGGACCCGCGAGCAGATCGAACTGATTTCCAGCTACTATCCCAACCCGATGGAGCTGGACGAAGCCCTCCGCGTGACGGGCACTCTGCCCATCGCCGGGCGTCCCTACTCCGCTCTGTCCGGCGGCCAGAAACGCCAGGTCCAGTTTGCCCTCGCCGTGGTAGGCCGTCCGAAGCTGCTCTTTCTCGACGAGCCCACGGTCGGGTTGGATCTGCAGGCCCGCGAAGTGGTGTGGGCCACCGTCCGCAGGCTGGTGGATGACGGTTGCTCCGTCGTCCTGACAACGCACTATCTGGAGGAGGCGGAAGCCCTGGCCGATCGCGTGGCGGTGCTCTCCAAGGGCCGCCTCATCGCCTCCGGATCCCTCAGAGAAATCCGGGCGCTGGTCGTGCGCAAGCGCATCACCTGCCGGACCAGCCTCACACCGTCGCAGGTTTCCTGCTGGCCTGATGTACAGACCGTGAACCTGGACCAGCGCGGTCTGCACATCACCGCCAGCAATACCGAGAACGTGGTGCGGCGGCTTCTGGACGCGGATCCGGACCTGCAGGATCTCGAAGTGCAGCGCGCCGGTCTGGCCGAAGCCTTCAACGAACTCACAAAGGAGGACGTGCAGTGAGCACCACGATGAGCCATTCAGCGATATCCACGGCGGCGTCCAGCGCAACCATGCCGGCGGGCCGCATTCTACGCGCGTATGCGATGGAGGCGAAGTACGAAACGTTGCGCATGTTGCGCGCCCCGGCCTTCGCAGGGCCTTTCCTGCTGCTCCCGGTGGTGCTCTATCTGCTCTTCGCCGTGCTCCTTTTCGGACCCGGCATCGCCAAGGATCCCAGGGGCGCGCTGCTCACGTTCATGGGCTTCTCGGTCCTCGGTGTGATGGGACCGGGTCTGTTCGGCTTCGGCATCAGCGTAGCCATGGAACGCGAGCAGGGCTTGCTGAAACTGAAGCGGGCCCTACCCATGCCGCCGGCCGCTTCACTTCTGTCCAAGCTACTCATGTCGATGGTGTTCGTCCTGATTGTCATGGCGACGATGTCGGTGGCCGCGCCGTTCGGCCACTTGCGGCTGACTGCCGCTCAACTCGTCAGCCTGACAGTGGTGAATGTACTGGGCGCCCTGCCCTTCTGCGCGATGGGCTTCCTGGTCGGCTCGTTGAGTTCCGGAAAAGCGGCGCCGGCGTTTGTGAACCTCTTCTACCTGCCGATGATCTATCTGTCCGCGATCCTGCTGCCGCTGCCGAAGTCGTTGCAATGGATCGCGCTGCTGTCGCCCGCATTCCACCTGGACCAGCTCGGCCTCGCCGCCATGGGCGAAGCCAGCATTGGTTCTCCCGCGATTCACGTGCTGGTGCTCGCGGGCGTCACCATCTTCTTCACCGCACTGGCGCAGTATCGCCTGTCGCGCGTCGGCTAAGGATCCATTCTCATGTCCCCTACCGCTTACAAGCAGGAAACCCCGCTTCCAACGGCTGCCGCGTATAACAACGCCATCGGCTACCTGCGTGCCTTTCTCGTGGTCATGGTGGTGGCCCACCATGCCGCCCTCGCCTATCACCCCTACGCTCCGCCCATCAACGCCACGCTGGCGGTGGAACCTCGCTGGTGGCAGGCCTTCCCCGTGGTCGACGTCCAGCGATGGAGCGGCGCCCTGCTGCTGGTGGGCTTCAACGACATCTTCTTCATGTCGCTGATGTTCTTCCTCTCCGGCCTGTTTGTCTGGCCGGGCCTGAAGGCCAAGGGCGCTTCCTCGTTCCTGCGCGACCGTGCGCTCAGGCTGGGACTGCCGTTCGTTGTAGCCGCCGCGATTCTGGCGCCACTGGCATACTACCCCGCCTACCTGCAGTTGGCCGCTCACACCGGTTTCTGGAACCAGTGGCTCTCCCTGGGCCAGTGGCCCGCCGGGCCGGCCTGGTTCATCTGGGTCCTGCTCACCTTTGATGCGATTGCAGCGCTGCTGTATGCCTGGAAGCCCAAGTGGGGCGAGGCGCTCGCCGTCAGGCTACCAGGAGCCTCTGGCCGCCCGCTGGTTGCGTTTCTCACACTGGCCGGGTTCACGGCGCTGGTCTACATCCCGCTGGCCATCGCCTTCAATCCCATGCGCTGGAGCGCGTTCGGGCCTTTCACGTTTCAAACCAGCCGCATCCTGCATTACTTCACTTACTTCGTCGCGGGCATCAGTGTGGGAGCGCTGGGCCTGGAGAACGGCCTTCTCTCCGCAACTGGGAACCTGGCTCGCCGGTGGGGCCGTTGGGTGTCGGCCGGACTAGTCGCCTTCGTCATCGCCGCCGGACTCACCATTGCCGCCACCACCAACCTGCAGTCGCAGGGCTTGGCGGCCGCCGCCCACGCCGGCTTCGTGGTCTCCTGTGCTGCCATCAGCTTTGCGTTTCTGGCCCTGTTCCTGAGGTTCGCCAACCGGCAATCCAGCTGGATGGACAGCCTGCGGCGCAACTCCTACGGGATCTACCTTCTGCATTACGCCTTCGTGAGTTGGCTGCAATATGCACTGCTGCCCACAGGCATGCCGGGCGGGGCGAAATTCGCCATCTCGTTCCTGGGTGCCGTAGCCCTCAGTTGGATGACGGCAGCCGCGCTCCGCCGCCTGCCTGCCATAGCGCGACTCATCTAGCAAGCTCTGCGAACCGCGCACGTCAGTAAGCGGGCACCCATCTCAGTCGCATCTACAACGGAACAGCCAACTCAGCCCTCAACCCGAGTCACTCTTCGATCCGGATCCTCTCCTTGGCCTTGGCATAATGCGCCACAGCCGGAGCAAACTCGCGTTCCACCTCGGCCCGACCCAGCGGGGCTCCCAGTGCATTCCGCAACGACTGCAGCCGCAGCCCCCGAGGAGCAATCGCCAACGCCAGGTCCGGCAGGTCAAACTCGCTCAGCACACCCGGCACGACACTACTGATGCGATCTTTGTGGATCTTCGCCCGAGCCAGCGTCATGAACGACGCCATCATCTCCTTCACAGTCACCGCCGCAATCCGGGGCTCCAGGGCAGCCGCGTAGAGAGCGATCATCCCGCCGTCCCGCACACCCACCACGCTGACGTTCGCCGCATCAATGCCCGGCCGCGTCCGCAGCCATTCATACGCACGCAACGCCTCGAACGTCTGGATCCCAGGCAATGGCCGCCCAATCAGCATCGCCCGCTGCGCTAGCTGCCAGTCGCCCGAATACCCGCTGGCCCCAACCGGCGGAGCGCTTTCGCCCCACCCACTCAAGTCCACCGCCAGCACTGCCGTCTTCTTCGCCACCAGTTCATCGATTTCATTGGAAGACGCCGTTTTCCCACGAGAGTCGATCACGATCACGGCCGGGCGCTTCCCTGCCCCCGCCGGCTCAAACAAAACCGCCGGCACCTGCAGGCCCGGCTGCGCCTCCAGCAACAACTTCGTAACCTTTGCATCCGCTTCGACCGCCGAGCCCACTTCCTTAACAACCGGCGCACCGCCGCGAGCAGTTACATTCAGAACGCGCGCCAGAATCGCACGAAGCGCCGCCGGATTCGTCGAGCGCAGCACCGACCGCGCAGCAAACTGCTGCTCCGCCCGCCGCAAGTTGATCGACTGCACCGTCTCACCACCCAGCGAAGTCGCCAACTGCCCTGTCTTCGTCGTATTGAGCGTGGCCTCCTCTTCGGGCTTGATCTCCGGCTCGGCGCCGTCGTCGTCCCGCCCCTGCAGCCACTTCGTCAGCCATCGGTAAGTCGCCTCCCGCCGCGGTTTGCTCCAACCATGCGGATCGTCATACTCGAAATACCCCGCGTGCACCTCCGCATCAACCAAGCTGAAAACCTTCTTCGTCTCCGCATACGTCGCCCGCCCGCCGGCAATGGGGAAAAAGTCCTTGATGCCCGTCAGCATCGTCACCGGTTTCGGGGCGAACCCCAGCATGAAATCGCCGAAGTCATACCCGGCACTGAGGAACCCCGGGAAGTCCTGCTCCGCATCCTGCGGACCCGGCGTCGTCCACAACTGCTCCCAGCCCGTCATGTAGCAGGAGATGACGGAAGCCGCCAAACGGGGCTCCACCACGGACAGGTACGCCGATTGCGTACCCCCACCGGAGTTGCCCGCCACGCCAATCTTTTTCCCATCGACATCCGGTCGTGTCAGCAGATAGTCGAACGCCCGGATCCCGTCCCACGCTTCATACAGCGCAAATGTCGACCCCGTGAGCAGACACTGCGTACCCGCCATGTCGTGCTGCCGTGTACCAATCGACACGATCGACTTGCCCAGCGTCTTGTCGAAGTACTCGCTGCGTTCCCCCTGCCCTGGCGGGTCGAACGCCAGCACAAGAAACCCGCGCTTCACCAGTCCAATCCAGGCATACTGATAGGTCGAAATCGCCTTGCCTGAGACGCTGTGCCCGGCCGTACCCAGCACCGCCGGATAAGGCGGTTTCACATTCGTCGGGACATAGACGTTGGCCGTGACATAGAACCCGGGCAGGCTCTCAAAGATCAGATGCTCCACACGGTATCCGTCGCGTGTGAAACCGCCGGTGATCTTCGCATTGAGAGGAGTCTTTGCCGGAAACCCGCCCAAGGCCTTCGTCAGCCATGTTCGAAACTCCTGCTGGCGTTTCTCCAGATCCCTGGCGTTGCGCAGTCCGGCGATCGTGGCATGGCGCGCCGTCCAGTGGACCGCCGCCTCCCGCGTCAGGTAATCGGCCAGTTCTTTGGAGGGCCGGCCGTCTTCCGCCACCTTCAGATCGGCGGCCGCGCAACTGGCGGCCGCCGCTATCAGAATCGACAAGAGTCGTCGCAAAGCATTCTCCCAATCAGAACTCGAACCGCAAGGCGATCTGAACAATTCTAGGATCGCCGGCACTCTCGATGCGTCCAAACCGTGTGGCGCTGTTGGCCAGCGCATACGGCGTACTGAAGTTCACGTTGTTGAACGCGTTGAAGAACTCACCGCGCAACTGAGCCCGCAGCCGTTCCGTAATCGGGATCGCCTTCACCGCCGACAGATCGAAGTTGATCGACTTCGGTCCACGCAGCAAATTGCGTGGTGCGTTGCCAAAGGTGCCCGCGGCAGCCAGAGTAAACGCCGACGTATTGAAGTAGCGTGCAATCTGGTCGGCCCGGGAACGGCCGCCGGCCAGATTCGCATCTCCAATCACATCCGCGTAGTCCTGTCCAATGCTGCTGAGCGCGCGGTCGGTGCCGGACCTGACAGTGAATGGGAATCCGCTGCGGAAGGTCGCGATGCCCGAGGTCTGCCAGCCGCCCAGAGTGGCGCGGATCATGCGATGCGCCGTCTTCAACTCCGGCAGATTCCACACCCAGGAAGAAACGAACCGGTGCGTATTGTCGAAGTCCGAAACAGCCCGCCCCGAACGGCGGTCGTACGGAATCGGGATCGACGTGCTTTGTCCCGGCGTCGTATCGTCGCTGAGCTCATCGATCGACTTCGACCACGTGTAGTTCGCTTCGATGCTGAACCCTTTCGAAAGCCGCCGCTCCACGGAGAACTGCAGACCGTGATAGCTCGACGTGCTGCCCGAATCGGCCACGAGAATGGAGTTGTAGTTGCGATACGGCCGCCGAGCCTGGATGTTGCCTGTCGTGGCGCCAGCCGCATACCGCGCCCAATTCGTGTCGTAGTTATACGACAGCCGCCGCCCCAGATTCCCGATATAGCTGGCCCGCGCCAGCAGCCCGTTGAAGACTTCGTGCTCCACCGTGAAGTTGAACGACTCCTGGTAGCTGGGCTTGAAGCCGTTCGAGAACGCTCCGAACGTCCCCAGCGGTGTGACGAACGACGAGTTCGACGGCGGATCGAATGGCGCGAACGAACCCGGGAACGGATTCGGCGTCGTTGCGTAAGGATTGCTGAAGTTCACGCCGTTCAGCGTGATCTGCGGGCTGAAGGGAGCCGAGTTCACAAATCCGTTGTAAAGCACTGTGAATTGGGGATTCCAGAACAGACCGGCTCCCCCGCGCAGCACCGTGCGTCCGCCACCTGGCCGCCAGGCATAACCGAAGCGTGGCGCGAAGGCGCGCTTGTAGCTGTCAAAGCCGCCCATCGGGCAGCTCGGATCCCCCGCGTTCAGATAACCGTTAGGGGCATTGGGAAAGCGTGTCGACTGCACGCCCGGCGCAAAGCACTGCGTGCGGCCAATCGAGTCCGTGTAGGGCAGAAACGGCTCCCAACGCAGGCCGAGGTTGAGCGTCAGATTCGTGGTCACGCGCCAGTCGTCCTGTACGAACAATCCGATGCGGTGGCCGCCCAGGTCCTTGTATTCGCCGCCGCCCTGCCAGAACTGATACACCTCGCCCAGCATGTAGTCCGCCATGGGATCACCGGAAATCGACCCGTTGAAATCGAAGTTGCCCATCGTGCGGAAGTCGTTCGTGATGCTGTTGCTCACATGCAAGTACTCGCCGCCGACCTTAACCTGATGCGCGCCCAGCATCCACGTCAGCGTGTCGGAGACGTGATAGTCCCGATCCTTCTTGTCATAGTTCCAACCCGGCCGCGCCAGGAAGTAGTTGCTGATGTTCACATAGACCGACGCCGGATCCTTCACAGCGATGCCGGCCACGCCTGCTTTCGCGAAGTCGATGGGCAGCTTCACCGACGCCCAGTCGTTGAAGGTCCGGCGGCTGCGGATGGCGAACGTTCCGTTGTTGATGATATTCGGTGAAATCACCCAGACGTCGCTGAACGTCCAGTGCGAGTAAGGCTGCGTCGACCGGCCGACATCGGAAGTGAACATCGACGCCAGATCCTCGGTGTTGCCCGTGAACGGCCGCGTGAACGTGCGCCGGAAGTAGCGGCCCGAAAAGCGGTGCGTATTCCAGTTGTAGTCGCCGCGCGCCGTGTACTCGTCTTCCACGGGCTTGCCCTGATACCCGGTAAAGCGCTCACCGGTAGGCGTTGCCGGTACGGGGATGTACTTCAGCAACGACTGGGAGACCGGACTCAGCCGGCTGACCGGGATCTGATTTCCCGCAAACGGCTGCTTGGTCAACGGGTCGATCACTGACTTCGTCAGGCTCGAGAAGTTGCCGTCCCGCATGGCCTGCGTCGGCAGGAACTGCCGCGTCAACTGCGGATCCGTCCGCAGGCGCGTCCCCTGGTAGCCGAAGAAGAAGAACGCCTTGTTCTTCACGATGGGACCACCCAGCGTCCCGCCGAATTGCGAGCGCTTCAGATTGTCGCGCTTGGCCGCGAAGAAGTTGCGCGCGTTGAACACGCCATTTCTCAGAAACTCAAACGCCGAGCCGTGGAACTGGTTCGTGCCCGACTTCGTGATCACGCTCACCACCGCGCCCGTTGCATTCCCGAACTCCGCCGTGAAGTTGTTCTTCTGGATGCTGAACTCCTGCACCGCGTCGGGATTCGGGAACAGGCCGCTGTTGTTGCGGTAGGAGTCCGTGTTCATGCCGCCGTCCAGCATGTAGTAGATGCCATTGCCGCGCGTGCCGTTCACGGAGTAGGCATTCCCCTCACTAGAGGACGAACTGCGCGGGATCACACCAGCCTGGATCGCCACCAGTTGCGTGACATCGCGTCCGTTCAATGGCAGGTTCACGATACGCTGCTGGTCCACCATGCCGCGCAACGAACCGGTCTGCGTTTCCAGCAACGGCGCCTGGGCGGTCACCTCCACCGCCTCGGACACGGCGCCCACCTGGAGCGTGATGTCCACCGTCACCGTCGTATCCACGGTGAGCGTCAACCCGGCCCGGGTGAAGGGCTGGAATCCGCTGGCCTTCGTTTGCAGACGGTACTCACCCACCGGCAGCAGCGGCAGAGAGTAGGTGCCGTCGGTGAGACTCGACCTCGTCAGTTCGAAACCCGTATTCACGTTCACAGCCGTGATCTCGGCGCCAGGCACCGAGGCGCCCGAACCGTCTCTCACCGTGCCCGCAATCCGGCCGCTCGCCTGGGCCCTCAGATCCCGGACGGTTGCCAACGCGAGTAACAGGAACACCGCCGGCAATGTCCGGCGGCCACAAAGACCTTTGAGAAGCGCCACGCATGGATGCATGCCCCAGTGACGGACCGCCCGCCTCGATTTCAGGGTCGGCTGCTGAAACTTTTTTGTCATGCGACCCTGAATTGTGCCGGGCTGATTCGTCAGTATGAATACAGTCCACCGGGACTGGGCTTTGAGGTCGAATCTTGGATGACAGCACCGCAATTCCCCTGGTGTTGAGCGGGGAGATCAGTTCAGGCGTGGAGCAGAGTCCGGATCAATTCGTGGCCGATTTGTACGCGGTGCATGCCAACAGCCTGCATCGCTACCTTCTGCTTACAGGGAGCCGGCCCGCCGATGCCGACGAATTGCTCCAGGACGCCTTCCTGCGCCTGTTCCGCTGCCTGCGCCAGGGCGAACAGGTCGAGAGCCGAAGGCCTGGCTCATCCGTACGCTGCAGAACCTGCGCACCGACCGCGCCCGCCGCGAGTCCGGCCATTCCACCCTGATGGACAGCGTCGTCCGCCGCGGGCAGCTCGCCTGGACCTCGCGCACGCTCAGCCCCGAAGAGGCCCTCATCGATCATGAACGCTTCAGCCGGCTGCAACGGGCCATGGACAGCCTCACCGAAAGACAACACCAGTACGTACTTATGCGCTCGGAAGGAATGACATTGCGGGAGATTGCCGCCATGCACGGCGTCACGGTCCAGTCCGTGGCCGAGACGTGCGCCCGCGCCATTGAGCGGTTGGGGAAGTTGACCCATGAGTGAGCCACTCCAGCATTTCGGACATCCGGACGCCGCGGATCTCCTCCTCCATCTGGAGGAGCCATCGGACCCGATCCGCGAACATCTGGCCGGATGCGCCCTCTGCCAGGCAGTGCTGGCGGAACTGCGGGCGGGCGAAGGAAACCTCGCCGGCTGGCGCGAGTTCCAGACGGCGCAGGCGCCTCCGCCGCCGCCGTTGGAGCAGTTGCAGGCCCGCATGGAGGCTGAATCCACCCGTCTCTCCTGGTGGCGGCGCCACCGGACCGCCATCCGCTGGACGCCGGTTGTCGCCCTGGCGGGGGCGGCCGCCTGCCTCGTCCTCATCTTCGGCACAAACGGCATCTGGAACCCGGTGGCCGTCGAGGCAGCGGAACTCCTGCGGCAGGCCAGCCAACAGGCGCAGAAGACGCGAGCCTCCAAGGCCCCGGTCCCGCCGCGCCGCTATCGGATCCGCCAGGCAGGCCGCGAGCTCCGGGACATCGACGACGCGAAGCTGCAACTGGCCCGCATCGACCGCGTCGATCCGCTGAATCCGGATGACTATGCCCGCTGGCGCTCGGAACAAACGGAGAAGCAGGACACCATCACGCGCGGTGAAGGCTGGGTCCGCCTCTCCACCGCCGTGCTGGGCAGCCGGGAGATCGAATCTGCGTCCATCACGGTCGACAGCCGCGACTGGCACCCTCTCATTCGCAGCGTCCACTTCCGCGGTGAGGCGGAGATCCAGGTGGACGCCGCTCCGGCGGATCCGCAGGTCACATTCCAGGGTGCGCCGGACGGATCCAGACCGGAAGAGCCCGGTTCCCTGAAACCGCCCGCCACCGAAGCCGCGGCTTCCACCTCCACAGCGGACATCGCCATGTGGGAGGTGCTACACGCTACCGGAGCGGATATCCATGGCGCGGCTCAGCTCCAACGGCAGGACGGAGCGCTCTGTTATGAGCTCTGGTCCGACCCCGCTGAACGCGAAAAGGTGAGCAGGCTCATGCGCGCCATCCCCAGCGCGAAGCCCTGCAAACCATCCAATGCGCCGGAGCGCGAAAAACTGCTGGAACCACTCTCCGCGGGATCTGCCGCCGAATCGCCCAGCCTCGCCTTGCTCACCGCCCGCTTCGGAGACAAGGACCGCGCCGGCCAGTATCTGGATGATGTCACGCGGCAGTATGTCGTGCTCCTCGCCAGGGCCACCGCGCTCGACCGCTACCTGCGCTGGTTCCCGTCCTCCCGTATGGCCGCCCTGGACGACTCCAGCCGTCGGCGCGTCGAAGCCATCGCCTTCAGCGATGCCGCGGCGGTCACCACCGAAGCCAATCAGTATCTCCGCCTCATCGGAGAAGGTCTTGCAGCGCTGTCGGCCAAACCGGCTTCAACGGCTCCCACCGGGCCGGCGTCAGCCGCCTTACGCTGCACCAGTATCGAATCGGCCTCCTCTCTGTTGGAGGATCTGCGGTCGCTCCATCGCGAATTTGTAACCGTGTTCGCCTCCGGACCGGAGCTGGCCTCCTCCGTCGAGCGGACAGCCCGCAATCGCGATTCGTTTGAGCACCGCCTGGCAGCGCTCTGCGCGAAGTAAACCGCGGCGCGGCCCCGATTCCAGGGTGAGATGGTACCCTGTGCTCTATGCGTGGAACGAGGGAGGGGACATGCCTGGCTCTGCTCTTGGCCTGCGCCTCTCTGTGCGTTCTGCGGGCCCAGGATCACGCCGCGATCTCCGGTTGTATCAAGGACGTCCACGGCGCCATGATTCCCCGCGCCGATGTCCTGGTGTGGAACCAGGAGACTGGACTCAGCCGCAACGGCCACTCCGACGACACCGGCCAGTACAGCTTCAGCAGCCTGCAGCCCGGCCTTTACACCGTTCACGTCGCGGCCCGCGGCTTCCGCAGTCTCACCCGCTCGAACATTCGCCTGGGCGTGTCTGAGCGCGCGTCGCTCGATGTCATGCTCCAGATCGGGCGCCTCGAGGAAAGCATCACCGTCAACGCCGACGAAGCAGCTTTGCCCGCGACCTCCGGCAGCCTGCGCGGCGCGGTGGACCAGCGCCGGATCGAGGATCTGCCGCTCAACGGCCGCGACATCACACAACTTGTCCTGACCCAGGCCGGTGTTGTCATGGGCACCCGGTCTTCCTCGGAAGGCAACGGCTATGCCATCAACGGGGGACGACAGAACGGGGTCCACTACACGCTGGACGGCGGCACGAATACAGACGCCTACCGTCATCAGAGCGGCGTCTTCCCGAACTCGTCCGCCATCGCGGAAGTTGTCATCGAACGAGGCAACCTCAGCGCGGAACACGGCAACTCCGCGGGCACCGTCGTGAGCGTCGTCACTCGAGGGGGCACCAACAGGCTGCACGGCTCCGCCTTCGAATTCGCCCGCAACGGAGCCCTGAACGCACGCGACTTCTTTGCGGCCAACCGCGACAACCTGAAACGCTCGCAGTTCGGCGGCACGCTCGGCGGACCTGTCATTCGAAACCGCATGTTCTTCTTCGGCAGCTACCAGGGCACCCGCGGACGCGCTGAGACTCAGTACACCCGCCAGTTCCTGCCCACCGCCTCCATGCGAGGAGGTGATCTCTCGGCCACGGTCAACCGCGTATCCGATCCGCTGACACTGAACCCGTTCCCAGCCAACCGGATTCCCGCAAGCCGCTTGAACCCGGTTTCCCAGGCCCTGCTGCGCTACATTGCGCTGCCAGTCTCCGCCAGCGGCGAACGCCAGGTGAGCATCCGGGACCGCACCGGGGAAGACGAGTACACCGCCCGGCTCGACTACAACACCTTTGCCCACCGCCTCACCGGACACGTGTTCCAGCGCAATCTCGAGACACCGTTCTCCGGCAACCCACAGGACCTGGCCTCCATGTTTGGCCCCGGCGTCGGCCGCTCGGTGCAGCCGTACATTCACGCGACCTTTACCGATGTGTGGATGATCTCCGGCTCCGTCATCCATAACCTGACCTTCGCCGTGCGCGACCGCCGCACCTTGAACGATTGGGACTCCGTCCGGCTGCCCATCAATTTTGCCCAGGCCGGTGTCCAGGGGATCGCCGTGAAGAGCCCGGCCGCGATGTACGTCAACGTCTACGGCAATTTCATGGCCCGCCCCGGGTGGAACTACGACAAACGCGATCGCGACTACCACCTCTCCGACAGCCTGAGCTGGATGGCCGGTCGCCATGAACTCAAGGCGGGAGGCGAAGTCCTCCGCCTTCGCAACCAGATCCGTAACGACTTCCGGACCATGGGGAACTTCGACTTCAATGGCGCCGCCAGCGGCGATCCCATGGCCGATTTCCTGCTCGGCGAGGTCTACCAGTTCTGGCAGGGCGGCGGCGAGTACAAGGAGCTTTCAGGACTGCGCACCGCCCTCTTCCTCCAGGACTCCTGGCGCATCAGCAGCCGGTTCACCCTCAATACCGGTCTGCGCTGGGATCCATCCACCCCTTATCAGGACTCACTCGGACGCATCCAGTGTTTCGTGCCGGGCGTGCGGTCGTCCCGTTTCCCCAACGCCCCTCTTGGCTACCTGAATGCCGGCGACTGGGCCTGCCCGCAGGGCGGATTCCGGGAGTTCGGGAAGTCGGTTGCGCCGCGAGTCGGGTTCGCCTGGCGGCCCAAGGGCACGAACCTTGTCGTGCGCGGCGGCGCCGGCGTCTTCTGGGTCCCCCTGGCCACCATGCTCTACAACGGCTTCGTCAACTCGGCGCCTTTCAGCCCGCAGGTGACCCGCAATGGAGTGCAGTTCAGCGATCCGTTCGCGAATACGGTGAATCCGTTCCCTGGTTCGTTCGCTCCGTTCCAGCCATCCAGGGACGTGATATTCTCCACCCCGATGGGCCAGTTCGGCACCTTCTCGCCCGGCTTCCGCCCGGGCTACTCCGAAGGCGTGAATCTCACGGTCGAACACCCCATTGGCAAGGCTTGGACCGGCCGGGCGTCGTACGTCGGCAACCTCGGCCGGAACCTGTCCTATGCCTATGACCTGAACTATGCGCGCTTTGCCGCCGGAGCCACAGCGTCGAACCTCCAGCAGCGCCGGCCCTATCCCGATTTCGCCAGCCTCATCGTGTCGGAATCCGGATCCAGTTCCAGCTACCACGCCCTCGAAACCTCCGTTTCCCGCCGTGCCCCCTCCGGACTCATCGTCGAGGCGAACTACACCTGGTCGAAGGCGATCGATGAGAGCTCGGAGGACACCATTCCCGGGCAAAGCGCCTCGATCGCCATGCCATCGGACCGCCGCGCCGGCCGGGCGCTGGCGAACTTCGATGTCGCGCATCGGCTGGCTGCCTCGTGGGTCTGGCCGATACCAGCTACGCGATTCAACGCCCGTTGGGTTCGTTTCGCCGCCCACGGCTGGGTCACTTCCGGCATGGCCACCTGGCGCGGCGGCATGCCGTTCTCGGTTCGTTCCGGAACGGACCGGGCGCTCAGCGGTGTTGGGCAGGACTTCGCTGACCTCGTCGGAGACCCTCGCCCAGGCGGCGACCGATCCAGACAGGAGACCATTGCCCGCTACTTCAACACCACTGCGTTCCAACTGGCCGCGCCCGGTACGTTTGGAAACGCGCCCCGCAACCTGCTGCGCGGACCGGGCATGCTGAACTTCAACCTCGCCCTGGCCCGGGAGATCCCCGTCCACGACCGGTTCCGGACTCAGTTGCGCGCCGAGTTCTTCAATGCCCTGAATCAGCCTGCCTTCGCCAATCCATATGCACTAGTGAACAATCCGGCCCGTTTCGGAAGGATCGAGAGCTCTGGAGCCGCCCGGACCATTCAGTTGGCCCTGAAGCTGACCTTCTAAGTACTGCTTCAATCTGACCTCCAATCGGATAATTGACTTCTTTTCTCAGAAACTGTAAGATTCGATCGTTGGGGTCATGCACACGTTTGCATGAGAGGCAGCACCAAGTGAGACGCGCTTCCATCAAAGACATTGCCCGGCTGGCCAATGTCTCCCATTCCACCGTCTCCCGTGCGCTCCGGGGCAGCTCCCTCATCAGTCCCCAGACCATCACCCGCATCCGCCAGATCGCCGCCGATTCCGGCTACCGGCCCAGCGCCGCCGCCCGCAGCCTGGTCACCAGCCGCACGGCCACCCTCGGGGTGGTCGTCACCAGCATCGCCGATCCCTTTGCCGCCGAGGTCGTTCTTGGCATCGAGGACGCCGCCGACCAGCGCGACTACTCCGTGATCCTGGCCAACTCCAACGCGCAACCCGAACGGGAAATGCGTGTTGTCCGCTCGTTTGAGGAACGCCGGGTGGACGGCATTATCGTCACTTCCTCGCGCGTCGGCGCCGTCTACGCCGAATTACTGTCTCAAACCCGCGTCCCCATCGTTCTGCTGAACAACCAGCACCCCAGTGAATTCATGCACTCGGTCATGATCGAGAACCTCGCCGCCAGCCGGCAGGCGACTCAGCATCTGATCGACCTGGGACACCGCCGCATCGCCTACGTCGGCGATCGCTATGGCTGCCAATCCGATACGGAGCGGTTTCAGGGCTATCAATCCGCGCTGGAGGCCGCAAACCTCCCAATTCAGACCGAGTACATCGGCTATGGCAATGGATCCTCGGAAGGCGGCAGCGCAGCCATGTCGGAGTTGCTCGCTCTCCCGAAACCACCCACGGCCGTCTTCTGCTACAACGACATGACCGCGTTTGGCGCAATGCGCGCCGCGGCCGCCTGCGGCCTGCGTATCCCGGCCGATCTTTCGCTCGTTGGCTTCGATGACCTTTTCTTTGCACAGTTTGCCGCGCCGCCGCTGACCACAGTCCGTCAGCCGATGCGCGACATGGGCCGCATCGCCGTGGAGACCCTGCTGCATCTACTGGCGGGCACGCCCACGGAACCAAACTTCAAAATGCCCGGCGAGCTGATTGTTCGCCAATCCACTGCATCCCCCCAGGAGAATGCCTGATGTCCCTTCTCGTTCATCCGGACACTACCGGAACTCAGATTGAGAACTTCGGATTCGAATTGCTGGCGATCAAGATCGTCAAGCTCCAGTCCGGCCAGAGCGTGGAAGAAGATACCGCGGGACGCGAGCTTGCCATTGTGCCACTGGGCGGCGCCTGTTCCGTCACTTCCACAGCCGGCGACTTCCCGTCGGTGGGCGGCCGTACCAATGTTTTCAGCGGTCTGCCGCATACGTTGTATCTGCCTATCGCGACACGGTTTACCCTGACCGCCCAGGCCGATTGCGACCTCGCCTTCTGCTACTCCAAGGCGGATGAATCGCACGAAGCCGCACTGGTCGGTCCGGCGGACGTCCGGGTAGAGATTCGCGGCGGCGGCAATGCCACCCGCCAGATCAACCACATGATCCAGCCCGGTTTCCCGGCCCACCGCATCCTGGTCTGCGAGGTCTATACCCCCAGCGGCAACTGGTCCAGCTATCCGCCGCACAAGCACGATGTCCACAATCCCCCTGGAGAAGTGGACCTGGAAGAGTTCTACTACTACCGCATCGATAAGCCCGAGGGTTACGCCATCCAAAAGGTCTACAGTGCGGACCGCCGGATCGACGAAACGATTACGGTCCGCGACGGCGAACTGGTCCTGGTGCCGGAAGGGTACCACCCGGTCGTGGCGGCGCACGGCTACAACGCCTACTATCTGAATGTTCTCGCCGGCTCGGCCCGCTCGATGGCCGCATCCGACGATCCCGAATACGCCTGGGTCCGCGACACGTGGCGCGAGCAAGACCCGAGACTCCCCCTGGTTCGCTGAGGTGACACCCATGGATATCGCAATTCTCGGCCGCATCGGCTACGACCTCTACTCCGAGGAACCGCACGTTCCGCTGCAGCAAGCCCGGCGGTTTTCCCGCTATCTCGGTGGCTCCAGCGCCAATATGGCGGTGGGTTTGTCCCGCCTTGGCGCCAATGTCGGCATCGTGAGCTGCCTGGGCAACGACAGCCTCAGCCAGTTTCTGATCGACTACCTGAACGAAGCCAAAGTGGACACCAGCCACGTGCAGACCCGCCCGGGCTACTTGCCATCGCTTTGTCTGACCGAGGTATCCCCGCCGGACCGCTTCCCGCAGGTCTTCTACCGCCACAATGCGGTGGATACCCTGCTGACGACCGCTCCGGGCGACCTCGACTATGTCTCCTCGGCCAAGATGTTCATCACGAATGGCACTTCGTTGTGCGCATCGCCTTCCAGGGAAGCCACTTATCTGGCCCTGGAACGCGCGCACCAGGCCGGTTGCCGCGTGGTGTTCGACGTCGATTTCCGCTCGATGTCCTGGCCCAGCCCCGCCGAAGCTGGTCTTGCCGTCCGGTTGGCCTTACCGTTCATTGACGTACTGATCGGAAATCAGCCGGAGTTGATGCTGGTGGCCGGCGAATCCAACCTGGAAGCGGCGACCGAAAAACTCCGCACCTTGCCGATGCTGGTATCCAAGCTCGGCGAGCAGGGCACGCGGGTCTGGACCGGCGAGATCTCGGTGTTTCTGCCCCCGTACAAAGTGGATGTCTGCACGACCATCGGGGCGGGCGACGGCTTCGCCTCCGGATTCCTGTACGCTCTTTTACAGAATCTGCCGGTCGAGGAATGCCTTCACTATGGCAACGCCGCAGCGGCCATCGTGGTCAGCCGACTCAGTTGCTCCGAAGCTATGCCTACCATGGCAGAGGTGCAGGCGCTCCTGAGTGAACAGCGGAAACCCGCGGAGCCTGCCCGATAACGTACGGAGGTTTCATGTTCTCCAGCCAGCAGTTTCTGCCGGATGCCGCCATGGCGCGGCTCACCGAAGTCCGAGTGACCGATCCGGATCGCGCCTGGCGCGCCGCCCAGACCCGCCGGCGCCGGCACGGACTTGTGAGCGGAGGAAAGCTCAACATTCTGGCCGCCGATCACCCGGCCCGCCGGGTGACCAAGGTGGGGAGTAATCCGATCGCCATGGCCGACCGGCAGGACTATCTCGCCAGGATCGTCCGGGTCATGTCGGCCGAAGGAATCGATGGCCTGATGGCCACCATGGACATCCTCGAGGATCTGTTCATCCTGGACGCCCTGGTGAAAGAAGCAGGCGGAGCGTCGCTGCTGGACGGAAAGGTCCTCATCGGGAGCCTGAACCGCGGCGGCCTCGCCGGCACCTGCTGGGAGTTGGACGACCCTGTCACCGGGCCCACGGCTGCTACGTGTGCGGCGTGGCATCTGGACGGCGCGAAATTCCTATTGCGCATCGCCGATGACGATGCCGGTTCGCTCAAGACGATGCTCGCCAGCGCACTAGCGATCAATGAATGCAACGCGCTCCACCTGCCGATGTTTCTGGAGCCCCTGCCGGTCACCCGGAAGGAATCCGGCTGGGTCGTGCAGAAGGAAAGAGAGGCGCTGGCCCGCATCGCCGGTGTCGCCTCCGCGCTGGGCGACAGCAGCCGCTACCTGTGGTTGAAACTGCCGTATTGCGACGGCTATGACACGGTGGCGCGGTCCACGTCTTTGCCGATTCTGCTTCTGGGTGGGGAGTCAGCCGGCAATCCGGCCCCGTTCCTCGGGGAACTCGCCTCAGCCATGAAGGCCGGCCCGAACGTCCGTGGCGCACTGGTGGGCCGTAACGTACTGTATCCCGGCGACGAGGATCCCTTGGCCATGGCTTGCGCGGTGGGTGGGGTGATTCATCAGAGCTGGCCGGTCGAGCAGGCGCTGGAGTCGCTGGAGGCCAACCGCGGCCGGAATCCGGACTCGATTTCGAAGTTCTTCTGATCCACGCAGCTTAGGAGGTAAATCAATGGAAACAAAACGATTGACGATGGGACAGGCCCTGCTGGGCTTCCTGAAGAACCAGTACGTCGAACGCGACGGCGTGGAGAACCGCTTCTTTGAAGGCGCCTGGGGCATCTTCGGCCACGGCATCATCGCCGGCTTCGGGCAAGCCCTGCAACAGAACCCCGATTTCCCCTACTACATGTGCCGTAACGAACAGGCCGCCGTACATATCGCCACGGCCTTCGCGAAATCGCGGATGCGGCTTTCGACCTTCGCCTGTCTCTCGTCGATCGGGCCTGGCGCAACCAATATGATTACGGGCGCGGCCACCGCCACCATCAACCGGATCCCCGTGCTGCTGCTGCCCGGCGACATCTTTGCGCGGCGGAACGTGGCTCCGGTGCTTGCAACAGATCGAGTCCGAACAGGGACAGGACTTTTCCGTAAACGATTGCTTTAAGCCGGTTTCCCGATATTGGGACCGGATTAGCCGGCCGGACCAGTTACCGTGCTCCGTGGTAGAGGCCATGCGGGTATTGACCTCGCCCGCGCATACGGGCGCGGTGGTTCTGGCGCTGCCGCAGGACGTTCAGGCTGAAGCCTGGGATTTTCCGGCTGAGATGTTTGAGAAGCGCGTCTGGCACATTCCGCGGCCGGTACCCGAACTCGTGATGCTGGCCCGCGCGACGGAATGGATCCGCAGCGCAAAGCGCCCGATCATCGTGGCGGGTGGCGGCGTGCTCTACAGCATCGCCAGCGGAGCCCTGGCCCGGTTCGCGGAACGAACCGGAATCCCGGTGGGCGAGACACAGGCGGGCAAGGGTTCCCTGCCCTACGATCATCCGCGCAACCTCGGGGCGATTGGCGTCACCGGGACTCCGGGCGCGAATATCGCGGCGCGGGAAGCCGACCTGGTGATCGCGATCGGGACCCGGTTGAGCGACTTCACGACCGCGTCCAAGACGGCATTCCAGAACCCGAACGTACGGTTTATCAACATCAATGTGGCGGAGTTCGATGCGTTCAAGCACGCGGGCCTGCCGCTGATCGCCGATGCGCGGGTCGCGCTGGAGCAGTTGGACGCCGCGGTGAACGGCTATAGCGTGGATGCCGCCTACTCGGCCGCCATCGCGCAGTGGAAGGCGTGTTGGGAAGAGGAGACCGACCGGATCTACAACATCCAGCACGGCCCACCGATCAGCCAGGGCGAGGTGGTCGGAGCCGTCGCCAGAGTGGCGCAACCGAACGACGTCGTACTGAATGCGGCGGGCAGCCTGCCGGGCGACCTCCACAAACTGTGGAGGACCAGCAAACCCGGCGGGTATCACATGGAGTATGGCTACTCCTGCATGGGCTATGAGATTGCGGGCGGCCTGGGCGTCAAGATGGCGGATCCCTCCCGGGAGGTTTACGTCATGGTGGGCGACGCCTCGTTCCTGATGATGTCGTCAGAGATCGCGACTTCGGTTCAGGAGGGCTACAAGCTCAACATCATCGTGCTCGACAACCACGGCTATTCGAGCATTGGTGGACTTTCGAAGGCGATCGGCTCCGGCGGGTTTGGCACGAATTACCGCTGCCGGACCGAGAGTGGCAGCCTGGACGGCACGAATGTGCCCGTGGATTTCGTGGCGTTGTGCGCCGGCCTCGGCGCGCGCACAGTGCGTGTAACGACCCGCGCCGAGTTGGAGAGTGCACTAGCGGAGATGCGGACCCACACCACGACGACAGCCGTCGTGGTCGAGGTGGACAAAGAGATGCGGGTGCCCGGCTACGAATCGTGGTGGGACGTACAGATCGCGGAAGTTTCCGAGATCGAGAGCGTCCGGCAGGCCCGAGCCGAGTACGAACAGGCAGTCAGGAAAGAGCGGCGGCACGAGATCGCCGCGCCCAGGTAAAACATCCATGGCAACCAAAGAAATTCTGAACTACATTGGCGGAGCGTGGCAGCGTCCAGTCTCGGGCGAAGGCCTGCCGGTGATCAATCCGGCCTCCGGCGAGACGATTGCGGTTTCGCCCATCGGCTCCCAGGCAGACGTGGAGGCCGCGGTGCAGGCGGCGTCGGCTGCTTTCCCGGAGTGGCGGGCCGTCCCGCCGGCCGAGCGCATCCAGTATCTCTTCAAGTTCAAGCAACTGCTGGAAGAGCATTTCGAGGAGATCGCCCGCATCGTCACCACCGAAAACGGCAAGACGCTGGCGGAAGCACGCGGCGAGCTGCGGCGCGGGGTGGAGAATGTGGAAGTTGCCTGCGGGATTCCGATCCTGATGCAGGGCTACAACCTGGAGGACGTCGCTCGCGGCATTGATGAGCTGATGTTCCGGCAGCCGCTGGGCGTCGTAGCCGCCATCACGCCTTTCAATTTCCCGGCGATGATCCCGCTTTGGTTCCTGCCCTACGCGATTGCCTGCGGCAACACCTTCATTCTGAAACCGGCTGATCGAGTGCCGCTGTCGATGATACGGATCATGGAACTGTTGCATGAGACGGGCCTGCCGGCCGGTGTCGTGAATCTGGTGAACGGCGGGAAAGCGGCGGTCGACGCGCTGCTGGATCACCCGCTGGTTCCTGCCATCAGCTTCGTCGGCTCCACACCGGTCGCCCGCTACATCTATGCTCGCGCCTCGGCGAACGGGAAACGCGTGCAATGCCAGGGCGGCGCCAAGAACCACGTGGTGGTCCTGCCGGATGCCGAACCGGAGACCACGACGCAGATTATTGCCGACAGCGCCTACGGCTGCGCGGGCCAGCGCTGCCTGGCCGTCTCGGTCGCGGTGACGGTGGGCGATGCGCAGCAGTGGTTCCGGGACTCCATCACGAAAACCGCGGCCTCCATGAAGATCGGCGACGGGCTGGCGCAGGGCGTGCAGATGGGCCCTGTGATCTCGCAAGCGAGCCGGGAGCGAATCCAGGGGCTGATCGCGGCCGGGACCGAACAGGGCGCCAAGGCCGCAGTGGATGGCCGGGATGCCTCGGCGGCCGGCCTGGAGAACGGCAGTTTCGTGGGTCCGACAGTGCTCGATGGAGTGCCGGCGGGCAGCGCCCTGGCGGAAACCGAAATCTTTGGACCCGTGCTGAGCCTGATTCACGCCAGCGACGTGGACAAAGCGATGGCGATCATTGCCGGGAACTCGTACGGCAATGCATCCTCGATCTTCACTTCGAGCGGAGCCGCGGCGCGCAAGTTCCGCAACCAGATCCCGACCGGCAATGTCGGCGTGAACATCGGGGTTGCCGCGCCGATGGCCTACTTCCCGTTCAGCGGCTGGAAGGGCAGCTTCCTGGGCGTGCTACACGCACAGGGACGCGACGCGGTGGAGTTCTACACGGACAAGAAGGTCGTGATCGAGCGCTGGCCCAGGGAGTGGAGCAGAAAGTTTTAGAGGCAAGTCACCGTGGCAAATCTGAAGGTTGGCAATGCGCCCTGCTCGTGGGGCACCCTTGAATTCGAATCGGCCAAAGGCGAGCAGATCGGCTATAGCCGGATGCTGGATGAGCTGGCGGCGACGGGCTATACCGGCACGGAGTTGGGTGACTGGGGCTATATGCCGACAGACCCGCCCGCGCTTTCGGCCGAGTTGGGACGGCGCGGCCTGGTGTTATTAGGCGCCTTTGTGCCCGTGGCGATGAAGAACCGCTCAGCTCATGCCGCCGGTGTGGAAGCGGCCGTGAAAACGGCAAAGCTGCTGGCGGCGGTAGGCACGGATCCGAAGCCGTTCCTGGTGCTGGCCGATGACAACGGTTCCGTGCCGGAACGCACTCGGAATGCGGGCCGCGTGACACCGCAGATGGGGCTTTCCGATGAGGAATGGCTGGTATTTGCCGAAGGCGCGAACCTGGTGGCGCGGACCGTGCTGGCGGAAACGGGGCTGCGCACCGTGTTTCATCATCACTGCGCGGGCTATGTGGAAACCCCTCGCGAGATCGCCCGTTTTCTGGAATTGACCGACCCGGCGGCGATCGGCCTGGTGTTTGACACGGGCCACTACGCCTACGGAGCTGGAAGCGCCGATGTTGTCGCGGGCTTCCAGCGTTTCAAGGACCGGATCTGGTATGTCCACTTCAAAGACTGCCAGCCGGAGGTTGCCGCGCAGGCCCGGGCTCAGGGATGGGACTATTTCCAGGCGCTGCGGCATGGGGTGTTCTGCGAACTGGGACAAGGCTGTGTCGACTTTCCGGCGGCTCTGCGCTGGCTGAAGCAGACGGGCTATGACGGTTACACGCTGGTGGAGCAGGATGTTCTGCCGGGCATGGGGGCACCGGCGGAAAGCGCGCGCCGCAACCGCGAGTATCTGCGCTCGATTGAATCGAATTTCGCGTAAGAAGGAATGGCCATGATTAAGAGACTCAACATCGGCATTATCGGTGCGGGGCGGATTGGCAAGGTCCACGCCGAATCGCTTGCCTTCCGGATTCCGGAAGCCCATCCGGCCGTCATCGCGGACGTCAGCGAGCAGGCCGCGCGGGATGCGGCGGAACGATTCGGCATCCCCAAGGTGGCCGCCACGGCGACGAGATTCTGGCGGATTCCGCGATTGACGCGGTTCTGATCTGCTCCTCCACCAATACCCATGCGGACCTGATTGTGGCGGCTGCGCGGGCCGGCAAGCACATCTTCTGCGAGAAGCCCGTCGATCATGGCCTGGAAAGAATCGATCGGGCATTGGAGGCAGTGGCTCAGGCAGGAGTGAAGCTGCAGATCGGATTCAACCGGCGCTTTGATTCCAACTTTGCTCGCGTGCGGGCGGCGGTGGCCAGCGGAGAGATTGGCGTGCCCCAGATGGTTCATATCATCAGCCGGGATCCTGCGCCGCCACCCCCCTGGTATGTAAAGGTCTCGGGCGGGATGTTCCTCGATATGACCATCCACGACTTCGACATGGCCCGGTTCCTGATCCAGGACGAGGTGGAAGAGGTCTACACCGCGGCGGGTGTGATGGTGGACCCGGCTATCGGAGCCGAAGGCGATGTGGATACCGCGGTGATCACCCTGCGGTTTCGCAATGGTGTGATCGGGACGATCGATAACTGCCGGAAAGCCGTCTACGGCTATGACCAACGGGTGGAAGTGTTCGGCAGCGCGGGTTCGATTGCGAGTGCGAACCGGTATGCGAACCAGACCGTGCTCAGCACGGCGGAGTCGATCCACCAGGATCTGCCCATGCATTTCTTCATGGACCGCTATACCGAAAGTTTCGTCAACGAGTTGCGTTGTTTCGTTCAGGCGGTGCTGGAAGACAAACCGACTCCGGTGACGGGGATCGACGGGCGCATCCCGGTGGTGATGGCGCTGGCGGCTCGCAAGTCGTACGACGAGCGGCGCCCGGTGCGGCTGGAAGAAGTCGATTCGCTGGCGCACGCGTAGTTTGCGCGCTGCGTTCAGCAGCCAGGGGACGGCGTTTGGGTGTCGGATGGCCGGACGCGGCCGGCTCCGGACCAGGGGGTGCGCTGTCCCCTCGGTGCTCGGTTGCTCTGCGGTGTTCCATCTGTCGGTTCGAGTGACGGGTTGGGCTTGGCCTCGCGGATGAGGCGCCTGGCACGGCGTGGGATGGGTGCGTTCGGGGCTCGGGATCGCTGCGTTGAGTGTTAGGACGCGTGTGGGTGTGTGGCTCCGCGTGGTCGACCTGGGGGTCGACCGCAGACCTGGGGGTCCGCTTTACCAGATGCGTCGGCCTCCTGAGAATTTCATCGACTTTTGCAGCCCGCACGGTCAGGGGAACCCCGTTGAGGGTCAGGACGGGTGCGGGTGTGTGGCTCCGCGTGGTCGACCTGGGGGGCGACCGCAGACCTGGGGGTCCGCCTTACCGTTTGGCCGGCCGATGGCGCTTTCATCCGGTTTTGCGGCCCGCAGGGCCATGGGGGACTCCGTTGAAGACGGGACTGAAGCGCGCGCCGGGGACCACTCCCTTACGGTCGTGGTTCGTGGCGGCTTCCTCCGATTTTGTGGCCCGCTGGGCATTGCGGGACTCTGTTGAGGACGCGGCTGGTACTAGTGCCCGCTTACTGACGTGCGCGGTTCGCAGCGGGAATCCTGGGGTTTGCGGAAAACGCGGTGCGGCACTGCCTGGAAATTCTATGAAATTTGGAACTGATTCTGCCGGTGCGGCGGGCGCAATTGCGCCTGCTTACATCCGGCCTCAAGAATCTTCCGCTTCGTTGGAACCGGGCGCGTCCTCCTTGCGTCAAAAGCTGCACTAAGGGTCTCGGATCAACAGCTCGCAATTACCGATATCTCCGCACGGCCCCGTGCGCCTAAGGCGTAATTTGTGTCTGCATCGCTGAAAGGATTTATCGAGATGCGCAATCTCAGAAGCATGACATCCCCTCGAACGCTCGTGCCATTGCTTGCCGTACTGCTCATTGCAGGGGCGTCCGCTCAGGAATCTCCGGGCAGTTCCACAGGCTGGGTGGTGATCCCGGTGAGCGAGTATGGCGCCCTGCGTGCCCGCGCCTATCCGGCTGCCACGGAAACCGACATCCCCCCCGTGGAGGCGACGCTCACGCGCGTGGAATATGACTTGCGGATCCTAGGCGAGCTCGCCTCGGGGCGGGCCGCGATCACAATCGACGTCCTGAAGGACGGCTGGGTGCAGGTGCCGATTCCGGCCGGACTGCTGGTCCGCGACGCCAAGCTGGACGGAAAGCCGGCCGCCCTGGTGCCCAACCCATCCGGCCGGGGTGGAAGTCAGCAGATGGTGGTGATCTCGAAGCGCGGTCGGGCGGTGCTCCACCTGGATGTGGCTCTACCCATTGCATCCAGCGCTGGTGAGGAACGCCTGACGCTGCCCGCCTCGGATTCCGGAATTACCCGGGGCGTCGTGGTGGTTCCCCGGTCGGATATTGATGTTCGGATCGGAGGCGGACTGCTCTATGAAAAATCACAGTCCGGATCCGAGAGCAAATGGCTCGCCTATGGCGGAGGCGGAAGCATCCTGTCGTTCACCTGGCGGCGCAAGACCGAGGATCACCGCGTCACCCAGGCGCTGCGGATGCGCGGTTCGCTGACGGAACTGTTGAGCCTGGGCGAGGATTCCACGTCGGTTTATACGGAAGTGAATCTGGAAGTCGTTCAGGGTGCGGCGAGCCAGGCAAGAATCAAAGTTCCACCCAACATTACGGTGAATCAGGTTCTGGGCGCCACGGTGGCGGACTGGGAGGTGCAGTCGGGCGAGGTGACGGTGAAATTCCTGGAACCGGAGGAGAAATCGGCCCGGTTCGTCATCACCGGCGAGACGCGGCTGCCGCGCGACGGATCGATCGAAATCCCACTGCTAGGGCTACTGGGCGCGGAGCGGGAGACGGGCGGCGTGGCGGTGGATGTGCTGGGCGCCGGCGAGATTAAGGACACCAAAGCCCTGAATCTCGACCGGACGGAAGCCTCCGAGCTGGGGCAGACGGTGCAGAACCGGCAATCCCCTTCCCTGCTGGCCTTCCGGTTCCGGCCCGGAGCGGCCATGGCGACTCGGTCGTTGAAGGTCGATCTGACCCGCTACGCTCAGCAGGCCGTACTCACGGCCAACGTGGAGGAGGCGCGCTACCGGGTTCTATTGAGTGTCGAAGGCAAGACGCTGATCCAGGCCCGGTATGCGGTACGGAACAATCAGCGCAGCTTCCTGAAGATCACACTGCCGGCCGGATCGACGGTGTGGAGTTCATCGCTGGCCGGACGGCCGGTGCGGCCGGGAAAGTCTCCGGATGGAAGCCTGTTGCTGCCGGCCTGCGCCAGATGCTCGGCAGCGCGAACTTCCACGCCGGCCCGGTCATGGGCTTCATGTCGGGGAACCTGTCGTACCAGATCGAGCACCACCTGTTCCCCGACCTGCCGAGCAACCGGCTGCCGGAGATCGCCACCCGTGTGCAGGCGCTGGCCGAGAAGTATGACCTTCCCTACACCACCGGCTCCCTGCCGGTGCAGTACCTGAAGGCCTGGCGCACCATCGCCAAGCTGTCGCTGCCGGACCGCTTCCTGCTGGCCACCGCCGACGACGCGCCGGAGACGGCGTCCGAGCGCCGGTTCAAGGCCGCCGAGTCGGCTCAGCGCCTGGTCGCGACGGTCGATCCGGTCACCGGTCGGCGCCGCGGTCTGCGCACGGCGATCGTCGAACTCCGCCGTCGGCGGCGCGGTCGCAAGGCGGCGCTGCAGCTCTCGGCGGTCGCATCGGGTGACGGCTCGGGCGAGAGCAACGCGGCCTGACGAAGGTCCCGCATCCGAGATGCGCGCGCCCGCTCGGGAATGCGCATAATGGACACCGATGGCAATCACCGATATCCGCGAGTACGTGCACCTGACCGAGGCCGATGTCGAGGCGCTCGGTGCGGAGCTGGACTCGTTGCGCCGCGAGGTCGAGTCCGATCTCGGAGCGCGCGACGTCGCCTACCTGCGCCGCACGATCCGGGCGCAGCGCGCCCTTGAGATCGTCGGCCGGGTTTCCCTGCTCGGCAGCGGCAAGCGCAGCCTGTGGTGGCTGGGCACGGGCTCGTTGGCGTTGGCCAAGATCATCGAGAACATGGAGCTCGGCCACAACGTCATGCACGGCCAGTGGGACTGGATGAACGATCCGGAGATCCACTCGGCGACGTGGGAGTGGGACATGGTGTGCGCGGCGCCGCACTGGAAGCACTCGCACAACTACATCCACCACAAGTACACGAACGTTGTCGGGATGGACCACGACGTCGGCTACAAGACGCTGCGGGTCACCCGGGACGAACCGTGGGAGCCGCGCTGGCTCGCCCAGCCCTTCCTCAACGTCCTCCTCGCGGCCACCTTCGAGTGGGGCATCGCGCTGCACGACCTGGAGCTCGGCGAAGTCGTCAAGGGCACCAAGGACCGGACTGTCGCAGTCCCGCAGATCAAGGAGTTCCTCCGCAAGGCCGGCCGCCAACTGGGCAAGGACTACGTGCTGTTCCCGGCGCTGTCCGGGCCGAACTTCAGTAGACGTCGACCGCCAACCTGTCGGCCAACCTGATCCGCAATGTGTGGGCCTACCTGGTCATCTTCTGCGGCCATTTCCCCGACGGGGCCGAGAAGTTCACCGTCGAGTCGCTTCAGGACGAGACCAGGGCGCCTGGTACCGTGCCACACGCTGCATACCGCGAACTTCGACACCGGCCCGGCGCTGGCCTTCCTGTCGGGCAACCTGTCGTACCAGATCGAGCACCACCTCTACCCGGATCTGCCGAGAGTCCGGCCGCCGGAGATCGCGGTCCGCGTGCGCGAACTCTGCGGACAAGTACGACCTGCCGTACACGACCGGCTCGATGCTGACCCAGTACCTGCAGACCTGGCGCACCATTCACAAACTGGCGCTCCCGGACAGCCTGCTGCGCGACACCAGCGACGACGCCCCGGAGACCGCGTCCGAGCGACGCTTCGACGGCCGCCCGCCCAGTCCGGCCTCAAGGCCGCGCTGCGGGACCTGGCCCGGTCGCGGAAGCGACGGGTGCCGCGCGCCTGGCGCTGAAAAATCTCCCTCCTGACCACTCGGGGAAGATTGCCGTCCAGTGCTCGGCAAGGGAGAAATCTCAGCATGGTTCGTCGTGCAGCGCGACCCAGCATGCTCCTGCACCGCGATGGCCCGGCGCGCGGAAGCCCCCGCCAACGTGTCGAGGGCGCATTCCGGATCAGCCGGCGGACCCAGGTGGGTGCAGCCCCGCGGACACTCCTCGATCGCCTCGCGCAGGTCGCTGAAGGCGTTGACGACATCGTCGGGGGAGACGTGGCACCTCCTGCAGCCGGCCAGTCCCAGTCCTGCCAGCTTATTAATGGCGGCGTGGTCTTTTCAAGTTCGTTTGTTTTTTCGATAGCAAGTTGATCGATCTGCTGGCTACTTAGTTCAGCATTCAATTTTTTAAGCTGTTGTTTTAAAGTTGTAATATCTCCGTTGCAGGTTGATATATCTTTATCGTGCAGTTTCCCTCCTGCTAAACAGTCGCCGCAAATGGCTTTTATTGAATCTTCTCCTATAAAAGTTGAGGCATCAAAACATTTTGTATTACTATTACAGAAATCGCAGTCACTCGTTTCGTCAATATAACTGCTAAAAAGTTCGGGTTGTTCAAAATACTTGAATTGCATGGATTGATCATTTTAATCCTAAAGATGAAGACCAAAAATGTAATTGTGAAAGCTGATTCACAAACGGCAGTATTGAATTAACCAACGATGAGAATTCTATTTGATCCAACTTCGCTCAAAGCTCAACCGCTCCACTTTATTATTACTCACTTTCAGAATAAATGTTTCAATGGCATTGGCCGTACCATTGTGATAAAGGCGTGTAAATTTAAAATCATTTATTCCGTCTTTATCGTAATCGACAAGTTCAATTTCGGGAGTATTGATCTTTAATTCTTTTTTTAAGTTTGAAGGAACGGGTTTTCCTTTTTTAAGGTCATACAAGGCGTAGATATTAAAATCAATAACCGTATCAATAACCGACTTTGTTTTATTATCATAAAAAAAGACCTTGCCGTTTAATTCATCACCGGGTTTGTGTTTTAATAAAACCAGGTAAGTAGTAATAAAACTATCACGCAACACAAAAGTGCCGGGATAGACATGCACCAAACCAAAATTAGTTTCATTACTATCTCCTGCGCATTCATTAAAATAATAAGAAAGTATAATTGCTTCTGTTTTCGATTTCACTGCGGTATCGGTCTCCAAACCTATTTCTACATTTTTTTCATTTAATTTATCCAGGAATAAGGGAAACTTTGTTTTAGCAGCACCAATAGCCGGAAGTTGCATCAATCTTTCCGTTTGTGCATTTGCATTCATTAATAAAGCTGCAATAAAAAATATCGTCAGAAAGTTTTTCATGCGATTACAATTTTTGTTAGCCGCTGCAAATATGACTCATCAATACTTGCACCCAACCCATTCTTTTCCGGAACAGTAACAACGCCCTTGTTATCATAACGCACGCCATCAACAACAGGATCTTCTACAAACATCAAAGGTGTATCAAAATCACAATGAAGAATATGATCGCTTGTTAATGCAAGATGTGCTGATGCAGTGAATCCCAATCTTGATTCAAGAAAACCACCAACCTGCATATTCATATTTGCATGTTCAGCAAGTTTGATGATCTTTTGCGCTTTAAAAAGGCCGGATGATTTTCCAAGCTTGATATTGAACATATCACATGCAGCAAGATCAATCAGTCTTTTTGCATCATTGTGATCGCAGCAACATTCATCTGCCATCACAGGGATCGGGCTTTGTTCTTTTACTTTTGAAAGTTCCATAAAGTTCCAGCGTGCTATGGGCTCTTCACAATGTTGAATGTTATACTTACCCAGTGTACGAAGTATTTCAATTGCTTCATCTATACTCCACCCCTGGTTTGCATCAATCCTTAATGGTATATCGCTTCCTACTGCTTCCGTAATAAGGTGTATTCTTTCAACATCCATTTCTTTTGTTCCGCCAACCTTTACTTTGATAGCCTGGAAACCGTTGTTCTTTATTTTTAATGCATCAGCTGCCATTTTTTTTGGATCAGCAATGCTAACGGTATAATCTGTGATCAATGTTTTATTGTTATTCCCTCCGAGAAAAGCATACAATGGTAATTCAGCATTTTGTGCGGCGATATCATACAAGGCAATATCGAAAGCGCTTTTTATACTTGAGTTGCCATAAATAATTTTATCCATCCACAAAGTACATGCTTCAATATCCAATGCAGTTTTTCCTATTAAAACTTTTGCAAGGTATTGAGCAACGATGAAACAGGTATCGATGCTTTCGCCGTTGATCGTCATGAATGGACTGCACTCCCCAACT
>JASGIE010000049.1:0-49956 GCA_049841055.1 Paludibaculum sp. | reverse complement strand
AAGGTTAATAGGGAAACCCGATAGAATCCGAACAGCACCTCTGTAAACACCATCGCGATGCCCAGCCGGTCCGCCGCCGCCACCACATCGGCGTCCTTGACCGATCCTCCGGGCTGGATCGCCGCCGTAGCGCCTTCGCGCACTGCTCCCTCGAGTCCGTCCGGGAACGGGAAGAATGCATCCGAAGCCAGGACTGTCCGGCCAAGGGCAGTACGGCCTTCATTGCTCCCACCTTCACGCTGTCCACCCGGCTCATCTGCCCCGCGCCGGCACTCACCAATTGCCCCTTATTTGCGTAGACGATCGCGTTCGACTTAACGTGTTTCACCACCTGCCATCCAAACTCCAACGCGGCCAGTTCGTCATCGGTCGGCGCCGCTTGGTGACGACGGCCAGGGCGCTTACGTCGAATCCGGAGCGTAATCGACGGTTTGCGCGAGGATCCGCCGGAGATGGATTTCAACAACGAACTCCCAGGTCTCCGGGCTGCGCACGGCCACCAACCGCAGATTTTTCTTCGCGGTTAACAGTTGCAATGCCTCGTCCGAGTATCCCGGCGCGGCGATGGCTTCAACAAACAGTTTCGCCACTTCCTTCGCTGTCTCTGCGTCCACCGGGCGGTTGAAGGCGAGACACACCGCCGAACGCCGAAACCGGATCGGCTTCGAACGCTTTGCGATAGGCTTCAACCAGCGTGGCTGCTCCGCGCATCCGCAGGGATTGGTGTGCTTGATGATGGCGGCGGCAGGCCCCGAAAACTCGCTGACCAGTTGCCAGGCAGCGTCGAGATCGACCAGGTTGTTGTAGGATAGTTCCTTGCCGTGCAATTGTTTAGCCCCGGCCACGCCCTGGTTGCCGAAGGAGTAGAGGGCCGCTTCCTGGTGGGGATTTTCACCATACCGGAGCGAGGCAGTTCGTTTCGCAGAAATGCGTAGTGTCTCCGGAAGGCTCGACACATCCGCGGGGTCGGCGGGTTCGTCTGTTTCCCGGGCCAGCCGGGCAGTAACCGCCGCATCATAAGCAGCGGTTCTGGCAAACGCTTCCTTCGCCAGTTTCCACTGCGTCGGCATCGAAAGGTAGCCTTCCGAGGAACGCAACTCTTCCAGTATTTCGGCGTATTGAGCGGGCGAAACCACGACGGCGACGTCCTGATAATTTTTTGCGGCCGCGCGGATCATCGTCGGTCCGCCAATGTCGATGTTCTCAATCAGCTCCGCTCTGGACACGCCTTTCTTTTGCGCGTAATCTTTTCGAACTCATAGAGGTTCACCACCACCATGTCGATGGGCGGGATGTGGTGTTTCCGGCCATGGCCTCCATGTGCTCCGGGTTGGAACGCATGGCGAGAATGCCACCGGCGATGCGGGATGAATCGTCTTCACACGGCCATCCAGCATTTCGGGAAATTCCGTTACTTCGCTCACCTCTTTGACCGCCAGATGCCGCCATCTCGCAACATCTTCGCGGTTCCGCCGCTGGAAATCAACTCAAGGCCGAAGGCCGCCAGACCCTTAGCAAAGGGCAGCAGGCCGGACTTGTCGGTGACGCTGAGGAGTACACGTTTGACTGCGGGCATAAACGTCTATTCTCCCACTATCGGCCGCATTGCTACCATGTTGTCGTGGCCTACAAAATCACTCTGATCCCCGGCGATGGCATCGGGCCGGAAGTAGCCGATGCGACGGTGCGAGTGCTGGAAGCGACCGGCGTCGCCATCGATTGGGAGAAAGCCGAACTCTCGGCATCCATCATCGAAAAGTGGCACCAGCCTGCCTCCGCATGTGCTGGAATCGATCGAACGCACCGGCGTGGCGTTGAAGGGCCCTGTCACTACTCCCATCGCGGGCGGCTTCAAGAGTGTCAACGTGGCCATCCGCAAACAGTTGGATCTGTTTGCCAATGTTCGCCCGGTCTTCACGCTGCCGGGCCTCAAAACCCGGTTTCAGGATGTCAACATCGATATGGTGATCTTCCGCGAGAACACCGAGGATCTTTACTCGGGTCTCGAACACGAAGTCGTCAAGGACGTTGTGGAAAGCCTGAAGATCATCACGCGCTACGCCTCCATCCGCATCGCCCGCTACGCCTTCGAATACTCCAAGAAGAACGGCCGCCGCAAGATCACCGCCGTCCACAAGGCGAACATTATGAAGCTGTCGGATGGCCTGTTCATCCGCTGCTGCCGCGAGATCGGCTACCGAGTATCCGGAGATCTCCTACAACGAACTCATCGTCGATAACGCATCCATGCAGTTGGTCATGCGGCCGGAAACCTTCGACGTTCTCCTCCTGCCGAACCTCTACGGCGACATCGTTTCCGATTTGGCGGCCGGCCTTGTCGGCGGCCTGGGCGTGGTGCCCGGCGCCAACATGGGCGAGAACGCACGCGGTCTTTGAAGCTGTGCACGGCTCCGCTCCCGATATCGCCGGGCACGGCATCGCCAACCCCACTGCGCTCATGTCGTCCTCCATCCTGATGCTGCGGCATCTCGGCGAAGGTGATGCCGCGGACCGCCTGCAGAGGGCACTCGCCGCCACCTTCCGCGAAGGAACCCATCTCACCCGCGACCTTGGCGGCTCGTGCGGGACCAACGAGTTCACCGACGCCGTGATCAAAAATCTGGTGTAAGCCTGCCGGCGCGCAACTCCGGCACAAGGAGCGCCAATGAAATCCGCTGTCCTCGCGGTAACCATCGCCCTGTCCTCCAGCGTGTATGCCCAGCGGCCGGCTCCACCACCGCAGCCGCCCAAACCACCGCTCACCGTGGAGAAAATGGACGCGTCTCCCTGGCCGGGCACCCTCAGCGTCGTGAAGTGGCCCGAGCCCGGGCGCTGGGAATACGCGATGATGATCGCGGAAGCCGGCAAGCCCACTCAGATCTTCCCGCCTCGGGCCGTCGAACCCATCGCCGGCGGTCTGCTGGTGGAAGAACTGAATCGTGCCGGAATGGTCGGCTGGGAGGTCGTCGGGACCTCCACCCTGAAACCGGGTCAGCTCACCATCCTGCTCAAGCGCCCGCTCACTTCGGCGCCGCCCCAGTAACTCGGTTCCGCTCCGGTAGCCACCAAAAGCACTGGTCTTTGCTAACTCCTCCGGAAGATCTCGCTTGGTTTTCCGGAGGGCCACTCAATTGGCGAGAACTCACCAACGCCTGCGGCGCGGCACTGTTAGGATTTCTCACCCCGGCGATTGCGGCCATCGGCCCGCTGAGCGCAGCCGGTGGCAGTTGGCCGCTGGCATCACCCGAAACTCCCCCAAGATCGGTCCATCGCGATATATCTGCTGGGCCCATGTCTGCCGGCCGCTTTCCGGGGAGACCCGAAGGCTTCGGACCGGGCGCGGGCAGGATTTTGGATGAAACCTCGTCGTTGCCTGCCTTTGCTCGGGCCCCGGAATCCCAGGAGTAGACCTGGTCCGTCTTCATCGCTTGATCCGCGCGTCATCGAGTTGCCGCTGGACAAAGCTGTTCCTGGGTAGCTTCTGACTCCAGGCTGTCCACAACGCCAGCCGGCGGGATTCCAGCGACGACGCAAGCTCCGCCTGCCCCGCTAGCCGTTGGATCGACTCCGAATCCCGATACAGGTTCGAAAGCTCAACCGCTTCCACTAGATTTACTTCCGCCTTCGGTTTGGACGCAGCGACACCCTCCAGCAGCGTTCGATTGGTCTCCGCGCCTTGTTTCGGATGCCCCGTATTCACTTCCAGTTGCGCCTTCGCCATCAGACCCTGCAGTGCCTCGGAACCCAGTTCAATTGACTGCGCCGGATACTGCTTCAGTGCGCTCAAGTGCGAAAATACGGTGTTCAGCCTTTGGCGCGCCTCCGCATACTGGCCCAGGGCGATAAGCGGCTGCACCGATGCCGCCAGCGTCGTGGCCTGGTCGCGGCGCCAGCCTGCATTCTCCTTGGTCCCTTCCAGATGCTTCAGCGCGTCATCGTACATCTCTACGGCGCGGCGTGGCTCGGTGTGCCGTAGGATCCCCGCCAGCCGCACCTCCGCATAGAAGGCCCGGTGCCTGCTGAGATGGTCCTTCGGGTCCTGTTTGGAGAACCCGTCCGCGATGGTGAACGCACGCGTCAGGCTCGCCTCCGCTTCTCGTGTTCGGCCCAGGCTGATCCCATCCACCTCGCCCAGGATCTGGCCTTCGCGCGCCAGCGCCAGGGCCATCGTCAGCCACCGGCCCGTCCTCGTCTCCTGCTTTCCGGGATCCAGGATCCGCACCGACTCCCGCACCGCCTGCAGCGCCTCCTCCAGGTCCCCGCGTTCCCGGTGAATCAGCGCCACAATCATCAGCGTCGCCCCTGTCTGGCTGGGCCAGTTGGTGGCCTTGGCAAGCTCGATGGTGCTGCGGCACAAGCGCAGAGCCTCATCCAGTTGATTCGCCAGGCGGTAGCGGTTGGCCACATTGATGCCTGTGATAATCGCCTGCTGAGCCTCCATTCGCTCCGGCTGATCGCGGCCTTCACCGGCATCGAGATACCTTTTCAAGGCTGCGTCCGACTTTCGCGCCAGCTGCAGGGCCTCTTCATCGTGGCCTCCATCGCCGGCCAGAATCATCCGGTCGTGCGAGATCTGAGCCGAACGAAGCAGTGCCAGTCGATTCTGAGGCTGCGCGGCCAGAACAGCATCAATCAACTCTTGCGCCTTCAACTCACTCTGTTGGGATTTGTCCGTCTGCCCGAGATTTGCTGAAATACCCACACCCTGCACCCGCGCCACGCGCATGTACGCCGTCGCGACTTCCAGACTCAGCTCCGGATCCATGCGTACATCCGCGCTCACCCGCCGCAGGTACTCCAGTGCCGTATCCACAATCAACTGCCGGGCTTTGGCCCCACCGGCCAATTGCGCGACCTCCACATCGACGTCAAGCAGCCTGCCCGCCAGTTGCCGCACATCCTGGAACCGCCGTTCCGCGACAGCCCTCTCCCGGTTGGCGATGTAAACACCGGCCGACAGACTCACCATCACCCCCAGCGCGGCTGCCACCGGCATCCAGTAGCGCCTCGCAAACCGCCGGCCTCGATACCAGAGATCTCCTGATCGCGCCTGCACGGGACGCCACGCCAGGACGGCCCGGATGTCGCTGGCTAACTCATCGACTGAGCTGTAGCGCTCCTCCGGCTCCACTCGCAAAGCCTTGCGCAGCACGTAATCCAGATCCTTGGGGACCTCGGGATTCACACGGCTGGCCGCGGCGAGCTCCGTCGTATCGCCGTTCTGCAGATTCTTCGAGGGCGCGGTCCCCGTCAGCAGTTTGTAGAGCACGGCGCCGAGCGAATACACGTCCGTTGCCGTAGTCTGCGCCAAACCCGCGAACTGTTCGGGACTGGCATAGCTGGGTGTCAGCAGGCGCTCGATCGTCTGCGTGGCTTCGCTCGTCTCGTCCACCAGCCGTGCGATGCCGAAATCCAGCAGCTTCGGCGTCCCCGCCGGAGTCACCAGGATATTGGAAGGTTTCAGATCGCGGTGGATGATCAGCCGCCGGTGCGCGTGCGAAACCCCTTCGCACACTTGCAGAAACAAACGAAGCCGGTCTTCCACGGAAATGTTTGAGGAATAGGCATCGATGGGAATTCCGTCCACATACTCCATCACCAGGTACGGCCGGCCATCCTCCGTGTGCCCCGCGTCCAGCACATGAACGATGGTGGGATGCTGCAGCGAGGCCAGCATCTGACGCTCCCGCAGAAAGCGGTCATGCCAGTCCCGGCGGTGAGAAGGACGCAGCAGTTTCACCGCCACTGTCCGGTGGATCTCTCCGTCGATCCGCTCCGCCATGTACACCACACCCATGCCGCCCGCCCCAATCGGCTTCAGCAGTTGGTAGGGCCCGCACTGGCTTGGCTCTCCCCCTCCCGCATCCCGCAACCATTCGCCGGCTGCATCCGCCACCATTCCGGTCAGGTCGTCGCAACTCTGCGACTCATAGCTCAGCAGCGACTCCAGTTCCGCCCTGACGTCGTCCGCGATGCTCCGGGTTCGAAGAATCTTTTCACGCTCTCGCGGCGTCAGAGCAACTAGCTCGTGAAACAACTTTCGCAATTCTTGGTTCATTGCTGTTCCAGGACTGAGCCGGTTTGAGGAGATACTGCCGGAAGATGTATGATTAAGGATACGTCATCTGTCGTGCCTCGGAAGCATGGAAGGCCCTCCCGTGAGTAGCGAAACTGGTTTGGGTGAATTCGTCGATCTGCTGTACGGAGAACTGCACCGCATCGCTTCGGCGAAACTGCGGGGCGAGCGCATGGGACACACCCTGCAACCCACCGCGCTGGTAAATGAGGTGTACGTAAAACTGGTGGCCGGCCAGGAGCGCAAGTTCGAAGACCGCGCCCATTTTCTCGCCGTTGCCTCCCGGGTGATGCGCCAGGTCCTGGTGGATTACGCACGGGCCAGAGCCACCCACAAGCGCGCCAGCGACGCCGTCCCGCTAACCACTGGGCTTGCCGTGGCTCGCGACGGCGGTGTCGAGCCCGTCGACCTGCTCCATCTGAATCGGGCACTGGAAGCCCTGGCTCAGGAGGATGCTTCCCTCGCCCAGTTGATAGAGATGCGCTACTTCGGCGGCATGACAGCCGAGGAGACCGCGCAGGCCACCGGCCAGTCCGTCCATGTCGTGCGGCACGATCTGAGGCTGGCTCAGGCATGGCTTCGCCGCAACATGGCCCAGTAGCGGCCTGCCCCGCCTCTGCCGGCGTCCGCCATCGTTCCAGACGATCTCTCCTCAACATCGGGAGTCGGCTCCTTCCTAAGTGAAGAAGCGAGATTCCGCCGCGAAATTCGCAAACAGGCCAACCCCGAACCCCGCCTTCCCCCAGCAGGGACCGAACGATCAGCCGGAACACCGCGCACGTCAGCGGACGGCCCTACGAACCGCGCACGTCAGTAAGCGGGCCACGGTCGGAACCCCTTGCGAACCGCAACTAGAATGGAATCCCCATGGCCCTGTAGGCCGCGAAACCAGATGAAAGCGCCCTCGGGCCGGCCAAGTGGTAAGGCGGACCCCCTGGTCTGCGGTCGACCCCCTGGTCGACCACGCGGAGCAGCACCGTCACCCCACGAACCTGATTTTCAACGGAATCCCACATGACCCTGCGGGCCGCAAAAGTGAATGAAAGCCCAATCGGGCCAGCCGTGCGGTAAGGCGGACCCCCAGGTCTGCGGTCGACCCCCAGGTCGACCACGCGGAGCCGCATACTCACCCGCCGGCCCTGACTTTCAACGGAGTGGTCCCTGGCGCGCGCTTCAGTCCCGTCTTCAACGGAGTCCCCATGACCCTGCGGGCCGTGAAAGCGGAGGAAGCCGCCCATGCATGCCCGAAGCGTCAGCGACGGGCTAACAGCGCGACTTCAACGGAGCGCGCCCCGGACGCCCGCGCGCCACAAAGAAACTCCCCAAGCCCCGCAGAGCCCCAGCGCAACCCACCCTCCGCTCACAGACAATTCTGGGAGGGCAGCCCCCGTGGTCGATCACCGCGAACCGCATCTCAGCCCGCTGGCGCGACATGCACCGCAATCTCCGGTCGGCCAAGCCCCAGCCCCCACGAAATCGGACCCCTCCCTCTCTCATCCGCCACCTGGCCACCGCCCTCCGGCAGCACCCCCAGTCCAACTCCAAAAAGGGTCCTCAAATCCCCACCTGATTTTTCTTCACGAAACTTCGCTAATTTTCGGAAATCCTCTCGCTTGCCTGAGTGAAGAGGCTTGCAAGGCTGGCGGAACAGCGCCCCCAAAGCCTCTACCTTTTCAATCCAAGGAAAATCCATGAACCTCATAGGGAACACCCTCGACTGTAAAATCCTCTCGCGCCGGCTGGGGCCGGTCGTGGCTGCACTGGCCGCATCCGTTGCTCTGTTTGCAGGCTCCGACGACATGCAGAACATGCACGCCGGACACAACGCCAAAATCCCGGCAAAACTGGTGGAACTCGTCCGCCTGGCCACCCGGCCCTTCCTCGACGTCAACGCCACCGCCGGCGCGGGCTACATGCCGGCCTTCGGCTGCGTCAGCGGCCCCGATCACGGCGCCATGGGCATTCACTACATCAACGGCGAACTGGTCGGCGACGGAGAAGTCGACGCCTCCAAGCCGGAAGCCCTCATCTACGAGCCGTCCAGCAGTGGGATGCGGCTGGTCGGGGTCGAATTCATCGTCGACGCCGCCGCCTGGATGAAGAATCATGCCAGCCCGCCCATGCTGGAAGGTCAGGCGTTCCACCTCGTGAACAGCCCCAACCGCTACGGGATTCCCGCCTTCTTCGAACTTCACGTCTGGGCCTGGCGCGATAATCCCAAGGGCGCCTTCGTCGACTGGAACAACAAGGTGAGCTGCGAAGGCCAGTAGTTCCGCACGAGGTGTCCGCTCACGCGATATCACCATGCCGGCCTGTTGCTGCAGGCATGGTGGCTCGGAGGAGCTCGCGCGGGCAGGCCGCCTCAAACGGAAGAGTCCACCTGCATTCATCTCCACCGGGCAGACCTTCTGCCCGGTGCCCGTTTCTCAGGTCAGCGACGCTCCGCCCGTGCCTGGATCGCATGGAGCAGGCCCCACCGGATCAGGCCGCTCCCCGGATAAACCAGCGCCCAGTACCGGGCCATGGTGCGTTGCGCCGTTTCGTCGGCCGCGGCGATACGCGTTTCCGTAACCACTCGGGTTTTTCCTTCACCTGCATCCTCGATGAGGAAATTGGCGGCGATCTTCACCTGGCCCGGCGCATTCCACGTCAGGAACTCCTCTGGAGTCAGCCGGACCGCCCGGTTCTTCCAGGGCTGGCCGGCGAGTCCGAAGACGAACTCCCGCGGCGTATCTTCCAGGGAGAAGAATCCGGACCCCGGCTGCTTGACAACCTCGACGACGCGCACCGGAGCCCCCGCCGTTCTCGCACCCGTCGGCCTCCGCATCCCGCCCATCACGAAGCCCCGGATGCGCCCCAGCGTTTGCATCACCGCAACGTCGGCGAACGTGACCTGATCCAACGCCTCGCGCACTTGTTCCGCCGGAGCATTCACCACCAGCTCATGCCGTTCGTGAAGGTGATAGGACGGCAGGTAGGCGTCAAGCCGGCTCGTGGGGGACGCCGTCTGGTACGAACTGAGCGGCCAGAACATTCCCGCGGTGAACAGCAGAACCCCAGCAACGGTGCCGGCCGCCAGGCTGTGGATGCGTCGCGAGAAGCCCAGCCAGCGCGCCGGCACAAGCACGGAGAGAAGGCCCAGGCTGAACGCCACCAGTCCCGAATAGACAAGGACGGAAGGCCACTGCAGGCGCCCCATCGAACCCATCAAAGCCAACCCGCCGGCCGCAACCACAATCACGGCGGACGCGCGATACCACTGCGCTCGAGTCATAAATTGTCCCGCTTCACCCCGAGTATAAGCGGTTCCGGATGGAGATCTCTGTTAACACTGAGGGGTGCAATTTCCGCCGGTCTCCCATGCGGACTGGCGAGCCCAGGCCCGAGGCGCCGGCTGGTTGAGGCCCCCGTTCAAGGCCGCAGATGCCGCTCGAAATACGCCTCGGCCCGCTTGCGCGCATCCTCGGTCGCCTCGGCATTCGCCGGGTTCTTCTGCTTACTCGCGCTGGGATCGTCGAAGTTGTGCTCCGCGCCCTCATACGTCGTCAGGCCGATCAGCTTCGAACGCGTCCGCACGTCGCTCTCCCACTTCTGGCATCTCTTCGGCGAAACTTCTTCATCCGCCGTGCCGACAAACAGGTGCAGAGGCGCATACGGTACATACGAGTCCTGCACGGCGGCCATGCCGCAGCCGGGATAGAAGGCGAGCGCTGCCCGGAAGCCTGTCACCGGGGTCGGTTCGTGGATGCCAGGCGCTTGCGACGACATCGTCACCAGCGTCGTCATCCCGCCGTTCGACCACCCTTGCAGTCCGACCCGGTCCCCCAACACATCCTTTCGCTTTCTCAAGTACTCCAGCGCGCCGTAGGCATCCAGTGGCCTCACCGTCTGCTCACTTACTTCCGAGGGGCGCTCGTCATAACTGCCTCGGCCAAAGCCTGTCCAATAGCCTCGTGGGCCGAAACTGTCCACCAGCAACGTGACATAGCCGTGGTCTGCCCAGAACTGACCCCAGAACTTGTGCCGTTTCGACAGCGTCTTCGCATCGTAGACACCCTTGGCCAGCGAGGAGTACGCACCAGCACGCCCGTGCAGCAGCACGATGGCGGGATGCGGACCTGGATTCTCGGGCCGGTAGAGATACCCGATCAGCCGGGTCTTCCCATCCGCGCTCGGGAAATGCACTGTCTCGGGATTGACATCAGCCGCCATCAGCGCCCCGGCCGCCGCCAGGCTCAGCACCGCAATCTTCTTCATTCGTACAAGCGTAGACGACACATCGAATCCGTCAAGACAACCAAAGATGGCTGACGAAAGGAGTGTGTCTCCAGTCCTGCGATGATTCTTCTTCCCCAGGACGCTAGCGGGCCTTCCCCGCGGCGTTCTCTAGAACTACGTTGGAAATCAGTGCGCTATCCACGGTCACCGGCAGATGGGAACAGAAGCCGACGCCAACATAGAAGGGGCCGTCGAAGTGGAGCGGAATGGGCGGGCCGAACTGGTGCAGCGGTTCACCATCGAGGCTCACCAGGAGCACGAACGCATCGCCCTTCTTCTCGATGCCGATGCGGCGCGGCTGGATGTTCGCCAGTGTGCCGCCGAAACGGTACGAGGCATCTTTCATTTGCTCACCCTGCCCGGAGCGCCAGGCGAGGTGGATCATCCCGGTGCCGTGCTGGCCCACCATGATCTCCTTGGAGTCGTCCTCGAGCGTCTGTCGAATCACAAGGACGCCCTTGCGGTCGCCGTACCCCTCTGGCTTCGGAAACGAAACTCCGGCTGCCAGCGAGATGTTGCCGGACATTTTCTTCCAGAGGAAACGGAACTCGTCGCGCTGATACCAGATGTTGTACCCAGCCGAGTGAATTGTGTACTGCCCGCTGGCGGGATCGAAGCTGGCGCCGCCAGGCACCAGTGCCGCGCCGATATCGGACTGCCCTTCAAAAACGCCGATCGGAGCATCGAAGTTCCTGCTCGGCCGGTGAAAATCCTTCGGTGGCGGAACCTGCTTATGGGTAGAGGTGCCGGGTAATGCCCAATCCGGCACGCTGGGGGCAGGGTCCGCCGGGCCGGGCGCTTGCGCGCACAGAGGCAAAGCGGCAGCCAATGACAGCAGGAGCGGCAGCATCTTCATGGATACGAGAATTACCATATGCCGGGCGGCGGCGCGCGTATACAATGTCGCTATGCATTCCGGATATCTTCTCGTCGTGGCTCTCGTCGCGACCGCGGCCGTTCCCGTCCTGATGGCCCAGACGCCGGGTGCTCCCGCCCGCCCGCCCATTCTTGGCGTCGCACACATCCGGCTGAAAACCTCAGATCTGGCCGCCGCGCGCAATTTCTACGGCCGCTACCTGGGGTATCAGGAACCATTCGAGCTCGATTCGGTTGCGGTGTTCAAGGTGAACGACCACCAGTACATCGAAGTCGAACCGACCCTCAAGCAGGAATCGGAAGACCGTCTGGTCCACATCGCATTCGAGACCAGCGATGCCCGGCGGTTGCGCGATTACCTGGCCATGCGCTCCGTCGAGGTCCCGGCCGCCGTCAAGCCGGATGGCGACGGCAACCTGAGCTTCTTTATCAAAGACGCGGACGGGCATGCCGTGGAGTTCGTCGAGTATTCGAAAGGTTCATTGCACAGCCGCAACTTTGGCAAGGCGTTGCCACGAACCCGCATCTCCGAACGCATGATCCATGTTGGTTTCACCATCCAGGATCGTGACGCGGCGGACAAGCTGTACCGCGACATCCTGGGATTTCGCCTGCAGTGGTACGGAGGCATGACCGACACACGAACCGATTGGGTCTCGATGCGCGTGCCCGAAGGCACCGACTGGCTCGAATACATGCTGAACCAGCCGCACCCATCGCCGAAAACCCTCGGCGTCATGAACCACCTGGCGCTCGGCGTCCCCAGCACGGAGCAAGGCTATAAGACCGTGGTCGAACGCGGCATGAACCAACCGGACAAACCAAAGATCGGCCGCGACGGGAAGTGGCAATTGAATCTCTACGATCCCAACCTCACCCGAGCCGAGTTGATGGAACCGGCCCCGGTCCAGCCACCGTGTTGCTCGCCGATTCTGCTGCCCTAAAGCCTATCCAGGCAATGACGCCAGTCGGAGGCCCGCAGTCCGCCAAAGCAAGGAACCCAACGAACCACGACCGTAAGGGAGTCCCATGGACCGCCGGGCCGCAAAACCAAAGGAAGCTTCTACGAACCCCGACCGTCAAGGATGGGTCCCTCGATGCGAACCGCGCACGTCAGGGTCTGTGAAAAAATCAAAGACGCGCAACCAGCGCCCCCGCAGGGGGGTACGTAAACCATTAGGCGATCCGCTGCGATCGCTCCTAGAACCTCTGGCGATGCCATCCTCGCGTGCATTTTTGCCCGTTTTCGCGAAGTGGGATTTTTTCACAGACCCGTAAGTAAGCGGGCCCCCGTCCCCACGCGCCTTCAACGGAGTCCCCATGGCCCTGCGGACCGCAAAATCGGAGGAAAGCCCCATCGGGCCAGCCGTATGGTAATGCGGACCCCCTGGTCTGCGGTCGACCCCCAGGTCGACCACGCGGAGCCGCATAGTCACCCGTCGACACTGACTTTCAACCGAGTGGTCCCCAGCAGTACAACCCCCGTGCGCCTCTCCAACAGAACGCCCCATCGCCCGCACATCTCTCCAAGGCCCACGAAACCCCGCCCACCAAACACCCGGAGCCTCAGCCCCACGCCAAGCACCTATGCCCACCCGACCCTACCCCATCCACGTCCCCCTCCGAAATCATCTCCTTTCCTTTGCGCCTGTAGTACCATGGAACACGCTCATGTCGACTCCTTCCAGGCTCCTGCGCTCCTTAACGCTGGCCGCACTGCTTTGGTCGCCATCTATGACAGCCCAGAACGAATCGCACCAGGAAGACCGCCAGGCTCTCCTCAGGATCCTGAATGAAGTGGAGAAGGCCATCAATGCGCAGGACATCGAGGGCATGATCGCCCAGATGCGCCCCGACTGCACAGTGACATGGTGGAACGCCGAGGTCTCCCGCGGCCATGATGACATCCGCGCCTATTACCGCAAGATGGTCAAGGATCCCGGTCGCTATATCACCCGATACACGACCAGCGCGAAACTCGGCGACCACGCCCGTTTCGTTGGCACCGCTGGCGATGTCGCCGTGGCGGATGGCAGCATGGAAGACGAGTTCTTTCCGGTAATCCGCGGTCCGTTTCGTCTCAATTCGCGCTGGAGCACAACTGTCGCGAAGACCGGCGGCGAGTGGAAAGTCGTCTCGTTGCATCTGTCATCGAACGTTTTCACCAACCAGTTGATCACCGAGTTGACGCGGGCCCTCTGGTACGCAGGCGGCGCGGGCCTTCTGATCGGAGGCTTAATCGGCTGGTTCCTGGGGCGGCGCGGACACTAACGCGCAGCCTCCATCCATCCGTGGCCAGGCCCACTACGCCAGCACACCCCGGCAATACTGCACGCACTGAGCCAGCTCGGCCAGAATGCGCGAAAGGGCGGAATAGTTGACGCCACACAGAGTGCGGGCCGGCGGCCAAGCGTACAACGTGTTCTCCGACGCAACATCGGACTTCCTGGACAGCTTCGACATAGTGCCCTGTAGCCATTCATGCATCGAATCGAGCAGCGGCCGGGCGTGCTGCTGGTCAACAAGAACGGCATCCGAACTGGTCCATCTTTCCTGCGTTGACGACAGGTGCCCCGCCCCGAAGTAGTCAAGTCCGGCTTCGGAGTCTCGTTCTTTGCCGGTGAACTCTCCGGGATTTGCCAACGTAATCATCTCATGCCAAACCAGGTTTAGACTCTCTGCGATATGCACTGCTGTTTTCTATACACAGTCAGGCAATAGATTGCCGCTCCAAAACTCGACGTTAATAGGAAAATCACCAGCCAACCAAGCTTCCAAGACTTCTGATCTATTGCAAGAAGATACGTGATCATCCCGAAGAATATAATCATTCCGGAGACGACAAAGGTCACCCACATGAGCGCCTCGATAAAAGCTACAAGAGCGCGGGGAGACAAATCCGACTTAAACTGATCGTATACAGGCGTGATCGTCAACCCGAGCAAGGCTGTCAGGGGAATCACGCATACGGCTGCGGCGACAAATAGAATCGTCGCACGACGATCACAAGTAATCGAACGAAGCATCTCTGGCATTAATTATACCCGCTCCCTCTTGTGCGCTTCGGGCATATTCGGCGCCACGGATCACCGGTTTACGATTGTGCTCAATTCTCCCGATGAAAGTGCGTACTCCACTCCTTCTGACACCTAATTCACGGGACCCGTACTGTTCAACGCGATCCACATTCTTGGTGCCTTCGGAGAGGGAAAAGGGGCTGTCATGGTGCCACCGCGGCGAAGGACCGCCAGATGGACGTCGCGCCAATTCCTCTCCAGCCCCTACAGCTTCAATTCCGATCCCCGGCGAAACAACGGCTTCACCAGCTGGTTCGCCTCTTCGCTATTCGTAAACCGCGTATTCCTGCTGTCCCAAAGCAACTTCCCTGGTACACGCCACGCAATGCAGACCAGCGCGAGCCACTCCGCGTAGGGTGCGGTAATGCTGAAGTCCGAGCACGACGGGTCACCGCCCTTGCAGGCGCGAGCCCAGTCCACCATGTGGCCCGGCGAGCGGGTCAGCAGCTGCGGTGGCAGCTTATACTCCTTCCATCGCGCCGATGGCAACAGCCAGACCCCCTCGCCGCGATTGCTCGTCGCCAGGACGCCTTTACTGCCGACCAGCACCGACCCGTTTCCCGCCAGCACACCGCGCTGCGGCCCTCCTCGAGCCGACTGCTGTGAGGCCGACGTCAGGATCTGCGTCCCCTGAAACACCAGAACGCCTGGACCGCCCGCGCCCCTGGGTGGACCATCCGCCGGGAACTCTCGCCCACCGCCTCCGGGACCTCGCATGCCTCCAGGCCCACTCCGGCCGATCGCGGTCGGCCGGCCCTTTTCCGCCAGATTATCGGGCGGAGGCAGTATCGCCTCATCCTCCATCCCGGGTACCCGGAAGGCCTCGGGGTCGGAGGCGCGCACAGCCTCGTGGTAGAAGACCGAAACCGGCGGCATCGGCCCTCTCGCCGGAAAGTCCAGCCGCACCACGCCCCGGCTCGGGTAAGTGTACTTGCTGTGTCCCGCCTGGCTGACACACTCCACACTCTCGGGCGCGCCCAACTGCAAGGCCGTATGCACGGGACCGGCCGTATGCGTCGCCCAGTTGCCGATCTGTCCCGTGCCGAAATCGTAAAATCCGCGCCAGTTGTACGGCACATACCAGTCGCTGAACGGACGCGCCGCTGCATTGCCCAGCCAGAGATTCCAATCCAGCGTCTTCGGAACCTCTTTCTGGGGCGGCAACTGCGTCATCTCGGTCGGATACGTGCTCGGAGATGTCGCGACATGCGCCTCCCGAACCTCTCCGATCTCACCCGACCAGACAATCTCAGCAGCGACACGGTGGCACTCGTGAGAAAAGCCCTGGTTGCCCATCTGCGTCGCGACCTTATACTTCACTGCCGCGTCGCGCAGCAGCCGGGCCTCCCACGGAGTCCTCGTCAGCGGCTTCTCGACATAGACATGCTTGCCCTGCTGCATGCAGGCCAGCGCGATCGTTGCGTGCATGAAATCGGGGACGGCGACGATGCACGCGTCGATGTTCTTGCCTTCCTTCTCCAACATCACGCGATAGTCTTTGTACTTCGGCGCTTTTCCATAACGGTTGAACGCGTCAGCCGCGCGCGCCTCGTCCACATCGCACAGTGCGGCGATGTTCTCGGTCGCCGCGGCGCTGTTCAGGTCCACTCCGCCCTGTCCGCCACACCCGATCGCGGCCACGTTCAGCTTGTCGTAGAACGGCTTGTAGCCAAGCGCGCGCAGTGACGGAACACTGCCGAATCCGTCCGCGGGCACGGCCCCCGCCAGCAGCGAGCCATAAAAGAAGTGCCTTCTGGAAACGCCGTCGCTCATGAATCACCAGCCTCTCGCTTCGCCAGCCCAGGGCTCGAAGCAGGTGGCCCTTTTCGCTGGCTGCGTAAATCCTATCACTCCCCTGATGCGCACACCCGCGCGGGCCTTACTCCGATCCTCAGTCGACACACATCTAATTACTTTTGAGTATTGATTGCATGCGCCGAATATCCGACCCTACCCAGAGGACACTCCGCATGCCCCACATCTCACTCCCCGAAGGTCTCCCCGGCATTCTCGGCCCCATGACGTTCCGGCCCGAGACCGCCAAGCCGATGAACGAACTGGCCGACGTCCTCCTGCGCGGGCCGAGTTCTCTCACGCCGGGCGAACGCGAACTCATCGCCACCTACGTCTCTTCCCAAAACGACTGCTTCTTCTGCCAGACCGTCCACGGAGCCGTCGCCGCTCACCACTTGGGCGGCAACGAGCAACTCGTCATCGACGTCAAGCAGGACCCCTCCACCGCGGATGTCTCTCCGAAGATGAAAGCCCTGCTCGCCATCGCAGGCAAAGTCCAGCAAGGCGGGAAGCGTGTCTCGACGGAAGACGTAGCCCGGGCGCGTGAACTCGGCGCAACCGACCTCGAACTCCACGACACCGTGCTGATCGCCGCCGCATTCTGCATGTACAACCGCTATGTGGACGGCCTCGCGACCTGGGCGCCAACGGACCAGCAGATCTATCGCGCCTCCGGCGCTCGTCTGGCCGAAGAGGGCTACCAGGCCTCCACGCAGCGCCAGACTGCCGCTCGATAGGAGTCGCATCATGGCCCACATCAATCTTCCGGAAGGACTCCCGGGCATCCGCGGACCGTTCGCGTTTCGTCCGGAAACGGCCAAGCCCCTGACCGAACTGGCCGAAGTGCTGCTCCACACGCCCGGCTCTCTCTCGATGGCCGAACTCGAACTGATCGCCACCTACGTTTCATCCAGGAACGATTGCTTCTATTGCCAGACCTCGCACGGTGCCCTCGCCGCCTATCACCTCGGTGGGGACGAGCAACTCGTGCTCGATGTGAAACGCGACTTCGAGAGTGCCGCCATCTCGGACAAACTCAAGGCTCTGCTGAACATTGCGGGCAAAGTCCAGCAGGGCGGCAAACTGGTCCGGACGGAGGACGTTGATCGAGCCCGAACCCACGGCGCTACCGATCTCGAGATCCACGACACCGTCCTCATCGCCGCGGCCTTCTGCATGTACAACCGCTACGTGGACGGCCTGGCCACCTGGGCGCCGCAGGACATGGACTCCTACCGCCAGAGGGCAGCAACCGTCGGGCAGAACGGCTACCTCGGAATCCCCGCCGCCGTAGCCGCACAGGCCGCCGGCTCGACGAGCGAGTAGCGGACGCCGCCACCTGTCACCCTTCATCGCGCAGCGTGGTCACCGGATCCACACCGGCCGCGCGGTGCGCCGGCAGCCAGCCTGCCAGCAGGCCGACCCCCACCATCGCCACGCATCCGGCCGCGAACGCCAGCGGGTCCATGGGTGACACCTCATAGAGCAGGCTCCTCATGACCCTCGTCAGCGCCAGGGCGCCCAGCAGACCCAGGCCCAGTCCGGCACACACCAGCAACACTGCGTTTCCAAGAACCTTCCTCAGTACGTCACCGGAACGGGCGCCCAGCGCCATGCGGATGCCAATCTCCTTGCGCCTCTGCGACACCGTGTGGGATATCACGCCATACAGGCCGATGCCTGCCAGCAGCGCGGCAATCAACGCGAAGACCCCGATCAACCAGGCCGGACGGCTGGCGCCGGACAGGCTGCGCTCTCTCACCCGCTCCAGCGTCGCCACCTCACCCAGCGGAAGACTTGGATCGACCGACCGCACCGCTGCCCGCATCGATGTCACCGCCGCCGCAACATCGGTCTGCGCCAGGACAATCAGTTTCATATGCGCGGCCGGGGCCTGGGCCATCGGCACGTAAACCACCGCCGGGTCGGGCATCCCGGGCGGGCCTACCCGCTCTCCCCGGATCACGCCCGCGATCTCCACTTCAGGCATAAACTCCTTCGGCTCCCCAAAGGACGGCATCGAGACCCGCACTTTGCGGCCGACGGCTTCTTGTACCCGGCTGACATTCATCAACCGCGCGGCCAGCGCCTCATTGATGACAATCACTCGCGGCGCGCTGGCCGTGTCTTGCGCACCCACCCCGCGGCCGGCCAGCAGCGGAATCCCCAGCGTCTGGAAATATCCCGGATCCACGCGCTTCATGCGCACTCGAATGAGCTTCCGCTCGCCCGGCTCCTGCAGCGCCTCGCCATTGCCGATCCACTGCAGCGGCATGTGCGAAGTGAGACCCACCCGCTGGATTCCGGGCGCCGCCTGCAGCCGCTCCCTCACCGCCTCGCAGAACTGCGCTGCCCGTTCCGGCGTCGGGTACGAGGACTTGGGCAGATCCACCGAGGTGGTGATGACCTGCTCCACCCGGATCCCTGTCTCGATCTGCTGCAACTTCAACAGGCTCTTCAGCAGCAGCAGCGCGCCGCATACCAGGACCAGGGACAGCCCCACCTCTCCGATCACGATGAACCGCCGCACCAGCGAGTGCGATCCGGAGGAGCCCCGGGCCGCCCGGTTCAACGACTCCGCCAGGCTGCCGAATGAGGTCTGCAACGCCGGGAACGTGCCCGTCAGCAGCGCGACCGCCAACGCGACAGCGCCGGCAAATCCCAGCACGCGCAGATTCAGCGTGACCTCCGCCGTGAACGGCAGCGCCTCTTTCAACACCGGCGTCGCCACCCGGATCAGCGCTCCCGCCAGGGCCACACCGGCCGCGCCGCCCAGCAGGCACAGCACCAGCGTCTCCGTTAGCAATTGGGCCACCAGGCGCCCCCGGCTGGCGCCTAGCGCCGAACGCACCGCCAGTTCCTTCGTCCGCGTCGCGCCTTTGGCCAGCAGCAGGTTCGCCACGTTCGCGCAGGCGATCAGCAGCACCAGCGCCACTGCGCCAAAGGCGATGGATATCGACCGTTGCAGGTTCTCACCCACCAGAAGGCGAGCCAGTCGCTCCACCACGATCGCACCCTGCCGGTCCTCCTCCGATGCCTTCTCCATCGTCGCCGCGTACACGGCTTGCATGCGCTCGTTCACCTGGCTCAACACCGCGCCCTCTCGAAGCCGGCCATAGACCATGAGCCAGTGGCTCTTGCTCGCTCGCTCAACGGGCGTGAACGCCAGCGGCTTCCAGAATTTGGTCTCCGTCGCGATCAAAGGCGCCCGGCGCTAACACGCCAATCACCTGGTACGGCTCTCCGTCCAGCACGGGCCGGCGGGTGAGGATGTCCGGATCGGCTCCGAAATCGTTCTGCCAGGCGGCATGGCTCAGGACGATCACCCGCGCCGGAGCACCCTGGTCTTCCTCCGCGGCGAACGTCCGTCCGAGCTTCGCCTGTGTCCCGAACACCTGGAAGTACTCGGCGGTCACCGCTTTCCCATTCAATCGCACCGGCTCACCGCCGTTCTGCAGCGCCACGGAGATGGAATTCTCCGCCGACAACGCTTCAAAATCGGTGGCCAGCCGCTTCCACTCCAGGAAATTCGCGGCGCTCGTCGCGTTCGTCACTCCGGGCCGCGGCGCCTCCCACACCCGCACAATCCGGTCCGGCTCCGCGAACGGCAGCGGCTTCAGCATCACCGCGTCCACCACACTGAACATCGCCACATTGGCGCCAATGCCCAACGCCAGCACGCCCACCACCGAAGCGGTGAATCCAGGTGACCGCGCCAGTGCCGCCAATCCGTATCGCAGATCCCTGAGCAGCGCATCCAGCCACACAAAGCCGCGCCGCTCGCGGTGCAGTTCTTTCACCTGCTCCACGCCTCCAAACCGCAGCCGGGCGTCCCCCCGGGCGGCTTCCGGCGAAAGCCCGCGCGCCAGGGCATCCCTCTCGGCCAGTTCCAGGTGCGCCTGGATCTCGCCTTCGAGTTCCTTCTCCAGACGCCGCTTGCGCAGCAGCGCCAACAGACGATGGCCCGCTCGCCGCAGGGTCATGACTCCTCCAGAAACCGGGCCACCAGCGATGTGGCTTTCTCCCAGTTCGCCACTTCCACCAGCAGTTGTTTCCGGCCGGCCTTGGTGATCGAGTAGAACTTCACCTTGCGGTTGGTCTCTGAAATACCCCACTCGGTCTGGATCCAGCCCTCCTGCTCCAGCCGGATCAGGGCGGGGTGAACAGACCCCTGGCTCAACTGCAGCGTGTCCCCCGAGACCTGCTCAATCCGGCGGGCGATCGCATACCCATGCAGCGGCCCCATCACCGCCAGCGTCCTCAACACCAGCAGATCCAACGTCCCGTAAGGTACTTCCGATTGTTGTTTCGACATGTCGTCTCTCGACAGCTTCAGAATGGAACGGGAACGCGGATATGTCAACGGGTGAAGCTGTAACCTTTTTGCCAGCGGCCGGCCGCCCGGGTCTTTCGCGTCCGCTTTGCAGCTTCAAAAACCATCGAGAGAGATTCGCTCGCTCGATGTAGTGGAATCCCGGGCGTCGAGAGTCTTTTGGAGTGAAAGCGGGCCGCATCGTTCATGGCCCTCGCCGGTAGGCGCATCGGATTGCCCCATCCAGCCGGTGGTCCAACCGGAACGTGTGACCAGCTCCGCGGCTTCGCAGGTCTTCCTCACGGCGCGAACGCGCCGGCGGGCGCACTGCGGCAACTCGAAATCCCGGCCGTCCGGCCCGGGATTCGGGCCGCCCCTGTCCGCTAACTGAACTCTCGCCGGCTCGATCCGGCCGCGAATTGGAAACCACAGTTGCGTCTTCACCCTTCGCCGCTCAACGCGCTGCTTGTCTTCCTCGGTGTTTGCTGGTTTCTGCTGTTTGCCCACGGCGGCCTCGCGGCGCAGTTTTCGGGCGACGACCTGATGAACCTGCACGGTTATCTCGGTCACACGCCTGTCTCCCTGATCGTGGACAACTTGCGTTACTGGTCCACCTCATACCGTCCCTTGGGCGGTCTCTTCTACGTCTTGCTCTACAACTGGTTCGGCTTCGACCCGCTGCCCTTCCGCATGGCGTGCTTCGCCATTCTGGCTCTCAACCTGGGCCTGCTCTGGCGGTTCACCTTCCGGCTGTCCGGCGCGCGGGAAGTCGCCTTCCTGGCCCTCCTGATCGCCGCTTACCACGCCTGGTTCGTGGACCTCTACTACAACACAGGCACCATCTATGACCTGCTCTGCTACTCCTTCTATCTCGGCGCCTTCAACCTGTACATGAAGGCCCGTGCACAACGCCCCACCCTGTCGTGGCGTCAGTTGGGAACCATCTCCGCCCTGTACGTGTGCGCGCTCAATGCCAAGGAAATGGCCGTCAGCTTGCCCGCACTACTGGCTGCCTATGAGGTCATCTACCACGGGGCGGCGCTTCGATCCGGCGTCAGCCGTTGGATCCGAGCCGAGGGCCGGGGCGTTCTGGTGACCGGGCTCCTCACCCTGCCCTATGTCGCCGGCAAGCTTCTGGGCGCGGGCAGCCTGGTGGAGAATCCGGCCTACCGGCTGGCGATCTCGCCGGGCCGCTACCTGGACACCTTCCACCTCTACCTGAACCCACTGCTCTACCAGGATCACCTCTTCCGCGACCCGAATACCGTCCAACTCCTGCTGGGGATGCTGGCGCTCGCCCTGTGGAGGCGCAGCCGCCCGATGTTGTTTGCCTGGTTCTTCCTGTTGGCGAGCCTGCTGCCCGTGGCCTTCATCGCCCATTACGCGGCGTTCTTCCTCTACGTCCCGATGGCCGGTTGGGCCCTCTATACGGCTGAAACACTGGTCATGGCGCGAAGGCTACTGGCAACTCTGCTGGTTCGCGCGGCAAGGCTCGACGGCACTGGGGCACAGCACCTGCGGACTGCCACGGTAGTGGCGCTCCCCCCTCTGCTCGCCTTGTTTCTAGCCCCCTGCCACCAGCGCGAAAGCGGGAAGACGCTGCGGATCTTCGAAAGTGTCCAACCGCCTTCCCGGCAACTCTCCGCTCAATTGCTCGCTCTGCAGTCCGGCCTGCCCCGAGGTGGACGGGTCCTCTTTGTAGGCGACCCGTTTGCGGCGGACAACTACCTCCTGCTCTTCCTGACGCGCCTGGTCTATCGAGACATGAGCATCACTGTCGAACGACTACCGCTGAGCCAGTGCCCGCGGATCCAGTATGGCCACTATGACGCCGTATTTCGCTTCCAGCACGGTCGTCTGGCGCGCGCCGAGGGCCCGCTTGGTGCCGCGGAACTCCAGGAATCACCTCAACCGATCCGCGGCAACCCCGCCGTGCCGCCCAACACGAACGGTCCTTTGCTGGACGGCTGCGCCCGGCCTCTTGTCTCCCCGGCCCCACGGAACACTGTCTCTACCCGATTCCAATCGGAAGCACCGGTCTCCGTGATGTCTCCATCTTCTGCGAAAGTTCGGGCATGCGAGCATTCCTGGGGATTGCGTGGCTGACAGCGAGCTCCAGGCAAATCTTCACGTCTTCATGCATGGGCCCGGGCACTTCCTGCTCAGCTTTCGGAAGTGCCTTCGTCTGTCTCGCAAGCCCGCGCGCAGAGCCACTCCGAAAGTCGTCTATCAGTATTAAGCTGGCTGTGAGGCCGCTGAACTCGAGCGAGTGCGAGAGGTAAGCGCAAGCGACCTACGTTGGCACCGGAGATGATTCTCAACAGGTTGAAACATCGAGGATGGCGACTTCGGCTTGCGGAGCATTGTGGTGTTCTCCGCTGATCACCAGCACCCGCGCCCGCAAACGAGCAACCACGTCGGCAAAAGCAAGGTACGTATCATTCGTTTTGTCTTCCCAGCCTAATGGCCTGGCGATCTGATGAACCAGCAGAAGAATTCCGTAACGCCCCTGGTCCTCCCTCAAATATTTTCCGCAAAGCTGTACCTCCAAGGCGTCATCCAAATCTGCCAAGGTCCAGGAATCCGCAACCTTGACCTCGACGGCGACGTGGGCGTCAGTCGCCTTCGACCTTACTCTCACGTCAGGCTCCTTTTCGTCCACCACATGTGGTTCGCGTTCAACCGAATATGATCGCCCCTGCTTGAGACGCAGCCTGTCCGCCACCCACTTCTGCACCTCTCTTTCGGGTTTGAGGCCTTGAAGCGTTTGACCCTGTGAGAAGTCGTCATGGAGAAGTTCGTGTTGCATGTCCTCAATACGGCCTAGGACTACCGCTCGCAGATCCATACCCGTGCGCGGGGACGTCTCCGCACACTTCTCGAAGGCATAGGCTTCCACTGGAGGCCAAGGTGCGCTTTCAGAATCCTCCAGAGCGCGCTGTTCGGCAAGGGCCCGTAACCGGACAGGCGGAACCGGAAACGTCGAATCCTGTTGAAGACGGACAAGAGCGTGATAGGTGGCCGATCCGGGTGTCTGCACGAAACGGCTGAAAACTGCGCTTCGAGCTTGATCGGCGTAATCGTCATCGTTGGGCTGGTAGACAACTCCGGCAGCCCGCCGCCTTGCAGCTACTTGCTTGTGCGTCTTAAAGCTCAGTAGCATCAACTCCTCAATAACCTTGGGCGGTGGCTCTACCAAAGTCTTGAAACCGCCGTTCGACATCGAATCGCCGAAGCAGGCAGCCAGAAACCAGTCAACCAGTTTTGTCCGAGCCGCCTCTTCAAGTGTGTTGGCCCTCTCGACCAACGACGCCGTCGCCGCCACAGGGTTAATAGCAAACGCCGCGGCCAAATACGGAACGGATGTATTAGCTTCGTCGCCGCCCCGTTCGAACATGGAGATGGCTAGTTTTTCGAATCGCGCTCTTTTTGACTCTACCAGCCCGCTGACTAGGATCTGCAACACGGGAAGAACGGCACCAGGGGGCACCGACAATCCATCCTCCAGGTCCTGTAGCAAAGCTGGAGCCACAAGCTGAGCCAAATGGTCGTGTGAGTACGTAACGGCATTCAGCGTCTCAAAGAGAGCTACGCCTTCTCGCGTCAGTTCATCATTGATCTCGTGATGAAGAACGGCACTGACCTCGGCTGGGCGTGAATTAACAAGGCCGTACAACCAGCGTGGGAACCCGTTGATCTCAATCAGCGAAAACTCCGCCGCTAGTCGAGCTTCCTCAACTGACAAGGTGGTCGCCCATAAAGGATTCTTGGCTGCCTCCAGCGTGACACCAGCGAGTCCCATCAGATCGATCCACCGCAAGGAGTTACGATCATGCGCGTCACGCCGACTTCGAACCAAGGGCGAGCACGTTCGCCAAAGCGCCATCAGACCGTCGGCGACCGCCGACGCAACTTCTACCCCCGCGATCCGCTCAAGCGGAGCGACCGAATCGATGGCGTAGCGAGACTGACTTCCAGCACCGTGCAGCAATCGCCACAAATCCATCAAGTCGGAGCGACGACCAACCTGTATTGGCAGTCGCAGCTTCGCGATCCGGCCGGGATCGGATCGAATGTCGCGAATAAAGCCTATCCAATACTGGTCGCGCTTCTCCACAGCCGCTTTGTTCTGGGCGTCAATTTCCAGCAGCTTTCGCTCCGATTCCAATTCCCAATCCGCCGAGACACGCGGAGTGTTCCACTCACGATAAACCTCACGCGCGATGCTGTCCATCTCGGCAAGCCTACAGATTTTCTCGTAAACTGCTGGAGGTTGACCATGTGACCTGTAGATTGCCAGGGCAGCGCTGACAGCTAGGCGGCAATCCACACCACCTTTGGCGAGGGCGTCATCTAGCAACCAGTCCACATCTTCGACCTTAAGGCCTGCCGGATAGCCCAAGAATTCGACATGCCACAGTTGGTCAACGGGCCGCTTCGATGAGGCTTGTCTAACTGCGGCGACGACGCGCCAGAATGCATTCCGTCTTCGTCCAGCCGTTCGATGTAGTTCGGTCAATGCCTCGCTCGTCGTCTCACGCAACTTGGATGGCAGTTCACGCCGGTTGCTAATTCGGGCCATCGCATCGATTGCCGCATCAGGAACCTGATCGACAGGGCTTCTCTTCAGTAGGCGAATAACAGACTCGGCCATCGCAGGGAACAACGCTTCTTCTTTCTTGGTCGGCCGATGATACGCGTTTTCTTCGAGCCTGCCATCCAACTGCCCCAAAAGGCCGACGAGGAATGCCTCGATCTCAACGGCAACCTCCAGTTTCTTTGCGAGAATCACGCCATCATGCTCAAAATCAAGACCATCGCGATCGTTCGCAAGATCCAAATGCGAAAGAATCCGTAGCGTTTCCTGAACGGAAAGCGACTTCGGCGATAACTCCAAGACCGCATCACGGACCATCCTGACTGGAAGGCTAGCTGCCTTTGCCAAAACCATCGCGGCGTAGTTGGTACGTGTTGATGGGTCCGCTACCGCCAAAAGTGCCTTTCCAGCAATCACACGCAAAAGAGGTTCTGCTTCTACATCGAAAGCGAGATCCCGTGCCAGTGGTTCGCACTCCTTCAATGCTCCAAGCCAGGACAATCGCATCAACAGGCGAGCGGCTTCTTTATGACCTCGATATTGCGGCCATAGCGCAAGGACGGTGTTACCCAAATCGGATTGCGCAAAGCGACGAAGCTTGTCGTTGTCCCACCAAGGCCATTCCTGATCCTCTGCAGTGGCCTCGCGTAGTAGTCCAGTGAGTGCGGCACTGCGTACGCCGACCGATAGACTCGCGGGATCACCGGCGCTCAGCAGGAGCGCTGGACCACGTCTGATTACCTCGTTTGCAACGTCCCTATCCCACGCGCATAGCCAGGCGACGGTTTCGTTTATGGACGGCTTGATTACCTCAAGCCCGTAGGAATTGGCAAACAGCAGTCGAAAGAGGCTTGAAGTGCGGAGATTTGCCTCTCTGAGACCAACTAGCCAACGGGCGGCAAGAAAACTCCGGACGGTGCCGTCGTTGTCGTTGTGAAACCGCGCCCTGCCGAGGAGTAGGCTGGGCTCGAAAATAGGTCTGGTCAGCAGGCGGAAACGCTCATCTCCACCCCAGTCCGGCAGAATGTCCGCCAAGCTAAGGGAGGAATCCGTCGTCATTGCGGGATCGCGATCCGGGATTTCAAATCGCAGTGAGTCGTCCAAACACCATCGCCGCGCCGATCCTCTCTCTCTCGACCGCGCGCAGGGCCTTGACGGGGGCGTCGAGGTCGGCCGCGCGGGTCCGGTCCGGGTTTGCCTCTTTTAGCCGCTCGGCGATGCTGCGCTCCACCATTTCGCGTAAGGTTCCCAGACGACCTTCACCTTTCCAGAATCGTGTGAGCCAACCGAGATCGAGAGGGCGTCTGGAAAATGCCACAGATCCGCATCTTGCTCGATTGCTTTGAGAAATGCATCGAGGCGCGGCGTGCCTGAGGCTTCCGCGAACAAGCTAACGCGCTCACGGTCGAGTTGGGCCATGACCCCGATGAACGGCTCTTCATTGGCCGGGGCGTCCTCCTGGGGTTCCTTTTCACTTCGTATGATTCGTAGAAGCTCTTCTTCCGGCGTTGGTTCAGCCTTCGTTATCAAGGATGAGACTGGCAGCCACCTCTTGAGGTCTTCAAGATCTCTTCGTGGCTCCCAGTCCGTCGCCCGCCCCTAGACAGATAGATGGCAAAGTACTTCTTCCGCACCATGAATGCCCTCAGCGACTTTTCGAACGACACGCTCGAATTTGACGCCAGATACCTTTGCCTCATCAATTGAGTCGAGGAAGAACCATGCTGTTCAAGGCCGTTTCTCCAGGCCTTGAGTTTGATTCGCGCTTGCACGGGCAGTGCGTCTTCGAGTCCGTCGCGTCCAACATCTTCCTGACGCTGGCGTGAAAAACGTTAGGCTCAGTCAGAGCTGTTAATCGCGCTCGCTCTGCAAATTCAGTGCTCTTGCCGCTACCTGCCTCGGCAAGGACGCCACTGCAGCCGGATTTTGAGGAGATCTGGGCAACTCGATACCGCCATCGTCGAGGCCCATTGCACGTCGCATCTCGGGATCGGGGCGTTCGCCCTCGTTCCATTCGTGAAAACGGCGATTAAGGTCGATGATTGCCCATGCTCATTCTCCAGTCGCAGTACTCTACCAGTATCCTTGGGGGCGGGGGCACCACTGACCCGTTCCATCGCGAAGCACCAAATCCTGCCCGCCAATAGGGGACAATCACCCAGGAATGTCTCGGCCGACGTCACGCTCGGCTTTCGATGGTTCCTCCAAAATCGATCATCCCCCGAGCCCAAAACGGCGATCCTGGCCCGCCGTGCGGGCCGGCTTCTGCGCTATATTCCACAAATCGTACTGAGTAGTCTGTATTCATGAAAAGCAAAATCCGGCTGGAGGGGTGCGACTGAACCCAGATTAGCCGCGTCTCCAGAGGGCGGTTCAAAAGCCCGGAGCCCCAACTCGCACGACACAAACCCATCCACCTGATTTCATCTCGCGACAGACCGTTGCCTCAATCCAGCAGCCCACCGTCTGTGAGGCAAACCCTATGTCACAATCGCAGGCAGCAGATGACCGCCAAACACACCTGGACCTTCAAGTCTCGCTTCCGATCCAAGGCGTATGGCTGGAATGGATCCAGCCTCGCGAGCAAACCGCTGAAAGAAGCCGTCTCCGAAATCAGGAAGTTCGCTCGCACGGATGCCGTCGCGGCGGCCGAGGGAGCCGTGAGTCTCTTCGAGCGCTTCTGGCCTGCCCTGGAACGGATCGATACATCCTCCGGAGCCCTGGGCAGCGCCGTCAATTGGGCTCAGGCCGAACTGCTTCCTCTAGTCATTGAGGCGCCGGCCGATCGGAAGACTCGCAATCAATGGCTCGACCGGCTCTGGCAGGCAATCCAGGATGACGGAGTCGACTGACTTGTGGCTCGTCCAGGACAACTGGGGCGCGTTGTGCGCTTCGCCCGCCGTCGCCTCCCAGTGGGCCGATGAATTTGTCGGACTCATCCGGATGGTTTGGTCCGACCCTAGGCCGGGTGGCTATTTCACAGGCACCAGTCTTTGCCTCTCCAGCTTGCTCTCAGCCGGACGGCATCATGAACTCTGGGACCTGCTTTCCATCGCCCGCTACCCTTCCTGGCACATGAGAAAGTTCGGGGTGGATGCCTTGCTGAAAGAGGGGCGGGTCGAAGAGGCGTTGGACTACGCCGAAGCGAGTCGGGGGCTGAATCAGCCGGACCGCTCCATCGATGCGGCCTGCGAACGCATCCTGCTCAGCGCTGGCCGCACCGGCGAAGCTTACGCGCGCTATGCGCTGACGGCCAACGAATCGTCCACAGGCCTCGCAACGTTCCGCGCGATCGTGAGAAAGTACCCACAACGCGATCCAGTGGGCATTCTCGATCGATCTCGCCAGATCCTCCGGCGACTCGGGCCGCTACTTCGCCGCCGCCAAAGACGCGGGCTTCTATAATCTGGCCCTGGGCTTCGCCGAGGGCGGCCGGATCGATCCGCGGACCTTGAGCCGCGCTGCGCGTGACTATGGGGAGAAGGAACCGAAATTTGTGTACAAGGTGGGTCATCTATCCCTGGAACGTCTGTTACAGGGCTTCGGATACGAGGTGACATCCCTCGATGTAGTCGATGCGTACTCGCACTTCGTTCATGCCGTCGCGAAACTGGGTCTGGCGGAAACTGCGGCTCGCGACGCCACCGCCCTCGCGAACGCAGCCAAGACGCGGGAGTTCAATCCACTGGCGGACTCACTCCTGCGAACCATCCAAGCCTCTCATCCGTGTGAATCTGCGTCCATCTGTGGCTCAAGACTCGGAGGCGGGACCGCCTGACGTGCACATCCGCGTCGAATCGGCACGGCGTCTCCTCTGCCCACGACCCCGATCTACCGCAAAATCAACAACATGACAGTGGTGTCTCTCCAAGCTAGGCACGCTACTCCTGACGGCGAGGTATGGAATTATCGCCACACAATGCCAGCTTGGACGGATCACCAGACCGCCTCACCCTGCGGCAATCAGATGAGGGGCGGGGAAAGCCCGTCCCGCCGCGAATCACCAAATCCTCCCCCACCAATAGAGAGTAATCACCCAGGAATGCAGCCGAGGTCGCGCTCGCCTTTCTGTGGTTCCGCTAATTCATCATCCCCCGAGCCCAAAGCAGCGACCCGGCCCGCCCTGCGGGCTGACTTCTGTGCGATACGTCTCAAGCAGTACAGAACAGTCTGTAATCAGGAAGAGCAAAACCCCACAAGGACGGGCATCAGCCCCTGCTCAACCACCAGTACCCCGACCACTCTCAGCAGCACGCCCTCTCCGCGCCCTCTCCCGCTTCCTCCCTAAACCCCGCATGAAACTATTCTCCTTCACAAGAACTACAACCGGCCCAACAGCCTCCTCAATCCAACCCCGTTCTCGGTTCGACTTTGTGGGCCACTTCCTTCGTCTTGCGGTTGAATGATTCAGCTTCGTTGGGCGTTCGGCGCCGCCCTGATTGCCTTCTTTGTGATCTGTGTCGTCTGCAATATGGCCTCCGTGTACGGTTGGATTCTCCGTCAACGACGCTCCTCGCTCGTCCTCATCGTCGGAGGGATCGCGGGCCTGATAGGGTTTCTCCTCGTGCCAGTGCAGCGACTGAATGGCTGGTTCTGGCTCCCACCGCTTGCCGATTTCGCCATTCCCTATGCTTTCGGCATGATGCTTCAGCTTGCTCGAAGAGTGTGGAACGGAAGTCGCCAAAGCTCCGAGTGAGCCGTCAGGCGAGTTCTGGCCTTCCGGGATGCTCCCCGGTCTGCCCCCCGCACGCCGCAATGCAGGAAACGGTCAGCCGCAGGAATGGGCAAAGCGCGCGCAGGCTGTGATAAGGCTTCAGCGAGGCAGATTTGCAAAAAGACCACCGTCTGCGCAATCCGGCGCAAAGAGTCAAGTTAATTTTGGCTCAGTTCTGCAAGACGGTCACCACGATTTCACCGGAATATTTCCTTTCTTTGCAACACTAGTTTTCCGGGCATCCCTTGAATCCCGGAATTCATGGTCTACAGTAGTCTCGCGCCGGCAACTATGCCGGATGGAAAGAAGGAGAAAAGGAAGATGGCTACTGCCGCTCAGATCAACGCCAACCAGGCGAACGCGAAATTGTCGACGGGACCCGTGTCTCTCGAAGGAAAGGCGCGCTCCGCCCAGAATGCCCGCCGCCATGGTTTCACCGCCAAACAGCTCAACGTGACGCCGGAGGACCACGCCGAATTCGAAGACCTCGAAGCCGCCCTGCGCCTCCGATGCAGGCCGGCCGACTGCCTGGAGGAGGAAATCTTCCATCGCATTCTCACCCACACCTGGAACCTCCGCCGCATGGAGACATTTGAAAGTCTCATCCTTGCCGAAACGGACCCATTGGCTGAAACCGACCCGCACGCCGGCAAGCTGGAACGCTACGCCCGCTACCGTCGCGACCTCGAACGCGGCCTCTATCGCGCCATGAAAGAGCTCAGCAAACTCCAGACCGAGCGCGCCGCTCTGGCCCAACAACACGCCCACGTCGTCCAGGCCATCCGCGAGAACGTCCCCTTGGCCGAAGTCACCCGATTGACGGGGAATACGGGCGAAATCTTCTGGTATGAAGGCCTGGGCACCACCCGCAAAGGGCTGGACCGTCTGACGGAAAACAGCGATCCAAACCACGTCGCCAACCAGCCATCGAAGCCCGAGGTGCGGACGTTGAGTGCGCCGCGAAACGAAGCCAACCCGGCCCGCGACTTCAAGGTCTCCGGTCTCTGAGCGCTATTCGTGCATGCCACAAACCGGTCTAAAGCACCAGCCCGCAATGCGAACCTCGACTGGAACGAAGTCCCCATGGCCCTGCGTGCCGCCAAACCAGAGAAGACCGCAACGAACCACGACCGTCAGGGAGTGGTCCCCGCGCTGCGAACCGCGCACGTCAGTAAGCGGGCGCCCGTCTCCGTAGCGTCTTCCGAGGAGTCCCTGTGGCCCTGCGGACCACAAAAGTCGATGAAAGTCTCAGGGGACCGACACATTTGGGACGGCGGACCCCCTGGTCGGCGGTCGACCCCCTGGTCGACCACGCATAGCCGCATAGTCACTCGCCGGCCCTGACTTTCAACGGAGTGGTCCCCGCGCGCTGCGAACCGCACACGTCAGGGTCTGTGAAATAATCCCACTTCGCGAAAACGGGTAAAAATGCACGCGAGAATGGCATCGCCAGAGGCTCTAGAAGCGATCGCAGCGGGTCGCCTAATGGTCTGCGTACCCCCCTCCGGGGTCCCGGGTTGAGCGTTGGATTATTTCACACACCCGTCAGTAAGCGGGCGCCCGTCTCCGTAGCGTCTTCCGAGGACCGCGCCACCGTGCCGCCGAGCCATGCACACAACCGTGTCTCCCTGGCCCCACCCAAGCAACCCCAAAGACCGGAAACACGAGTCAACCAAACGAACCCGGCACGCAATTCATTGCCGAGGAACGCGAGGACGCCTCCATCGCGATGAGCGCTCCGGTTCCGGGCCTCGCCGAGGCGATCGGCGCCAATCAGAAACGACGCGCCGCCGTCGAGCCGATCCAGGCCGGGCAATACGAAGCCAACCGGGCCAGCCACCCGTTCACAGTTGCCCAGTCCATCCCTCGTTGCAGCAATCCTGGGCACACAAACCCCCTCCGGCACTCAACGAAACAAAGCCAGTCGCCTATTTCGCCGCAAGTCGCACCGCGCCGCTCCCGGCAGCCGGACCGCTCATCGCGCGCCGAAGTCCCTGCCGGACCAAAGTGGTAGCAGCCGGCCACACCGGGAGGTCGTCAATCCCAGTGCTCCTGCGTGTTCTCCGTGTGCTCACAGCTAGCCCCGGATCACGGTCGACACCGGCCCACCTCTGATCTTTGAAATCCGAACCGCCACTCACTCTATTGCGCGGAAGCCAGGTGCCTGATGCAGTACGGCACCCCCTGGAATCGGCCTGTGTCCGCCGCAAGACGCCGTGCGATGCACCAGCCACGAAACGAAGCCAGTTTCGCGGCGCGGAGCTGCCCAACTACACCGCGAACGGCTGCTCCAGCGAGGAACTCTGCGGCGTAAACAGCTCCGCTCCGTTCTCAGTGATATGCATGTCGTCTTCCAGCCGGACCCCGAACTCACCCTTGATACAGATCCCCGGTTCGTCGCTGAACGTCATGTCCTTCGCCAGCAGCAGCTTGTTCCCGCGCACCAGGTAGGGCCACTCATGCCCGTCCATGCCCATGCCATGTCCCAGGCGATGCGTGAAGTACTTGTAGTCCGGCCCGAAGCCCGCATCCGTGATCACCTTGCGCGCAGCCGCGTCCACCGCCTCGCACGCCGACGCCCGGCCGCGCCGTCTTCAGCGCCGCGTCCTGCGCCTTCCGCACGATGTCGAACACCTTCTTCATCTTGTCCGTGGGCTTCCCGATGACGAACGTGCGTGTGATGTCGGAAGGATACCCGTCCGCCCGGCACTCGCCGTCAATCAGCACAATCGTCCCTTCCCGGATGATCTGCGGCTTGATGGTCCCGTGCGGCAGCGCGGAGTACTCGGCCGTCAGCACCATCGCTCCGCCCTGAAAACCCAACTGCGCATGGGCCGCCGTAATCAGCTCCCCAAACTCGCGGTGCGTCATGCCGGGCGTAATCGCCTTCCACGCTGCTTCATAGGCTTCCAGAGTCACGCTGTTCGCCAGCCGCATCAGGGCCAGTTCCGCCGGGCTCTTGATCATGCGGCAGCCCGCCGTGATCTCCGTCGCATTCGCGATCTTGACCTGCGTGGCGGCTTTGCCGATGCCCTCGCTGAAGACGAACTTGGTGGTCTCTTCCACCCCGAGCGTGCCGGTGCGGATCCCCCGCTCCTTTAGGCCGAGAGCCACCTTCTCATAAGGACTCTCGTCCTCCTCCCAGCGCGAAACCTGGGCCTTGGTCCCCGCCGGACCCAACGCGATCTGCTCCCGTGCCCGGTCCTCCTCAAAGCTCGGCACCACGAAGAACGGTTCCCCCTTCGCAGGCAGAACCATCAGCAGCATTCGTTCGCTGTTGCCCCACCGGACATTGGCGAAGTACTGCAGCGAGGTGCCGCCGGCCATGCAGATGGCGTCAACCTTCTTCTCGGCCATCAGCCGCTGGGCGCGATCCAGGCGGGCCTGGCGCTCCTCGTTCGTGATCGGCTTCATCTCACCGCGCCGGCTCTTGAGCGCGGCAATCGAAGGTGGCAGCGATTTCGTCTGGGCGGACAGGAGTGGCGCGGCGGCCGCTGAGGCGGCGGTAGCCATGAGCGCGCGTCTGGTTAGCAAGCAGGTCTCCCTCGGAAGGCTATTGGATTGTGGGTCGCTTCGCCGACGCGGGCGAGTTCGTCTCTCTATGTTGCCATGGAAGCGCCTCCCGCGCAGAGCGCCGCCTCGAACGTGGACCGTCACGGGGTTCCCATGCCCCTGTTGGCGCGAAAAGGCACGAAGCCGCCCCGGCCCAGTCCCAGAGCGTCAGCGACGGGCCCACGGCCAGCCCCCAAGCCCAGTCCCAGAACGTCAGCGACGGGCTCACCGTTCGCCCTCCATGGAGTCCCCCTGGCCCTGCGGACCGCAAAATCGTAGGAAAGCCCCATCGGGCCAGCCATATGGTAAGGCGGACCCCCAGTTCTGCGGTCGACCCCCTGGTCGACCACGCGGAACCACAGAGTCACCCCACAGCCCTGACTTTCAACGGAGCTCCCTGGCCCTGCGGACCGCAAAATCGTAGGAAAGCCCCTTCGGGCCAGCCATACGGTAAGTCGGGCCAGCCATATGGTAAGGCGGACCCCCAGGTCTGCGGTCGACCCCCTGGTCGACCACGCGAAAACCACACAGTCACCCGCCGGCCCTGGATTTCAACGGAGTCCCCATGGCCCTGCGGACCGCAAAATCGTAGGAAAGCCCCATCGAGCCAGCCATATGGTAAGGCGGACCCCCAGGTCTCGGTCGACCCCCTTGGTCGACCACGCGAAACCACAGAGTCACCCCACCGCCCTGACTTCCAACGGGGCTTCCCATGGCCCTGTTGGCCGCAAAAACGTAGGAAAGCCCCATCGAGCCGGCCATGTGGTAAGGCCGGACCCCAAGGTCTGCGGTCGACCCCCCGGTCGACCACGCGGAACCACAGAGTAACCCCACCGCCCTGACTTTCAACGGAGCCTCCCAGCTCGATCCAAACGCCGCCCGGCCGTCCGTTCTTCCCCATCAGGAAAATTCAACTCTCCACGATCGATCCCGACCCCTTCTTCCACACTGAGCCAGTCGAGGAAATCAGAGATGCGAATCACATCAGCGACGAACTCGACGCTCGCGCGCAGAACATCGTCAAATCCGCCGCCGGCTCCGACATCGGCGACTTCGTCGAGCAGGTGGCGTGTGAACTGCCGCTGCAGGCGATCGCCGAACTGATCGGCGTGCCGCAGGAGGACCGCGACAAGCTGTTCCGCTGGTCCAATGAAATGACCGCGGGTGAGGACCCCGAATTCGCCGATGTCGACCCGGCCATGTCGTCGTTCGAGGTGATCACCTACGCCATGAAGATGGCCGAGGAGCGCCGCAAGAATCCCGACCGACGACATCGTCACCCAGCTGATCCAGGCCGATATCGACGGTGAGCACCTCTCCGACGACGAGTTCGGGTTCTTCGTCATCATGCTCGCCGTCGCCGGAAACGAGACCAGCCGCAACTCGACCACGCACGGCATGATCGCCTTCGCGCAGAACCCCGACCAGTGGGAACTGTTCAAGCGGGAGCGCCCGGAGACCGCGGTCGACGAGATCGTCCGCTGGGCGACCCCGGTGTCGGCCTTCCAGCGCACCGCCAACTGCGACACCGAGCTGGCCGGAGTGAAGATCAAGGAGGGCGAGCGGGTGGTCATGTCCTACCGCGCCGCCAACTTCGACGAGTCGGTCTTCGAGGACCCGTACACCTTCAACATCCTGCGCGACCCCAACCCGCACGTCGGATTCGGCGGTACCGGAGCGCACTACTGTATCGGCGCGAACCTGGCACGGATGACCATCAGCCTGATCTTCAACGCCGTCGCCGACCATATGCCCGACCTCAGCCCGATCGGGGAGCCGGAGCGGCTGATGTCGGGCTGGCTCAACGGAATCAAGCACTGGCAGGTCGACTACACCGGAAAAGAGGCATAGCGCAGTGGATTTCACGCCGGGGCCGGAGCAGCAGGCAGTGCTGGACGTCGTCGCCGCGGCGCTGGGCAAGGACGACTCCTGGCAGGGCCTGACCGACGGCGGCGTCACCGCGCTCGGCGTTCCCGAGCGTCTGGGCGGTGACGGCCTCGGTACGGCCGAGCTGGCTGCCGCGCTGACCGAGATCGGCCGGTCCGGCCACACCGGTCCGGCTCTGGCAACACTCGGGCTCGGACTGATCCCGCTGTTGGAGCTGGCCGGTGCCGAACAGCAGGACCGTTACCTGGCCGGGGTTGCCGGCGGTGCGCGGCTGTCGGCCGCCCTGCACGAACCCGGCGTCGCGCTGCCGGCCGATCCGACGACGACGCTGGCCGAAGGCCGCATCGCCGGCACCAAAATCGGTGTGCCGTATGCAGACGGTGCGGACTGGCTCCTGGTGAGTACCGACGCCGGTGTGGCCGTGGTGGCCCCGGACGCCCCGGGAGTCACGCTGGTGCGCACCCCGACCGCCAACGGGTCCGACGAGTACGTGGTCACCTTCGCCGACACCCCGGTCGACTCGGTTCTCCCGGGCGCGACGCCCACCCGGATCAACCGAGCTCACACTGGTCGCGATCGGTGCGTTCGGCTCCGGCCTGGTCGCCGGGGCGCTGCGGCTGACCGCCGACTACGTCGCCACCCGCGAACAGTTCGGCCGGCCGCTGTCGACCTTCCAGACCGTCGCCGCGCAGCTCTCGGAGGTCTACATCGTCTCGCGCACCATCGACCTGCTGGCCACCTCGGTCGCTTGGCGGTCTTCCGAAGACCTCGACGCCGCAGAGGATCTGGCGATTCTCGGTTACTGGCTGACCTCGCAAGCCCCGTCGGCCATGCGACTGTGTCACCATCTGCACGGCGGCATGGGCATGGATATCACCTACCCCATGGACCGCTACTACTCGTCGGTCAAGGACCTCACCCGGCTGCTCGGCGGACCGGCGCAGCAGCTGGATCGCCTGGATCGAGTGGGAGCGTAGATGTACATCGATCTCACGCCCGAACAGCGGGCGCTGCAAGCCGAACTGCGCGAATACTTTTCGACTCTGATCAGCCCGGACGAAGCCCGGGCCATGGAGTCCGATCGGCACAGCGAGGCCTACCGCGCGGTGATCAAGCGGATGGGCAGCGACGGCAGGCTCGGTGTCGGCTGGCCCAAGGAGTACGGCGGACTCGGCTTCGGCCCGGTGGAGCAGCAGATCTTCATCAACGAGGCCAACCGCGCCGACGTTCCGCTGCCGATGGTGACGCTACAGACCGTCGGTCCCGACCCTGCAGGCGTTGGGCACCGAGGAGCAGAAGCGCAAGTTCCTGCCCGGAATACTTTCCGGTGATGTGCATTTCGCCATCGGGTACTCCGAGCCGGAGGCCGGCACCGATCTGGCGTCGCTGCGCACCACCGCCGTGCGCGACGGCGACCACTACGTGGTCAACGGTCAGAAGATGTGGACCACCGGGGCGCACGACGCCGACTACATCTGGCTGGCGTGCCGCACCGACCCGGCAGCCGCCAAGCACAAGGGCATCTCGATCCTCATCGTCGACACCAAGGATCCGGGCTATTCGTGGACGCCGATCATCCTGTCCGACGGCGCGCATCACACCAATGCCACTTACTACAACGACGTGCGGGTGCCCGCCGACATGCTGGTCGGTGAGGAGAACGGCGGGTGGCGCATCATCACCACCCAGCTCAACCACGAGCGGGTCGGACTCGGGCCGGCCGGCCGGGTCGCCGGCATCTACGACCGGGTGCACACCTGGGCCCGCACCCCGGGCTCGGACGGTACCGCGGCGATCGAACACGACGCCGTACGGCGGCTTCTCGACCGAGATCCATTCGATGTGGCGGATCAACGAGCTGCTGAACTGGCAGGTCGCGGCATCCGGGGAAGACCATCGCCGTGGCCGATGCCGCGGCGACGAAAGTGTTTTCGCACCGAACGCATTCAGTAGGTCGGGCGCCTGGCCGAGGAGATCCTCGCGTACGGTAACCCGGCCGATCCGCAGACCGCGGCAACCATGGAGTGGCTCGACAAGATGACCAAACGCAACCTGGTGATCACCTTCGGCGGTGGCGTCAACGAGGTGATGCGGGAGATGATCGCCGCCTCCGGTCTGCAGGTCCCCCGGGTGCCGCGATGACGCGGGAGGAACTGCAGGCCGGTATCGACGCGATCGTCGCTGCCGGGCGGAGCACCGCGCGGGCCGGGCGGGAGCCGGTCAACGAGCCGATGATGCACCACTGGCTCGACGCGATCGGCGACACCAACCCGATCTACCTCGACGAGGACGCTGCGCGTGCGGCCGGGCACCCCGGGATCGTCGCGCCGCCGGCGATGATCCAGGTGTGGACCATGATGGGGCTGGGCGGGGTTCGCCCGACGACGACCCGCTGGGCCTGATCATGAACCTGTTCGACGAGGCCGGATACATCGGCGTCGTCGCCACCAACTGCGAACAGACCTACCACCGCTATCTGCGGCCGGGGGAGCGGGTCAGCATCGCCGCGGAGATCACCGGCGTCGTCGGCCCCAAGCAGACTGCATTGGGCGAGGCTTTCTTCGTCACCCAGAAAATCGTCTGGAGCACCGTCGGAGACGGCGAGGAAGTCGCCGAGATGATGTGGCGAATCATGAAGTTCGTGCCCCGGTCGGCCGTTGCTCCGGCAGTGGCGGCCGGCGTTCCCGATGATCTGGACCCCGACAAGCTGATGCGCCCCGCGTCGTCGCGGGACACCAAGTTCTTCTGGGACGGCGTCAACGCCCACGAACTGCGTATCCAACGGCGCCCCGACGGCACGCTGCAACATCCACCGGTGCCCGCCATCTGGCAGGACAGGGATGCATCGACCGAGTATCTCGTTTCCTCGGGCTGCGGCACGGTCTACAGCTATGTGGTGCACCACGCACCGAAGGTGCCGGGGCGCAGCTGCCCGTTCGTCGTCGCACTGGTGGAACTCGACGAGGGCGTGCGGATGCTCGGTGAACTGCGCGGCGTGGATCCCGACGACGTGCACATCGGAATGCCGGTGCGCGCAACCTATCTCGATTTCCCCGACAGCGACGTGAGTCCGGCCTGGACTCTGTACGCGTGGGAGAGGCAGGAATGAACGTGAGCGCTCCCGCGGTGGGCACGGCACTGCCCGAACTCGCCTGCTACGGCGATCCCACGTTTATCGTGTCCACCGCGATCGCCACCCGCGACTACCAGGACGTCCACCACGACCGGGACAAGGCGCAGGCCAAGGGATCCAAGGACATCTTCGTCAACATCCTGACCGACACCGGTCTGGTGCAGCGCTACCTGACCGACTGGGCGGGACCGACCGCACGCATCAGATCGATCAAGCTGCGACTGGGTGTCCCCTGGTACGCCTATGACACGGTGACCTTCCGCGGCGAGGTGACCGCGGTCGACGGGGATCTGGTCACCGTCACGGTGACCGGTTCCAACAGTCTGGGCGACCACGTCGTCGCCACCGCGACTCTGACGACGGGGAGCCCGCGTGACACTCTCCGGTAGGGCGGCCATCGCCGGTATCGGCGCGACCGACTTCTCCAAGAACTCCGGGCGCAGCGAATTGCGGTTGGCCGCCGAGGCGGTGACCGATGCGCTCGACGATGCCGGTCTGACGCCCGCCGACGTCGACGGGCTCGTCACCTTCACCATGGACTCCAACCTGGAGACCGCGGTGGCCCGATCCACCGGTATTGGTGAATTGAGCTTCTTCTCCCAGATCGGTTACGGCGGAGGCGCGGCCGCGGCCACCGTCCAGCAGGCGGCGCTGGCCGTCGCATCCGGGGTCGCCGAGGTCGTGGTGGCCTACCGGGCGTTCAACGAACGGTCGGGAGTTCCGGTTCGGCCAGGTGATGACCGGGCTGACCGTCAACGCCGACTCCCGCGGCGTCGAATACAGCTGGTCCTATCCGCACGGGCTGAGCACCCCGGCGGCCTCGGTCGCCATGATCGCCCGCCGCTACATGCACGAATACGGTGCGACCAGCGCGCGATTTCGGTGCGGTTTCGGTCGCCGACCGCAAACACGCGGCGACCAACCCGAAGGCGCACTTCTACGGCAAGCCGATCACCATCGCAGAGCACCAGAACTCACGGATGATTGCCGACCCGCTGCGCCTGCTGGACTGCTGTCAGGAGACCGACGGCGGGGTGGCCGTCGTCGTCACCACCGCACGAACGGGCCCGCGATCTGCGGCACCGGCCGGCGGTCATCGAGGCCGCGGCCCAGGGCGCCGGCGCGGACCAGTTCACCATGTACTCCTACTACCGAGACGAACTCGGCCTACCGGAGATGGGTATCGTCGGCCGGCAGCTGTGGGCCCAATCGGGGCTGCGCCCTGACGACATCCAAACGGCGATCCTCTATGACCACTTCACCCCGTACACGCTGCTGCAGTTGGAAGAGCTCGGCTTCTGCGGGGCGGGGGAGGCCAAGGACTTCATCGCCGGCGGCGCCATCGAGCTGGGTGGCCGGCTGCCGATCAACACCCACGGCGGCCAACTCGGTGAGGCCTACCTGCACGGGATGAATGGCATCGCCGAGGCGGTGCGTCAGCTGCGTGGGACGTCGGTCAATCAGGTTTCGGGCGTCGAGCACGTCCTGGTGACCGCCGGTACCGGCGTGCCGACGTCGGGCCTCATTCTCGGCTGACCCGGTCTGTCACCCTGTGGGCTGCTGCGCCAACTTCCGGGTGGACTCAGAATCCCTTTTTCTCCAGCCAGGCCAGGGCGACATCGGCGACGTCACGCCATCCGCTGTCGATGGTCAGTGAGTGCCCGCGGCCCTCGAATTCGTGGAATTCGGCGTCCGAGCCTGAAGTCAGCAGCAGTGGTCCGCCGTCGACGAGATGGGTGTCGACCTCCGCCGGCGAGTGCTTGACGAAGTCGGCTGCGGCGTCCTCGAAGAGCGGCCGGCCGGGGCCGGGGATGGTCCATTGTTCGTGCAGGGCGTTGGATTCCTCTTCGCTGATGGCGTTTCCGAAGGCGTAGCGGAACTGTTTGGGTGACAGGGAGACGGTCCGGTGCCGGTTGGCGGGGTTTCTCAGGACCGGGAACGCCGAGCGCAGCTGTGAGAGCGGAAGAGCTTTGACCCCCTTGATGGGGGCGGGGTCGATCGCGACCGCGGCGGCGGCGTGCCCGCCGGCAAGCAGTTCTTGAGCGATGAGTCCGCCGAAGGAGTGGCCCACGACTACCGGCTTGGGTTCTTGGCGGCCGCCGGCGGTGTCGATCAGGGCGGTGTAGTGCCGGATCGGCCCGCTGTGGGCTGATCATCCACGGTGACGCCGGCTTGGGAAAGACCGCACTGGCCGATGAACTCGCTCGGCGCGCCGCTGGGCGTGGGTGGACAGTGTTGCGTTCGGCAGGTGTGGAAGCCGAACAGTCCTTCGCCCGCGGTGGCCTCAACCAAGTGGTCTTCGGCTTGCGCGAGCATATTGTTGAACTCAGTGCCCCGGACCAGGCGGTGCTCGCGCCCGTCCTCGGTGCCGACCCGACCGCGGCACCTGCGCCGATGACGGTCACCATGGCCGTGCTGGCCTTGCTGGCGCAGGCCGCCCGCGATGCTCCGCCGGTCCTGATCATCGAGGACATCCACTGGTTCGACGGCGTCAGCGCCGCTGTGCTCGGTGCCGCCGGTCGTCGCCTGTGTGATCCACAGTTCCGAGTCCTCGCCACGGCCCGCGATCAATACTCAGGGCGGGTACCTGAAGGCTGGGACGACATCGCCATCCCGCCTCTGGCCATCGCCGACGCTGCACTCCTGGTCGACCGCTTCGCCCTGCGGATCAGTACCGTGACCCGCGATCGGATCCTTGAATTCGCGGCGGGCAATCCCTTGGCATTGCACGAACTGGCCCGCAACGCAGGGCAGATCGACCAATGGACGACGACAATGCCGTTGACAGAACGCCTTGTCAGCGTGTTTGGCGCCCGACTGCAATTGCTCGACCAGCAGGTGCGTACCGAACTACTGCGCGCAGCGCTGGACGGGACCCCCGCCGGCACGGCCGGCGACAGCACCGCCCGCTACGTGATGGCCGGCGTTGAAGCTGCTGTCGCTCAGGTTGTCCTGGTCTCGGACCCAGCCGGCGAATTCATCTTCGCCATGCGCTGGTCCAGGGCCGCGGTCATCCATCAGGCCAATGCGGCGCAGCCGTTCGCGACGCGCACACCCACCTCGCGAGCCTGTATCCCGACCAGTAGTCGACCGGGGCCAGGGCCGGCGCCTCAGTGTGCACAGTCGCCTCCGGGGGTGACCCCATCCATATTGCGGCACTCACGATCCGGCCCTCGATGGTCGGTGCACGACGCAGCCCTCACTATTCCGGTGGGTGGAATTCGTTCGCGAGGGCGACATTATCGAGTATGAAAATCATTATTAATTAAAGATATGCGAGCATACGACGGCTTTGCGCCGTTGTGGCACAGCTATTCTCGGTGGATAGAGATCAGTAGGGCCACGCGCCCCCCGGCGGGTTAGTCGCGGTGTGGCGGGTGAGAAAGTCCACGGTCAGCTGTTGGCTCACCTGACTGCCGGTGATGTGACTCGGTGCGTAGAACACCTGTCCGATCGGCACCGATCACCTGGGAAAGTCGGGCCAGCAGATCGGTGGCATCGGCGTATACCCAAATGATGATGGCACGGCCGCCCGTGGCTCCACCGCACCAAAATGGAGCCTCAGCGGGCGCGGAACTCCACCCCGGACAGAGCCACCGCATTGTCCCGCGACGGCACCGTGAGGGTGCCGACGTAACCTCCATCGGTCTGCCATGCGGTCAGGCGCAGCATCTCGCCGGGGAACACCACGCCGGCCATTCGGGCGCCGTAGCAGCCCACCGCGGAGGCATCTCCGTCAACCAGGGCGTCGGTCAATGCCTTGGCCGCCAGGCCGTAGGTGCACAGGCCGTGCAGAATCGGCCGGGGAAATCCTGCCGCAGAGGCGAATCCGGGATCCGAATGCAGGGGATTGCGGTCGCCGCACAGTCGGTACAGCAGTGCCTGCTGCGGCAGCGTCGGAATGTCGATCTCCAGATCCGGTGCACGGTCGGGAGTCTCGTTGCCGGTAGACGGCCCGCGGTCACCGCCGAAGCCGCCCTCGCCGCGGGCGAAGATCGAGCGGCTGCTGCGTCCACAGCAGCGTGCCGGCCGGATCGGTCACCGCGGTTTCCGACCAGATGACCGCGGCCTTGCCCTTGTCCCAGATCTCGGTGAAGGTGGTGACCGCCACGCCCGTGCCCGACGGCGGAATCGGACCGGGCACCTCGATGCCCTCGCTGGCGTGCAGCACCCGGGCCAGTTCGATATCGATACCGGGGAACTTCACCTCCGGCGGGGTGGTCTGGTGAAAGGTCTGCGCGACATTGCCGAAGGTCGGCAACACCTGCGGTGTGTCGTCGACGAGGTAGCGCAGCTCGCGCTGCGCTCCATCGGATCGCGGCCGGCACCCAGGCCCAAGTGGTAGAGCTGAATGTCGCTACTGCGTCCAGGAGAATTCGACCGGCTCCAGCTCGGGCGCCGATGGCGATGTCGAGGTCGATGGGCAAGAGTTTCAGCCTTTCCGCGCGTCCGGGCCGGCGATGTGGCAGCGCCGCGAGATATCCGAAGGTCATGGCGGGTCCGATGGTGCCGCCCGGGCCCGGATAGGTGTGGCCCATCACCGGGGAGCTGACATTGCCGGCGGCATACAGCCCTCGATCACCGAATCGTCGTCGCGTAGCGCCCGGCCGTGCACATCGGTGCGCATCCCGCCCTTGGTGCCCAGATCGCCGGGGACCATCTTGGCGGCATAGATACGGCGGGTGCCCGATCCTGCCGAGGTTCGGGTTGGGCTTGTCCGTCGGGTCGCCGTAGTAGCGGTCGTAGGCGCTTTCGCCGCGGTGGAAGTCCTCGTCGACGCCGGTCTCGGCGAATCCGTTGAACCGTTCGACGGTGGCGTGCAGAGCGCCGGCCGGCAGCCCGGTCGGCCGTCGCGAGCTCGTCGAGGGTTCGGCCCTGACGATCACGCCCGGATTCCATCCACTTCTTCGGAATCCGCTGTCCAGGTTGCAGCCCCGCGAAGATATACCGGTCGCGGTACTGCTGGTCGAAGATCAGCCAGGCCGGGATGTTCTCACCCGGACCGTCGCCCTGGCCGTAGTGGCCGCCATACATGTGGTGGACCGCCTCGACATAGGGCATCGACTCGTTCATGAACCGGCTGGCCGCCCACATTGACGATGATCGACCCGGGCGAATTGCGCTCAGACAGTGCGAACCACGGCGCGCCGACCAGCGGAACCGTCGGGCCCCACCAGGAATCCTCCATGAGTTCCAGTGCCGCACCGAGCTTTTCGGCGGCCACGATGCCGTCGCCGGTGTTGGCGTCGGCGCCGACCGTCCACTCGGTGGTGATCGGAGCGCGCTGGTACTTGTGCCGCATCTGCCTCGTTGTGTTCGAAACCGCCGCTGCACAGGATGACCCCGCGCCGGGCGCGGATCAGTTGCGGTTCGGCGGCCTCCGGGCGCGTCGGTGTTCGCGAACGTAGATGCCGCGCACCACGCAGTCCTCGACGTATAGGTCGGTCAGTGCGGTATCGAGCAGCACCGGGACCCCGGCCTCGCGCAGCGCCGATTCGCAGCGGTGCGATCAGCGCCCGGCCCATGCCGACCAGGTTCTTGCCGCCGAAACTGCGCCCACATGGTGCGGGCGCCGACCTTCAGGCTGCGCAGCACGCCGCGGGGGTGGCGCTTGAGCTGGTTGAGCCGGACGTAGTCCTGCTGCATGACCACCACGTTCAGCGGCACCTTGCCGTAGCGGCGGTTCCAGTCCCGCCATCGTCCTCGCCGAGGCGGCGGGCGTCGAACGGCCGCGGTTCGACCGACCGGCCGCCGGCGCGGCCGCCCGGTGTCTCGGGGTAGTAGTCGGAGTAGTTGCGGCACCCAGCACATTTTCAGTGGGGAGTTCGCTGAGTACGAACGACAGCATCTCCGGGCCGTGTTGCAGAGTAGGTGTCGATCTTCTCCGCCGGAACCGCATCACCGACGATGGTGTGCAGGTAGGTGCGGGCGGCCTCGGGTGTGTCGGAGACGCCGTCGCGGCGCAGGACTTCGTTATTCGGGATCCACACGCCGCCCCCGGATCGGGCCGTGGAACCACCATAGTGCGGGGCCTTTTCAACAACTACTGTGGAAAGACCGTGATGGGCTGCGGTGAGGGCGGCGACCATGCCGGCGCCACCACTGCCGACCACAACGACATCGAACTCCTGGCTCATGTAGAACACGTTATAGAATGACGCGGTGCAGCGACAACTGTCCCGGTCGAACCATACGAGGGGAATTAGCAGAATGCTGGCTGCCCAGACCCGCGCGGCGCTTGCCGCCGACCTTGCCGAGGCCGAGCGGAGCCGGGTCGCCATCGACCCGCTGACCTCCGGGCATCCGGGAATCGACGTCGTCGACGCCTACGAGATTCAGCTGATCAACATCCGCCAGCGCGTCGCCGAGGGCGCCCGGGTGATCGGACACAAGGTCGGCCTGTCCAGTGCCGCAATGCAACAGATGATGGGCGTCGACGAGCCGGACTACGGTCATCTGCTCGACGAAATGGCGGTTTTCGAGAACGTCCCGGTGCCCGTCGCCAACTATCTGTACCCGAGGGTCGAGGTCGAGGTCGGCTTCATCCTCGCCGACGACCTGCCCGGGGCCAACTGCACCGAGGACGACGTACTGGCCGCCACCGCGGCGTTCGCCCCGTCGATCGAGTTGATCGACACCCGCATCAAGAACTGGCAGATCAAGTTGTGCGACACCATCGCCGACAACGCCAGTTCCGCGGGCTGGGTGCTGGGCACCGAGCGGGTGTCGCCCAAGGACATCGACATAACGGCCATCGACGCGGTGCTGCGCTGCAACGGCGAGGTAATCGCCGAGGGGCGCAGCGATGCGGTGTTGGGCAATCCGGTGACGGCCGTTGCCTGGCTGGCCCGCAAGGTTGATAGCTTCGGAGTGCGTTTGCGCGCCGGTGACGTGGTGTTGCCGGGGGCGTGTATGCGGGCGATCGATGCCAGGCCGGGGGATGAGTTCGTCGCCGATTTCACCGGTCTCGGATCGGTTCGGCTTACATTCGAATAGGGAGCAGGTAGGTATATGGCAAAGGCGTCCGTCGCCATCGTCGGGTCGGGGAACATCAGCACCGATCTGCTGTACAAACTGCTGCGGTCGGATTGGCTGGAGCCGCGATGGATGGTCGGCATCGATCCCGACAGCGAGGGCCTGGCCCGGGCCCGCACGCTGGGATTGGAAACCTCGCACCTGGGCGCAGACTGGCTGCTGGGCCTCGACGAGAAGCCCGACATCCTCTTCGAGGCGACCAGCGCCTATGTGCACCGCGATGCCGCGCCCCGCTACGCCGAAGCCGGCATCCGGGCCATCGACCTCACCCCGGCCGCCGTCGGTCCGGCCGTCGTGCCGCCGGCCAATCTGCACGAACACCTGGATGCGCCGAACGTCAACATGATCACCTGCGGCGGGCAGGCGACCATCCCGATCGTGTACGCCGTCAACCGCGCGGTCACCGCCGCCGGCGGCGCCGTGCCCTACGCCGAGATCGTCGCGTCGGTGTCCTCGGCGTCGGCCGGACCCGGGACGCGGGCCAATATCGACGAGTTCACCAAAACCACCAGCGCCGGCGTGCAGACCATCGGCGGCGCGGCCCGCGGCAAGGCGATCATCATCCTGAACCCGGCGGATCCGCCGATGATCATGCGCGACACCATCTTCTGCGCAATCCCGGAGGATGCCGACCACGACGCGATCACCGCGTCGATCAAGGACGTCGTCGCCGCCGTGCAGACCTACGTGCCGGGTTACCGGCTGCTCAACGAACCGCAGTTCGACGAACCCTCGGTGGTCAACGGCGGCCACCACGTCGTCACCACGTTCGTCGAGGTGGAAGGTGCCGGCGACTACCTGCCGCCGTATGCCGGGAACCTGGACATCATGACCGCGGCGGCCACAAAGGTCGGCGAGGAAATGGCCAAGCAGATGGACGCGGCGAGCGCGGGGGTTGCACGATGAGCGAGATTTTCACCAGCGATCTGTGGGATGTCCGGATCACCGACACGTCTCTGCGCGACGGCTCGCACCACAAGCGCCATCAGTTCACCGCCGACGAGGTGGTGGCGATCGTCGGAGCGCTGGATGCCGCCGGTGTGCCGGTCATCGAAGTCACCCACGGTGACGGTTTGGGCGGATCCAGCTTCAACTACGGGTTCTCCAAGACCCCGGAGCAGCAACTGATCAAGCTGGCGGCCGAGACCGCCACGAACGCCCGGATCGCCTTCCTGATGCTGCCCGGTGTGGGCACCAAGGAGGACATCAAGGAGGCGCAGAACAATGGCGGGTCGATCTGCCGGATCGCCACCCACTGCACCGAGGCCGACGTGTCGATTCAGCATTTCGGGCTGGCCCGTGAGCTGGGTCTGGAGACCGTCGGGTTCTTGATGATGAGCCACACCATCAGCCCCGAACGGCTGGCCGGCCAGGCCCGGATCATGGCCGACGCCGGCTGTCAGTGCGTCTACGTCGTCGATTCCGCCGGCGCCCTGGTGCTCGACGGGGTGTCCGACCGGGTGGCGGCGCTGGTCGCCGAGCTCGGCGACGACGCCCAGGTCGGTTTCCATGGACACGAGAACCTCGGTTTGGGGGTGGCCAACTCGGTGGAGGCGGTGCGCGCCGGGGCCCGCCAGATCGACGGGTCCTGCCGCCGGTTCGGCGCCGGTGCCGGCAATGCGCCGGTGGAGGCGCTGATCGGTGTGTTCGACAAGATCGGCGTCAAGACCGGGATCGATTTCTTCGACATCGCCGACGCGGCCGAAGAGGTCGTAGCGCCGGCCATGCCGGCCGAGTGCCTGCTGGACCGCAATGCCCTGATCATGGGCTACTCCGGGGTGTATTCGAGCTTCCTCAAGCACGCCATCCGGCAGGGTGAGCGCTATGGGGTGCCGCCGCATCTGCTGCTGCACCGGGCCGGGCAGCGCAAGCTGATCGGTGGCCAGGAGGATCAGTTGATCGACATCGCGCTGGAGATCAAACGCGAGATGGCCGAGGGGAAGGTCGTCACGCCGACGAGGTAGCGCGGGCGCGGTTTTGGACGTGGTTCGGGTGTGGGATGGGCGTCGCGTGTAACGCGCGGTGCCTGTGGGACGAGAAACCTGGAGAGAACGCCGCAATCCGGCTGTGGGTTTCCTCTCGGGAAGCCGCGTCGATGACCCAGGAGTTAATGTGACCCGTCCTACCGTGACCCGCGCCCGTATGGGCGTTTTCGCCGCCGTCGCCGCCATCGGTGTGGCCACCGGTTCCGCCGTGCTTGGCCCGTCTGCGGGCGCCGACCCCGCCTCGCCGTCGCCGTCGCCGACGCCGTCGCACTCGGCCAGCGAGTCCTCGACGAGCTCGACCAGTGCGTCGCCGACCACCTCGGCCAGTGCGTCGCCGACGAGCTCGGCAAGTGAGTCCCCGACCAGCTCGGCGACTTCGGCCACCTCGGCCACCTCGGCCAGCGAGTCCCCGGCAGCGTCGCCGGCCGCCGCCGCCGGCGACTGCACCGCCGCGAACCTGGCCAAGACCTCGGCTTCGGTGGACACCGCGCTGGCGGACTACCTGACCAAGCATCCCGACACCAACGCCGCGCTGATCGACTTCACCCGTCAGCCGGCGTTCACCGCGGTGGGCCAGATGGATGGCTACTTCAAGGACCACCCGGCCGAGGCCGACGCCATCCGTGGCATCCAAGCGCCGCTGAACGAATTCAAGGATCGCTGCGGCCTGCAGGTCTCCCCGACCGACGCGCTGGCAGCACTCGCTTCGCTCTGATCTGAAGTCACCGACGCCGGTCCCCATTGCGGGGGCCGGCATTCGGCGTTTGCGGGCCTAGATATCGAATTCGAACACGGGCTTGTTGCCGGCCGCCCGGGCGGTGATCCGATCGGCCGCGGCGACCAGGGCGCGGGCCCGCTCGGAGATCTCGTCGTCGGTCAGCGCGTGGCCGATGTGCAGCGACATCACCATCGCCTGGCGCTGGTGATGGTCGTAGACCGGGGCGGAGATGACGCTGACGTCGTGCCGGGCGGACGGCGCCTCGCCCGGCAAGTAGACCCGCTCACCGATATCGGCGACCAGTTCACGCAGCAGTGCCACCAACTCGTCGGGCAGCGTGCCGGATACCCCGGCCATCAGGGAATAGAGCCGACGGCCCGCCGGGGTCAGCCGTTCCACCAGGTAACCGGCCGATCGGCAGGAATCGACGACGAGAGCCAGTCGGGCCGAATCGGTACGCAGCGGCACGGTGGGCGCCTTGGCCAGCCAGGCCCGCAGCGCCGCAGGGTCCCACAGCACGAACATCAACCCCACCGGCGGTGCGAACGGGTAGGACTGGCCGATCGTGACGCCGGTGTCTGCGCCCCGCGGCCCGACGAGATCCAGCACGGTGATGCGGTCGCCGATAACCGCCGATACTGCCGCCGCGGTACCGAACTCGTCTGACAGCGTGCGTAACTCGGTGCGGGCATCCGGGCTGACCCGCAGCGACTCCTGAGCGCGGTGGCCCAGGGCGATGAGCGCGGGGCCGAGCCGGTAGGTCTTGTCCCGGCCGTTGCCGTCGTCGCGAACCAGATATCCCCCGGCAGTGAGCGTGGTCAGGATGCCTAGGCAGGTGGGTTTGCTGATGTCGACCCGGCGGCCCAGCTCCGACAGGCCGAACCGCTCATCCGGGTGCGCGGCGAGGAACTCCAGGACGGCGACGACGCGTTCGGTGGGCGGGGAGTTGCGGCCCGCGGCAGCGCCGTCGGGAACGGGGCCGTCAGCAACGGGGCCGTCGGGAACGGGCACGGCACCACCTCCACGATTGACGATGACTGGAACACGTTCTACTGTCAGTTCAAGAATCTACCGTAACGGTAGAATATTGGAACACCACGGGAGTCCGATGTTTTCCCAACCCCTGCTCGACGCGATCGCCGAGGCCGAATCCCTGGTGGCGGCCGCACCCCACATCGAGACCGAGGCCGACCTGCTGGAGGGACTGCAGTACCTGGCCGGCTGCATCTCCGGCTGCATCCACCTGGCGTTCGACTACGACCGCGATCACCCCGTCCTGCAGTCGGGCACCGGGCCGTTCACCAAGATGGGTCTGGACAACCCGGACACCCTGTACTTCGGCACCCGGGTGGCGCCCGGCCACGAATACGTCGTTCGCGGGCGGCGGGGGGGAACCACGGACCTGAGCTTCCAGTTGCTCGGCGGCGACTACACCGACGCGCATGTGCCCGCCAGCCAGGCCGCATTCGACGACCGCCGGCTCGACATCGCCGACGACGGCACCTTCGAGTGGCGGATCACCCCGGAAACGCCGTCGCAGTTGCTGATCCGCGAGGTTCTACAACGACTGGTCGGCCCGGCGGGGGTACATCACCGTCGAGCGCACCGACACCGCGGGCACCGCACCGGCACCGCTCACCCGGGCAATGATCGACAAGCGCTATGCGGTCGCCGGAAAACAGCTGGTGCAGCGGGTGAAGACCTGGCTGCAGTTTCCGCAGTGGTTCTATCTCAACCTGCCGGTCAACACCATGGTGGCGCCGAGGCTTACCCCCGGCGGACTGGCCACCCAGTACTCCTCGGTCGGGCATTACGAATTGCGACCCGATCAGGCCATGGTCATCTCACTGCCGGTGACCGACGCGCCTTACCTCGGCTTCCAGCTGGGCAGCCTGTGGTACATCTCGCTGGACTACATCAAT
>JASGIE010000048.1:0-13509 GCA_049841055.1 Paludibaculum sp. | reverse complement strand
AAGGTTAATAGGGAAACACGATAGAATCCGAACAGCACCTAGCGTAATTTCCTCCTAGTGAGGGCGGGCCTGCAGGCGGGATTCGGAAAGCGGATCGCGCGGGTGGGGCCTCGAGTGGAACGATTTTAAAACGATAGGGAGTATCGAAACTAAAATGGCAGACATCAACGCGATTGCGGAAAAATTCAAGGATCTGACCCTGCTCGAAGCTTCCCAGCTGGTGAAGCTGCTCGAAGAGAAGCTGGGCGTTTCGGCGGCGGCCAGTGGCGGCGGCTCCTGCGGCCGGTGCGGCTGGCGCGGCGGCTCCCGCGGTCGAAGAGAAGACCGAGTTCACGGTCATTCTCGGCTGGGCGGCGCCAACAAGATCAACGTCATCAAGGTTGTTCGCGAAGTCACCAGCCTGGGCCTGAAGGAAGCCAAGGACTTGGTCGACGGCGCTCCCAAGCCGATCAAGGAAGGCGTGAACAAGGAAGAAGCTGAGACGATCAAGAAGAAGTTCGTCGACGCTGGTGCCACTGGTCAAGGTAAAGTAGTTTCGCCGTCCTCCATTGGCGCGGTCTTCTTTCAGAACGGACAGCGGGCCGAGTTGCTGGGCTCCCGGACCTGGGACATCTATGAACCGGCCGCTTCGTGTTGTGTCTGAGTGATTTCACGCCGTTTGACGCGTCTGTTAATCATTATATTGACTCTTACGTTGATAATGGCAGCCGGATGTCTCTGCGCCGTGCAAAAGCTATTGTTGTCTCCTTACCCTCGGTGTGGGTAGACCCAATACTCGTTACTATCGACGTGTTAATTTGCTCGGCTTGGTCGTGTACGTGTGTCCCAATTCCTCTTGCCCTTCGTGTCCCCCTGTGTTGGTGTCATCTCGCCAAGAGATAGCGACCTGCGATTGACACCTTCGCCCGCCGTCGGTTATTAAGAAGTGAGCTGTTCTGGCGGCCAACGACGCTGGATAAGATCGGAGCTTAAGATAAATGGCTACAGTGTCCTACGCACGCTTTTGCGAGAGCGAGTCGATTTTTCCAAGATTCAGACTTCGGTACCAATTCCGAAACCTCATTGAAGTCCAGAAGCGTAGCTACGAGCGCTTCCTGCAGATGGACCTTCTGCCGGATGAGCGTGACGATATCGGGAATGCAGCGAGCGTTTCAAGGTGTTTTCCCATCACGGATTTCCGCGGCCCTCTCCGAACTGGCGTTCGTCGACTATTCGATCGGTAACTGGGAGTGCAAGTGCGGCAGCCTCTAAGGGCTTGAACCACCTGCGCACGGTTTGCCGTCATTGCGGCGCGACCATCAAGACCGACCCGTTCCATGCGGGCGACGTGCTTTGCGGACAAGTGCGGCATGTTCAACAAGAACATCGTGACCTTCTGTAACCGCTGCGGCGATCCCGTGCGACTGCAGTTGAAGTACGACGTCCCGGAGTGCGAAGAGCGTGGCATGACCTATGCCGCGCCGCTCAAGGTCACCATTCGCCTGACGGTTTTCGACAAAAATCCCGAACCGGGCAACAAGACGTCCGCGATATCAAAGAGCAGGAAGTGTTCTTCGGCGAAATTCCGCTGATGACCGAAAACGGTACCTTCATCATCAACGGTACCGAGCGCGTCATCGTCAGCCAGTTGCACCGCTCGCCCGGCGTATTTTTCGAAAGCATCGCGGCTCAGGGCTACTTCCTCGGCAAGATCATCCCGTACCGCGGGAGTTGGGTTGAGTTCGAATACGACAACAAGAACCTGCTGTACGTCCGCATCGACCGCAAGCGCAAGTTCTATGGCACGGTTTTCCTGCGCGCGCTGGGCATCAAGACCGACTACGAGATCATCAAGGCTTCTACAAGCACAGCGCACTACTACTCAAGGACAAGAAGATCTTACTGGAAGGTAGATGGAATCGCTGATCGGGCGTGAAGCTGGACAACGCCCTGGTTTCCAAGTCCGGCGAGACGATTCACCCGGCGAACCGCAAGATTCGTGAAGCTCATCGATCGAAGCTCTGCGGAAAAGGTCGAGGCGGTGGAAGTCACCATCGCCGAACTCGAAGGTTCGTGGGTGGCCTCCGACGTCATCGACATGGACACGGGCGAAGTGCTGGCGGAAGCGAACCAGGAGTTGACTGGCTTCGAACCTGGCCAAGATCATGGACGCCGGCATCAAGTCGATGGACGTGTTCTTTGCCGAGCGCGACGAAGTCGGAAACGTCATTTCGGTCACGCTGAAGAAAGATCCGGTGAAGTCGCAGAACGAGGCGCTGCTGGAGATTTCCGCAAGCTGCGTCCGGGCGATCCGCCGACTCTCGACACGGCCACCCAGTTGTTCCACGGCATGTTCTTCGACCCGCGCAAGTACGACTTCTCGCGCGTGGGCCGCATGAAGTTCAACATCAAGCTGTACGACAACGCCGAGTATGCGCCCGAGGGGACGCTCGGCAACCCGCTGGACCGCCGTACGCTGGACGAGGCTGACTTCATCGACACGATCAAGTACCTGCTGAAGCTCCGCAAGGGCATCGGCGCGGTCGACGACATCGATCACCTCGGCAACCGCCGCGTCCGCGCGGTGGGCGAACTGCTGGAGAACCAGTTCCGGATCGGCCTGGTCCGCATGGAACGGGCGATCAAGGAAAAGATGGCGGTTTATCAGGAAATGTCGACGGCGATGCCGCACGACCTGGTGAACGCCAAGCCCGTCATGGCCGCGATCCGGGAATTCTTCGGGTCCAGCCAGCTGTTGCAGTTCATGGATCAGACGAACCCGCTGTCGGAGATCACGCACAAACGGCGTCTTTCCGCACTGGGACCAGGCGGTCTGAGCCGCGAACGCGCCGGATTCGAAGTCCGCGACGTGCACCCGACGCACTACGGCCGCATCTGCCCGATTGAAACGCCGGAAGGTCCGAACATCGGTCTGATCTCGTCGTTGAGCTGCTTTGCGCGGATCAACGAGTACGGCTTCATCGAGAGCCCGTACCGCCGTGTGGTGGGTTCGCAGGTTCAGGACGACGTCAAGATTCTGAATCCCGGCGGCACCAACCTGAAGGTGGGCCAGGTGCTCACGCTGAAGGAAATGGACCGCATTCTGGCTCAGCCGGAGACCAAAAAGAGCCCGCCGGAATTCGAAGCCTATTGCGACTACCTGTCGGCATGGGACGAAGACAAGTACGTCATCGCCCAGGCCAACATGGCGCTGGACGGCGAAGGCCGCATCGTCAATGAGCTGGTAAACACCCGCAAGGCCGGCAACTTCTCGCTGCTGGCGCGCGAAGAGATCCAGTACATGGACGTCAGCCCGAAGCAGCTGGTGTCGGTGGCCGCCTCGCTGATCCCGTTCCTCGAGAACGACGACGCGAACCGCGCGTTGATGGGATCGAACATGCAACGCCAGGCAGTTCCGCTGCTGCGCGCCGATTCGCCCATCGTGGGCACGGGCATGGAGAAGGTGACGGCCCGCGACTCCGGCGCGGTGGTGCTGTGCAAGCGCGCCGGCGTGGTGGACTCGGTCGATAGCGAGCGCATCATCGTCCGCGTGGAAGGCAACATCCACGAAGGCCAGATGTCGCGCGAAGTCGGCGCCGACATCTATCCGCTGACCAAGTTCAAGCGTTCGAACCAGAACACCTGTATCAACCAGAAGCCCATCGTTTACCAGGGGCAGAAGGTGAAGAAGGGCCATGTTCTGGCCGACGGTCCCTGTACCGATCAGGGCGAGCTCGCCCTGGGCCGCAACGTGCTTGTGGCGTTCATGCCCTGGCGCGGCTGCAACTTTGAGGACGCGATCATCGTGTCCGAGAAGCTGGTGAAGGAAGACTACTACACCTCGATCCACATCGAGGAGTTCGAAATCGAAGCGCGCGACACGAAGCTGGGTCCGGAAGAGATCACGCGCGACATTCCGAACATCTCGGAGAGCTTCCTGCGGAGTCTCGACGAGAGCGGCATCATCATGATCGGTTCGAAGGTGAAGCCGGGCGACATTCTGGTGGGCAAGGTGACCCCGAAGGGCGAAACCCAGCTGACGCCGGAAGAAAAGCTCCTGCGCGCCATCTTCGGTGAGAAGGCCGGCGACGTGAAGGATGCCTCGCTTTACTGCCCGCCCGGTATCGAGGGTGTGGTGGTGGATGCGAAGGTGTTCTCCCGCAAGGGCGCCGATCTGGACGAGCGCAGCAAGTCGATTCTGGAATCGGCCATCGAGAAGCTGCACCGCAACCTGGATGACGAAAAGCGCATCCTGGGCGACGAGCGCGCCAAGCGTCTGGCCGCCCTGCTGGACGGCAAGGAACTGCTGGCCGACCTGCACGACGAAAAGACCAACAAGAAGCTGCTGAGCAAGGGCCAGCCGCTTACCCGCGACGTCATCGAAAAGATGAAGGCGCGCGATCTGAAGCGCATGAAGCTGTCGAATCGCGATCCTCGCCTGAACGAGGCCATCGACGAGATCGAAGAGCTGACTTCGCGCCAGATCATGGTGCTGGAGAAGATCAGCGAAGAGAAGGTCGCCAAGCTGAAGAAGGGCGACGAACTGCCGCCCGGCGTCATCAAGATGGTCAAGATTTACATCGCGATGAAGCGCAAGCTGTCGGTGGGCGACAAGATGGCCGGCCGTCACGGCAACAAGGGTGTCATCTCCCGCATCGTGCCCGAAGAGGACATGCCGTACCTCGAGAATGGCACGCCGGTGGAAATCATCCTGAACCCGCTGGGCGTTCCCAGCCGTATGAACGTCGGTCAGATCCTGGAAACGCACCTGGGTTGGGCCGGCCGGGAACTGGGCAAGAAGTACGCCACCCCGGTATTCGACGGCGCGACGGAAGCCGACATCAAGGGCCAGTTGACGGAAGCGGAACTGCCGACCAGCGGCAAGGTCACGCTCTACGACGGCATGACCGGACAGGGCTTCGAGCAGCCGGTTACGGTGGGCATCATCTACATGCTGAAGCTGAGCCACCTGGTGGACGACAAGATCCACGCGCGCTCCATCGGACCGTACTCGCTGATCACCCAGCAGCCGCTGGGCGGCAAGGCACAGTTCGGCGGCCAGCGCTTCGGCGAAATGGAAGTCTGGGCGCTGGAAGCCTACGGCGCCGCTTACGTTCTGCAGGAGCTGTTGACGGCCAAGTCGGACGACGTCTATGGCCGCGCGAAGATCTACGAAGCGATCGTGAAGGGCGAGGCGGCCGCCGAACCGGGCGTGCCGGAATCGTTCAACGTGCTCATCCGCGAGCTGCAGTCGCTTTGTCTGGATGTGGAACTGATGAAGAAGCCGAAGGAAATGCCGGACACGGCATTGGCGGCGGACTAACCGGAGTAGGACAGGAGGCGAAATATGTACAGATCATCCCCGTACGATCGAGCGAACCTGATCGCGGATTTTGATTCGATCCGCATCAGCCTGGCCTCGCCGGAAAAGATCCGGAGCTGGTCCCACGGCGAAGTAACGAAGCCGGAGACCATCAACTACAGGACGTTCAAGCCGGAACGCGACGGCCTGTTCTGCGCCCGCATCTTTGGACCTATCGCCGACTGGGAGTGCTTGTGCGGCAAGTATAAGCGCATGAAGCACCGCGGCGTCATCTGCGACAAGTGCGGCGTCGAAGTCACGCTGTCCCGTGTGCGCCGCGAACGCCTGGGTCATATCGAGCTGGCCAGCCCCTGCTCGCACGTCTGGTTCTTCAAGGGCCTGCCGTCGCGCATCGGCTACCTGCTGGACATCACCCTGCGCGACCTGGAGCGCGTCCTCTACTTTGAAGCCTTTGTCGTGGTGGATCCGGGCGAAGTGCCCGGTCTCTCCAAGGCCGAAGTCCTGACCGACGAACGGAAGCGGCAGCTCGAAGCCGAGCACCCCGGCAAGTTCGTCGCCATGATGGGTGCCGAAGGCATCAAGGAACTGCTGAAGAAGGTCGACGTCGAGAGCCTCTCCGTGGAAATCCGCGAGCGGATGAAGACGGAAGCCTCGCAGCAGAAGAAGCTGAAGTACGCCAAGCGCCTGCGTGTGACGGAGAGCTTCCGCAAGTCCGGCAACAAGCCGGAATGGATGATTCTCGACGTCATCCCGGTGATTCCCCCGGAACTGCGACCGCTCGTTCCGCTGGACGGCGGCCGCTTTGCGACCTCCGATCTCAACGACCTCTACCGCCGCGTGATCAACCGCAACAACCGGTTGAAGAAGCTCATTGAGCTGCACGCGCCCGACGTCATCGTGCGCAACGAAAAGCGCATGCTGCAGGAAGCGGTGGACGCTCTGTTCGACAACGGCCGCCGCGGCCGCGTGCTGCGCGGCGCCAACAACCGCCCGCTGAAGTCCCTGTCCGATGCCCTCAAGGGCAAGCAGGGCCGCTTTCGCCAGAACCTGCTGGGCAAGCGCGTCGACTACTCCGGCCGTTCGGTGATCGTCGTCGGTCCCGAGCTCAAGCTCAACCAGGCCGGCCTGCCGAAGAAGATGGCGCTGGAGCTCTTCAAGCCGTTCATCTATCACCGGCTGGAACTGCGCGGCCACTGCACCACGATCAAGCAGGCCAAGGAACTGGTGGAACAGCAGGATCCGGTGGTGTGGGACATCCTCGAGGAAGTGATCAAGGAGCATCCGATCCTCCTCAATCGCGCTCCCACGCTGCACCGTCTGGGCATCCAGGCTTTCGAGCCCGTGCTCGTCGACGGCAAGGCGCTGAAGATTCACCCGCTGGTGTGTACCGCTTTCAACGCCGACTTCGACGGCGACCAGATGGCCGTGCACATCCCGCTGTCGCCCGAAGCGCAGATTGAAGCCTCGACGCTCATGCTGAGCGCGAACAACATTCTGTCGCCGGCGCACGGCGCGCCCATCGCGGTGCCCACGCAGGACATGGTGCTGGGGCTGTACTACCTCACCAAGGTCCGCAAGGGTTCCCGTGGTGAAGGCAAGAAGTTCGCCTCGGTGGAAGACGTCCTCATCGCCTACGAGATGGGCGAAGTGGAGACGCAGACCCCCATCACGCTGCGCTACACGGGCAAGGTCATCGATCTGGCGACCGCCTACGACAGCCAGGACGTGATGCACACCGAGCCGGTTGAGTACGCCAAGACCGACATGGAAACCACGGTCGGCCGCGTGGTGCTCAACGATGTTCTGCCCGACGAGATGCCCTTCATCAACGGTCTGTTGAAGAAGAAGGGTCTCACGCAGATGGTGCACTACTGCTACCTGAAGTTCGGTCTCCGGATCACGGTACGCATGCTCGACGACGTGAAGGACCTGGGCTTCCTGTCCGCCACGCGCGCCGGCATCTCCATCGGCATCGACGACATGGTCGTGCCGGCTTCCAAGCCCACCCTGGTGAGCGAAGCCGAACGCGCGGTCGTCGAAGTGCAGAGCCAGTATCAGGAAGGCGCCATCACCCACGGTGAGCGCTACAACAAGATCATCGAAATCTGGAACAAGGTGACTGACCGTGTTTCGGAAGAGATGTTCAAGACCATGGAAAACGACGATCGGACAGGACGCTACCTGAACCCGATCTACATCATGGCCGACTCCGGCGCGCGCGGTTCGAAACAGCAGATCCGCCAGTTGTCCGGTATGCGCGGCCTGATGGCCAAGCCGAACGGCGAAATCATCGAGACCCCCATCACGGCCAACTTCCGTGAAGGTCTGAACGTGCTGCAGTACTTCATCTCGACGCACGGCGCCCGCAAGGGTCTGGCCGACACGGCGTTGAAGACGGCCGACTCGGGCTACCTGACCCGCCGTCTCTGCGACGTGGCCCAGGACGTGATCGTGACGGAACGCGATTGCGGCACGATGGACGGCATCTTCGTCGAGCCCATCGTGGAATCGGGCGAAATCATCGAGCCGTTGCGCGACCGCATCGTCGGCCGCGTGGCGCTGGAAGACCAGCTCGACTACGAAGGCAAGATCATCGTCAAGGCGAACGAAGACATCACGGAAGAGATCGCGCAGGCCATTCAGGATGCCGGTATCGACCGTGTGAAGATCCGCTCGGTGCTGACCTGCGAATCCAAGCGCGGCGTCTGCGAACTCTGCTACGCGCGCAATCTGGCCACGGGCCGTATCGTTGAACGCGGCGAGGCGGTGGGTATCATCTCCGCCCAGTCCATCGGCGAACCCGGCACGCAGCTCACGATGCGTACGTTCCACATCGGCGGCGCGGCGTCGTCGGGTGTGGCGCAGAACAAGCAGGAAGCGCGTTACGACGGCTTCGCCAAGTACATCGGCGTCAAGACCGTTAAGAACGCCCAGGGCGAGATCATCGCCATGAACCGCACCGGCCTCGTTGCCACGTACGACGAAAAGGGCCGCGAGCGCGAACGCTACCAGGTGGTGTACGGCGCCAAGATTCTGGTCGAGGAGGGCGCGCCCATCAAGGCGAACCAGACCCTGCTCGAATGGGATCCCTACGCCTTCTCCATCCTGACGGAAATCTCGGGTACGGTGGTCTTCAAGGACATCACCGAGAACGTCACTTACCACGAACAGGTGGACGAGGTGACCGGCCTGTCGCAGTGGGTCATCATCGACTCGCCCGACGAGAAGCGCCTGCCCACCGTCATCATCCATCCGGATGGCGGCGGCAAGCATGACGAGCGCCGCTACCTCATGCCCACCCACGCGCACCTGAGTGTCCGTGCGGGCGACCGGGTCCACGCCGGCGACGTGCTGGCCAAGATCCCACGCGCCACGACGAAGACCAAGGACATCACCGGCGGTCTGCCGCGCGTCGTCGAACTGTTCGAAGCGCGTAAGCCGCGGGAAACCGCCGTCATGAGCGAAATCAACGGCGTGGTCCGCATCGGAGACGTCGTCAAGGGCTTCCGCAAGGTGGCCATTGTCGGCGACGACAAGACGGAGAAGGAATACTCCATCCCGCGCGGTGTTCACATCAACGTGCAGGACGGCGAACGTGTGAAGGCCGGCGATCCGCTGATGGACGGCCCGCGCAATCCGCACGACATCCTGAAGGTCCTCGGTGAAAAGGAACTGCAGAAGTACCTGGTCAACGAGATTCAGGAAGTCTACCGGTTGCAGGGCGTGAACATCAACGACAAGCACCTGGAAGTTATCGTTCGTCAGATGATGCGCTGGGTGAAGATCGAGGACATCGGCGATACGGAATTCCTGCCAGAGGAGATCGTCGACAAGTTCAAGTTCAAGGAAGAGAACGATCGTGTGCGCGAAGCAGGCGGCCGCCCGGCTCAGGGCTCGCCCGTGCTGCTCGGCATCACCAAGGCGTCGCTGTCCACCGACAGCTTCATCTCGGCGGCATCGTTCCAGGAGACCACGCGCGTACTCACCGAAGCCGCCATCAACGGCAAGGTGGACTACCTGCGCGGCCTGAAGGAAAACGTCATCATGGGCCGCCTCATCCCGGCCGGCACCGGCATGGATTACTATCGCGCGCGTGAAGATCGCCGGAGAGGATGTGGTGGAAGAGCCGGTGCAGGAAGCCGATGCGCTGATGGCCGACTCGTTCGCGGTGTATGACGACGAGACCAAGGGCAGCTACATCGGCGGCAGCGAGCCGATCGACCTGAACCTCGACGAGCCGATGGGCGACGCTGAATAAGCCATCGTTCACTCTCGAAAGACCAACGGCCGGGGCTTCTGCTCCGGCCGTTATCTTTTGTGCACCCTCCCGCTGGCGATCAGCGCACCGCGCGACACCCCCGCTACACTCTATAGATGGGTCTTCTCCACTCTCCGGACAATCTGCACCGAGGCTCTGCTCACACCCGCCAATCTGCCTATGTAGCGGCAGCATTGTTGGGTTCGCTCCTCTTTTCCCTGCCATCCGCCGCGCAGCAGCCGGCCCCGGGCGGCAATGATGTTCCGAAGCAATACCAGACACCCACCGCCGGCTATGACTACATCCGTCGCGAAGTCATGATCCCGATGCGCGACGGCGTGAAGCTCTTCACCGTCATCATCATCCCCAAGGGCGCTCAGCAACGCGCCCATCGCTGCTCACGCGTACGCCCTACAACGCCGCAGGGCCGCACCACGCGCAATCGACAGCACGCACATGCTCTCCATGCTGCCGCAGGGCGACGAAGTGTTCGTGCAGGCCGGCTATATCCGCGTCTTCCAGGACATCCGCGGCAAGTACGGCTCGGAAGGCGATTACGTGATGACCCGGCCCGTCGCGCGGCCCGCTCAATCCAACCACGATCGACCACATCACCGACGCCTACGACACGATCGACTGGCTGGTGAAGAATGTGCCGGAATCCAACGGCACGCGTCGGCATGATCGGCTCCTCCTACGAAGGCTTCACCGTGGTGATGGCGCTGCTGGAGCCGCACCCCGCGCTGAAGGTCGCGGCGCCCGAGAGCCCGATGATCGACGGCTGGATGGGCGACGACTGGTTCCACTACGGCGCCTTCCGCCAGGCCAACTTCGACTACATCGGCTGGACAGACCGCGCACGCGGGGGCGGCGACGCCGTGGCCCGCGGGTGTATGACGACTACGAGAATTTCCTGCGACGCCGGCTCGGCCGGCGCCTAGGCCAGGCAGCAGGGCTCGACCAGCTGCCCTACTGGCAGCAAGATGGCCGCGCATCCCGCCTATGACGACTTCTGGCAGGGCCAGGCGCTGGACAAGCTGCTTGCCGAGCGGCCCCTCGAACGTCCCGACGATGTGGGAGCAGGGCCTGTGGGACCAGGAAGACATGTACGGCGCCATCCATTGCTATGAGGCGCTGAAGGCGAAGGGCCGGCGGACCACAACTTCCTGGTCATGGGCCCGTGGCGGCACAGCCAGGTCAACTACGATGGCTACAGCCTCGGCCCGCTGAAGTGGCAACGGCGACACCGCCACTGAGTTCCGCCGCGACGTGCTGCTGCCCTTCTTCGACCACTACCTGAAGGACGGCGCGCCCGGCCGACACCCCGCCCGTGCTCGATCTACAACACCGGCGAGAACCACTGGGACAGCTTCGACCACTGGCCGCTCGCCTGCGACAGCGGTGCGCCGCCCCGCGACGCCGCTCTACCTGCAGGCCGGCTGCGGGCTCGGCTTCGACGGCCGCGGCGAGGCGGGGGACAGCTATGTCTCCGATCCTGCCAAGCCGGTGCCCTCACCTGCCGCGGCCCGTTCACTTCGCTGACGACGAGCGCTGGACGCGATGGCTGGTGTAGGACCAGCGCGTTCGTCGACGGCCGCCCCGACGTGCTGACCTACGAGACCGCGCCGTGCTGACCAAGCCGGTGCGCATCTGCCGGCGCGCCCGATCGCCGACCTCTTCGCCGCGACCACCGGCACCGACGCCGACTTGGTGGTGAAGCTGATCGACGTCTATCCGGACGAAATCGCCCGACGCCGGAGATGGGCGGCTACCAGCTGCCGATCTGCATGGACATCTTCCGCGGCCGCTACCGCGACAGCTTCGACAAGCCCATCGCGCCATCCCGGCCGGCAAGGTGCAGGACTACAAGTTCGCGCCTGCCCACCGCCAACCACGTCTTCCTGCCGGGCCACCGCATCATGGTGCAGATCCAGTCGAGCTGGTTCCCGCTCTACGACCGCAATCCGCAGAACTTCGTGCCGAACATCTTCTTCGCCAAGCCGTCCGATTACGAGAAGGCGACGCCAGTCGATCCTCCGCGCGGCCGAGAACGCGAGCGCGGTCTGGCTGCCGCTGGTCCCCTGACAAATGCGGAAGGGCCAGCGCTTTGACCGCGCCGGCCCGTGATTTTACCCTCGGAATCTATGCGAAGACGGCGGCATAGCGTTCGTGGAACACGCCCATGTGCGCACGCTCATGCCCCGCAATCACCCACGCCAGTGCTCTCCGCATCCTGGCCATTGTTGCTCGATGTTCCGCGCCGGGCCAGCGCGTCGCCATCCAGTCCACGCAACAGGCAGAGCGAAGCGCTGCGCACCACCTGGAACTCTTCCATGAGATCGGTCCACGGCTGCTGCGCGTGCGGCCCGTATTTCACATAGTCGTCCTGCTCGAAGCCGGGCAGCGGCGTGGCGTCGTTGCGGGCGATGCGCAGCACTCGGTAGGCAAAGATCCGCTCCGTATCGATCATGTGGCCGAGCACTTCCTTCACGCTCCACTTGCCCTCGGCGTAGCGGTAGTTGGCTTGTTCCTCGCGCAACGGCGCGAGCAGTTGAACGGTGGGGACAACCTGCTCGCGCAGGGTCTGCAGCAGGTCTCCGTCCGGGACCAGGTTGATGTAGCGGCCGAAATATGGCGCATACTCATCCGTGCCGGGCCTGATAGTCCACTCGCTCATCCCCCGAGCATGCCAAGCGGCCCGAGGCGGCGTCATCCGTGGCATGCGCGAAGGCCAGCACCGACGGGCGTACCAGGTCTTCCCAGTCCTCGGTGTTCATCTGAATCACATCGCGATGGTGTCCTGCATCGAAGCAGATGGTCTCCTCGGACATCAGCAGGCCGTCCACCCATACCGGCATCTCATAGAGAATGCCATTGCCGAAGGGCGGCATGGCGCCGAGTTCGCAGTCGTGGTTTAGTATCACTTGCCTCAGCACGGACGATATTTTGCCGGTCACGGGAATATCAACCCGTTGTCCATCGACTACGCCTGTCGGCCTCGCCTTAGGTCCCGACTAACCGAGGGCAGATTAGCTTGACCCTGGAACCCTTGGATATTCGGCGGACGGGTTTCTCACCCGTCTTTCGACCATGCCTGGATCTCACTCGTGTGCTCTCCACGACTGGGTCACCCCGCCGCTTCAACGCGCACACGACGCTCCCCTACCCATCCGCACGGCCTTACGACCACATGTGCGAATGCCATAGCTTCGGCGGATAACTTGAGCCCCGCTAATTTGTCGGCGCAGAATCACTTGACCAGTGAGCTATTACCACTCTTTCAAGGGTGGCTGCTTCCAAGCCAACCTCCTGGTTGTCACCGCAACTCCACATCCTTTTCCACTTAGTTATCGCTTAGGGGCCTTAGCTGATGATCTGGGCTGTTTCCCTTCGACTATGAAGCTTATCCCCCACAGTCTCACTGCCGTAATTCCACCAACCGGCATTCGGAGTTTGACTGATTTCGGTAAGCTGGGGGCCCCCTAGACGATTCAGTGCTCTACCTCCGGTAAGAAACATACGACGCTGCACCTAAATGCATTTCGGGGAGAACCAGCTATCACGGAGTTTGATTGGCCTTTCACCCCTATCCACAGCTCATCTCCTCGGTTTTCAACCCAAGTGAGTTCGGTCCTCCACGACGTCTTACCGTCGCTTCAACCTGGCCATGGATAGATCACTCCGCTTCGGGTCTAGTACACGCGACTAAAACGCCCTATTAGGATCTTGTTTCGCTACGGCTTCCCCACACGGGTTAACCTCGCCACGTACCACTAACTCGCAGGCTCATTCTTCAAAAGGCACGCCGTCACCCCGGAGGGCTCCGACGGATTGTATGCGATCGGTTTCAGGTACTATTTCACTCCCCTCCCGGGGAGGTGCTGTTCGGATTCTATCGTGTTTCCCTATTAACCTTAGCAATACGTCGTAACCAATAGAGGTACACATA
>JASGIE010000047.1:0-7593 GCA_049841055.1 Paludibaculum sp. | reverse complement strand
AAGGTTAATAGGGAAACACGATGAATCCGAACAGCACCTAGGTAGTATTTGCGATTCACCAGATTGTGCCACAGTGACTTCACCGCGCTCTGGTAGTCCGGATCATGCGTCTCCCACGGCCACATCCGCCATGCCTGAATACGTGTAGGCCGCGCGCACGGCATGGCCGACAGCCTCGTATTGCTGGGTGACGGGCAGATGGCTTTGATCGTACTCCTGCTGTTCCCGCGGACCGGTAGCCGTTGTATAGCGCGAATCAAGCAGGAACTTGGCGAGCTCGATATAGTGGTCGCCCTTGCCACCCTCCATGTCGTTCACAAACCGCCCGAAGCGGACGAGTCCCTGCTCGATCTGCTGGTGCCCGTCGAACCACGGTTTCTTCGGCGCCGGGCCGAGATTGTTGTACCAGCAATCGGCCAGCTTCTTGGCCGCATTGTACAGTCGGGCATCCTTCCGATCGGTCATGAGGTAGTGGTTGATGGCCGATTCCAGGAAGTAGCCGGCCACGTAGCCTTCATGATCGCCGCGGTGGGCCGGATCCCAATGCTTGAAGCCAGCCGTATCGATCACCCGGCCGTCGCGGCCTTCCCTCGACAGCGTGAAGGCAGTCTGCAGATACCCATCCGGTTCCTGGCCGGCGAGGATCTTGGGAATCCAGTCGTCCAGAGTGGCGCGCATCTTCTTGTGGGCCGCGATGATCTCGGCGTCGCCCTGGGGATCCACCATCAACGCGATGCTCATCGCTTCGACGGTCTGGTGAACCCAGGCATTGGAAAAGACATAGCCCTTGTGCAGGCCATGCGGCTCACCGCGCAGCGCCTTGCCGGCTTCCACGAAATTGTCGATCCCGCCCGGGCCGACCTTGATATCGGTGCGGTTGATCTGATCGATGCAGTGCGGGATCCAGTTTACGATCAGTGCTTTGGCGCGGGCATTCCACAGGGGGCTGGAGATCTTGAAATTGCGCGTATACACGGCGCCCAACTGCTGGGCCGGAGGCGGCGTTTCCACCAGTACGTGCAGGGTGGAGACAGACTGCGCCTGGCCGTTGCCGGCCGTCAGTTTGAGTACATAGGCTCCTGGTGTCGTGAAGGACGCCGTTGTGATTGGGGCCTTGGCATCGGCAAAGGCGACCGATCCGGGCCCCGATTCCTTGCTCCAGGCCACCGTCACCGCGGGTCCTGCCGGGGCAGGTGGAGGCGGCGGAGTTCCACGCCTCACGGGACGGCCAGGGTGTGGCACCGGACCATACCCGGCCCAACCGCGGAGGTATGTCTTGCCCGGCAGGATCACCACCCGGTCCAGGCCGGCTTCGATGTTCAAAACAGGCGCATCGGCGGCGTTCGCGCACGACACGATCGCCGAATTCAGGACTGGGGCGAGGACCGCGCCTGACAGGGCGGTCCTGCCCGCGTCACTCAGAAGAGTCCTGCGTGTCATGCGTTTTCCGGATGGTTTGCCTGTCATGCGTTGGCGCCTCCAGAATCAGCTTACACGCAATTCGGGCCGCCTTCACCGCGGCCCCACCTCGTGGTCCACCGTCAGTACCGAAGCACCTTTTCCACCGCGTTGCGGAGGTCCTGAACGCTCGGCAGGGCCATCAGTTCCAACTCGGAGGCCGATGGCACAAACATATCCTTGGCGGCGACCCGCACGACGGGCGCGTCGAGGGAATCCAGGACGTTTTCAGCGATCCGCGCCACAATCTCGCCACCGAAGCCGCCGGTCAGAGAATCCTCGTGGGCGACCACGACGCGGCTGGTCTTCCTGACGCTGCGATACACCATCTCTTCGTCAAACGGAGCGATGGTTCGCAGATCCAGCACCTCCAACGATACGCCCTCGCCCTCCATCTGCCGGGCCAGTTCCAGCGCCTGGTAGACAGTGCTGCCCCAGGTGACGATCGTCAGATCCCGGCCGTCTCTGCGGATACGACCCTGGCCAAAGGGGATGGCGTAGTTGGCGTCGGGTTCCGGCGCCTTGGCCTGCATCTTGCGGTACAGGCCCTTGTGCTCCAGGAAGAGCACAGGGTCGCCGCAGCGCATCGCGGTTTTGAGCAGCCCCTTGGCATCGTCGGCGGAACTGGGAAATACCACTCGCCAACCGGGGATGTGCGCGAAGGTCGCCTCAATGCAGGCGGAATGCCAGGGACCACCCTTGATATATCCGCCCGACGCCGCGCGAACCACCATCGGATTCGCCCACTGCCCCTGGCTCCGCCAGCGGACCGTGGCCACTTCATTGCGCATCTGTAGCATGGCGGGCCAGATATAGTCGGCGAACTGAATTTCCACCACGGGCACGAAGCCGCGCATGGCCATGCCGCTTGCTACCCCGACGATGCTCGCCTCGGCCAGCGGCGCGTTCTCTACGCGCCCCGGGAAGGCACTGGCCAGGCCTCTGGTTACTCCGAATACGCCGCCTTTCGGATCGTCAATGTCTTCGCCGAACATCACGATGCGAGGATTCGCGGCCATCTCTTCGCGCAGCGCATGGTTGATTGCATCGATCATCGCCACCGGCTCCGCCGAAATCGGTTGGGGCGGGGCGGATACCGGTGCCGCCACTGGAGAGTAGATATGAGCCATGAGATCGTCGCCGGCGGGCTGCGGCGCCGCGTCCGCCTCGAGAGCGGCGCGATTCACTTCCTCGCGGATGGATTCCCGTTGTGTCTCCATCCCCTCGCGGGTGAGGACACCATGGCGCAGCAGGTACTGTTCCGTGCGCTGGATCGGATCTCTTTCCTGCATGGCGGCCAGTTCCTGGTCGTCGCGATACTTGCGGTGATCGTCGGAGGAGGAATGCGGATCGAGGCGGACCACGTCGGCTTCAATCAGGATGGGGCCGGCGCCTTCCCGGATCTGGCGGATCGCCGGGGGAAGATCGCGGTACATGTCCTCAAACCAGGTGCCGTCAATATGGAACGTCCTGAGCCCGAAGCCGCTGGCGATCTGGCGCACCGTGGATCCGGTCTGGACCTGCTGCCGGGTACTGATCGCAAAACCGTTGTTCTGGATGGTGAAGATGACCGGCAGGCTCTCGCGCGACGCCCAGTTCAGGGCCTCGAAGAACTCGCCTTCGCTCGTTGCACCTTCCCCCGAGGAAACGTGAACGATCTGGTCGGAGCCGTCCAATTGGAGCGATCGCGCCAGCCCGACGGCCGGGAGATACTGGCTGCCCGTCACCGCTGTCTGGGCGACCAGGTGAAGCGCGCGATCGCTGAAGTGCTCCGGCATATTGCGGCCATTCGAACTCGGGTCGCCGCCCCGGCTCAGCATCGCCAGGAAAATGTCCTTCAAAGGAACGCCGAGGCCAATGGCCAGCGCCTTCGACCGGTAGTACGGAAAGAACCAGTCGTGGCCCGGCTGCAACAGCTTTGTCATGCCGACCTGCAGCTTCTCATGACCCCTGGTTGAGGCCTGGAAGGTGCATTTTCCTTGCTTCGCAAATACTTTCAGCCGCTCCTCAACCAACGCTACGGTGAGCATGCGGCGGTACAGCTCTAGGGTGACGTCGTGAGGGACAATCACCGGGAGTGAGTCTGCTCTGGCTGCCATACTTACCATTTTGATCCAGATTGCTGGCGCCGGAATATGACTTCAGTCACAATGCCCGGCGGGCTACTCCAGTGGCAGGTAAATGTCTGTAATCAAACGGTCAGGGGGCGTCGTTCGAGGGTCGTTGCGGTAGTATTCGATCGACGCCGTCCAGGCGGCTTCCCTTCCGCTTTGGGGCAGCCATTCGCCGCAGAGGCGCGCGTAGGTGAGGCCCAGCAGGTGGTAGGGGCCGCTGTGGCGCATCACGGCGAATTCGCGCTCCGGCAATTCCACCAGTTCGAGGCCGGCGGGCGGCACGGTCTCCGGCTTCACTTTCAGCGCCGCATCATAGCGCTGGGCCGCGGGTTCGATCGCATCGGGATCGTCGTGCACAATCCCGAAGTATTCCAGGCCCGGCCCCAGCAGGCGCGCCGGGCCGGCCAGCGCAAACAGGCGCTGCCACGCTTCACCGACTTCGGCATAGGGGCCAGTATGCCGGGCCGCCACCGCCCAGCGCGCCGGTAAACGCAGCACATGCACCGACTGTGCTTCGCGAAACTCGGCCGGCGATTCTCCGAAGCGGGCGTGGAAAGCCCGAGTGAATCCTTCATGACTCTCGTAGCCGGCCTCGAGAGCAATGTCCAGGATAGGACCCGCGCCCTGCTGCAGCCGGCCGGCCGCGCGCTCCAGCCGGAGCCTTCGGATGTGCTCCTTCACGGGCTCGCCGGTCATTCCGCGAAAGATCCGGTGAAAGTGAAACGGCGAGAAACAGGCCACCCCGGCGAGATGGTCCAGCGACAGATCCTCGTCGAGGTGATCCTCGATGTAGCGCATGACGCGCAGCACTCGCTGCTGGTAACTCATACTGCCTTGGGCGTCGACGATGCCTTCCGCACAGGGTAGCGGACAATCGTTTTCAGCTTCTCGGGCGCGGTGCGCCGCGGATCGGAAAGGTAAATCTCGTGGTGCGGGCCGACTACGTTCCAGACCGTTGGAATCCGCATGCTGGCGCAGAATCGCTATGGTGTCCGATACCTGATCGTAAGGGCCGACATGCAGGGCCTGCAGGCACCGGCCTTCCTTGCGCGAGACAAGTTCGACCTTCCGCACGGTCTCGGTCTTGCCCTTCTCGATGAGTTTGACGGCAGTCTGTCTGACCTCCTGTTTTTCGATGGCCGGCGGCACGGGCATCAGGAGTTGCCAGTCTGTGATGGCCGTGTAGACGCCCTCCAGCGGAGCCACCGGAAATGTCTCCCGGCCGCTGAACTTTCTGGTCATCTTGATGGTGTACACCATCGGATAGAGCGCTCCGATGGCGTCCTGAAATTCCGGCCCGCCCGGTTGCCCGTGACCGGCGATGGAGAGGTAGTGCGTGGCGGGAATCTCGACAATTGTTGGCGTTTTTGTACAGTTCAGCTTTGCCATGCACCTACAATACGGCTTTGCATCGCCGGAGTCTTGACCATTCTTGCTGAGTTACACAGCGGACTCACCCGAATGCTTTATGCGGATTGTCGACCAGGAGCGGACGCCAGAGTTCCGGCCGCAACAACGGCAGGAAACCGGTGTAGAGATAGGTGTAACCACGGTAGGTCCCGCCGTCCTTCTCTCCAACGTGATACCAGCCCGCGTCCTGAGAGATCAGGACCCGCGTGAGAAGTCCTTGCTTCTCCATCCACGTCACACATTCGCGATGCCACTGAGACGAGGATTCGCTGATGCCGTCGAATTCCACCCAGGCTCCTGCCCGCGCAACCGACTCGTGGAATCTGTGGTCCTTCTCGTTCTGGGCATGCACCCAGATGAACTTCGAGGCTGGGCACTGCAGGTCCTTGAGGATCTCGAGCTGTGCCTCGGCAGCCTGGCCGCCGCCATTTGTGTGAGAGGCAATCGGCAGGCCGGTCTCCAGGCTTGCCATGGCCGCGGCCTCCACCAATTTCCTGTCCAGGGGCTCCAACGGGAAGCCGTTCACGGCTGTTTTGATGAACCGGGGCTTCTGTCCGTCGATGCCGGCCTTCCATTCCGCCACATACCGCCGGGCCAGCGCCTGTGCGGATTCCTGCTTCGCGAATTCCGGTACACCGGAACGGTTCGCGGCGCCGTAGATCCCGGTGTTCGTCCAGATTTCTATGCCAGTGGCCTCCTGCAGCCGGGCGCACAACCGCGCGTCCCGGCCCAGATAGTTCGGCGTGCATTCATGGAGTCGTACGCAGCCGAAGGCCTTCAGCTCTTCCAGTTTGGGTTTGGCGATCCGGAAGACTTCCTCGGCGTCATAGCGGGTGGGGGAGGCCTTCTCCGCGCCGATGAAATCGACCAGAATGTGCTCGTGGACCAGGACGCTGCCGGGGACCGTTGGCGCCGCCTGTGCCGCCAGGGCCCCCAGTATGAACTCTCGGCGGCGCATGCGGCGATTGTATCGTCTATCGGGCGATTCCAGTGACCACCGTGTGCGGCGAGTGCGGCACCGGGTGAGCCTCGATCTGGCTGAAACCGGCGGCGCGGTGCATCGCTTCGTATTCGCGGAAGGTGTAGGCGTCACCGGCCGCGGTGGAAACGAGCATCACCAGGCTGAATGCCGCGGGCATGGGTGGCGTCACTCGATCTTCGTTGGGAACGAACTCCAGCGTCGCTGAAACGCCGCCCGGTTTCAGCGCGGCGTGGACTTTCTTCAGAAGGTCCGTGCAGGTCGGAGTATCGAAGTGGTGCAGGAAGTTCGTCAGCAGGACGGCATCGTACGGCCCGCCAAAGTCGACCTCAAACGCGCTGCCCGGCAGCCGCTCGAACCGGTCCGCGACGTCCGCCTTCCGCGCATTCTCTTCAGCCACATCCAGTACCTTGGGCCAGTCGCAGGCGACGATGTGCGCTTCAGATGCTTCTTCGCGATCTCGATGCCGAACAGGCCATGACCCGCGGCGATATCAAGAATGCGCAAAGGTCCGGTACGACCTTCGAGGACGACCGTTCCGAGTGGGCCTGCCAGGGGCCCCATCATCGGCGCCATGCTGTGAGCAAACTCCACCCAGACGGGATTATCGGGCTCCACGGTGCCCTCGCCCGGCAGACTGGTGCGGCCGGTGCGTACGACCTCCGTGAGGTTGTCGTAGGAGGCTTTCATCTCGGCCAGCCCCAGGAAGCGCGCCGTGGAGTGGAGAGAAGAGGGTGAATTGGGATCGAGGAAGAGGGCGCTCGTCGAAGTGTGGCTGTAGATGCCGTCCGACTTCTGGAGCAAACCCATGATCACCAGGAAATCGCAGAGGATGCGGATCCCGCGAGGCGAGGCCGAGCAGCGGGCCGCCAGGGTGAGCGCATCGGCCGGACCCTGCCCCACGGCGCGGAACAGATCCAGTTCAATCGCGGTGCGCAACGCGGCCGAGCGTTGATGCGCATTCAGGTTCTCGAAAATCAGCCCCGGATTGGGGGCGGGATCCATGGCAATCCCAGGTTGCATGGCATGCCTCCTCTATGGAGGACAGGATAGCGCCACGGATCCCTTGTTTTCAGAGAATTATTTACTGCTTAATCACGGTTCCGTCGCGGCGCCGGACTTCACCCCAGCCGCCGTTCATCTTCTGCCGTTCGCCGCGTTCGCCGTAGCCGAAAGGAGACTTCTTCGCCGCGGCTTTCGTTCCATTCGATGCCCAGCCGGGCGCCTCGGTGATGTAGTAGTAGCCATTGCGGATTTCGAGGGCAGCCCGAGAAGCTTCCTTCACCGTTCCGGGAACTCATAGCTTTCCTGGACGCCGAACTTGTAGCGATCAGGTCCAGCGTAATGTTTGCCGCATGGCCGATGGGGGATACGTCGCCCGGGCCGTGCCAGGCGGTTTTGACACCCATCATTTCGCCCATGGCCGCAATTTTGCGGCATGGGGTGAGACCGCCCGCCTGCGTGACGTGGATGCGAATGAAATCGAATAACCGTTTCGCGACGAGAGAGGCGTCCACTCGTGCGGGCTGTTGAACAATTCGCCCATGGCCAGCGGCGTGGAGCACTGCTGGCGGATCTGGCGGAACCACACGATGTCTTCCGGAGACAGGGCATCCTCGAGGAAGAACAGCC
>JASGIE010000046.1:0-24318 GCA_049841055.1 Paludibaculum sp. | reverse complement strand
TGTCTTCGTGCGTGCGTGTGGCCGTGGAAACGGGATGAGAATCCGAACAGCACCTAATTTGACGTTGGCGGTGGCGACCAGGCATTCATGTGGAGCAGGATGCATTTGCGGAGGTCAGTGGGCGCGCCATCGACAAAGCCCACAGTGAGTTTGACGCCCTTCAGGCCCCAGTACTTTGTTGTCACGACGGCCAGGTGCTCGCGGGTGGGGCGGAAGGAGGGCATCGAGGCGGATGGAGCCGGTCGAGCGGGGCATGGTTGAGCGGATTGATGGCGACGGCGGTCTTCGCGGCCGCGAAAGAGTTGTTCGCGAGGCAGGCTCTTGGGGGAGCAGACGATCAGGTTTTTCACGGTACATCCTTTCAAGCCACTGCAAGTGTGTAGGCAGGCTACTCTAGAACGAATGTGAATTCAATCCGTCGGACGTAGCATTTGCGGGGGAACTTAATTTGTGGGGTGACGCGGGGACGGACGTGTGACGCGGAGCCAGCCTGGGGGCTGGCTGCGGGCGAGGGCGCCCGCATTACCGGTGATGGTCGCGCAGGCTGCCAGGCCCGCCGGTGCGTTGGCCGCGCGGTGTGCCGGGGCAGGACTGGCTGTGGGCGAGAGTGCCCGCCGTACCGCTGCTGGGTCCCTTCGGGCTGGGGCTGGTTTGGTTTGCGTGGCTCGCACGGTTGCGACGGCGGAGTGAGTTTTGATTACGGGATGGCTTCGTTGGCGGGGCAGACGTGGAGCCAGCCTGGGGGCTGGCTGCGGGCGAGGGCGCCCGCCTTACCGGTGCTGGTCGCGCAGGTTGCCAGGCCCGCCGGTGTGTTGGCCGCGCGGTGTGCCAGGCCGCCGGTGTGTTGGCCGCGCGGTGTGTCGGGGCAGGACTGAGGACGGGGTGGGGCAACCGCCTTACCGGTGCAGACCGCGCCCTTTGCCGGTCGGGTGTCGTGCGCTGGGGCTGGAGTGGGCAGGGGTGCCCGCCTGGCGGGTGTGGGGTTTCAGCGGGTTGGGGTGGGTTGGGTGGCTCGGACGGTTTCGACGACGCGGTAGAGTTCTTCGGCGGTTACGGGCTTTGCCAGGTAGGCGTCCATGCCGGCGGCGCGGCATTCCTCCTGGGCGGCGCCTACGGCGTTGGCGGTGAGCGCGACGATCGGCACCCGGCCCGCTGGGCCGGGGAGGGCGCGGATGCGCTGCGCCGCCTCCAGCCCATGCCATAGACGGGCATCTGCATATCCATCAGAATGAGGTCGAAGCTGCCCGAGCGGGCCGCAGCCACGGCCTCTTCGCCGTTGTTGACGGCCGTTACCTGATGGCCGCGCTTCTGCATGAGGCGGATCACTACCAGTTGATTGATCTGGTGGTCCTCGGCCAGCAGAACGCGCGCCGAGGCGCCCTGGGCCAGATCCGACTGCGGGGCCGCGGCCTCGTGAGACGAGACGGCGCCGGCTTCGATGCGCTTGAGGGGCAGCGTGAAGGAAAGAACACTGCCCTGGCCGGGTTTGCTCTCCACGGTGAGGCGGCCGCCCATCATGGTGATGAGGCGGGCGGAGATGGAAAGACCCAGACCCGTGCCGCCATAGGTGCGCGCCGTGGAACCGTCGGCCTGGCGGAAGGGCTCAAAGATCAGCTTCTGCTTCTCGACCGGGATGCCGATGCCGGTGTCCTTCACCTGGACCCGCAGGCGGACCACGTCGCCGACCCCGGCTTCGATGCCGGCGGTGGGTCGTGATGAGCCATGCTGAGTGAACTTCACGGCATTGCCAACGAGGTTCATGACGACCTGCCCGATGCGGCGGCTGTCGCCCAGCAACTGGGCGGGGACGGAGGATTCCACCTCCACCTGGACGTCGAGACCCTTGGAGATGGCCTGGCTGGCAAAAGTGTCGCGAGCGAGGTCCAGGCAGCCCTGGATGCTAAAGGGCACATGCTCGATCTCGACCCGCTCGGCCTCGATCTTGGCGAAGTCGAGGACGTCGTTCAGAAGGCCCAGCAGGGATTGGCGGACCTTGCGGGTGGGCCGCGACGTACTCCGTCTGCTACGTAGTAGAGGTCAGTGAGGACGCGAGTTCGGTGAGCCCGAGGATGCCGTTCATGGGTGTACGGATCTCGTGGCTGATGTTGGCCAGGAACTCGTTCTTGGCGCGATGGAGCTGGTTGGCTTCCTCGAGCAGACGCTCGATTTCGCTCTTCTGGCGGCCGGCCAGTTCGTATTGGCGCTGGAGTTCCTCGGTGCGCGCCTGCACGGCCGCTTCGAGTTCAAAGCTCCGGCGGCGGAGGGTGGCGGTTCTCCAACTGATGAACTGCAGGATGGCGAGGCCGAGCAGCGCGAGGATGGAGCCGTAGAACCACCAGGTTCCGTACCAGGGCGGGCGGACGGAGAACTGGGCGAGGGCCGGGGCCAGGCTCGGCTCGCCGGCCGCGTTGACGGCAAAGATTTCGAGTTTGTACGAGCCGGGCGGAAGGTCTGGGGAAGCGCAGTTGCGGCGCGGTCGAGTCCACCCACGAGTCCTCGAGACCGGAGAGGCGATAGCGGTAATGGAGGTGATCCTCCTGGCGGAAGGTGAGGCTGGCGAGACCGAGCTCGAGGAGCCTGTTCGCGAACGGGATGGTGAGGCCGATGTGGGCGGCTTGCTCCCGGCCGCCGAACTGGAAGGACGAAAAGACGGGGCTGGGGGGCGGGCCCAGGATGAGGCCTGGTTTAGCGCCGGGCAGGACGTGGGTGAGGCCGCGGCTGGTGCCGATCCAGACGCCGCCGGCCGCATCGGCGAAGAACGAGTTGGTATTGCAGTCGTCCCAGATGAGGCCATCGGCTTTGGAAAGGGTCCTCCAGGTCCGGTTGTGCAGCAGGCCCACGCCATTGTCGGTACCGACCCAGGTGTCCCCCTGCGTATCCTGTCCGAGAGACAGCACATGGTTGGAAGGGAGTTTGGGCGTCTGGATGTGTTCGACTGACCGGATGCGTTCGCCATCGAGGTGGAGGATGCTGATGCCCTTGCTGCCGCGATAGGCGATCCAGATTTCGTTCGCAGTGGGCGCCTTGACGAGCGCCACGGAGTTCTGCGCGAGGCCGTCGTGAGCGGTATAGAGATGCCAGACGCCATTGCGGTAGAGGCGGAGCCCTCTGCTGGAGGCGATCCAGACGCCGCCGGCCGGGTCCGCGGCGACCCGCAGGAAGACTTCATCGGCGGGCGCATCGGGCAAGGCGTTGACGAAGCCGGAGGGGGTCCTGCGGAAGAGGCCGCGCATGGTGCAAACCCAGAGCTGGCCGGAGCTGTCGAGCAGCAGGCCGTTGACGCGTTCATCCTTGAGTCCCTCGGGGGCGCGGTAACGCTGCACGGCCAGAGTCTTCAGATTGACGCCGGCAACGCCGCCCGGGAAGAGACCGACCCAGAGAGTTCCGGCGCCGGCTTGCAGAGCGCGAACCTTGGTGCCCACGAGGGCGGGCAGCGGACTGCTGGTTTCGCCGGAGCGCAGGCTGCTGAGGCCGGTGTCGGTGCCGACCCAAACGCGATTGGAGCTGTCGACCGTGACGGCATTGACGCTCTCGTGGGGGAGCCCGTCACGGGAGGACCAGGATTCGAGAGCGGCGCCGCCGAGCCAGCGGCAGAGTCCGACGCCCCAGGTGCCGATCCAGATGGAGCCTTCGCGGTCTTCAAAGATGGCGGTGGTGCTGCTGGCGGGGAGCCCTTCGTCGGTGCCGACCATCTGCCACTGGCCGTGGCGGTTGAGGGCCAGTCCGCGTTTGGTGGTGGCGAAGAGCGTGCCGGTGGACGAGCGAGCGAGGTCGCCGTAGAAGCTGGCATCGGGCGGCCCGGGCTGATCCAGTTCGAAGCGGGTTGCGCCGGTGGGCAGATGCAGGAGATGCGAGAGGCTTCTGACCCAGAGGCCGCCGCTGCCATCCACGGCGAAGCTGTCCCACTGGTCATGAGGAACGCCTTGTTGTTCCGCGTAGACGGTGGTCTGCCCATCCTTCCATCGGCAGATGCCAGCGGAGCAGGCGGACCAGACGGCGCCGAGACGGTCCGTGGCGACCGCCCGCACGGAGGGGTTGGCGCCGCCGGTGTCGATGGGGCGCACCTTCCAGCCCTCCTCGCTGCCCCGGGGCGAGAGTTCGAAGAGGCCGGCGCTGGTAGCGGCGTAGACGCGGTTGCCGAAGGAATCGATGACGTTGTGGGTGAGGAACTGCGCTTTGCGTCCGAAGGTGACTTCGTGGAAACCGTTGGGTGTGGAGCGAAAGAGGCGGGTGTGAGTGGCGGCCCAGATGCCGCCCTGCTGGTCAGCGTGGAGGGCGACGATGGGGTCCGGCGGAATGCCTTCGCTGAATCCTTTTTCGACAAAGGAGTGACCGTCGTAGCGGTAGAGGCCGTTCTGGGTACCGACCCAGAGGTAGCCGGTCTGATCCTGAGTGATGGCGCTGATGGCGAGGTTCCCGAGGCCGTGCTGGCGGCCGTAGAGGAGGAACTGGTATTGATGCGCCGCGAGAGGCAAGGGTGCGGCGGTGGTGAGGATCAGGACTCCGATGGGTATGAAAAGAGCGCGCATACACCTACACATCCAACTTATCGACCACAGCTCAAAAAACTCCAGTATTTATCTACAGCCTACTGGATCTGGATATCTGAATCATGAAGCAAATGATAGAATTCGTTCCGAATGAGGATCTTCGCTTTGCTCTCGCTGGTGCTATTGGCGGCTTGGGGGCAGGAACCCGCGCCGACGTTCAGCACGACTACGCGGCTGATGGAATTCAGTTTTGTGGCCCTGGACAAGAATGGGAAGCCGGTGCCGGACCTGAAGATGCAGGACATTCAGGTATTTGATAAGAACAAGCGGCGGGAGCTGTCATTCTTTCGTTTCGAGGGAGATCAAGGCGAGGCGAAGCCGGCGGTGGCGCTGCCGCCGGGTCTGTTCACGAACCGGGTGGAGTTCACGCCGGGGCCGCCGCGCAATGTGACGGCCCTGGTACTGGATACGTTGAATACGGCGCCGGGGGATATGTTGTGGGTGCGGGCGCAGTTGACGCGCTATTTGAAGGCGCTGGCTCCGCAGACGCGGGTGGCGGTCTATCATTTGGGTGCGAAGTTGAGCATCCTTCATGACTTTACGAGTGATGTGGAAGCGTTGAGGGCGCGGATTGCGAAAGCGGGATTAGCGTTGCCGCCGCAGCAAACATCGGATGTGAATGCGACGGTCCGGGAAGCTGAGGAGATGTTGAGGATGTTTAACAACGACCCCGCCATCCTGGAGATGTTGACGATGCAAATCGAGGCTGATATGCAGGCGAACGCGGCGGTGCGGCAGAGAAAGATGGAGGCGACGCTGGGGGCGCTGGAGACATTAGGGCGGCATTTGTCGGGAGTGCCGGGGCGAAAGAACCTGGTGTGGATCGGCGGCGGGATTTCGATGTTGTCGATTACGGGGTCGATGGGGTTTGGTCCGCGAGGCGGGGTGCAGAGTTTCGAGAGTGTGATCCGGGAGAGTTCGCAGCGGCTGGCGCAGCAGGGGATTGCGGTGTATTTCGTGAACTCGCGGGGGCTGCAGGGGGACACGTCGTATTCGGCGTCGGCGGCGGGGTCGATTACGGTCCGAGGGCGGGGCCGGTTCGAGAGGCAGCAGCAGGCGGAGGAGATCAGCGCGGATCCGTTCCCGGCGGCGTCGACGATGGCGGGGATTACGGGCGGGCGGGTGATCCAGAATACGAACGATTTCACCGACGGGCTGGCGAAGGCGACAGCGGATGTGCAGGGATCGTACTCGGCTGCGTTTTATCTGTATGACGAACCGGACGGGAAGTGGCATCCGCTGAAGATCCAGGTGAACCGGCCGGGTGTGCGGATTTTCGCGCGGGAGGGGTTCCTGTCGGAGAAGCCGTTGAGCAAGGCGGTGGCGTGGACGACGGAGGAGTGGCGGTCGGCGATCCACAATCCGATGCCTTCGACGGCGCTGGTGGTGGATGCGCGCTGCGAGATGATGCCGGGCGCGGAAAAGGGCACGGTGGCCTTGACGGCGCAGGTGGAGCCCGCGGGGCTGTACTTCCAGATGAAGGATGGGGCGGGACAGGCGCAGGTGGAGATCTGCGTGGCGGAGAAGGCGGCTACGGGGGAAGTGGTGGTGCATACGGAAGAAGGCGCGGTGGCGGCGCCGGGGCGGGATGCTCGGAGGGTGGGCCCGGAGTCGGCGCGGTATCAGAGAGTGTGGAAGCCGAGTCCGGGGGCTCAGACGATCCGGGTGATCATCCGAGACAAGGTGACGGGGCATTACGGCGTGGTGGATATTCCGACGGCGAAGATCCCGAGCTATCCGGAACCCGGGAAGTAGTCCTTTGCGTTGAGCTTTACCGCTAAAGGTGATAGGATGGCCGCGCCATGATTCACCCCGGATTCTCACGCAGACAGTATCTGAAACTCGTTTCGGCCGCTCCCGCGGCCAGTGCTCTGGCGATGCAGCCGACCTCGGACGCGGATCGTGAACGCCGCATGAAGTGGTGGCACGAGGCGCGCTTCGGGATGTTCATCCACTGGGGGCTGTACAGCGTACTGGGCCGCCATGAGTGGGCGATGGAGCAGGAAGGGATTCCTGTCGCCGAGTATGAGAAGCTGGCCGCGCAGTTCAAGCCGAAGCCGGCTCCGGCGAAGGAGTGGGCGGCGCTGGCGAAGAAGGCGGGCATGAAGTACATGGTGATGACGACGAAGCACCATGAGGGGTTCTGCCACTTCAATACGTCGACGACGAAGTATTGCGCTCCGAAGACGGCGGCGGGGCGGGACCTGGTGAAGGAGTATGTGGACGCGGTGCGGGCGGAAGGGCTACGGGTGGGGTTCTACTTCTCGCTGATGGACTGGCATCATCCGGACGGCGCGCGGTGTGTGAAGGATGAGCAGGCGCGGCGGCGGTTCGTGGACTATGTCCATACGCAGGCGCGGGAGCTGATGACGAACTACGGCAAGATCGATGTGCTGTGGTACGACGTGCCGTGGCCGCTGACGGCGGAGGGCTGGGAGAGCGAGAAGATGAACGCGATGGTGCGGAAGCTGCAGCCGGACATCATCATGAACAACCGCAGCAAGGTTCCGGAGGATTTCGATACGCCGGAGCAGCGGATTGAGGCGTCGAAGGGGCGGAACTGGGAAGCGTGCATGACCATGAACGACTCCTGGGGTTATCACAAGGCCGATGACAACTGGAAGAGTCCGAAGGCTTGTGTGCGGAACCTGCTGACTTGCGCGCGGCAGGGCGGGAATTACCTGTTGAACATCGGGCCGATGGCGGATGGGTCGATTCCTCCAGAGAGCGTGAAGATCCTGACGGCGGTGGGGGCCTGGACGGCGAAGAATGGGGCGGCGGTGTATGGGACGGATCCGTGCTCCGTGAACCGCTCGAATTACATGAGCTTCACGCGCAAAGGGAATACGCTGTTTGCGAATGTGCACTTCTGGCCGGGGTCGGAAGTGGCGATCGGCGGGCTGCGGTCGAAGGTGCTGTCGGCGAAGCTGCTGGCTACGGGGACTCCGGTGAAGTTTGAGCAGGAGGAGTTCCGGGTGAAGTTTACGGGGTTGCCGGTGGCGGCTCCGGATTCGCCGATTACTACGATTGCGGTGGAGTGCGATGGGGAGCCGAAGCAGGATATGAACCGGGTGCGGGAGGAGCGGCCGCGGCTGCAGGCGTAGCGGAGTGGGGGACGTTCACACCCTGTCCACCTTCGATTTTGATTGAGGTTTGCGGCAGTTTGCGTTTTGGGACAGGGGATGAACGTCCCCGTGCGGGCTCCGTTGAGATTCGGAGATTGGCGGCCGCTACGGGCGGGTCAGGCCGAGTTCGCGGATCTTTTCCTGGAGGCTCTGGCGGGCCATGCCTATGGATTCGGCGGTGCGGGTGACGTTGCCGGCGTTCTCGCGGAGCTTGCGGGTGAGGTATTCGATTTCGAAGAGGCGTTTGGCTTCGCGGTAGTCGGGCTCGTCCAGGGAAGTGGATGGTTTGCTGGAGGCCGGGGCGGCGGAGGCCTGGATGTCGGCGGCGGTGACGCTGTCGCCGTGCGCCATGACGAAGACGCGTTCCAGGGTGTTGCGCAATTCGCGGACATTGCCGGGCCAGGTGTGTTCCTGGAGACGGGCAATGGCATCACGGGCCATGTCGGGGCCGGTGCGGCTGTACTTGGTGCGGAGTTCGCGCCAGAAGAGGTCGACCAGGGCTGGGATGTCGTCGCGGCGGTCGCGCAGAGGGGGGATCCAGAGGGTGACGGCGGCGAGGCGGTAGTAGAGATCCTCGCGGAAGGCGCCGTCGCGGATGGCCTGGGGGAGATCCTTGTTCGTGGCGCTGATGGTGCGGACGTTGACGGAGACGGTGTTGACGCCGCCCAGACGTTCGACGGCTCCGTTCTCCACGGCTCGCAGGATCTTGGCCTGGGTGGCGGGGGCCATGTCGCCGATTTCGTCCAGAAAGAGTGTGCCGTGGTGGGCCTGCTCGAACTTGCCGGCGCGGGCGGAGGCGGCTCCGGTGAAGGCTCCTTTTTCGTAGCCGAACAGTTCGCTTTCGACGAGGTGTTCGGGCAGGGCGGAGCAGTTGAGGGCGACGAAGCGGCGGGGGGCGCGAGGGCTGCGGGCGTGGATCTCCTGGGCCAGGACGTCCTTGCCGGTGCCGCTTTCTCCCTGGATGAGGACAGGCAGGTCGCTTTGGGCGACGCGCTCGGCGGTCTGGAAGAGCCGGCGCATGGCGGGGCTGCCTCCGGTCATGCGGCCGAACTGGCCCTCGCCGGCGCGGGCGTAGCGGAGATGCTCGACTTCGCGTTTGAGGTTCTGGCGTTCGGTGGCGCGGTTGACGACGAGGCGGAGTTCGTCGATGTCGTAAGGTTTGGCGAGGTAGTCGTAGGCTCCGCTTTTCATGGCCTCGACGGCGAGGCGTTCGCCGCCATAGGCGGTGATGAGGATGATGGCGGGGGCAGCGGGGTCGGGTGCGAGTTCCTTGAGGAGGGCGAGGCCGTTTTCGCCGGGGAGGTCGTAGTCGAGGAGGATGACTTCGGGCGGGTCGGTGCGGAGGCGCTGGCGGGCCTCGGCGACGGTGCCGGCTTCGAGGATGCGGAAGTCGGAGTGGAAGAGGCGGCTGATGGCGTAGCGAGCGGCTTCCTCATCGTCGACGACCAGCAGGACGGGCTTCATGTCGGGTTCCGAACCTATCATGCCAGACCAGGGTGCGGGGAGTGCCATGGGGCGGTCCTCAGTCGAGTCCGGTGGCGGCGGTGCCGATGAGGAGGCCGAAGAGACCGCCGGCGATGAGGAGTCCGATGAGGCGGCGGCGGAGTTGCGGGTTGTCGGCCTTTAAGGAGCGCGCGTCGGCGTAGCGGATGGTGACGATTTCGAGGCGGTTGCCGCGGGCGGTCTGGAGGTCGAAGTCGTCGGCTCGAGTCTGGAGGAGGCGGCCCTGGAGGTGGGTGCGGTCGAGCAGGTAGACGGTGATGGTGGTGCCGGGTGGAATGCGGGCGGCCTGCTGGGCGGGGGTCGTGCCGGCCAGGAGCAGGGCGGGCAGAAGGAATAGGGTGATGAGGGCCTTGGTCATGGTTTGCCTCCTTGTGCCGCGGCTGTTTAGTCTCCGCCCGTGGCCGTGGCGATGAGCCCGAGGGTGATGTAGATGACGGCGAGTCCGGCCAGGATGAAGGCCGCGGCGAGAACCGCCTGCTTGGGTCCGGACATGTGGGTGGCGTCACGGAGGCTTTTGACTTCGTCGAAGCGGACGAGTTGATGGCCGACCTCAAAGCTCTCGGTCGTCACCTGGCCGAGGTTGCCTTTCCACTTCGTGCCGAGGATGGTCTTCACTTCGATGAGGGTGTTGGGCTGGAAGGCGGCGACGCGGGCCCGGAACTTGTCTGGGTTGCCGGCTGGTTTCTGAGCGGCCTGGACAGGCAGGAGCAGGAGGAAGATGAGCGCGAATGAGAGTGTATGACGCAACATGGGAAACTCCTTGGAAGACGCGACTGAGACGGGGGCCCGCTTACTGACGTGCGCGGTTCGCAGGGCTCGGGGACCCCTCCCTGACGGTCGGGGTTCGTCGCGACTTCATTTGTTCTGGCGACCCGAAGGGCCATGGGGGGCTCCTTAGCGGAACTGGATGCCGAAGCGGATGGAGGTGTCGAAGTGCTGGATGTAGGCGCCGGCGTACTCATAGACGCGGACTTCGGTGCGGAGTCCGGCGTGGCGGGAGAACCAGTAGGATGCACCACCGCCCCAGTGGACGAGGTTGGCGGCTCCTTCGCGGAAACCGAGGGTGTAGCCGGCGTTGAGGAAGGGGACGAATTTGCGGGGGCGGTCGCGGTTGACGAAGTGCCAGGCTCCGGTGACGCTGAAGAGTCCGACGCCGATGCCGGGTTCGGTGCGGGGGAAGAGGTAGCCGAGTTCCGCTCCGGCGGCGAGTCCTTTCCAGACGAAGGCTTCGCCGCCGATGCCGGTGCTCATCGTCTGGGCGAGGTTGCCGCCGCTGGGCACGTCGAGGCCGTAGTAGAAGTAGCCGTGGCCGTTGTAGCGCTGGGCGGCAGCGGGGAGGAGGGTCAGGGCCAGCAGGAGAAGAGTGCGGAGGGCGGAGTGCATTTCGATTTTCCTTTCAGGCAAAGGAATGCACGTCGCGCGCCAGGCGCTAAGTAGTGAAAACAGGAGGCGGAAGTTACCGGAGTGTCAGCAAAAGGCGACGGTCACTGTCAGTTGTTCTTGCCAGGGGCCGGGGTGCCGGTGCTGCCGCTGGAGCCGAAGCCTCCGAAGCCGCTGGAGGAGGAGCCGGAGGATCCGGAGCTGCCGAAGGAGCTGCCCGAGCCGAAGCCGCTGGACGAGGAGCCCGATCCGCGGTTGGAGGAGCCGAAGCCGGAGGAGCCAAAGCCCGAAGATCCGGAGCTGCTGCCGGAGCCGCCGAAGCTGAAACCGCTGCTGCTGCCGTTGCCGTTCTGCTGATTCTGGTTCTGACCCTGGCCCTGACCCTGCTGCTGCGCGTTCAGTTGGCCCTGGCCGTTGGCGGCTTTCTTCTGGTCGAAGACGAACTCCCATTCCTTGACGTTGGTGCGCTCGTTGTAGACGAGGATGCCTTCCCTGTCGCGCTTGCTGGCGACGCCTACGAGTCCGCCTGCTCCGGCCGCGAGACCGTTGCTGCCGTTGTTGTTGGTGCCGAATCCGTTGTTGTTGCCGTTGGCGGCGTTCGGGTTGGTGAGCATGTTCTGGATGGCGGAGATCGCCTGATTGGGAGCGGCGTTGCCGGGACCCTGACGGTTGGAGTTGCCGAAGCCTCCGAAGCCGGAGCTGCCGGATCCGCTGGAACCGGAACCGCCGAAGCCCGAGTTGCCGAAGCCGCTCTGGTTGCCGGTGTTCTGGTTGCTAGTGTTGGAGCTGTTGCTGGAACTGTTCGAAGACGAGTTGCTGCCGCTGCCGAAGCCGCCGCCGAATCCGAAGCCGCCGGAACTGCCGCTGCTGCCACTGGTTCCGCTCTGCTGGCCGGGGAAGGCGCCGTTCTGGCCGGAGCTGCCTGTCGGATTAGAACCGGGGACGACGGTCCTGCCGGGCTGCTGGCCGTTCTGCGGCATGGCGAAGGGATTGCCGCCCTGGACGCCGGGGGGCTGGGGCGGAGAAGGGGGGCCGGAGCGGGAGGTGTTGAGGTCGCCCTGGGCCGGATCGGTGGGCTGTTCGGTCTGCGCGCCGGTGGAGCCGGAGCCAGGGGCGCCGGGAATGATCCGGTCGCTGGCGCGGCGGGTGAGTGCGGCGGCGCTTTGGCCCTGGGTGCCCTGGTCGACGTATTCGGCCGAGGCGCCGACCCCAACGATGTTGGAGGACAGGACGCTGGGTCCGTTCTTCTGCTGATCGTTGTTCTTCTTGTGGATGAGGGAGTCGGTGTACTGGCCGGCGCCGTCGACGTGGATGAGACGCCACTCATCGCTGTTCGTCATCGGGTCTTTGTAACGGCGGCGCAGGAAGCGGATATTGTTGGTGGTTTCCAGATCCTCGATCGTCTGCGGGTATTTCGAATACTTCTTGTAGTAGAGCTGGATGGCGCGGACGTACTGATCGCCGCGTTCGACGAGCAGGGCTTCCTTGTTGCGCTCGTGTTCGAAGGCGACGCGAGGCATCTCGAGGTACAGCATGATGACCGCCGCGGCGGCCATGGCGAAGACCAGGAGCAGCGCGTAGCCGCGCTGGTTCTGCCGTCGGTGCCGTTTCAGTCTCATCCGTTCTGTGCTTCCTCAATCGGAATGGTCTGCTGGTGCTTGAAGTTCAGGTCCTCGACAACGACGTTGGTGGCGTTGATGCGGACGATGCGGTAGCGCCGCTGGATGACCTCTCCTTCGGAGGGCACCAGAATTTCATCCCCCTGCATGCAGAATACCCGTTTTGTGCCGCCCTGGACAGGGACGGCGCTGCCGTAGAACTTCAGCGGGATGGGCGGAGGAGGCGGTACCACCGGTGGAGGCGCGGGGGGCGGAGGCGGCTCAGGGCCGATTATGCGCCGGGGGGCGGCCTTCGCCACAGCGATCGCCGGCTCCGGCAGCTTGGGTTTTACGACTTCGATCGGGCCGAAGTCGAAGAGGCTGCGGTCGACGCGTTCGATTTTGACGGCGGCCAGCTTGGCCAGCAGGTCAGTACGCAGGGTGGGGTCGATGTCGGCGGCGGAGCGCTCCTCGCCCTTCTTCGGTTTGAGGGAGGGGCGGAACTCCTTCGGGGTTGCCTTGGGATTCGCGCTTTGCTGTTTGGGCGCGGTGAGCGTCTCGTCGTCGGCGGCGGGCAGGGCCTTCTTCAAAATGGACGGGCCTTTGGCGACGGGACGGGTGTCGCGGGCTCCTGGCGGGACGTCGGGTTCCGAGAAGACGTTGGTATAGAACAGATAGCCCGCGAGGAGCAGAAGCCCGGCGAGGATGGCCGTCTTCTTGGGGTCGGCGCCCAGCTTCATTTCGAGACGGGGTTTCATTGTTCCTGCTCCGAGAGACCGCGGGAGGGGCGGCGGATGGGGCGCTGGCGGGGACCGGTGGGCAGCGGGCCGGAGCGCGGCTCAGAGACCTGGGGCTGCTGAACGGGCTTGGCGGTCTGCGGATTGGGCTGGGGCGGCGGAGGCGGCGCCTGGTTCTGCCGGACGGGGGTGAGAGGTTTCGGCTGGATGACGGGTTCCGGGGCGGAAGACTCGACCACGGTGGCGAGATCTTCCTTGGTGGCCTCCGGGCCGTCCATGCGGAAGAACGCGTTGAGCTTCACGACGATGCCGAGGGTATTCGTTCCCTGCTGAGGCTGGGCCTGCAGTTGTTCGATGATGAGCAGGCGTTTGCTGCGGTCGATGGCGTTGACGAGCTCGATGAGGTCGGCATAGGTGCCCTCGAAGCTGGCGTTGATATTGAGCATGCCGAGCGTGTCGGAGCCTTCGATGGGCTCGTAGTTGTACGACCGCTCCTTGGCGCGGATGCCGGCGGAGTGGGCGGCGAGGGCGAGGTCCACTTCGAGCATGGAGTAGGCGTTGCGGCGGGGCAGGAAGTAGGCGCCCAGGAAGTTGTCGCCGGCATCGCGGGCCGATGTGGCCTTGGCGAGCACCTTCTTCATGCGTTCCAAGCCTTGCTGGCGGGTGATGAGCTGTGTGCGTTTGGCGACGAGGTCGGCCTCGAGCTGTTCGAGGGTTCCACCGGGTGTCTGGAAGACGAACCAGGCGGCGACCAGATTGGCGGCCAGGAGGATGCCCAGCACGACGCGCACGAGCTGGCGCGGATCGCGGATGTGTGCCTTGAGATCGAAGTTATAGCTTCTGGGCATAGTTCACACTCACGCGATAGCGGTAGAGGGGTTCGTTCTGGGACGGCGGCTGGGAGCTGAGCAGGGCCGTGGCTCCGAAGAGATTCGAGCCTTCCAGGCGTCGCAGAAGCTGGATGACCGGCTCCGGTGTCTGTGCGCCGACCACCATGTCGAGCTGGACCAGATTGTCTCCGGTGACATAGGGGCGCACGGCGACGAGGCGCACGTTGCCTGGAAAGACCTTTTCGAGGTCCTCAAAGAGACGGGTCCAACTGATGCCCTTGCGGATGAGCAGGGCGTTGAGCAGGAGGCTGCGGTCGAGCACGGCGGAGTTGGCGGGTTGCCGCAGCTGGGTTTCGATCTTGGTGTACTGCTGGTTGACGACGGAGAGCTGCTGGTCGATGCGGGCCATCATCTCGCGGCTTTCGCGGGCGGCATCGCGTTCGCGAAGGATGATGGAGACCAGCATGATGAGAACGCCGACGAGGAGGATGCCGGTGGCGGCGGAGGCGACGAGGATCGGCCGGTCCTTGCGGAAGGGCTCCTGGGAGAGATTGATGGGAATTCTGACGCCGCTCACAGCCTAAAGTGCCTCCATCGTTTCGAGGTAGCCATGCAGGCCCGCATTGTTGGCGCCCGGCGCTCCGAAGCGCGAGCTGAGCGAGCTGACGGGCAAACCGAACTCTTCGCTCCAGCGGTGGAGCAGTTCCCCATTTTCGCGGGCCACTCCGCATTGCCGCAGCACCTTGGGGCGTGCACCGAGTTCGTCCTCGGAGTAGGCGAAGGTGGTGGCGAGCACATCGGTGGCTTCCTGTTCGCTGCCGCCATGCAACTGGACGCAGCGGAACATCCTCAGGGTGCGGCCTTCCAGCAGGCTGAGCGCCAGGACGTCACCGCAAAGCTTGGCGACCACGACGGGCGAAGCGTGTTCATCTCCATCGTCGCCGGGCAGGGCCAGGGCGGAGAGTGCGGAGAGGGTGACGAAGCCGCACTGGAAGCCGGCGGCGCGGAAGGGTGCTTCCAGGTGGGAAGCGACTTCCATGTTGATGACCGCGACGACCACGTCGATCTTCTTGGCGGCGCCGGGCCGAGGCTGGGGATGGCAGACGACGATGGCGCTCTCGATGTCGAAGGGGACGACGCGTTTGACGCGGAAGCGGGCGAGCTGGAGCTGTTCCTGCGGATCGCTGGGGAAGGTATCGAAATCCACTACCGCGACGCGAGCGCAGTAGTCCGGCAGGATCAGGGCGGCGCGGCGTTGCTTCGACTTGCCGGAGGGATCGGAGACCAGTGTGCGGACGGCCGCGGAGTAGATGCCGGGCTCCCGGACGTTGTTCTCGAGCGGCGAGACGACGAGCGCGCCCGGGGCGAGGGGCGTCCACTCGATGGTGGTCTGTTGGGCAGGCCGCGTCCAGGCGATGCCGGCCGCGGAGACTTCGAAGACGAAGTCGGGCGGCGGATCGGAGACGAAGGCGCGGACTTTGGACAAAATGCTCATCTATCCCTCAATGAAGGTCACCTTGTTGATTTCGCGCAGGGTGGTGACGCCGAGCTTCACCTTCTGGATGGCGGATTCGCGGAGGAACATCATGCCTTCCTCCTTGGCCTGGCGTTTGATTTCGGTGGCGGGCCGCTTTTCCAGAATGAGTTCGCGGATCTTTTCGCTGAGGTCCAGCAGTTCGTGGATGGCGCTGCGGCCGCGGAAGCCGGTGCCACCGCATTCGAAGCAGCCGTTGCCTTCATACATGGGCACGTCGCGCCAGATGTTGGGGTCGAGGCCGCTCTCGACGAGGAACGCGTCGTCGTAATGCACCTGTTTCTTGCAGTGCTCGCAGATGACGCGCACCAGGCGCTGGGCCAGGATGCAGTTGAGGGCGGAGACGAAGTTGTAGGCCTCGACGCCCATGTTGAGGAAGCGGCCGAGCACGTCGAGGACGTTGTTGGCGTGGACGGTGGTGAAGACCAGGTGGCCGGTGAGGGCGGCGTTGATGGCGATCTGGGCGGTCTCCTGGTCGCGGATTTCGCCGACCATCACCTTGTCGGGATCGTGGCGCAGGATGGAGCGCAGGCCGCGGGCGAAGGTGAGACCCTTCTTGTCGTTGACGGGGATCTGGGTGATGCCCTTGAGCTGATATTCGACGGGGTCTTCGATGGTGATGATCTTGTCTTCGTCGTTCTTGATCTCGCTGAGCGCCGCGTAGAGGGTGGTGGTCTTGCCCGAGCCGGTGGGGCCGGTGACGAGCACCATGCCGTAGGGTTCCTTGATGAAGCGGCGGAAGCGGTTGATGTCGGCGTCGGAGAAGCCGACGACGTCGAGGCTGAGCTTGGCGAACTTTTCGCTCATCGACTCCTTGTCGAGGACGCGGAGGACCGCGTCTTCGCCATGGATTGTCGGCATGATGGAGACGCGGAAGTCGATGAGGCGGCCCTTGTAGCGCACGCGGAAGCGGCCGTCCTGGGGGATGCGGCGCTCGGCGATGTCGAGTTCCGACATGACCTTGATGCGGCTGATGATGGTGGTGTGCCAGTCCTTCGCGATGGGCGGCATGGCGTAGTGGAGCACGCCGTCGATGCGGTATTTGATGGCGACTTCCTGGTCGCGGGTCTCGATGTGGATATCCGACGCGCGGCGTTCCAGGGCGTTGAAGATCGTGGTGTCGACCAGCTTGATGACCGGGGCGATCTCGCTGTCCTGGGCGGTGAGCTTTTCGATGGAGAGCGTCTCGTCGGCGTTCTCGTCGTCGCCCACGACGTCGAGAGCGAAGCCTTCGGTGATCTCCTCGAGGACGCGCTGGGACTGCTCGGTCTTCTTCAGCAGGTCAGCGATCTGCGAGAGGGTCGCTACCTTGACGCGCAGCTTCTTCTTGAGCAGGATGGAGAGCTCATCGATGAGGTTGAGGTGGCGCGGATCGGCCAGGGCGATCGCCAGGCTGCCGTTGGAAGCTTCCAGCGGTACGAAGTTGTAGCGGAACATCAGGTCGACGGGGATCGACTTGAAGAGGTCGTTGTCGATCTTGGCGGCCTTGAGGTCGACGAATTCGCAGCGATAGCGCAGGGCGAGCTGGCGCGCCTGTTCGGCTTCGCGTTCGGGGTCGATGCTTCTGAGTACGTCTGTCGCCATGGGATTTGCCTCAGCCGAAGGTGTCTGCCAGCGAGAAGATGGGCAGGTAGAGGGAGACCAGTACGAAGGCCACAAAGCAGCCCATGAAGATCATGATGGCGGGCTCAATCAGCGAGAGCGATGCCTGCATGCGGGTGTTGACGTCGTCTTCGTAGAATTCGGCCACGCTGTTGAGCATGGCGGGCAGGGCGCCGGTGGATTCGCCCACTTCGATCATGTCGATGGCCAGCGGCGGAACGATGCCTGTGGAGGAGAGAGCGCCGGAGAGCGGCTGGCCTTCCTTCACCATTTTCTGGGCTTTGGCCAGGGCTCGTTTGAGCAGCGGGCTGCCGACGGACTGGGCAGCGGTCTCCATGCCCTGGACCAGCGGGATGCCGCCGGTGAGGAGGGTGGAGAGCAGGCGGGCGAGTTGCGCCACCTGATACTTGCTCCAGATTTCGCCCAGGATGGGGGTTCGCATCTTGATCCGGTCCGACCAGGCCTTGCCTTGTTCCGTGCGCAGGTAGAAGCGCAGCCCGACGATGGCCCCGACGACACCGATGGCGGCCACCACAATATAGTTTTCGGCAGCAGCGCCGATCGCCATGAGGAAGCGGGTGGGCCCGGGGAGTTGGGCGTTGGTGGTGGCGTAGAGGGACGCGAAGCGCGGGACGACGAAGGTGATGAGGAAGATCACCAGCAGGATGACGAGCGTGATGAGGATGGAGGGATAGAGCAGCGAAAGGACGATCTTCTTGCGCACGGCCAGCGCGAGGCGCTGGTAGTTCACATAGCGTTCGAGGACCTCGCCCAGGGCGCCGGACTTTTCGCCGGCCATGATGGACGTGGTGTAGATGGCGGGGAAGATCTCCTGGCGTTTGAAGGCCTCGGAGAGCATGGAGCCCTGTTTCACGTCGTCGCGGATCTCTCGGACGACGGGACTGAGTTTGGCGTCGGTGAGGCGATCGCCCAGCAGGTCGAGGCACTTCAGGATGGGCAGGCCGGCCCGGAAGAGGGTGACGAACTGCTGGTTGAAGATGAGGAACTTCTCAACGTCGAGCTTCCTGGACCGGCCGCGGAGGCCGGAGATGCCGCCGAGAGCGGAGCGCGGCTTGACGGAGTAGACGAGATAGCCCTGTTGAGAGAGCCGGTCGCGAATCTCCTGTTCGCTGCCGCCTTCCATGACCTGCTGCTTGATTTCGCCGCGCGCGTCGGCGTATTTGAGGGCAAACTCGGGCATGGCTACTGGCTGGCCTCGACAATCTCGACGCCCTTGGGCGGGGTATAGCGGAAGAGGGTTTCGCTGAGCGCGGGGTTCAGGCGCTCGGCGGAGAACTGGAATTCCATGACGCTGGCATCGACGCCGGTGACGACGAGGCGGCGGATGACGTTCTGGGGGGTGACGGTGAATTCGACCTGGGTGTAGGGCAGGCGGTCAGTCTTCGCCTGGGCCACGATGTTGCAGTCGCCGCCGGCTTCCTTGAACTGGAACTGGCCGAAGTCGCGGCGGAAGTCGAGTTTTCCGAGGAGGAAGGCCAGGGGTGCCCGGAAGTCATCGGCGTTCTTCAACTGGCTGCGCTCCGCGCGGTTTTCCACTGGGGAGTAGAACCAGAGCCATTTGCCGTCGCTGATGAAGAGCTTGCCGGCGGGATTGGCGTACTGCCAGCGCATGCGGCCGGGTTTGCGGAGGGACAGGTCGCCGGTTTCGACTCTCGTGGCCCGGCCCTGGGTGAGGTAGCGCTGTTCGAAGCGCACTTCGAGTGTGGCGGCGCGATTGTAGCGCTGCTCGACGGACTTGAGCACTTCCTGCAGATCGCGGGCCGAGGCCAGGGCGCAGGACAACAGCAATAGGGAGAACACCCTCACACAACGGATAGACGCCGGATACGGCCGAGATGTGCAGGGAAATCGAGCACGGATCGCACGAACTGGCCGGCAGGCCGCGGATCGGCCCGGAAGTGATTGCATTTGAGAAGGTTGCGATGGATTGAGAAAGGGCCTCCCTCAGACTATCGGGAGGCCCTTTCACGGCTCAGCCAGGTAAGACAGCCCGGCTGAGAAGGCCTTACGTCCTGCGGCGCAGCAGGAAGATGCCGGTGAGGCCGAGACCAGCCAGAGCCAGCGAAGCGGGTTCCGGCACGTCGGTCACCACGAACGGATTCTCCGGAACGGCGGCAGATCCGGCGCCCAGGTCGCAGGTACCGCATACGGGCGGTGCCGGCAGGTTCGCCACCGATTCCTCATCCTCCATGAGGATAGCGGCGGGATCGAATTCCGGTTCGATCAGCATCGAGTGCACCAAAGGACTGCTGGAAGCAGGCTTTGTGGGGAGTTCCTTCAAGGCCGCTGCGTGAAGCAGGGTGCCCGGAGGACCCAGGATGCAGGCCGCCGCGAAAAGCGGTCGCAACCAGCCTTTCCAATTCAGTTTGAACACGGATCCTCCAAGGGGGGCCAGAGGCCCAAATGACCCAATTTGGTGGGTCGTAGGACTTTCAGATTAACGTTTGTTAGACAGAAGCGTCAATGAAGAAATTGTAATTTGCTGGAGGACGGCGATGAAAAGGAGAAATTATGGCGCAAGACGGGTGATGCTCCAGCCGGAGATGGCCGGGATGTAGAGAACCCGATCGTGGAGACGGTTACGGCGGCCCTGCCAGAACTCAAAGGAGAAGGGTTGGACCCGATAGCCGCCCCAGCTTTTGGGCCGGGGGATGTCGCCATCCGCGTGGAGCGATTGCACCAGTTCCACCTGTTCCTCGAGCCAGGCACGGCTGGGAATGGGGCTGCTCTGGGGGAAGCGGCCGCCCCGAGGCGGGCGAGCGGTGGGCGGGCGGAGAAGTACTCGTCGGACTCGGCCGGGCTGACGCGATCGACGCCACCGGTAATCCGCACCTGTCGTTCCAGTTCAGCCCAATAGAAGGTGAGCGCCGCCATGGGGTTCTCGTCCAGATCCATGCCTTTGTGGCTTTCGTAGTTGGTAAAGAAGACGAAGCCACGCGTGTCGAAGCCCTTGAGGAGGACCATGCGGCAAGTGGGCAGGCCGTCTCTGGAAGCGGTGGCGAGCGCCATGGCGTTGGGTTCCCTGAGGCTGCTGGCGAGGGCCTGATCCAGCCAGGTGCGGAACTGCTGGAACGGATCGCGATGAACTGTCTTTTCATCGAGATCCTGGCCGGCGTAGTCGATGCGCAGGCGGGCGAGTTCGGATGCCAGGTCAGCCATTGGTGAGAGTCTCCCAGGGATCGCCCCAGTCCGCTTTGCGGGCCTGTTTCCAGTTGAGGGTGTCCCGCTTTTTGATGCGCAGATGCTGCAGTCCGGCGGATTGAGTGCAGACGGAGATTTCGATGAGGTGCGGGTGGGTGTCGGGGTGGCGCACGATACGGGCGGTGGCCGGGGCTGCCGGCTCTTTCAGGGCAAGGACATAGGAGAACTTCTCGTCCTCGTAGTTGAGAGATCCGCCCTTGGCGATGCGGTGTTCGCGGGTGCGTTCAACGCGGACGGCGAAGTGGCACCAGTCGTCGCCGGTGACAGGGCATTCGGCGGAGTGGGGGCAGGGGCCCAGGAGGTGGGCTCCGGCGTCGATGAGTTGGGTGCGGGCGGACCGGACGATTTCGAAGCCGGGCTTGGTGCCGGGTTCGAGGATGAGGAGGGCGCGTTTGGTGAGGGTCCATGCCTCAGCGATCAGGCGATGGCGGTCGCGCTCGCTCAACTCGTTGAGGGCGTAGCAGATGGTGACGAGATCGTGGGGTTCCAGCGAAGCGGGCAGGCGGCGCAGGTCGGCTTCGATCCAGCGGGCTTCGAGGAAGTCCTGCCAGCCGGGGTTCTGTTCCACGAGGGTGATGGGACAGGTGGCGAGCCAGGCGGCGGTGCCGGGCCCGGAGCCGAGGTCGAGCCAGGATTCGGGCTGGAAAGGGAGCTCGCGCAGGGCGGCGGAAAGGGCTCCGGAGGTGGCGGGCAGACGGGTGACGATGTAGGCTGCGCGGGCGACGGCGGAGTCGAGCCGGGCGGGCAGGCCGGCGCGGTAGGCGGTGGAGAGCGCCTGGGCGGCGGAGGCGAGATCCGACCCTTTGAAATCAGAGGCTTCTAGCTGAATTGCTTCACGCAGAGCTTGAGGAATACTGGCTGTTAACATGGCTGGAAAAGGGGGTTACTCGACACAAAAGGGTCCGGTTTGCTATGCTACTATTGTCGAGGTTCCCCCAACAAACTATGGCAGCTAAACCCGCCTTCGCGACTGGAGCTCAGGTGGAGCACCCCAAGTTCGGTCCCGGCAGCGTCATGACTTGCACTGACCAGCATATCGTGATCAAGTTCGACGAATCGGGCGAACGTAAGTTCGTGCTCGAAATCGCACTCCCCTCCATCAAGAAGATCGATCGCCAGCCGCCCGCCGACAAGAAGCGCGCGAGCAAGAAAAAGGCCGCCGCGACAGCACCCGCGGCCGCCGCGAACTAACCAGCCGCATTAATTTTTGCGCTCGTTGAGAGCGACGGCACTGTTAAGAAGTCCGAGGCTCTGTTAAACTGAGTTTTCCCTTCGATGAAATTCGGCGTCGTCGTCTTCCCCGGCAGCAATTGCGATCACGACGCCTGGTACGCCGCGAGCCATAATCTCGGTCACCAGGCAGAGTATCTGTGGCATAGCGACACAGATCTCAAGGGGTCCGATTGCATCATCCTCCCCGGTGGGTTTTCCTACGGGGACTATCTGCGTTGCGGCGCTATCGCGAAATTTTCGCCCATCATGGCTGCTGTGAAGCGGTTTGCCGCTGACGGCGGCCTGGCGATGGGTATCTGTAACGGATTCCAGATTCTGACCGAGTCGGGTCTGCTGCCCGGCGCTCTGGTCCGCAACCGCGGGCTGAAGTTCATCTGCAAGCCGGTGCGACTGGTGCCCGGCACCCTCAATTCCCCCTTTACCAACAGCCTGGAACTCAACCAAGCAGTCACCTTCCCCATCGCGCATGGCGAAGGCTGTTTCACTGCTGACGCGCATACGCTGGACGAGTTGGAAGCCGAGGATCGCATCGCCTTCCGGTACGTGGAGAACCCCAATGGATCTCAACGGGACATCGCCGGCATCCTGAACGCGCAACGCAATGTTCTGGGCCTGATGCCTCATCCTGAACGGGCCACGGAAGCGCTGATGGGTTCGACGGACGGACTCGGCGTATTCCACTCGTTAGTCAACGCCTTCGCCACTCACAAATAACTACTCCAATGAGCCAGATCACCCCGGAAGTCGTCGCGGCGCATTCCATCACCCCCGACGAATACCAGCGGATCATTGCCATTCTCGGACGCGAGCCCAATCTCACCGAACTCGGCATTTTCAGCGTGATGTGGAGCGAGCACTGCTCCTATAAGAGTTCCCGAGTGCACCTGAAGAAGCTACCAACGCGATCGAAGCTGGTAGTGTGCGGGCCGGGCGAAAACGCCGGTATCCTCAACATCGGGCCGGACGCGGAAGGGCACAACTGGTGCATCGCGTATAAGATCGAGTCGCACAACCACCCGAGTTTCATTGAGCCTTTCCAGGGCGCGGCGACCGGGGTGGGCGGCATTCTTCGCGATATCTTCACGATGGGCGCGCGGCCCATCGCCGTCATGGACGCGCTGCGATTCGGATCGCTGGAGGACGTCGAGAACGGGGTCCGCAACCGGCACATTCTGGAAGGCGTGGTTTCGGGCATCGCGCACTACGGCAACTGCTTCGGCGTGCCGACGGTGGGCGGCGAGACTGTCTTCGAGCCGAGCTACGCCGGCAATCCGCTGGTGAACGTGTTCGCGCTGGGCGTGTTCCGGGAAGACCAGATCTTCTACGGCAAGGCGGCGGGCATCGGGAATCCGGTGATTTACGTCGGGGCGAAGACCGGGCGGGACGGCATTCACGGCGCCACGATGGCGTCGGGCGAGTTCACCGAAGACAGCATGCAGAAGCGGCCCAACGTGCAGGTGGGCGATCCGTTCATGGAGAAGCTGCTGCTGGAAGCGTGTCTGGAAGCGATGCAGACGGGCGCGATCGCGGGCATCCAGGATATGGGCGCCGCGGGACTCACGTGTTCCACATGTGAGATGGGCAGCCGCGCCGGGACGGGTATCGAGATCGACCTGGCGTATGTACCGCAGCGCGAGACGGGCATGACTCCGTACGAGATCATGCTGTCGGAATCGCAGGAGCGGATGCTGCTGGTGGCGTATAAGGGCCGGGAAAACGAGGTTCTCGACGTCTTCAAGAAGTGGGGTCTGGACGCGCGCATCGTTGGCGAAGTGAAGGACGACGGCATGATGCGGGTGAAGAATCACGGCGAAGTGGTGGCCGAGATTCCGTCGCGCCCGCTGGCCGACGAGGCTCCGCTGTACAACCGTCCGTTCACGAAGCCGCTGCGGAATGTACCGATGGAGGCGCCCGCGTTTGCCTCCGCCGATTTGAACGCGGATCTGCTGGCGCTGGCCGGCTCGATGGATCTGTGCGACAAGCGCTGGATCTGGGAGCAGTACGATTACACGGTCCGCACGAATACGGTGCAGGGGCCGGGCGGCGACGCGGCGATTGTGCGTGTGAAGGAAAACGGCACGTCGATTGCGATGTCGCTGGACGGCAACGGGCGGTATACGTTCCTGGATCCGAGGGAAGGCGCCAAGCTGATGGTGGCCGAGTGCTGCCGCAACCTAGCGTGCGTGGGCGCACAGCCGATCGGGGCCACGAACAACCTGAATTTCGGCAATCCGGAGCGGCCCGAGATCATGGCTCAACTTGTTGAGGCCATTGAGGGCATGGCCGACGCCTGCACGTTCTTCGAGACGCCCATCACGGGCGGCAACGTGAGCCTGTACAACGAGACGCTGGGCGATCCGATCTTCCCGTCGCCGGTGCTGGGCATTGTCGGCCTGATGAAGACCGAGATGCCGGTACGGATCTCGTTCCTGAATGCCGGGCGTGACATCTATCTGGTGGGCGGCATCGGGGCGGCCGACGAAGTTCGTATGGGTGGAACCCAATACGCGAAACAGATCGTCAAAGAACTGTGGGGGCTGCCGCCGGCCCTCGATATGGAGTTTGAGAAGCGCGTCCACACCGTGGTGAGGACGGCCGTAGCGGGTGGACTGGCCGAGTCGGCTCACGATTTGAGCGACGGCGGGCTGGCCTGGGGTTTGGCGGAATCCACTTTCGGGAATGGCATCGGAGCCGAGATCGAGCTCGACAGCGATCTGCGGCCCGAGCTTTTGCTGTTTCATGAAGGACCGTCGCGGGTGGTGATTTCCACCGCCGACGGCGCTGCGCTGGAACGGATTGCGGCTGAGCAAGGCGTTCCAGTTTTGAAGATTGGAAGAACCGCGGAGAACACGCTGGTCATCCGCAACCGTGGAGCAGTACTGATTGAAACCCCCGTTCGCACGGTGCGCGAACGTTGGGCGACCGCTCTGGAGGCCCTGCTGCATGACGACGTTCGAGTTTGACGAACCCTTCGATAAACTTCACGAAGAGTGCGGCATCTTCG
>JASGIE010000045.1:0-22636 GCA_049841055.1 Paludibaculum sp. | reverse complement strand
GTCAGCAAGGCGACCGGCATCCGGCTGCCCAAGATCGCGGTGGGCCTGATGCTCGGCAAAAAGTTGAAGGAACTCACCCATCTCACCGGAGGCCAGACGACCGGCGTGCTGCCCGTGAAGCAGGTCTGCGTCAAGTCGCCGGTCTTCCCCTTCGCCAAGTTCCCGGGCGTCGATCCGGCCCTCGGACCGGAGATGCGCTCCACCGGCGAAGTGATGGGTGTCGGCGAGAACTTCGGCGAAGCCTTCGGCAAGGCCCAGTTGAGCGCCGGGGTACCGCTGCCGTCGAAGGGCTGCATCTTCTTCAGCGTGAACGACCGACACAAGCCCGAGGCGGTCTCGCTCGCCAAGCGCTTCGCCGAGCTCGGTTTCGAACTGGCCGCCACGCGCGCCACGGCCGCGGCCTTCAAAGCCGCCGGGCTCAAGGTAAAGACGGTCTTCAAAGTCAATGAAGGCCGCCCGAATGCGGTCGACCTCATGAAGGCCGGCAGCCTCAGCCTGGTTATCTACACCACCACGGGCGCTCACTCCTTCGAGGATGAGCGCGCCATCCGCCGCACCGCCGTCACCTGGCGCGTCCCCTGCATCACCACGCTCTCCGGCGCCAAGGCCGCCGCCCAGGCGATCGAAAGCCGCCTGCGCGATCCGCTTCGCGTCTGGAGCCTGCAGGAGATCCACAACTAGTTCCATGAAGCATCGCCGCCCGTTCACACGGGCGGCTGCGTCTGTTGGCCGCTCCGGCGGCCTGTCTCCCGTTGCGGAGCTACGTCCATGGCTCCACTGCGTTTCTGATCCCTGTTGGGCGCCGGCCCGCACCGGCGCCCGTTTTCTTTGATCCCAACCGCCCTCCCGTTTACGCGTTTACAAGCAGCACACCCATGTTGCTCACCCGACGCTCCTTCCTCATCTCCAGCGCCGCGGTTGCCACCGCTGTGCCCGCGAATGCGGCTACCGGCCTCTATCGCTCCGATGCCGCGCGCACCGGCTGCCCTGTCACGACTGGGCTGCCCCGTCTCACGGGCGCCAAGTGGTCCTACAAGCTCGGCGGCCGGCAGCACTGCACGCCCGCGCTCTGCGACGGACTGCTCGTCTCCGGCCTGAATGTCTACCAGGGCCTCTTCGCGCTGGATGCCGAGACCGGAAAGCCGCGCTGGGAGTTCCGCACCGGCAACGTGGCGTCGCCCCCAACCATCGCCAACGGGGTCGTCTATTTCGGCAGCGGCGACATCCGCCAACTGGACCGCGGACTTTTTCTCGCCGTCGATCTCAAGACCGGCCAGGAGCGCTGGCGGCTCACCACGGGTAGGATCGAAAGCAAATCGCCGCTGGTCGTCGACGATCTGGTCTATCTGGCCAGCGACAATCTCAACCTGTATGCCCTGGAGGCGCACTCGGGCCGTCAGGTCTGGAAGTTCCCCTTTGCCTTGCCCCACTACATGGTCATCGGGCACACAGCGCCCGCCTATTCCGAGGGAACCATCTACTTCGGCGGCAGCGGCATGAAGCTGGATGGCACCAGCACGTATGCGTCCTTGTTCGCCTTGGATGCCCGCACGGGCGCGCTGAAGTGGCAGTTCTCACCACGCGGCCGCGCCAATGTGCGCAGCGACGACAGGCTGCAGGAGATGGTGGCCGTGGCCGGTGGCGTGGTCTATGGGAAGTCGGACAACTTCCTGTTCGCGGTGGATGCAGTCACGGGCCACCAGCGCTGGATCTTCCGGGCGCCCCGCGCGATCACGGTACCGGCCGTGAACGCAAGCCGCGCCTACGTGGGCTGCTTCGACGGCAACGTGTACGTGCTTGACGCCGCCACCGGGGCCGTGGCCGATCGAATCCCGCTGGCCGGCTACTGTGACACGGCGCCGGTCATAGCCGGCAATACTCTGTACCTGGCGGTCAGCGCAAACGGGACGCAACATGAGTCCTGGCTCACCGCGATCGATCTTCGGTCGAAGGAAGTGCTCTGGCGCTTCCAGCCCGAATCCAGCCGTGGCTGGAGCTTCGTCTCTCCCCTCGTCACCGACGGCCGCATTTATGCGGGCGCCTACACCGGTATGTACTGCCTGGCCTGATCAGCGCCGCCGCCACCCGCCGTCACGGCCACGGCGAGTAGCGCCATGAACAGTCCGGCCACCGTGTCCGCCGCAAAGTGGTAGCGGCCATAGACCGTGGCCAGCGCAATCAGCGTCGCCAGAATCAGCAGGATGCGGCCGGGCCAGGGTTTTTCGGGGAGAAGCTTCATCACCGCGAACGCAGCGGAGAACGCCGCTGCGGAGTGTCCGCTGGGAAACACACTGGTGTGAATACCGTAACCGCCCACGATCCACAGATTCAACAGGCGCAGCGACGACATCATTGGCAGATCCGAAGTTGGAAAGACGGAACGAGGAGGCTCGCTGGGAAAGAACGGATAGAGAGCGTAGGTCGTCAGCGTACCGAAGAGCAGGATGCTGTAGGCGTCGTCGAGCCGTTCGCGCTTGCGGTGGTGATAGAAGACCGCCACCACGTAGACGGGGATCCCATAGACCAGCAGGTAAGAGAACTCGAGGATGTTCGGGAGCACCGGGCCCAACGATTCCAAGGCGCGGCGCAGCCCCCAACCTTCCAGCAACACGCGATCCCATTTCACCCAATAGAGCTCGAAGGCTCGCGACGTATGGGGCAGGGCCATCCACCCTACTTCGCGAAACGCCAGCAGGATGAGCGGGAGGGGATAGAAGTCGCGAACGTGATCCAGAAGCAGGAAGCCGCGTTCCTTGTTGGCCCAGGCGAAGAGGAAAAACCAGAGAATCAACGCCAGATTCAAGGTGACGACGAGTGTCCGGATTTCCGGTGCGATGGGCCGGAACCAGGCCACACCGATCATGTAGACGAAGTAGGCGCTGAAGAACAGCTCGGAGCGGCGAAACCTTAACAAGCCCCCTCCATCGGAGGGATGCTGCAATTAGAATAAGTGCATGGCATCGACAAGACGTCACTTCCTGCAGACTACGGCCCTGACAGCCGGGAGCCTGCCGGCGATTGCTCAAACCGCGGGCAAATCCCCCAATGACAAGATCCAGTTTGCCACGATCGGCATCGGCGGCATGGGTTCCGGCGACACGGAGTCGGCGATCGCCACGCCGGGAACGAAGCTTGTCGCTGTCTGCGACCTGTATCAAGGCAGGCTGACGCGCGCCAAAGAAGAGTGGGGCGCGGACCTGGCGACCACGCGCGACTACCGCGAGATCCTGAACCGGAAGGACATCGATGCGGTGATCATCGGCACGCCCGATCACTGGCATGCGGCCATTGCCATCGCCGCCATGGAGTCCGGCAAGGACGTCTATGTCGAGAAGCCGATGGTCCAGAAGTGGCAGGACGGCCACAAGGTGATCGAGGCCTCGCGCAAGACGAACCGGATCCTCCAGGTGGGCAGCCAGCGCGTCTCCAGCGTCGTGTACCAGAAGGCGCAGGACCTGTTCCGTTCGGGCGCCATCGGCGAACTGAACATGGTGCAGGCATGGTGGGATCGCAATTCAGCCATGGGCGCCTGGCAGTACTCGATTCCTTTGGATGCCTCGCCTACAACGGTGGATTGGGACCGGTTTCTCGGCTCGGCACCGAAGCGGCCCTTCGACGCCACCCGGTTCTTCCGCTGGCGCAATTACCAGGATTACGGCACCGGCGTAGCGGGCGACCTGTTCGTCCATCTGTTCTCCGGCATGCACTTCGTGACAGGCGCGATCGGCCCGAACCGAGTCTTCGGCTCCGGCGGACTACGGTTCTGGAAGGACGGCCGCGATGTGCCGGACATCCTGCTGGGCCTTTACGACTACGAGAAGACGGCGGCGCATCCGGCGTTCAACCTCCAACTGCGGGTGAACTTCGTGAACGGCGCGGGCGAGAGCTCGGGCTTCACGTTCACCGGCAGTGAAGGGGTCATGACGATCGGCAACGGGGTGACGCTGTCCAAACTGCCGCCGGAATCCGATCCGGGCACTTCGGCCGGCAACTTCGACTCGGCCACGCAGAAGCTGATCCAGGAGGAGCACCGGCGCAAGTATCCGCAGCAGAAGCAGACGGCCGATTCCATGCGGCCGATTGAGGACGAGCGGTGGATGCCGCCGCGCAGTTATAGCGACCATCTGGACCACCACGCCAACTTCTTCAACGCAGTCCGCACCCGCAAGCCGGTGGTGGAAGATGCCACGTTCGGGCTGCGGGCCGCTGGTCCGGCGCTGCTCTCGAACATGAGCTTCTATTCGGGCAAGAACCGTGGACTGGGATCCGACGACGATGCAGGTGAAGGGGTAAGGAGTCAGCACCATGGCATACGCTGCAAACGACAACATTCAGATTGCCCTGCTGGGCTGCGGTGGAATGGGCCAGGGCGACATCCGCGATGCGCTGCTCAACCCGGGCGTCAAGATCGTGGCCGCGGCCGATATCTACGACGGAAGGCGGAAGCGCATGGAAGAGGCCTATCCGGGCATCTTCACGACGCGCGACTACCGTGAGGTGCTGGCGCGGAAGGACGTCGACGCGGTGGTCATCGCCACGCCGGACCACTGGCACGCCACGATCTCGATCGACGCCCTGAATGCAGGCAAGGACGTCTATTGCGAGAAGCCCATGATCCAGAAGATCGACGAGGGCAAGCGGGTGATCGAGGCGCACAAGAAGTCGGGCCGCATCTTCCAGGTGGGCTCCCAGTATGCCTCGGCGCTGAGCTTCCAGAAGATCCGGGAACTACTGGAACAGGGCGCCATCGGCGAACTGAACATGGTGGAGGCGTGGCTGGACCGCAACACGGCGATGGGCGCGTGGCAGTACTCGATTCCGCCCGACGCTTCGCCGTCAAACGTGGATTGGGACCGCTTCCTGGGCAACGCGCCGAAGCGGCCCTTTGAGCCGATCCGTCTGTTCCGCTGGCGCAACTACACGGACTACGGCACGGCCGTTGCGGGCGATCTCTACGTGCACCTGCTGACGGGTCTGCACACCGCGACTCGATCGCTGGGGCCGAAGCGGATCTATTCCACAGGCGGTCTCCGCTACTGGAAGGACGGCCGCGACACGCCGGACACGCAGCTGGGCATCATCGAGTACGCGAAGACCGAGACCCATCCGGAGTTCACCTTCAGCATGAAGGTCAACTTCAAGAGCTCGAAGCCGCAGGAGGACTTCGGGTTCAAGTTCATCGGCAGCGCCGGCACCATCACCACGGATGTGAGGACGGTGACCGTGGCGCGGCAGCCGCGCGAGAAGGAGCCGGGCGTCAGTATCGATACCTTCTCGAAGGCGGGCCGGGCGCAGTACATGGCGGAGTACCACAAGAAGTACCCGGCCGAGAAGGTGACCGCGGTGAACCTGGGCTCGAATGGGGAGGCGCGGTATGTCTCCGAGATCGATGCCCACCGCCAGCACATGATGAACTTCATTGAGGCGGTGCGGACGCGCAAGGCGCACTTCGAGGATTCGACCTTCGGATTCCGGGCTGCTGGCCCTGCCTTGCTCTGCAATACGAGCTACTACGAGAAGCGGATCTGCACCTGGGATCCGCAGACGATGTCGGCCGGCTGAGCCCGGCGCTAGTTCAGCGCGCTGTGATTGTGGGTGGTCCGGTAGAGGATTTCCAGGGCGGAGCGCAGACCCCTTCTGGCCAGAAAGACATGGCGGAAGGTGTCGAGTTCCGCCGTTCTCTGCCCCCGGAAGTGGAGCGCGTGCAGCGCGGCCAGATACTCGCACCAGCCCTCGGGCGCCTTCAGTCGGGGGTAATAGAGCAGCCGCAGCAGGTAACAGTCGAAGAGCAGCAGGAACTCGAGCTCCAGCGTGGCCATGGCGTCCACATAGAACGGGGCCGAGGCCCTGGTGAAGGCGACTCCCTGCAGCAGCGAGTACTCCAACAGGGCATGGGCGGCGACACGTTCATAGAAGAGCGGCCGGCCGATGCGGAGGACTCCGGCGGTCATTTCCAGCGGCTCGAGCCGGTGGTCGTAAGCACAGAAGTACCAGCGGGAGAGGCGCGAGCGGAGCAGGTGCTCGAGCTGGGCGGCCTGACGAACGGCCCACTCTCCCGGTGAAGGTGGCAGGAGGTAGTTGAGGGCGTACTGAGCCATCCAGTCGGCTGAATCGAAGCAGAGCGCGAAGTCGGGCAACTGGAGGCCGAGGGCGAGGCCCTTCAACTTGGCGACCTCCAGACCGAGGCCGGCCTCGGTCAGCGAGTGGTGGAAGTCGGGGAAGACGTCGGCGTGGGCGCAGGCATAGATGAGCGGCAGGGACGCGTCATCGGAGGTGGAGCGGCGCAGGAACCAAACCTGCCGGGCCCGGTATTCGATGCCGTGCTGCAGATGGTCGAGCGCGGCGCTCAGCCGTCCGGTGGAGGTACGGCCAACCTTGCGGGACCAGCGTTTGGCGGAGGCCTTGGAGAAGCCGCGGGCGAAGGGGGTCCGGCCCAGGTTGAGGCCGGCGGCCTGGGCGAGGGTCTCGAACTCGGTGCGGAGCCAGGGGCTCTCCACGAGCATGCGGGGCAGTTCCTTGAAGCCCTGGTTCTCGGCCGGCTTGGGTGCGTCGGAGAGGTGCTCGGCCAGCTCGCCGTACTGGCGGGACAGATGCCATTCGGCGCCTTCGCGCTGCCGGCGGAGTTCGCCATTCATCTCGACCACGAGACTGGCGAATTCATTGAGGACGAGCGCCATGGGTTCCGGCGAGGGGTCGTCCACCAGGAGCTTGGTGGCTAGCCGCAGGCCGAGCGAGAGCTTGGCGACTTCCACGGGGAAGGCAGCGGCGACGCGCTCCTCCAATTGCTGGGAGGTCTCGAGCAGTCCGGCGTCGAAGATGCCCGGAAGCTCTTCCTCTTCGAGGTGCAGTCCGGACGCGAACTCGTTCAGCGTATCCTTGATGTCGTCGAGTTGTTCCAAAATCCGAGGCCTCTCTGCCTGGCGTCAGCGCCCGGGCAGCACCTCATTCATGGAACCCTGGCGATAGCCGCTGAGGTCGAGGGCTACGTAGGTGAACCCGAGCCCTTTGAAGATGGCCGTGATGCGGTCGCACATTTCCAGACTGAGGGCCTTCTCCATTTCACTGCGAGCGATCTCGATGCGCGCCATCTCGGTGTGATGGCGGACGCGGAACTGCCGGAAGCCGAGGGCCTTGAGTTCCTCTTCGGCCTGTTCCACCTGACGGATGTTTTCGGGGGTGACGGGCGTGCCGTAGGGGATGCGGGAACTGAGGCAGGCGGCGGCTGGGCGGTCCCACGTGGGGAGACCGGCCAGGCGCGAGAGTTCCCGGATCTCCGCCTTGGTGAGATCGGCTTCGACGAGCGGCGCCTTCACGCCGTGCTTGAGAGCGGCATTCTGGCCAGGGCGGTAGTCGCCGAGATCGTCCTTGTTCACGCCGTAGACGATCGCCTTGCCCTCGAATTGGGGGGCGATGTCCTCCATGCGGCGGAAGAGTTCGTCCTTGCAGTGGAAGCAGCGGTCGGGGTTGTTGGCCGAGTAGGCCGGGTTCTCGAATTCGAGGCTCGGGATCATCTCGTGGCGGATGCCGAACTGCTGGGCAAAGGCCACGGCGTCGCGCTTGTGGGAAGCCGGGATCGAGGGGGAATCGGCGGTGACCGCGATGGCGGCGTCGCCGAGGGTCTGACGGGCCGCCCAGGCGAGGTAGGCGGAATCGGTGCCACCGGAGTAGGCGACGAGGACGCTGCCGAGGGAACGGAGGATGTCGAACAGGCGCTCTTCTTTCAACCGCAGCGAGGCCGCGTCGAGCGGGACGGGGGGCGACAGTGAGACGAGTCCGGCCATGCCGTCATTATATCGGCAAGCCGGCATTGAATCGTAGTGCTGGGGGTTGCGGGACTCGGAGCGAGCCGGGGGGCTCGCTGCGGACGTAGGCGTCCGCCTTACCGGCGCACGGTGCTTTTTGGTCTCACGATGGGCGAGGCGCCTCTGGTGATCGAATGCGTCGGGTCCTGGCGTGGCGGCCGGCTTGCCGGCGATGGCGAGTGCGGTGCCTTGTGTCAGGTGGAGTGGATCTGCCGGACTATGGAGCAGTTCTCGGTGATCTCGTCCTTGAACTTGGGGAACATGCCGACGATCGCGGCGTCGCCAGGCTTGATGTTCTGATAGGCGAAGCGGAAGGCGGCTTCGACGTTGTCTCGCGAGCCTCCGGCGCGGCCGGCTCCGAGGAGTTTGAAGGCCAGGCAGGGCTTTGCGATCTTCTTGATGACGTTGGTCATGCGGATGGGATCCTTCTCGAGGAAGGTCTCGCCCAAGGGCCGCTCACCGCCGAGCAGGGCGCGCGCCTCTTCCGGCGTGCGGCTGACGCGGTAGAGACAGGTCATGTAGTAGTCGGTCGGCCAGCCTTTGCTCTCGATCCACTCCACCACTTCGGGATTGTGGGTGGAGACGCCCGCCATGACTCCGGCGTCGCGGACCCGTTTCACAAAGTCGAGGACCGTGTCCATCTTGCCCTGCCGGAAGGCCTCGTCGGTGCGGTTGCCATGATGCGCCATGCCGAGGAAGCCCAGCTTGGCCAGCGCGGGGATCATGCTGAAATCCTTCTGGAGTTCGAAGTCGCTGAGGAGGAAGACCTTCAGCTTGGAGCCCCTGGCCCGGATGCCTTCGAGGATGGCTATGGTGTCCTTGTGGTAGTGAAGCTGCCAGGTGGTGATGCCGGCCTTCTCGGCGTCGAGGACGGTTTTGATGCGCTGTTCCGGGGTCATGAACTCGCGCATGCACTGGTCGAGCACTCCGTTGAAGTGCGAATAGCCCATGAGCGGGTTGGTGCCGATGATGAGGCGCGAGATCTCGTGTTTCCCACCGAACTTTACGGTGGGTAGCGCGGGCGCAGCAGCGGCGCTCGCCATACTCACAGCTACCGTACCAGCGGCAGCCGCCTGCAGAAAGCCGCGGCGGGTGTCCTTCGTGTTCTCCGGCATGGCCTACCTCCCGATAATCAGATCCACCAGTCTGATTTATATCGCAAAGTGACGCCGATTGCAGGGGGGCTTCGGGTGGGTGGTGGTGCGGATGGTGGACTGGGACGTTCCAAGCGGAGGGGGATGCGATGAGCTTGCGGGCGGCGCCAGCGGGTTTTGAGTTCGTGCCGAGGGGGTGGCCCGGCTCGAATGGGTTTGTTCCCTCAAATTCCACAGTGGGTTCTGGGTCGACGGCTGACGGTTGTGATGCTTCCGGTGTGGATGGGTTTGATCCCTCAAATTGTGCTTTGGGATTGGCGGTCGCGGGCTCGGCGGAGCTGGATTGGTTGGTGGCGGCTGTGGGCTTGTGCAGCAATGACGCCACAGTTTCCTGGTTTTCGACCGGGCGGAGCTGAAGCTCCGCGCAGGATGAATCCTGCCCCACATCGGCTGCACGGTTCGACAGTTGGGGCTGCGGTTGGTGGAGTTGCGCCAGGTGGGCCTGACCGACTGGTGAGGCATGGATGGCGGACTCGACGCGGCGGAGGCGCATCTGGATCCATCCGGCATAACGATTGAGGGCCTGGATGAAGCCGTGCTGGCGGAGAACCCATTCGCTGGCAACCTCTTCGTTGCCGCGGCCGTACTCCAAACCTGCATTGAATAAGGCTCGTTCCCGGCTGGCATGCAGGGTGAGATGGCCCTGGAGCATGTGCCAGTCGAAGCTGAGTGCACGCAGAGCTGGATCGGCGATTAGTTGGGTGCGGGCCTCGGCGATGGTCCGGAAATGGGCTTCGAGGCGCGGCGGCATGCGGTGGCCTTCGCTGTAGACTCCGGTGCGGCGCGCGTTGCCGGAGACTTTGGCCTTGCCGGTGGTGGTGCGAGGTCCGGTGGATTTCCGGGCGTTGGCCCGGTTGGCGGCGAGCCGGCGTTCGGAGATGTGGGTCAGGGGCATGGGGCGGGTCCTTGTTCTAGTCCTCTGTTCTAGTCCTCTGCTGGTTCCTGGTCGTGCGTCCTTGGGGGTTCACTGGACCTGTTGAACGGGCCAAGTGCGCTGGATGAGGCGGAGTTCGGCGGCGAGGGCTCGGTGGCGGTGCCAATAGCGTTCCTCGAGTTTGAGGGCTTCGTGGAGGGCCTTGCGCTGGGTGTCATCCATATTGAGGAAGCCCTGCCAGGCGTGAAGGCTGGAGCTGGGTTTGGCGGCGAGTTGTTGGGTCTTCTCCCACTGGCGCTGGATCTGGAGGTTGAGGGCGGTGGTTTCGAAGGACGCGTAGCGCTCGGCGCGCCAGATGCATTCGGCCATGCGGTCGACGAGGAGGTGCTGGTAGACGTTGGTGGGTTTGTATTGTTCGTGGACGGCGGCACGAATCTTCAGGTAGTACTCCTTGCGTTCACAGAAGGTGGTGACCTGGGAGCCTTTGGGTCCGGTGAGGATGTTGTCCTCCTCGACCTGGGTGTGGCGGGTGAGGAGGTCGATGTCGGGGAAGGCGCAATCGACTGGTTCGGTAGTAAGCATAGGAAAGTTCTCTATATCCATTGTTCTGGTGCTCGACCAAGGATTTAAGAGAATGAGACCTGTAACCGACTAATTGCAGGTGAGAAGATTTTTGTTGAAATCGTGTGACCGTATGAGTTCTTATTGGCGGAACGAGGCGAAATCCTGGCGAAATGGGCAATGGTGCCACTCCCCTGTGATTAGAACGTTCGATGAAACGGCGGGTCCGGCTCGGCGGAAACGGAGTGGTTCCGAGGGGGGAGGTTGAGGCGGGATGGATATGCAGAGGCGGCGGTTGGGCGGCGGGTGATCCAGTGTGGGGCAGGGTCTGGTGCGGGCGGTGAACGGGTTGTGTGTGGTTGAGGATCGCAGGAAGTATGAGAGCCCGTGGCTCTCTGGTGTTGGTCGTGGAGAATTGTTTCGTTGTGGAAAGTGACCCGTCCCAGTGGCAATTGTGCCGGATTACATCTGTACTTCGGGGTCAACTCCTATTCGGCGGAGAAGCTGTAGGAGGGCTGTATGTTATTGAGCTGCGTTGTGTTGCGGGCGGGTAGGAAGGGTGCCGGGCGGGTGGAATTCGGGCGACCGGGCGGTAAGCGACGAAGACATATCCCACATAAGACTTTTGGTTTCTGTAATTTACGTGAAGGGACGCGTCAGGCTTTCACCGTTCTATCCATAGACCTGCGTACCCAACAATGTCATCTCGGGCGCACAGTTCGCCTCGGCGATGGGAAACTGATTACTCATGCCAGCGCGCAGTGCCGTCATTCCCTTCGTGCCATCAGGGTCCTACCCGAAGCGAGCCGGGAATTCTGTACGGCCATTGATTGACGGCATGCCCGCGTACCGCCGCATCTGCGAGGCGGTTGAGGGGGCAGGCGTCAGCGTTTGGCTCACGGTGACTTTCCTGTGGCCCACCTTCGAGATGCCCGATGGACGGGGTAGCGCGTTTGATGTTCTTGATCGGGCCGCCGCACGCGGTCTCGACGTGCGGCTCATTTGCTGGCGACCCGATGAAGAGACCGCGGCCCTCAGGCCCAACGCGTTTTGGGGCTCTCCGGAACAAATCGAGCAACTCAATCAACGCCGATCGGGCGTGAAGATCCGCTGGGACCGCGCTCATCCCGGGTTCTGCCAGCACCAGAAGTGCTGGCTCATTGATGCTGGTGCGGACCATGAAACGGCATTCGTTGGCGGGATGAATCTGAATCCCCATTCCATGGTCACACCTGGTCATCCCGGTGAAGGGCACAATCACGACGTATTCGTTGAAGTGGCGGGACCGTCGACCGTCGATGTTCAGCACAACTTCGTGCAGCGCTGGAATGAAGCGAGCGACCGACTGCTGCCGGATGGCTGCTGGGGCGCGGGCAGCACCGCCAGTTTGCCGTTTCCTAGCCGGCTCCCGGCGGAGCGCGGCAGTGCGATCGTCCAGATCCAACGGACCACGCATGCTGGACGCTATCTCGATTGCCGGGCAGCGCCAGGAGGGCTGCCGTTTGAAATCTCCGCGGGTGAGCAGACCAATTTCCAGCAGTACTTTGCGGCCATCGACGCCGCGCGCCGCTCGATCTACATCGAGAACCAGTGTGTCGATGTGCCTCGCATCGTGGATTGCCTGCGCCGTGCGCTCCAGCGCGGCGTGGAGGTGGTTGTGCTGATGCCGGCTCAACCGGGTGCCCGCTCGCGGGTTCCGGGAGAGCAGCGCGCGGTTCTCCACGCCAAGGCGACGCTTGGCGCTTACCCGAACTTCCTGTTGGCGGGCATTGCCGGTATCAACGCGGAGGGACGGCGCGCATCCGTCCATGTCCACGCCAAGTTGATGCTGGTTGACGACGAATGGGCTACCGTCGGCTCGTGCAATCTGCACCGTTTTTCTCTTTTCGGAAACGGAGAAATCAACGCCGCCTTCTCAGAGCCCGACACTGTTCGAGCCTTCCGCTGCGAGCTTCTGCGTGAACACCTGGATCAGGATACATCCGGCCTGGATGATCGAGCCGCGCTCCAGCTGTTTCGAACGATCGCCAGGGCGAACCGTGTCCGGTTCGAAGCCGGTGATCCCGCATGGCAGGGCCTTGCATTCGAACTCGGTATTGAATGAGGGAGTGCTTCGGAGTCCGACGCGGCCCGCGGGCGAAGGCCTTCCTATAGCTTTGGGGGTCAGTTAGCAACTGGATTGAGTGGATTGAGCGGGGGCGCCGGAGTACGGCGATGACGCGGCTTCGCGATAGGTCTGCAAGTGGGTGATTCGTTTCCGGCGCGGCTGCTCCAGGAGGAATGGGCGCGACTTGCCGCTCCGCTGCCGCCAGTGGACCAGGTTCTCACTCTTGTGGATTGTCGGTGGAGGGCGTAACCGCTCCAGGTTAGTGGGGCTACCGCTTCTGGATTTTGTTGCTGGACGGGGTTTTTCTCAGGAAGCGGTTGGGGGCTTCGCGGTTGGGCTGGGGCGCTGTCGAAGATTGCGGCGGGCGCCCGACTTCGCCTTCGGCTTCGACGGGGGGATGCTGGGGGAGCAGTTTGTTGGGTTGGGATGGTAGATTTGGTCGGCGGTGGGGGTGGCGTTGGGATTGCGGCGGGCCCCCGACTTCGCCTTCGGCTTCGACGGGGGGATGCTGGGGGAGCAGTTTGTTGGGTTGGGATGGTAGATTTGGTCGGCGGTGGGGGTGGCGTTGGGATTGCGGCGGGCCCCCGACTTCGCCTTCGGCTTCGACGGGGGGATGCTGGGGGAGCAGTTTGCTGGGTTGGGATGGTAGATTTATTCGGCGGTGGGAGTGGCGTTGGGATTGCAGCGGCGGTTGGGCGGCGGGTGATCCAGTGTGGGGCAGGGCCTGGTGCGAGCGGTGAACGAGGTGAGTGTGGCTGGGGATCGCAAGAAGTATGAGAGCCAGTGGCTCTCCGTTGTTGGTCCTGAAGAATTGTTTCGTTGTGGAAATTGACCCGTCCCAGTGGCAATTGTGCTGGGTTAAATCCGTACTTTGGGGTCAGCAGCTATCCGGTGGAGAAGTTGTGGAAGGGCTGTATGTTGTTGGGCTGCGTTGTGTTGCGGGCGGGTATGAATGGTGCCAGACGAGTGGAACTCGGGCGATCGGGCGTCAAGCGATGAAGGAGTCGCCCACATAAGTCTGTTTGTTTCTGTCATTTCCGTGAAGGGGCGCGTCAGGCTGTCACCGTTCGTCACCGTCACCGTTCGTCACCGTCACCGTTCGTCACCGTCACCGTTCGTCACCGTTCAAGCTCGGTCACTCATATTTGGATTCGCTCTTGGCGCCTACTCCGTTTTCTTAGTTCTGCTGAGCGGAACTCCGCAAACGCCGATTGGAGGCCGTCCACCGCGGGCATCAGCATCGCGCCGCATTGTGCGTCGCCGAGTACCGCAACGGAATCATCGCCGCGATACCAGCATTGGGCGAGGATGCCTGCTGCCATGGCATCGAGTTCATCGTCGGAAGGATTGGACGATCTGAAGGTACTTCTCCGCACGACCGAGAATCTCCTCGACAGGCGGTTCCAGAGATCATGCCGGATTCCCGTATTGTGCTTCTCTTTGTACAACCACGACTCGCCCTCTCTCTCTCGTCGGAACCAGAGCCAGAGAGCCAAGGCGGGATGGACTTCGACTACGTGTCTACCTCGTCCCGGTCTGACGTTCGCCACAATCAATGAGAATGGCAGGGATTCATTAGGAAAGTCATAGCGGCCGATACGCGGAAGTCCTAACATTCTTCGACTGATGGTCCAATGCGGGCAGCCCGAATATGGCCGTACTGAGATGCCGGCGGGAGGTCTGAAGCCGTACTCGGAGCGCGAGAAGAAGGCTTCGATCACTCGATGTGTTAAGTCCGAGGCGATCAAGGCTCCTCGTTGATCGGTGCTGCTGGCGGCGGTCAGGGGCGAGTCCCAGGCAATCAAAGTGTCCTGAGGCAGTTCGGCCAAATACTGAGCCAAGAGATTGGGCGTCTTGTGGATGACACTCGTCTCCCTTGCCCCAGAGTACTCTCTGTCGTAAATATGTGCGCCCTTTTCGGGGCCAACGTCTATCCCGACGACACGCATAGGCTTGATACACCTCTTCGCGAGGGATGGTGGGAACAGTATGCCATTGCGCAGCCAACTCAAGCCGAAGCAGTCTATGGAATCGTCCAGGTTCCTTTCTGCTGGAATCCGGAGTCTCTGCTCAGAGCGTCATGGCTCCGCATGTAGGTATTCTTCGTGCCGCTCATCGGAGCCTTGAGATTCAGCGGAACATTCAGCACGAGGCTTCCCGACACGTTCTGAACCGTGGTCCCACCCGTACTGACGGTGCAGGCTGAACTGTCCAGCGCATTCGATGCAACGCCGGGGGCGACCGGTCCCAGGAAGAACCCGACGTCCGACGAGTACATCCAGAGCCCGTTGCCGGCCCTGTCATAGTGGACGAAGCAGAAAGGCTGACCACCGCCATCGGTCGCGGCCGCCACCAGGAACTGTTCCCAACCCAGAGGCGATCCCGCAAAACCAGGCGGGTCGCCATACGTCAGGACGAAGGTCCCGGTCGAACCGCTTCCGCTCGCCGGCGAGACCGCCATCGAGGGTAGTGCGGCAGCGGCCTGCGTCCAGGTGCCGCGCTGAACCCAGCCGGTATCGAGATTGCTCGTATCCAGGGCTCGCATGTAAAGGTTCCGGGTGGCGGCTGCCTTGAACACGACCGCAAGGTTCACAGTCAGGCTGGAACCGGAGCCCGTGACACTGGAACCCGCAGTGTTCAGGGCGCAGTGCGAGCCCTGCAACACACTGGAAGCGGCACCGGGCGTCACCGGACCCACGAAGAATCCCAGCGTGTCCGAATACAGCCAGAACGCATTCCCGCGCACGTCGTAGTGGAGGAAGCAGTATGCCTGTCCGCCGCCATCCGGGGCTGCGGCGATGAGAAACTGTACCCATAGCAACTGCTGGTATCCCAGAGCCCCGGTATACACCGCCTGGAAGACTTGCTCAGCGCCCGTGCCGGACGAGGGCGAGGCGCTCACCGTAGCTGTAACACCCGCGGGCAGTGGGGCCTGTGTCAGAGTAAATGTCTTAGTTCCGATCGTAATGGTGCCGGTGCGCGAGGAGTAGCCGGTGTTTGCCAGCACGGAAAAACCGACATTGCCGGAACCGATTCCAAGCGTGCCGGTGTCGACCTGAATCCAAGGTACATTCGGTTTGGCTTCCCAGACACAACTGGAATCAGCAGTGACTGTAACACTGCCCGCATCGGCATTGGCGATTGCCGTTCCGGAACTGCTACTCAGGGTGACTGCGCACCCCGGCGTGAACTCGGACGACAGCGTGTAGACTGCGAAATCATTCAGGAATCCTGCACTCGGATCGGCTTGCAGTATCACGTATGCCTTCGTCCCACTGCTGTTCCAAAAAACGAATTTGCCATGACTGCTGGCTGTTACGTTGCCGGCGGAGATCTTTGGCAGAGTCGTCTTGCTGGCAAGCGAAAGGTACTTGTCGCCGTGAAGGAAAAGACTGCCGTCCTTATCCGAGGAACTGGCGCCTGGTCCAACGGACGCGAACATTTTGCGTGTTTGGGAATGCGCCAGGCTGACAACCGATCCCACATTGCCGGCGTAGCCGGAGAGCGTGCCGGTGTAAATGAAATCGGTAGCCCGCGTGTTGCCGCTACGGAAGACACTGCCCGTGTCCCCTGCCATGCGGCCATCACTGGTGAACCACACCTTGAATCCAGGCGGCTGGGTAGGGGGCCAATTGGATCCGTAGTCCTTTTTCATCGGACCGTCAGTGATCCCGTAGCGAAATACTGCCCCAGAGGTAGCGGCTGAGTACGAGACATAGATCGCATCGCCGGCGCTGTTGAGCCGGAAGCTTACGCCGTCGTACATTAGGTCGCCTTTCGTTTCCTCGCCTGTGTCGATACTGACCGAATTCGAATAGCCCCATCCGTCCGGAGCACTCAGGTAGACATAATTGTTGCCCGCAAAGACAAGGTCGTAGCAGAGCACCGAGACGCTCAACGTCTTCTCGATGGAGGCAGTCTGCAGGTTGATGATGCTCACCACACCGTCATGGCAAACAGCGGCGCGAAGCCCATTGGGATGAACCGCTACCGCGAGGCCGGGCAGAGGCAGTGCCACCGGCACATTGACGCCGGTCGCCGGATCATAGATATTCAGACGGCTGGGACTCTCGGAGATCGCAACAATCCTGTCCAATGCGTTTGAGTATTCCGCATCGGTCACGCGGAAGAGCAAACCGGTCACGGTCGAAACCTGCGTTTGAGTCCCGGCTGCCTGGGTCACTGTGAGCGTTACGCCCCCAATCGTGATTGTGGCAGTGCGGGCCGAGGTCGTCGAGTTCGCATCCACTATGTATTCCACCTGAGCTGGACCGGCCGAAAACGCATTCGATGTGAGGGTGAGCCAGGCTACGTTTGAGGTGGCCTTCCAGGCGCAACCCGTATCGGCGGTCACGTTTGCGGTAAAGCTTCCACCTCCCGCTGGGACGCTTGCCGTGGAATGATCGAGCTTAGCGTTGCAACTACTGTTAAACGAAACCGTATGGATTGCGTAATCGTTCAGCAAACCAGAGGACTGGTCCGCCTGGGTGATGGCGAACAACCGGTTCGCGGCTGAGTTCCAGAATAGATAGCGGCCATGGGCGGTGTAGGAATTCGAACCAGAAGTGATGTTCGGAATCGAAAAGGAGCCGACGTTCACGAGATACTGCCGGCTAAAGAACTTGATTGTGGTGTCGTTATCTGATCCCTTGCCTACGGATGCCACAACCTGCTGCACGGATGAGTCGGCCGCGGCGGAGATCCCACTCACTTCGAGAGTCCCGCTGTACGGAAGATCGTGGAATTCGATACCGGGGACGCGATACGCCCTGCCATTACTGCTGAAGACCCGCGCCCCGTCCTGGCTGAACCACTGCCGGGGGTGGTAATTGGAAGTTCCGTCGCTGACGACGGTCAGCGGCTTGGATATGTCATAGCATTTTAACGCGTTGAGGCATAGATACTTGCCATTGGGCGACACCTTCCCAGCCGTTGAGCCCGCCCAGATATAATTCCATAGCGTCTCCGCTCCGGTTGAGATATTGACGGCATGTACGGCTTCCCATTGATCGCGCACAGGGAAGGCGTAGATCTCTCTGGAGCCAAGTGCAAGGTCATACACATTGGTTGTGACTGGCAGCGTCTTCTCCACCGCGGCAGTGGTGAGATTGACGTAGCTGATCAGGCCGTCGTGCCCGACGGCTGCATGCGAGCCGTCGGTGCTGACCGAAAGTGATGTTGGCGGCATCGGGAGGGAAACCGTCTGGCTGTTGCCCGTCGTCGGGTCGAGAAGCGTCAGCAGGTTCGGGTTCGATGACACAAGCACCATACGGTCCAGTGCGGAACTGTAGTCGGCGGCAATCGGCCGGACTGGTGACACACTCACCGAATCCGTGCCGGTTGCGGATGCCGCGTTCTGCTTCACCGTATAGGTCAATCCGGCGATTGTGACCGTTCCCGTGCGGGCCGTGGTTTGGAGGTTGGGACCTGCCTGTACGGTTACTGTCCCACCTCCACTCGTCATGCCTCCCGCTACAACGCTCAGCCATGTGGCGTTGGAGTTTGCCTGCCACAAACATCCGCCAGTAGCACTGACGGTGACATCAACGGTGCCGCCGCTGGCGGGCACGGTCGTGGAAGCAATTCCGAGCGAAGGACTGCATCCGGTCCCACTGGATAATGCCAGCGTATAGATGGCGTAGTCGTTTGCGAGGTTCGCCGTGGCATCCGCTTTCAGGACAACATACAGCTTGGTTGAATCTGGACTGTAATAGACGGAACGCCCGTGCCAGGGCGCGCTGATATTGCCGGAGATATACCTCGGAAGCGCCACCCGGCCCAGCAAGTTGAGCATCTGGTCGTCATAGAATTGAATCTCCGTATCGCCAGGGCCTGGGTCGAGGAAAAGGTTGCCTGGAATCACAACCAGCTTGTGGGCAACCGGGGAATCCACGGCGCTGGTGACAAGCAAAGCAGCGGAAAGCGATCCGTTTTAAGTGATGTCGTCATCGACCGAGCCTGTGGTCCGGAAGAGGGTTCCGCAACCCGTCAAGAGGCGGCTGCCATCAGCACTGTAGAAAACCCCGCCGCAAATCTCGAAATCACCGTGGTATTTGGAGTCATAGAGGTACTGAAACGTGCCGGTGGAGATGTCTCCCTTGACTACATCGTCGGGCGAGCCGCCACGGGTGTAGTAAATCCAGTTGCCGCCGGGATGGACAGCCGGTTGCACCACTTCATAGGGACTGAACCCGGAGGTGGTCTGTACTCCGGTCGCCACGTCAATATTGAGGGTCGGTGGCACCCAGATGCTTCCTTTGTCTGTCAGAACAAGAAGCTTGACAGCAGTCGAGACTGCCAGGTTCTTCTCTACGGATCCAGCCTGGAGATTCACATACGAGATCCATCCGTCATGTCCGACCGCGGCATGTGTGCCGTCCGGAGAAACGGAGAGACTGAGGGGCGCCAGGTTCAGGTTGATGGTGGTTTCGGCAGCGTTGACGGGGTTCACGAGGTGAACCTTGTTGGGATTGGCCGACACCATGATCAATCTGTCCAGCGACTTGCTGTATTGAACATCCACCGGCTTAAAGGCCAAGGACAGCGGCTGCGCGCAAAGACCTGCGGCGCCGATCGAGGCAGCCATGAGAATCAGGCGGAGGAAGCTTATGGGCATGGAATTCGGTCCAATAGGACAAGAGAGACGGGATGAATCAGGTGGATACTCAGCGGGGTGAGGACGACTGACGCGACTGCCACTTTGGGCGGAATTGGCACCTTCCGGAGGTACAGTTCGGCGCTTCCTTCACACCCCAAGATCTGACTACCTTTAGCTCAGAATGGTCAGCATTCGCAATCGATGCTGACCTGCGAATAGGATAATATCACCTTGTCCCATGAAAAGGGAATAATCCAGGACAATATGGAGTTGCACCCTGCGGATCTTCCCACCTGGGTGGTGGTTAATATTCTGCCCCTGCCGGTTGGGCGGAGCCGGGCCATGTGGGCGAGCCACCGATCGAGGAGTTGCCGGCCGGACCCCATTGCCAACGAAGCGCATATCGCCCTGTTTCCTTCGCGTTCGCGGCGCGGGGGTTTCGGTGTTCACTGACAGGAGGCGGCGTCCCGTTCTTCAATCGCGGCGACGAAGAGTGGTCCGATATACGCCACTCGAAAGTAATGATTAGATCGCCGGAGAAGAAGCGTTCGCAGTTAATCAGGCGTCCCGCTTCATTGGATTTGGCCGTTTGTTTATCAAATCATACTTACGCGGAAGCATTTGACGCGCGCTAATAGAACGCAAAAGCATTCGGAGTGGCAAGTTTGCAATCGCCCGTGCCGTTCGAGGGATCCCATGTTGCGTCCGGAATGACGTGGCAATGACAGATGCGAATGCCGGCGGCTCGAAGGCCCGGGACTTGGTTTGCCGTTGCGTGCATCGCACAAGATTCTCGCTTTGGTGGCTCGTGAGGTGGAGGTTGTAGCGTCTCCAGGACTGTCGAACTTCCACGCACTGTAGGGCGGGGATCGCGGAATGGAGTTAGTGCGGGGCCGCCGTTGGGCTGGCGCGGTTGGCGTTGGGGCTGCGGCGGGCCTCCAGGCATTGGTGGAGGGAATGCTGCAGGAGGTTGTTCGATGGGTTGGAACTGAGCTGTCGTTGGGTTGGCGCGGTTGGCGTTGGGGCTGCGGCGGGTCTCCGGCATTGGTGGAGGGAATGCTGCAGGAGGTTGTTTCGATGGGTTGGAACTGAGCTGTCGTTGGGTTGGCGCGGTCGGCGTTGGGGCTGCGGCGGGCCTCCGGCTCACGCCGGGGGTAGAACTGGGCGAGGCGATTGCGCTGTTGGAAGAGTTGGTGCGGCTCCGTTGTTGGTTTGGTGCGGTTGGCGTTGGGGCTGAGGCGGGCCTGCGGCTCACGCAGGAGGCATGCTGGGGGAAGAGTTCGATTGCTTCCGGCTGATCGGTTGAGGCCAGACCTGGGGCTTGTTTAGGGGCGCTGCCAATACTCCGGTAGGCCGGTCTTCGTGGCTCGGAGAATCTCCAGGATGGAGCGGCGATCGCTGCTCGACAGGGACGCGAATTTGGGAGTTTGATCCTCGCCTGTTAGGACCTGCCAGAGACGCGTGTAGATGCGCTCCTTCATGGGCGGCGGCAACTGGTCGAATGACTCGGAGTAGATCAGGTAGCTGCACGGGTAGCGAAGAAGCCGCGTCTTCAGGTCGAGGTCGCGCAGGGAACGGCCGGCGGCGTCTCGGGGGCCCGCCTTTGCAAATGATTCCGCGAAGCCGGAAACTCCGGTGATGGGTTCGGTCAAGCGGGCCTCTTCGGCAAAGAGCATGTACTTGACCAACTCCTCGGCCGCGGAGTTGATGCGGCGGACCGTGGATTCGCTCAGTTCGCTTTCCGGCTGCTGCATGAATTTGCTCATCACGGCGTTGTCGTGGAGCGCGAGGCGCGCCTCGAAGCCGACACGGGTGATCAGGTTCGTCATTCGTGTCTGGTGCTCCAAGACCATCAGTGCCACGATGTCGCTGTGGGGCGTCAGATAGGCTCCGGTATCAAAGCGAAACCGCAGGTCGGTTACATTCTGACCGTTGGCGTCCAGGGTGACGGGGCCTTCTCCCGGCTGCACGAGCGAGTTGCCCATGTGGGTTTGCGATCCATGCTTGCCGGTGACATACCAGCCGCCCCACCTTTCTTTCAAAGGGCTGCGGTGGTCCGTGACGAAGGAGCCGGCCTGAAATGCCGGCATCCCGGATTGCGACGGATAGACCGAGCGAACCAGTAAGCCGGGCACTCCCACCGTGGAGCCGTTCTGATGACATTGCAGACAGGTGTCCTGACGATCGAAATGCGGCTTTCCCGTGGGCTCCTGCTCGAGAGTGTAGAAGATCACGCCCTGCCTGGGATCGACCGACGCGAACTCCAGCACGTCTCCACCGCGCACCCATCCCACCGCAACGTTTTCATTGAAATAGATGGCTCGCGGCAGTTTCGGGGCGATGCGGGTCGCTTGAAAACTGGTTTTCGAGAAGACCAGAACCTGAGACGCCGGGCGCACACTCAAGGCTTCCAGGATGGATTCCAGGTATCCTTGCCCACCGCGGAACTTCAATTTCACATTGCCGGCATCGAGACGCTTCTGGAGACGCGCGACCGCGTCATCGACGGGAAGGGTGGCGTACTGAATTGCGGCATGATCGAGCGGCACCACATAAGAGCCCTCCAAACCCGCGATGGCGGCGGCCGTGACAGCCAAACCGATCAGGAAGAAGAGGCTAATTTGCCGTTTGGACATGGCAGAGGGATTCCGTGCTTTCGCAGAGCGGGCGGATGGGACTTGGGCTGGCGAGAATGGCGGCGATGGTCGTGGAGCGGAAGGCTTCTTCCACCACGCCCGCCGCCTCATCCAGTTTGCGGTGAAGTGGACAGAGCGCGGAATGCGACTTGAGGCCGAGGGGGCAATGGCTGATCCGCTTCAACGGGTCGACTACGGAGATCACGTCCAGGACTGTGATTTCTTCCGGGGTACGCGCGAGCGTGAAGCCCCCGTGCCGGCCGCGCTGCGCGGAGACCAGCCCGGCTCGGGTGAGCGGCTGCAAGACCTTGTTCAGATAGTCCTGGGGAACGAGAGTTCTGGCCGCGATGGCTTGCGTGGTCCAGGGCGAGCTCCTGTCGGCGGCCAGGACGACGATGGCGCGGAGGGCGTATTCCACGGTCTGGGAGAGCATGGGCTGCTCGATAGTATGATATCCGGATAATGATATCAAGTATTTTGAGAGCTGGGCGGCTATGGGCTATGGGCTATCGGCGGTGCCGTTGTGGAGGCGGAGGAGGCGGGTGCCCGCTTACTGACGGGTCTGTGAAATAATCCCACTTCGCGAAAACGCGTAAAAATGCACGCGAAAATGGCATCGCCAGAGGCTCTAGGAGCGATCGCAGCGGGTCGCCTAATGGTTTGCGTACCCCCCTGCGGGGTCCCGGGTTGAGCGTTTTGGATTATTTCACACACCCTGACGTGCGCGGTTCGTGGTGGGGACCGCTGCGCTGGAGACGGGACCGAAGCGCGCGCCGCGGACCACTCCGTTGAAAGTCAGGGCCGGCGGGTGACTATGCGGCTCCGCGTGGTAGGTGCTGTTCGGATTCTATCGTGTTTCCCTATTAACCTTAGCAATACGTAATGGAACCAAGAACAGGGCAGC
>JASGIE010000044.1:0-16758 GCA_049841055.1 Paludibaculum sp. | reverse complement strand
ATCCGCACAAGTAACCGCCGCGGATCACGCCTTGCCGCCTGCTAAAATTCAGGATATGGAGCAGTCGCGGCGATCCTTTCTGGCTAGCGTGGCCGTGGGGTCGCAGGAGTGGGTTCGTTACCAGGATCCGGCCACTGAGTTCGACGTCCGGCGGCTCACGAGTCCGGAGCACGAAAGCACGCTTTCGCCGCCTCCGGCTCGCTGCATCGACCGGCGCAGCAAGATCCTGCTGTTCTCCGCGAAGTCGGAGGAAAAATGGGCTCCCTTTCAGATCGATCTTTCGAACGGCCAGATCAAACCGATCGCGGTCGTGGAAGAATACGCTCCGGAGAGCCTGACGTTCTCCGCCGACGACCGATCCGCCCTGTTCTTCTCAGGTTCGAAGCTGATTTCGATCCAGCTCGGCAACCAGCACCGGCTGGAGCTGGCGGAGATCCGCGACAACTGGCAGCATGCCGGACCGGCGGGTTTCGACCGAGGATGGTCAATCACTCTTTTTCGTCGAAACCAGCGGAGGAAACTCGAACATCCGGCGGTTGCGCCAGCCCAAGGGGAGCCCGGAGACCGCCGTCGAGGTGCGTGGCGCGGTGCTCGGCATGACCCCCAACCCGAAGCGCGCCATGCTGTTATGGCTCAATGAAGCGGGTGAGTTGTGGGTGGCGGGCTTCGACGGGGCAGGGCAGCGGCGCATCGAGACGCCGGCCGGGCGGGTGCTGCAGGCGTTTTGGTCGCCGGACGGCCAGGCGCTGCAATATCTGCTGGAACCGGCCGAGTCGAACCAGTTCGATCTCCTCAATCCGCGAACAGGTGCTCGACTCCCGCGCGGACGCGTTACTTGCCAAAACCAGCCAGTTTGTCAGCTTTGCCCGCAACGCCAATTCGAGCGTCTTCGTGGGCGCTAGCCGCAGTAAGGCATCTCCCAATATTTTGTTGCTGTTAATAGCGACAAAGCGAGAATTTACTTTATGCGAAACACAAGGCGAAGAATCCCGCGCAGGCGGCGCCTTGTTTCAGCGCCAACAGCCAGCGGATTGTTTTCCAGAGTGATCGCCACGGCAAGATGGCGATCTACATGATGAACGTCGAGAAGCTGATCGAGAAAACCGACTCCTGAGTCTTGTTGTCCGGTCCTGTCATAATAGTAAGTGAGCTCACGCTCAGGGACCCCTGCCGCTTCTCATGACCTACGACTGCGACGCAATTCTTTTTGATCTCGATGGCACTCTTGTCGACTCCCATACAGTAGTAGTTCGCTATTGGAAGCGCTTTGCCGATCAGTACGGTATCGATGTGAACCGGATTCTGGCCGTCTCGCACGGCCGCCGGACCGCCGAGACCATCCACCAGTTCGTCCCGGAGATCGATGCCGTGGCCGCCGCCCTGGAGTTCAACCAGGCGGAGGAGTTGGACACCGAAGGTGTGGTGGGGATCAAGGCGGCCGCCGCGCTGCTGGCCGGCCTGCCCCGGGAGAAGTGGACCATTGTCACCTCCTGCCCCCGCAAACTGGCCGAGGTCCGTCTGAGGGCCGCCGGCCTGCCGGTGCCGGCCACGATGGTGACTTCGGAAGAGGTGGTGAAGGGCAAGCCGGATCCCTACTGCTTCCTGCTGGGCGCCGAACGTCTGGGCGTGCGGCCGGAACGCTGCCTGGCCTTCGAGGATGCCCCGGCAGGCGTGGAGGCGGCGCGGGCGGCCGGCATGAAGGTGATCCAGGTCGGGGTGGATATTCAGGACTATGGCGGCCTGAGGATCATGCTGCCCGGCGACGCCGGCTTCGGTCTGACGGTGTTGTGCCCGAACAGCACACCGCGCGCGATTCCGGCCTAAACCCGGGCAGGGTCAGGCGACGGGGTCTTCCAGGACGCTGACGAACTGGGCGATGGTCACCCAGCGGTCTTCTTCCCGCAACTCCCAACTGGAAAACTCAGGGTTGCCCGGCTGCATGCGGATGCTGGCGTGTTTCCAGCCTTCGGCCGTCACCTGCTTGGTGCTTTCATACCGCTTCAGGGTGAATTCGCCGCCTTCGTCCATGGTGGCGATGCGCTGCACGATGAAGATGCCGCCCTTGCGCGAGCCGCCGTAGTAGGAGCGGAAGACGCAGATGGAGCCGTCCGGAATCTCCGGCTCCATGGAACGGCCGTGGATCCGGACCAGGAAGAGGTCTTCCGTCAGACCGCGCCGGCCGGGCACCTCTGCTTCGATCCACTCCTTGGCCCCCGCGGCCCGGTCCTGCCCGAGTCCACCGGCCGCCAGGTCGATGGGGATGAGCGGCAGATGGGTCTGGAAGCGATGCACGGTGGAGCGGACATAGCGGCGGTAGAGCGCCTGCGCCGTGCGCTCCAGGTCGAGGCAGAGGGCCGTGGCGGGCGGTTCCACCCGCAGGGTGTTCGAGAGAGTGGCGTCGATCCAGGAGAGGAACGCTTGCGTGCCCAACTCCTGCTGCTTGGCCGGCAGATCGTCCGCCAGGGCCTGCAGGATCTCCGCTTCCTCCGGGGCGAACTCCGCCCAGTCACGGCGGAAGCGCATGGCGCAGGCCCCGGTCTGGGGATCGGTGACCACCACGCCGCAGTTCTCGCCCAGCGCCTGGAACACGCGATACTCCGCCGTGCGGGTTTCCAGGGGCGCGGCGATGTCGGATGGCAGCGACATGAAATCGTACTTATCGGCCGTTAGGGGGTGAAAGGATAATAACCTTCTCGCGCTCTGACCTTGACGTTGGCCAGATTCACCCTCACCTCGATTTTACGGAATTTCTTGGCCACGTCGGTATTGTCCGGCGTATACCGCAGGATGTACTGGGTGGTAATTTCACCGGCCGTCGCCGAGATCGCATTGACGATGCCGCGCATGATGGCGGCGGCATAACCGCCGGTCCCGACCTTGTAGGCGAAGTTGCCTTCGTCCGAAGGTGTGGAGAGGTAACCGGAGACGTCGGAGTACAGATTCTCCAGCGGATACACAACGCGTCCGCCGGAGGACTCGCACAGGCGCTTCAGGTTCGGCTCGCCGTCGTTGCGGAAGCCGAAGGCGACCGTCGAGACGCCGTAGATGGTCACCAGATTGCGCTGCGGCGATTTCCACCACTTCTTCGAGGGTCTTCTTGCTGTTGTTGTCGTGGCCGTCGCCGACAATGACGATCACGCGGCGCGGCTCGATGGGCTCGCCCTTAACCAGGGTACGGCTGGTGCAGGACTGGTAGACGGCATCGAACAGGGCGGCGCCGCCGCCGGGTTTAGTTTTGCGGAACCGCTCGAGAATCTTCTCCGGATCGTCCGTGGTGTTCTGAAGCAGTTCGGCTTCCGTCGAATACCCGATCAGATAGCCCGAGAAGCGGGGATCCGGCTTGCCGTCCGGCTCCATCGTGGCCAGGACGAGGTCCTGGATGGCCTCCTTGAACTTGTCCCAGTGCAGCCGGTTGGAGTTCGAGAGGTCGACCAGGAAGCCGATCACGACGGGCTGGTTGCGTTCGCGGGTGAAGTATGTGACCTTCTGGACTTTACCTTCGTCGCGCAGCTCAAAGTCCTTCATGTCCAGATCGCGCACGAACCGGCCTTTTTCGTCGGTTACGGTGACCGGCACAATCACTTCGCTGACGCCGGACTTGAAGGCTTCGGCGGAGCTGACGGGCGGTTGCGGTTCGGCTTTGGGCGCCGGCGCCTGGGCTGCGGCGGCGGCGGAAGAGAGCGCGAGTGCGGTGCCCCCCGAGAATGACTTGCCTGCGTGAGTACATGAGTGATTCTGACCTTGATTATAAGGGGACGCGGTGCTCCGCTGCGTCGTTTCTTTCCGGAGCCCCGCCCCGGCCCGGCGGCCGGTGTCCGAAAGGCAGTCTGGCGAAGCGGCCAAGCCCCGCCGAAGCTGAAGGTGTCGCCTGGATTACGCCCGGATGAAGGATTACCCCTTTGCGGTGTACCATGTCCTGAACCTATGATGACTATGCGGGCGGGCTGTCGGGTGGTAGAACGCGGCCCGGTCAGGCACACGGAGACTGAAAGTCATGAAACTCGCTACTGTTTTGCTGCTCAGTGGCTGCCTATCGCTGGCCCACGCGCAAAACCCCTTTTTATTCTTCTCGCCTCAATCGGCGAATCTGAACGCGGACGCGGGGATCGGAGGGAAGGTAAGCACCACGGTCCGGATGATCAATACCGGTCCGGGCTTCAGCTTTTCCGTGCAGGGCAATCAGGGATGGTTGGAGGTATTTCCGACCAGCGGGGCCGTCGCGGCCAGCGGGACTTTCGACATCCAGGTGACCTGCAACCCGTTCGGGATGCAGACGGGCTCTTACTCCGGCAAGGTCACCGTGACGCCCTCGCCCACCACGGGCCAGCTGCCGACCACGTTTGATGTCCTTTTCGCCGTGAAGGGCGTCGCCTTCCTGTTGAACCCAACCAGCCTCGATCTGACGCTGGGGCCGGAATCCTCGACAACCTCGAGTTTCAATATCGCCAACTCCGACGGCGGGGTGCGGGAGATCCAGGTGACCCCGTACACGTCCGATGGCGCGAACTGGCTCTCGATCACCAACGCCTCGCCCATCATCTCGCCGCTGACCGTGGGCATCCGGGTGAACTCCTCCGGCTACGACGTGGGCACGGTTCTGAACGGCGAACTGCGCGTCACCGCCGCGACGCTGCCGGGCGTTCTGGGCACGGTTCCCGTGAAGGTCACCGTGGTCGACCAGCCGCCGGGCTTCACGGTGGTTCCTTCCCAGTTGAGTTTCTACGCGTTCGGGCAGATTGCCGCGCCGCCCCAGCCGGTGCAGGTGGTCGCCAACGGCGGCAGGCTGGCGTATTTCGACGTCACCGAGGTGGTGCCCTCCCCGGATCTCACCGTCTCCATCACGCGCGGTCTGACTCCTTCCACGTTCGCCGTGCAGATGGATACGCTGGCCGCGGTCCAGTTGCCGCGCGATGACAGTCTTCTGATCACGCCGACCGATACGACCCCCGTGGTCCAACTGCCCATCCGGACGCAACTGGAGCCCGCGCGGGTCTACTCGTTGCCCCAGGTGGCCGATGGCGGCGACTTCAAGACTTCCATCACCCTGGTGAACAACGACACGACCCCGGCCTATGTGACCGTCAAGTTCTACAAGTCGGATCCCACGACGCATGCCACGGTGGCCTGGAATCCGCCCATCGAGAACGGCGACAAGGTCGAGAATGTGGTCATCCAGCCGAATGCGAGCTGGTCGGTTCAAACCGCGGCCACCGACGCCTCGGTCTCTTCCGGCTGGGCCGAAGTGGTCTGCAAGGAAAAGATCAGCGGCGTGGCGGTGTACCGCCAGTCGCGGCCCGACGGCCGGTTCCAGGAAGCGGCGGTTCCGCTGAACTCCACCCTGATGCAGCGCAGCCTGCTGCCGTTCGACAACTCCAACGGATTTGTCTCCGCCCTGGCCATCGCCAATGTCAGCCAGACAGAGACGGCCAAGGTTCGTGTGGCCTTCCGTGACGAGCTGGGCCGCATCATCAAGGTCGACCGCCTGCCGGACATCCCGGCGCGCGGCCACTATGCCACTTCGCTTTCGGCTCTTTGGCCTTACCTGGCCGATAAGCGCGGTACGGCTGATCTGTGGATCACCAGCGGCCAGATTTCGCTGCTGGGCCTGCGGTTCAACCCCACCGGTGCTTTCACCTCCTTTGAGGCGCAGACCTTCAACCGCTACTCACGCGGCAAGCGGTCGCTGCCGCAGATCGCCGACGGCGGCGATTCCGCCACGGCGTTCCGCACCAGCATCACGCTGGTGAACAACGATTCGACGCAGGCCACGGTGAATCTGCGCTTCTGGCGCGACGCGGGCAACAACGCCGCGGTCGCCTGGCCGCTGCAGTTCCAGAACGGCGTGGATCCCACCAACGTGACGATCGCGCCCGGCGCTTCCGTCACCCTGCAGACCACCGGAGCCAGCCCCACCGTCCAGAGCGGCTGGGCCGAGATCCTCAGCGGCCAGTGGGTGACGGGCTTCGCCGTCTTCCGCCAGATCGTACCCGGCCGGCCCGACCAGGAGGCCGCGGTGCCGATCAATGTCGCCACTCCGGGCCGGACGATCATGCCGTTCGACAACACAGGCGGCTTCACGACAACCGTGGCTGTCGCCAACATGAGCGCCGACGTCGCCTCGATCGTCAACTTCACATTCCGCGACCTGCAGGGCCAGCGCATCGTCCAGGTGCAACTGCCCGAGATCCCGCCCAACGGCCATGCCGCCTTCCGTCTGCTCGATCTCAACGGGATTGTGGACGGCAAGAAGGGCAGCCTGGAGATCTCCGCCATCGCGGGCGAACTCAGCGTGATGGGGTTGCGCTTTGCCAGCAGCGGCGCCTACACCAGCTTCAAGGCCAATTCACTGCAGTAAACCAAAGAGAAAGGGCCGCCGGGAACGAATCGCGTTCCCGGCGGCCCTTTTGTGTCTGTAGGCCAGTCTTACCGCTGGACGCGGCCGCTGCCGCCTTCCTTGATCAGCGCTTCCACTTCCGCCTTGGTGAAGCGGTTGAAGTCGCCCGGCACCGAGTGCTTCAGGCACGAGGCGGCGACGGCGAACTCCAGCGCATCCTGGTGCGACGGCAGCGTTGATGAGGCCGTAGATCAGGCCGCCGGCGAAGGCGTCGCCGCCGCCCACGCGGTCGACGATGTGCGTGATGTCGTAGCGGCGGCTCAGCAGGAACTGCTCGCGGTTGTGCAGGCAGGCCGACCAGCCGTTGTGCGACGCGCTGAAGCTCTCGCGCAGGGTGATGGCGATGGCCTTCAGGTTCGGATAGGTGTCGAGCACCTTCTTCGCCAGCGCCTCATACTGGGCCTGGTCGAGCTTGCCGGAGTGGACGTCGACATCGATCTTGATGCCCAGCGCCTTCTGGCAGTCTTCCTCGTTGGCGATGGCGAAGTCGACGTACTTCACCAGCTCCGACATCACGTCCTGGGTGGCCTTGCCGTACTTCCACAGGTTCTTGCGGTAGTTGAGATCGCAGGAAACGGTGACGCCCATCGACTGGGCGGCCTTGGCGGCTTCGATGGAGAGATCCGCGGCCGACTGCGTCAGGGCCGGGGTGATGCCGGTGATGTGGAACCAGCCGGCGTCGCCGAAGATGGCCTTCCAGTCGAGGTCGCCCGGTTTCGCCAGGGCGATGGAGCTGTCGGCGCGGTCGTAGACGACCTTGGCCGGCCGCTGGTTGGCGCCGGGCTCGACGAAGTAGATGCCGAAACGGCCGGAGGCGCGTTTGATGTAGCTGGTATCGACGCCGAAGCCGCGCATCTGGTACACGAAGGCGTCGGTGATGGGGTTGTCGGGCAGCACGGTGACAAAGCGCGCGGGCTGGCCGTAGTTGGCCACCGACACCGCGACATTGGCTTCACCGCCGCCATACGTAGCCACCAGCATGGGCGACATCATCAGGCGCTCATATCCGGGAGGCGCCAGGCGCAACATGATTTCGCCGAACGTGACAACTGGTTTTTGTGACATGAAGGAAGACCTCTTGGACTGGATGAATTAAGGAGTGGGCGAACTCAGGGTGACCGCCTCCAGGCCGAAGCTGGCGTCCATCGACGGCAGCCCTTCATAGGGCAGCGACGTGCCGGACGGCAGGCGGTTGGCATCGAGAAATTCCAGGCGGATGCGCGCCACCATGTCGGCCAGCTGGGTCGACAGCGGGTAGGCGTTCAGCGACACCGTCTGCTCAGGGAACCGCCCAGCGATTGCAGCGTCTTATCCAGGCGCTGGAAGGCCAGGCGGGCATCCGATTCCTGATAGCGGAAGGCGAGCTGCGCTCCGCTGAAGATGAGCCGGGGCGAAGAGACGGCCACCGCGCCTTCCTGGAACCGGGCGCCTCCGGCCGGGGGCTGGGCCAGGCGGGCGATGCCTTCGCACGCCGCCGCGGCCTGGACCACCGAACGCTGAGCCTGGTAGAAGACGGCCTGGGCGCGAGGGAAGAGCGAACTGGCGGCGGTCCTGGCGGAGGCGACTTCTTCCAGCGTCGGCGCGGCGCAGGCGAGCACCTGCACCTCTTCACCGCCCGCGCGCGTCTTCACCTGCTCCATCGTCTGCTGCAATGTGGGTTGCTGCGCGGCCAGGAACAGGACGCCGCCCGGATTCACGGCCTTGCGGTCTTGCAGAGTCGCCACCAACTGGAGCTGCGCTCCTTCCATCGGCAGGCCGCCCACCAGAACCACGGCCACCACCGGCAGGGCGATCTTCTTCTCGGTGAACATCTCACTCACCAGCGAGGGGATGCGGCGCAGGTCGCCGGTGCCCGCCACGTAGGCGCGGATCCTGACCACTTGCGCGCCCCTGGTGTTCTGCATCAGCCATTTCAGTGCGTCGCGGGTCTGCTGCGAGAGCAGGCCCTTGGCCGAAAGCGGGGTTGTCAGAAAGGTCAGGCGCGCGGTCTCGGCGGCCACGGCCGCGGGCGGATCCGGAGCCACTACCAGGGTCTGTGTGAAGTCCTCGTCCTTCTTGTTCTTTTTCTTCCGTTGCGAGAAGGCCTGGGACTGCAGCAAGGCCCCCAGGCAAGCCAATACCACAGCCGCTCGAAGCATGCGAGTCATGGCAGTGAACTTGTATCGTATCAGACCACGGAGCGGCTCCGGCCCCAGATTCAATTGGGTTCAATTGGGGCTTGACTTCAAATCAGACATACATATCCTTAAAGTCCGAGTGCATCCTTCGCGGAAAGGAAAGCGCCGTGAACAGGTTCCTGGTATTCATCGTGATCCTGTCTGGTTTCATCCTCCTGTACGGAGTGGGCCGGGCCTGGAAACTGAAGCCCGAGACTCCCGAGAATCACATCCTGCATAAGGGTGAGGTGGCGGTGCTCACCACCACCACGGGGCAGGCCATCTGGCTGGCCGCCTCGAAGAACGATACCCGCCTGCTGCAGAACGCCATGGGCAAGCAGGACCGCCAGGAGCTGGAAAAGGCCGAAATCGCCCAGACCGCCCTGCCGGTTCCGACGGGTACGCAGGTACGCGTGACAGTGGAAGACGGCAGCCGCTACCAGGTGGAGATCCTGGATGGCCCGTCGGCCGGTAAGGCCGGCTGGGTGGAATTCGAGTACCTGCGGCCCGTCCGGCCGTCCGAGACCCACTAGCGGCCCGCCGGCCTGCACGGCGGGGCCCCGGGCGGCGTCCAAGTCCTGTGGAAAGGCAATTTGCGCGACCGGTGAGCTGTCTACACCGAAGAATCGCTATCATAGAAACAACATGCACGGCCCGGAGGCCGCGGTCTCGGCCGCAACCAGATTGGCAGAACTCGAAGCGTCGCTCAACGCCGTGATCCGCGGCAAGGCCGACGTGATCCGCATGTCCGTGGTGTGCCTGCTGTGTCGCGCGGACACCTCCTCATCGAGGACGTGCCCGGTGTCGGTAAGACCACGCTGGCTCAGGCTTTAGCGAAAACCGTCAGTTGCGGATTCCAGCGTCTGCAGTGCACCGCCGACATGCTGCCGGGCGACATCCTAGGCGTCACCATCGACAACGCCCGCACCGGCGAGTTCGAATTCAAGCCCGGCCCCATCTTCACCAGTTTCCTGCTGGCCGACGAGATCAACCGCGCCACGCCCAAGACGCAGTCCGCCCTGCTGGAGGCGATGAACGAACGCCAGATCTCCATGGACGGCCACACTTACCCCATGGCGGAGCCGTTCCTCGTCATCGCGACGCAGAATCCCGTGGAGCACCACGGCACCTATCCTCTGCCCGAGTCGCAGCTCGACCGTTTTCTGATGCGGCTGCGCATCGGCTATCCGGACCGCGCCAGCGAGCGCGAGATCCTGCGCCAGTCGCCCGCGGCGAACTGGGTCAGCGCCGCAGGCGATCCTGACGCCCGAGGAACTGCTCAGCGCCCAAGCTCGCCACCGAACGGGTGAGCGTGGACGAGTCCCTCGTCAGCTACATGCTGAGCATTGTCGAGGCCACCCGCACGCACGAGTCGCTGCTGCTCGGTGTCAGCCCGCGCGGCGCCCAGGCTCTCTACCGCGCCGTGCAGGCCCTGGCGCTGCTGGAGGGCCGCGACTACGTTCTGCCCGACGACATCAAACGCCTGGCCGTGCCGGTCTTCGCGCACCGCGTGGTGCTCAACCAGCGGGTGTCGCTCTCCAACCGCTCGACCGAAACCGCCGAGCGCCTGCTGGCCGAAATCCTGAACCGGGAAGAAGTTCCCTTATAAGTTTTATGAAGACAGCCATTCTCGGTTTCCCCATGACGGGCAAGACCAGCTTGTTCACTATCCTCACGGGCGTACACGAGGCCACCCGCGTGGGCACCATGGAAGCGCGCGTCGGCATGACCAAAGTGCCTGACCAGCGCATCGACGCCCTGGCCAAAATCTTTCTGCCTCCGAAGATCACCTACGCCACCATCGAGTTCCTCGACTTTCCGGCCATCTCCAAGGAAGCCCTGCGCGACCCCAGCTACCTCGCCAGCCTGCGCGTCGTCGACGCCATCGCCCACGTCGTCCGCGTCTTCGAAGATGAGACCGTGCCGCACGAGAAGGGCAATGTCGATCCCGGCCCCGCGACATCGAAGACCTCGACATGGAGCTCGTGCTGAGCGACCTCGTCGTCGTCGAAAAGCGCCTCGAACGCCTGGAGAAGGAACGCAAGAAGATCCGCGACCAGTCATGGACCGCGAATTCAAACTGCTGGAAACCGCCAAGGCCAAGCTGGAAGCCGGCGAACCCCTGCGGGCCTGGGAGCTGGAGCCGGCCGACGAGAAGCTGCTGCGCTGGTTCCAGTTCCTGTCGCAGAAGCCCATCCTGCTGGTGATGAACCTCGGCGAAGCCGACGCCTCCACGCTGCCCGAGAAGGAGGCCGCCTTCCGCGACCAGCTGCTCTCCGGCAAAGCCAACGCCGAGCTCTGCGCCGTCTGCGGCAAGATCGAAGCGGAACTGGCGGAACTCTCCCCCGAGGAGGCCGCCGAGTACATGACCAGCTACGGCCTGCCCGGCAGCAGCCTGGGCCGCCTGATCAACGTCATGTACCGCCTGCTGGGCCTGATGAGCTTCCTCACCGCCGGCGAAACCGAAGTCCGCGCCTGGACGATTCCCGATCAACTCGACTGCCGTGAAGGCCGCCGGCGCCATCCACTCCGACTTCGAGAAGAAGTTCATCCGCGCCGAAGTCGTGAACTGGCAGACGCTGGTCGACCAGAACGGCTACGGCGGCCTGCGCGAGAAAGGCCAACTGCGCCTGGAAGGCAAGGAGTACATCGTCAAGGACGGCGATGTACTGGTGATCCGCCACAGCTAAGAAGAACGAGGTCCGCCCGCCGGTGGGGCGGCCCTCCGGCCCGCGCGGGATCCCCAGATACCGCCTCGGCGCACTTGTTGCATGCCCATCAGCGAGGATCCGCATGATGAAGCAGGTCCGAACAGCCCTTGTGTTGTTGACGGCCCTGTTCACCGCCGCCTGCCAGGCACAGCCGCGCGTCGAGGTCGGAACCTTGAACGGTGCCAGCTACCGCATCGACGTGCCCGCGCGCTGGACCGCGAGATCCTCGTCTACTGCCACGGCTACGACGGCAATCCCGTCCAATTCGCGCAGAACGAGAAGCCGCAGTTTTCGGGCTTCCTCGACAGCGGAGTGGCCGTCATCCAATCCGGCTACGCCGCCGGAGGCTGGGCGATCGAGCAGGCCGTGCAGGACACCGAAGCCCTGCGCCGCTATTTCACCGGCAAATACGGCAAACCCGTCGAGACCTTCGTCATGGGGCACTCCATGGGCGGCTTCCTCACCATGACCCTGCTGGAGAAGTACCCCAGCGCCTACGATGGCGGACTCGCGCTCTGCGGCCCGCTGGGCTCCGCCGAGCAATTTGCGCAGCACCGCATCTTCGACATGCGCGTCGTCTTCGACTACTACTTCCCGGGCGCGCTGCCCAATCCGGCCAAAGTTCCGTCGTCCTACCGCATGAGCGCGCAAAAGACCGCGGAAATCGAAGGCCTGCTCAACGGCAAACCCCAGCCGGCCGCCGCCGTGCGCCAGTGGGCTGGCATCCCGACGAATCACGATCTCGCCGACACGCTCGTCTTCTGGACCTACGTCCTGCTCGACCTGCAGCAGCGCGGCGGCGGCAACCCGTTCGACAATCGCGACACCCTCTATAGCGGCTCGCCCGACGACAACAAGCTGAACGACGGCGTGGCGCGCTACACCGCCGAGCCCCGCGCCGCCGAGTATCTCCGCACTTTCTACACACCCACCGGCCGTCTCACTCGCCCCCTGCTGGCCATCCACACCACCTACGATCCGCTTGTGCCGCCGTGGGTGCCCAACGCCTACGCGGATCTGGTCCGCTACGCCGGGGCAGGGCAGTGGTTCGCGCAGCAGTACGTCCGCCGCGGCGGACACTGCTCCATCACGCCGCAGGAGGCCCAGCAGGGCTTCCGCGCGTTGCAGATGTGGAAGTCTTCCGGGAGGCGCCCCGTTCAGCCCACCAACTGAAAGACGCGGCCCGAGTGCGGCGGCATGTCCGGCACCTCGCAATCGCCCCTGTGTTTGCCCATGTCTTCGTCCGTGAGGAAGTCTTTCACCTGGACGAGCCCCGGCAGCAGGAACGACTGCGTCACCGTCTTGTCAGACCAGTTGAGCACGAACACCAGCTCGTGGCCCGGCCGCTTCATCCGGCCGACCTTGAACTCCGGATCGAACGACGCCGCCTGGGCGGTGGGCCTTAGCTTCAACAGAAGGGCCTTGCGCTCCGGCGTCATCTTCGTCAGATCATCGCCCGACAGCAACATGCCGCCCGTGGCGTAGGTCGCCGCGGCATGGAACATGAACTCGTCCTCGGGCAGGTCGCCCAGCAGCACCAGCGCGTCCGGATCGTTCCACCACAACCGGCCGTTCTGCCACGCGCGGTTCAGATTCTCGCCGGCCACCTTGCTGACCGTGCCCCACTTTCGGGAAATATCGCCCGACGACCGCGACCCGTGGATCAGCCCCAGCGATGGCCACATCGGATGGTTACAGCCCAGCAGGAAACTGCGGCCCGCGCCTTCGATGATCGCCTCCATGCCACGCCGGTACGCCTCGACACGCGTCGCCTTGCCATCCGACAGCCGGCCCCCGTGCATCGCGCCCCAGAAGTTCGCGTCCATCTTGAAGTAGGTGACGCCCCACTCCTGGTTCATCGTCCGGAACACGGTTTTCAGGTGCTGCTGCACCGCCGGCTGCGTCGCATCCAGCGCGTACCAGGGCCCGCGCCGCCATCCGCCGAACGTCACCCTGTTCGACGCCAGCGGAGCGCCCTGTTCATCCTTCATGAACCAGCCCGGATGCTCCGTGAACAGCTTCGATTTCTCCTCCGCGATGAACGGAGCTACCCAGATCGCCGGCTCAAACCCGCGCGTCCTGATCTCCTTCAATACAGCCCGCACGTCGCCGCCGAACGCTGTCCCCGTCTCCAGCCAGTCGCCCATCGCCGGCTGATAGCCGTCGTCGATCTGCACATACTTCAGATTCGGAGCGTTCTTCGCAATCCACTCCAGGTTGTCCCGCACCTGCTGCGCCGTCACTCTCGGCCCAAAGCAATACCACGAGCACCAGCCCTCCGGCGGAGCGGACCACTTCAGCGGCGGATGATTCTTCGCGATCAGCCCGCCCAGTTGCTCGAACAGTGCCGCCCGGTTCGTTCCTTCCAGCCGGACGAACTCCTCCAGCGCCCAAGTCTGCCCCGGAGCCAGCTCCAGCCCCTCGCAATCCAGCGTCACCTGCAAGGTCGACGGCCGGAAATGGAACCGCCCGACAAACCGCCGCGACGAGGTGAACGCCATCAGCTCATGCTGGTTCGCCGCCGGCGAAAGGCACGCCACGCTATACACCGTGGTCGCGTCCGCGGGCTCGGGAATCCGGTAGTGCTTCTTATCCAGATACCCGCCGATAGCCGTGGGCGCCCCCAGCGTCCCGCCCGTCTGGCTGAGCATCGTGAAGCCTTCGCCATAGAGCTTCGTCTCCGGTCCGTAGCCATGCGCGCCTTCGAACAGAACGATCTCGCGCAGCCGCACCGGCGCCGCGCCGCTGTTCGTGACGCTGGCCCGGCACACCGGCCCGGTCCAGCGGCGAGTCACCTTGCAGGCGGCCGCTTCGGCTCCGTCCAGCCCGATAGCCCGTGCCGGCGTCTTGTCCAGAGCACTGCCTACGACGGCCGGAGCCGCCAGCATCGAAAAGTGGAACTCCCGTCGGGTCAGCATGATTAATCCATCGTCCTCAATTCCGCGAACAGCGATCGGAAGCACTGCACCGCCTCCGGCACGCCTTGCTTCGGCGCATCGCCTTCTCCAAAATACGCGCGCACGAACGGGCCGAAGCCCACCCAGGTTGTCTGCAGCATACCCAGCATCCGCTCGCCCACCAGTTTCGTGGAATGCGCGCGGGCGTCGCGGATCTGCGCCAGTTGCCCCAGCGCCACCGGCGTCTTCTTCCACGGCGAACTCACCACACGAAAACCCGACCGCGCGAAGTAGGTGCCCGTGGCGTGCGGAGCCTCATAGTGCCAGTCGTTGATCACCACATCCTTCGGGATCAGGTTCAGCGCCGGAGCCGTGTCGTTCGCGCTCGCCTCCCACTTCCCGATGCCCGTCACCTTGCCGTCGATCAGCCGGTCGCCCCAGATCCAGAGCTCCTTCTTCTGCTTCGCCAGATGCGCGTGAATCGCCTTCACCTCATTCGCGAACAGCTCCGCCTTGTTGCGGCCCCTGCACCGTTTGCACTCCTTCTCGCCCAGCAGGAACACCTCGTCCATGCCGGCATGAAACGCATCTGCGCCGGTGACCGTCATCAGCTCATCGATCAGGTCGAACAGCACGCCGTGCACCTTGGGATGCCGCGGGCAGTAGCTGCGGCAGTAGATGTCCTTGTTCTCGGGATACAGCTTCGGCGTCTCATCGAACTCCGGATGCGCGCGCAGCAGCCCAAATGTCGTCTTCGCCCACGACTGGTGGCCCAGCAGGTTGATCAGCGGAATGAGCCGTACATTCGCCTTCCGGCACGAAGCGGCCAGTTGCCGCACCTGGTCCGCCGACAGCGCATTGGCGTCCACTACCTCCGGATGGCTGGTGTACTGATAGCGGTAGTTGAACTCCAGGATCAGGGTGTTCACGCCCTCCTTCGGCAGCGCCTCCTCGATGAAGCGGATCGCCAAGGGCATCTCTTCCGGCATCGGCGCGCCCAGGTGAATGCCGCGAACTGGCAGCGGAGCGGCCTGCGCGCACAGTACCAATATCAGCGGGAGAAACAATCGAAGCATGGCGCGCCCATTTTACTGCGCCGGGCGGTTACTCCGCCGGACGATAGGTGGGCAACTGCGTATAGACGACGGCGGCCAACCCGGCCGCGAGGCATAGCCACGCGAACCAGTCGCCGTATTCCGTGTAGAACGTCTTCGTCCGGTTCCAGCCGAAGCGCAGACGCCCGCTGGTCAGCTTGAACTCGGGCAGGCGATCCCAGATGCGCCCCGCGGGGTCGATCGACGCCGTAATGCCGTCGTTGGCCGGCCGAAGCACCCAGCGCTGGTTCTCCACGGCCCGCATCCGTACCAGTTGCAGATGCTGCTCCCGCGCGACGCCGTGCCCGAAGTAGCCGTCATTCGTCAGGTTGACCAGAACTTCTGCGCCGCTCTTCGCGAACTCGCGAATGTAGCTGGGGAAGGCGGATTCATAGCAGATGAACGCCCCCAGCGTATGGCCGTCCGTGATGAACACCTTCGGACCCGGCCCGGGCGCGTAATTGCCCGCCTCACTGGAAATCTTCTGGATCCAGCCAAAGCCCGCCGGAATGTACTCGCCGAACGGCACCAGGTTCGCCTTGTCGTAACGCCCCAGCAGTTGCCCTTCGGGCCCCAGCAGAATGGCCGAATTCAGAGGCTCCTTCTGCGGCGTGTAAGCAACGCCCGTGAACAGCAGCGGAGCCCCGGCCAGCCGCGCCGCGCCCGTCGCCTGCTCGCGGAACGCCGCGTCGTCATAGTAGTAGAACGGCGCCGGAGCCTCGGGCCACAGCACCAGGGCCGGCTTCGGCTTCGCCACGTCCAGCGACTCCTGCAGCGTCAGCAGGGACAGCCGCTTCACCACTCGTTCCTTCTCCTCGGCCGTCCACTTCACGTCAGCACCGATGTTCGTCTGGACCGCCGCCGCCTGCGCCTCAGGAGCCTTTGTCGGACCCGCCACCGGCAGTCCATACAACAGCACCAGCGGCAGCAGCCACGCCAGTTGCCGCCGGTCGCGCCGCAACGCCACCATCGTCAATCCGGCCGCCAGCATCGCGAAGATGAACGACAGTCCGTAGACACCGAACACCGGGGCTGCTCGCAGAGGAGCCGCCATCTCGATGCCGGCATTCCCCAGCGTCAGCCAGGCGAACCCCAGCGGACCATGCGTCCGCTCAATGCCCGTCCACAGCGCCGCCACCGCCGGAATAGCCCAGGTCCGGTTCAGCACGAATCCGGCGAGCCACGCGAAGACCGCCAGATGCAGTCCCTTGGCGACGGCGAAGAGCACCACGGCCAGCCAGCTCAACGGTCCGGTCAGGCCCCCGATAGGCGGCCAGCACGTCGCGAATCCAGTGACACACCACCACCCAGTAGAGGAACCCGCACAGCCAGCCCCACAGGAAACGGTGCTTGCCGTCCGGCTCCTGCGCCAGCGCATACAGCAGCGGCGTCAGCGCCACCGGAGCCAGCAGGGAAATCTGAAATGGGGGGAAGAGAACGATGAGAAGAACGGCCGTCAGGATCGATCCGGCCAGGGACAACTGCCAGCGGTACATTACTCCTGCG